>CAJUTL010000005.1:80470-102981 GCA_910589395.1 uncultured Oscillospiraceae bacterium
AGCTGTGGTCGGCGCAGAGAGTGCCTCCTTGCAGAAAAGCGGGGACTCGATTGCCCACCGCAGGTGTGGCAGCGGAACAGTGGAATATGGGAGCGGACAGGTCTGTACGGCGGAACGCCGTGAACCATGTCAGGCGGGGAACCGAGCAGCATTCAGCGGATGCTTCCGGGCGATGCAGGTCGCCTGTCCGTTCTCATATTCTACCGGGCTTCTGCCATATGCTTTCTTTCGGCATATTTTCAGGGAGGCGGCTGTCTATGTATAAAGTGCTCTACCGAAAATACCGGCCCCGCTTTTTCGCGGACGTGGTGGATCAGCCCCAGGTCACCGTGACCCTGAAAAATGAGCTGACCAGAGGGCGCGTTGCCCATGCCTATCTGTTTACCGGCTCCCGGGGCACGGGGAAAACCACCTGTGCCAAAATTCTGGCCAAGGCCGTAAACTGCCTGAACCCGCAAAACGGAGATCCCTGCGGGGAATGTGAGGTCTGCCGGGGCCTGGAGGACGGCTCCGTTTTGGACGTGGTGGAGATCGATGCCGCCAGCAATAACGGGGTGGACAGCATTCGTTCTCTCATTGAGGAATCCAATTTTACTCCGGCTGCCGCCAGGTACCGGGTGTATATCATCGATGAGGTGCACATGCTTTCCGTGGCGGCCTTTAACGCCCTGCTGAAAACCCTGGAGGAGCCTCCTGCCCATGTGATCTTCATTTTGGCTACCACCGAGGTGCACAAGCTTCTGCCCACGATTCTTTCCCGCTGCCAGCGCTTCGATTTCCGGCGGATCTCCCCGGAGGCCATCGCCGACCGGCTGGAATACGTGGCCGGGGAAGAGGGCGCGGGCCTGGACCGGGAGGCCGCCCTGCTCATTGCCCGGATTGCGGACGGCGCTATGCGGGACGCTCTTTCTCTGTTGGATCAGTGCCTGGGACGGGACAGCCATGTGACTCTGGAAACCGTAAACCGCACTGCGGGCGTAGCGGCAAGGGACTACCTTTCCTCTTTGGCCCAGGCGGTGGCGGAGCGGGATATTTCCGGCGCTTTGGGAATGATCGATGAGCTCTATCGGGAATCCAAGGATATGAGCCGCTTGTGTGAAGAAATGGCAGAATATTTTCGCGGCCTGATGCTGATCAAAACCATGAAGGACGCTTCCCGGCTGGTGGCGGCCTCCGCCGGAGAATGGGAGACCATGAACCGGCAGGCTCTGTCTGTGAGCCTTTCCTCCATTTTGCACGGCCTGGATACCTTTGAAGAGACGTTGAATAAAATGCGCTACAGCAACCAGCGGGCCCAGTTGGAAATGGCCTTTGTGCGGCTGTGCTCTCCTGAGCTGGACACCGCGCCGGAGGCGCTGCTCCGCAGGCTGGAGGCCCTGGAAAGCGGCGCGCCGGTTCTGAGAAGGCAGCAGCCTGTGCCGGAACCCCCGGCGGTGGAGCAGACCCCGCCGAAGGAGAGTAAGCCGAGAGAGCAGGAAGCGCCTGTGCAAGAAAAGCCTATTGTCGAGGAGCCTCCGAAGGAACTGACGGAGCCTTCTGCCGACTTACCGGAGGAGTCTGTACCGGAGCTTCCGGAGGAGACTCCCGCCTTTGAGCAGGCTCCCTTGCCGGCAGAACCGACGGCAGAGTTAGAGCAGGAAAAGCCCGGGAAACCGGCGGCCCCTGAAAAGCAGGTGGCAAAGCCCGCTCCCGCGGTGGATATTCGGGCTCTTTCCGCAGAGGCCCAGCGCTTCCGGGACTGGCCGGAAATTCTGCAGGTGATCAAAAATTCCACCAAAAGCGTGGCCATGGCATTTTCCGGCTCCTCCGCCTATATCAACGGGGACTATATGCTCATCGACGCGCCGGAGATCGCCTTTGAGCTCTTAAAGCGGCCGGAGCAGCGGGAGCGCATGCGGGAGGCCATTCGCCATGTGACCGGCCGAACCTACCGGCTGGGGCCCTATCGGAAGGAAGCAGCGGAGAAGGAAAGCGATCCCCTGGAGGAGCTGGCCCGCCGGGCGGCGGAATCCGGCATTGCCCTTCAGGAAGAAGCGGAAGAGGAGATGCCTCCCCTTCCGGAGGATTCCATTCCGTTTTAGCAGGAGATAAAAAAATCTTGAATGAAAGAAAGGACTGTGAACACCTATGAAAGCAAGATTACCCCAAGGCTACGGCGGAGGCGGCGCCTCCAATCTTCAGCAGCTGGCAAAGCAGGCCCAGAAAATGCAGGAGCAGATCGCGGAGATCACCGCCGAGCTGGAGGAAAAGGAATACTCCGCCACCTCCGGCGGGGACGCGGTGAAGGCCACCGTTACCGGAAAGCTGGAAGTGAGATCGGTGGAGATCAAGCCGGAGGTCATTGACCCGGAGGACGCCGAAATGCTGGGCGATTTGGTGACCGCCGCCGTCAATGAGGCTCTGCGCGCGGCCAATCAGGAAAAAGAGGAAAGAATGTCTGCTGTGTCCGGCGGCATGGGCATTCCCGGTATGTTCTGATGGGAAATTACCATGTTCCCCCGCTGGAGGGGCTTGTGGAAAAATTTGAGAGCCTGCCGGGCATTGGCCACAAAAATGCCCAGCGGCTGGCTTATCACGTGCTGGATATGACAAGGGAAGAGGCGGAAAGCTTTGCCTCCGCCATTGTAGAGGCCCATGAGAAGATCCACTACTGCTCGGTGTGCTGTAATCTCACAGACAGCGAGCTTTGTCCCGTCTGCCGCAACGACCTGCGGGATAAATCGGTGATCTGCGTGGTAGAGGAGCCGAAGGACGTGTTTGCCCTGGAGCGGGCGGGAGAATATAACGCCCAGTACCATGTGCTGCACGGGGCCATTTCCCCCCTGTCCGGCATCGGCCCTGATCAGCTTCGGATCAAGGAGCTGCTTGCCCGCATGAACGGTACGGTGCAGGAGGTCATTATGGCCACCAACCCCACTGTGGAGGGAGAGGCCACTGCCATGTACCTTTCCCGGCTCTTAAAGCCCCTGGGCGTGAAGGTGACCCGCCTCGCCTACGGCATTCCCGTAGGCGGCGATTTGGAATACGCCGATGAAGTGACCCTGCAAAGAGCCATGCAGGGAAGGCAGGAGCTGTAAAAAATGAGCAATCAGGAATGAGCAATGAACGGTTGCGATATGTCCGAATATCTGTGAAAGGTGGTGACTGTTATGGCGGGAAAAGCAAATACAAAGACCATTGCCCAGAATAAGAAGGCCTATCATGACTATTTCGTGGAGGAAAGCTTTGAGGCCGGGATTGAGCTTGTGGGTACAGAGGTGAAATCCCTCCGGCAGGGCAGGGCGAACCTGAAGGACGCCTGGTGCTCTGTGGTAGACGGGGAAATGCTGCTAAACGGCTGCCATATCAGCCCCTATGATTTCGGCAATATCTTTAACCGGGATCCCATGCGGGTGCGCCGGCTGCTTCTGCACAAGCGGGAGATCCTGCGGCTGTACGGTGTTGTCAAGCAGCAGGGCTATTCCCTGATCCCCTTGTCCCTGTATTTTAAGGACAGCAGGGTCAAAGTGCAGGTGGGGTTATGCAAGGGCAAGAAAAACTATGATAAGCGGGAAGATATGGCCAAGCGGGACGCTCAGCGGAACATTGAGCGGGAGTTGAAGGAACGAAACCGGTAAGCGCACTTTTACAGGGACTCAATAAAAGACTGATCAACAAGGAGAATGGGTATGTTTTGCAGAAATTGTGGTGGAGAAATTTATGAAAACGCGGCGGTATGCGTTCATTGCGGCGTGGCGGCAGGCACAGGGGTGAATTTTTGTCCCTGCTGCGGGGCACAGACCATGCCCGGGGCGGCGGTCTGCCTGAACTGCGGCGTGGCGCTTACCCCTATGCCCTATGCGTATCAGGGCCAGCAAAAATCAAAAATTGCCGCCGGGCTGCTGGGAATTTTCCTGGGCTGCTTCGGGGTGCACAATTTTTACCTGGGCTACACGGGAAAGGCCGTGGCTCAGCTTCTGCTGACTCTTCTGAGCTGCGGAGTGCTGGCCGTTGTTTCCGGGATCTGGAGCTTTATCGAAGCGATCATGATCCTTGTGGGCTCCATCAATGTAGACGCCAGGGGGATCCCGCTGGGGAACTGACATCTGTGGAACGAGCGCTGTTAAAGGGGAAAAGCGATGGATATTGAGCGGTTTTGGATAGATGTTTTACAGCAGAACGCTGATGCTCTCAGCGCATATTTTCAAAAAGATGCCGTTGTGAACTGGCATTGCACAAACGAGCGATTTACTGTGGAGGAATTTATCCGCGCTAACTGCGAATATCCTGGAAAATGGGCGGGCGAAATCGAGCGCAAGTATTGCCTTGATGATTTGATCATTACGGTGCTTCGTGTCTATTCAGTGGACAATTCCGCTTCTTTTCATGTCACGTCCTTTATCAAAGTACAAGACGGAAAGATATGTTCTATAGACGAGTATTGGGGTGATGACGGTCCCGCGCCTCAGTGGCGGTTGGAAAAGCATCTTGGCGTGCCGATTCGGTAGGAGAAAGATTACATGAAACAAATCACAACAAAGCAATTTCAGCCCTTGACAGATATGCAACTGGTATGGGATTTTATGGAAGAGGTCTATGAGCATTCCTTTGGAAATGGCGCGCCGGCGCCGTTTTTTGAATATGCCCTTACCTCTTCCTGGATGAACAAGGACTATCTGCACTTGAACAGGCTGTGGCTTGACGGCGCTCAGGTGGTTGGCTTTGTGTTTTATGAAGACCCTGTTACCCATGTCTTTTTCAGCCTTCGCCCGGGGTATGAGGAGCTGGCGGAGGAAATGGTGATCTATGCGGAGCAGGCTATGCCCAGCTTCAGAAACCAGCAGGAGCTGGTGCTGTTCGGCGGGCAGAGCGCTTTTCTAGAGGTTGTCAGAAAAAGAGGCTATGAATTGTCCTGGGAAAACGTAGACCTCATCTGCGATTTCCGGAAAACGGAGCTGCGCTATCCTTTGCCGGAGGGCTTTCATTTTGTGGCTCCTCAAAAATGCGACCCTCTAAAGCTGGCAGTTTGTACCTGGAAGGGCTTCGATCACGAGGACAAGGGAGCTTTTGAAAACTGGCAGGAGGAGATCGGGGCAGAGTGGACCCCGGCCAGATCTTATCACGGTATCTTGAGCTCTACCATAGCGCCTCCCCCGCACGCAACCCATGAATACAATGTGATCATTGCGGACGAACAGGGGGAATACGCCTGCTTTTCCGGTATGTGGTGGGTTCCGAAAAACAAACTGGCCTACATGGAGCCGCTTTGCACGATCCCCAAGTATCGCAGGAAGGGCCTTGCGGCAGCGGCTCTTTCAAAGCACTACGAAACCCTGAAGCCCCTTGGCGCGGAGCTCATGACCGGCGGCGGGGACGTGTTTTACAGTAAAATCGGCTATGAGGACGGCATTCACTGGCTGCATTTCAGAAAGGGATTTGCGGTAGAAAGATGAATGAAAAGATTCATAGAAATGTGCCGGTTTGATGAGAGAGGAAGCTGACGCAAATGATTTCGTGTGTTCTTTTCGATTTGGACAATACGCTCCTGCTAAAGGAACCGTCTCTCCCTGAAAAGATTTGGGAAGTGGTTTCCTCTGTTTCTCCTGAGGTGTCACAGGAAACGGTAGAAAAAGCATATGCGGCAAGCGAGCTTTGGATAGGAAAGCAAATTCAAAAAGAAAACGAAACCGGCGTGCGCGCCAGTGACGAGGAATTTTTTGCGGGTGTGCTTTCCTCCTATCGCCGGTTCTTGCCTTTGAACGAGGAGCTGACCGACCGGCTTTTGCCGGTGCTGTACGGAAAATATCCGATGGAGTATCAAGTAACGCCTCATGCGAGGGAGACCTTGCGGCATCTTTCGGAAAAGGGGTATTTTCTGGGGATCGTCAGCAACAACCATTCACAGGTAAGAGAAACATTGTCAACTTTGGAATTGACCGATTATTTTAACAGCGTCATCATTTCCGAAGAGGTAAATCTCTATAAGCCGGATCCGAAAATTTTGGAGCTTGCTTGCCAAAATATCGGCGTCCCCCGCGGGAACAGCATCTATGTAGGCGACCACCCCTTCGATGTTCTGTGCGCCCACCAGGCGCAGATGCCCGCCGTCTGGTTTCCGCCCAATCCGTTTTTTGAACTGCCGGAGGAAATCAGCCCGCCGGAATATGTGATTCACGACCTGGAAGAGTTGTGCGCTGTTTTTTAGTACGGGCTTTTCGAAAATGAAACCTACGATCACCGCTTCAACGGCGTTACAGGCGACGCAGCCGCTTTTTGTAAAGCCATTTCTCCGACAATTTCCACTTGTCAAAGCAATCTAAAGCGGCTATAATAGAAAAGTCCGGTGCTCTTAGCTAATAACTAATTTACTAAAATCTAAATTCGGGGATGTAAAGGTTTCGACGGGGAAGAAGAGCCCTGGTAAGCGAGCCGCAGTGCGGAACTGCGATAAAATCCGCAAACTTTAAAATTAAACGACAACAATACTGTTGCTGTTGCTGCTTAAATAAGCAGCCGTTCTTACCCGGAGCACCGCGGCCGGGATAAGAGCGTCGATGAGCGGTGAACGTGAGCAGGCGCGCCGCCTTTCGCCCTGCCATGACTTAAAAGGCTACCGAAACCCGAAGCTTGCTTTTCAGCGCCGGGCCGGGGGAATCCCAAACGATAAGCTACGCTCGTAGAAAGCCTTGGTAATTCTTTTTCGGACGTGGGTTCGATTCCCACCATCTCCACCAAACAGTGCAAATCCGAACTCAAAGAGTTTGGATTTTGCTTTTTATGCTCCACCAAATCGGAATAATCCGAACCTATTTGTATTGCCAAATGGGTTTGGATTTTTCCTTTATCGGGAAGAAATAGCAGAATAAGAGGAAATGGCTCTCACCTATAAAGTGGGAGCCGTTTTCTTTTAGCTATTCTTTTTTATGTTGTTCTATTTCATCTCCTTTGGCTTTCTTCCATTCCTCGAATTGCTTTTGGTCCCTCCGGGCTTTCAAAGAAGCGGCGCATATGGGGAAGAATCGTTCTAGCCAGGCTTTCAATTACGCTGTCAGGTACGGTTTCAGGTTTCAGGTGAATGAGCCGTCACCCCCGCCGCAGTGCTGGGAGAAGTGAATTGGTCGATGGTGGCAAGCGCGGCGGCGCTGGCGGGAATTTTATCTTTGCTGACCAGTGTAGCCGGACTGCCTGAAATAAAAGCTTGAAAACTTTGTTTTCAAGCTTCCTGAAGCTTTGCTGGCTGCGCCAAACCGCAAAACAATCTTGTGTTTTTAGGCTTCTGTAAGGAGGAGGGATATGATAAAAATCAGAAAACAGCTCTGCCCGGAAAGCAAATATTGTCTCAAGTGTTCCTATACTCGGACCCCCAGCCGGATCGTGGTACATAACACGGCCAGCGATGCCCCGGCGCTGAATGAGATCACCTACATGGCAAATAACGGCTATGAGGTGAGCTGCCACTACGCCGTGGACGAAAAGGAGGCCGTGCGGGGCCTGCCGCTGGATCGGAACGCGTGGGCCAGCGGGGACGGTCACGGCGAGGGAACCATGGAGGGGATCCATATTGAGATCTGCTGGTCGAAGTCTGGCGGGGAGCGGTTTGAAAAGGCGGAGCGAAACGCGGCGGAGCTGATTGCTCAGCTGCTGAAACAATACGGCTGGGGCCTTGACAAGGTAACGAAGCACCAGGACTATGACGGGAAATACTGCCCCCACAGAACATTAGACCTGGGCTGGCAGCGGTTTTTGAACATGATACAACAGGAAATGGAGGAAGAAGCAGTGACTTACGAGCAGTGGAAGGAATATCAGGAGAAGTACGAAAAGGAGCAGGCGGCAAAGCAGACCAGTAAGTGGGCCCAGCCCGCGGTGGCCTACTGCATGGAAAACGGCCTGATGAGCGGGGACAAGGAGGGCGCCTTTCGGCCCCAGGCGGAGATCACCCGCCAGGAGGTGGCCCAGGTGGCCATGAATCTGCACGAGAAGCTGAAAAAGCGCTGGATCAGCAGAATAGAGCGAAAAAGCGCAAAAAGGGACAGGCTCAAAGAGCCTGCCCTAAATTTTTGAAAATTTGTGGCTTTGTGTGCCTCAAGCGCCGCAGGCTGCGCCCAGCTCTACCGCCTGGCGGTTAAAGCCCAGCATTTCGGCTTTGCGGGCGGGCACGCATTTTTGAATGGCCTGATCCAGCGTTTCTGGGGTGCAGAAGCCAAAGTCTCCCTTGGCGGCGCACACCTCGTGGAACAGCTTTCCCACAAGGATCATATTGGCAAGGCCCTTTAGGCCCTTTTCCTCCGCCCAGGCGGAGGCGGGAACATAGTGGACGGTCACATCGGCGCGCTCCACCTTTTTATCGATGAGGGAGCTGTCAATGAGCACCGTGCCGCCGGGCTCCACCGCATCGATAAATTTATCCAGGGAGGGCAGGTTCATAGCCACCAGCACATTGGGGTTGGTGACCAGTGGAGAGCCAATGGGCTCATCGGAAATACATACGCTGCAATTTGCCGTGCCGCCCCGCATTTCCGGGCCATAGGAGGGCAGCCAGGAAATTTCCTTGTTTTCAATGAGCCCGGCATAGGCGGCCACCTTACCGGCAAACAGCACGCCCTGCCCGCCGAACCCGGCAAAGATCATATTCAGGTTTTTCATGTGTATGACCACGTTCCTTTCTTTGTCAGCTTGTCTGTAAGGCTAAATCACTTTACAACCTTGACGCCTTCCGAGATGTCCTTATATACGCCCAGGGGGTAGTAGGGAACCATGTTTTCGTTCATCCACTGAATGGCCTCCACCGGGGAAAGCCCCCAGTTGGTGGGACAGGTGGAAAGCACTTCTACAATGGAATAGCCCTTGCCGTCCAGCTGGTTCTGGAAAGCCTTTTTGATGGCTTTCCGGGCGATATTCACATTTTTCACATCGCTGACGGTCACACGCTGAGCAAACGCCACGCCGTCCAGGGTGGAAAGCAGCTCGCAGACCCGCACGGGATATCCGGCTGTGTTGGTATCTCTGCCGTAGGGGGTGGTCTGGGTGATCTGCCCTGGCAGAGAGGTGGGGGCCATCTGGCCGCCGGTCATGCCGTAAATGGCATTGTTGATAAAGATCACGGTAATATTTTCCCCTCTGGTGGCGGCGTGTACGGTTTCCGCTGTGCCGATGGCGGCCAGGTCGCCGTCTCCCTGATAGGTAAACACCACGTTCTGGGGCTTTGCCCGCTTGATGCCGGTGGCGACGGCCTGGGCTCTGCCGTGAGGGGCTTCCACCATGTCGCAGGCGAAATAATCATAGCTCATTACGGAGCAGCCCACCGAGGCCACGCCCACGGTGCGGCCCTCTACGCCCAGCTCGTCGATGGCCTGGGCCACCAGTCTATGTACGATGCCATGGGTGCAGCCGGGGCAGTAGTGCAGGGGGGCGTTTGTCAGGGCGTGTGGTTTCTGAAATACGATAGCCATTGTTATCCCTTCCTTTCCGGTTGCTTCAAAAGCTTTTCGATCTCGGCCTGCACGTCCGCCGGGGTGGGGATCATGCCGCCGGTGCGTCCGTAAAAGCTGACGGGGATCTTACAGTCCACACTGAGCCTGACGTCGTCTACCATCTGACCCATGCTCATTTCCACCGTGAGCATCTGCTTGGTGTGGGCAGCGGCCTTCTTGAGCACATCTACCGGGAAGGGCCACAGGGTGATGGGACGAATGAGGCCCACCTTCTGTCCCTGTTCCCGCAGCTTGTTCACGGCGCTTCTGGCCACGCGGGCGGAGGCGCCGTAAGCAACCACGATCAGGTCGGCGTCCTCGGTGAGATATTCCTCGGCCCGCTGCTCGTTCTTTTGGATCATTTCATACCGCTCATACCGCTCCAGCACCAGGCTTTCCAGCTTATCCGGAGTGAGATACAGGGAATTTATCACATTGTGTTCCCTCTTGTTTTCGTGGCCGCAGGCCGCCCAAGGCTTTTCTATGGGCTGCTTCGCGCCCTCCTCCGGCAGCTCTACCGGCTCCATCATCTGGCCCAGCATGCCGTCCGCCAAAATCATGGAGGGCATGCGGTACTTATCCGCCAGGTCGAAAGCGTCGGAAACCAGATCTACCATTTCCTGCACGGTAGAGGGGGCAAACACCAGGATCTGGTAATCGCCGTGGCCGCCTGCCTTGGTGGCCTGCCAGTAATCGGACTGGGAGGGCTGAATGCCGCCCAGGCCCGGGCCGCCCCGCTGCACATTGATGATCAGCGCCGGCAGGTCGGAGCCCGCCATGTAGGAAATACCCTCGCTCTTCAGGCTGATGCCGGGCGAGGAGGAAGAGGTCATGGCCCGGATCCCGGCGGCGGAAGCGCCCAACACCATATTGATGGCCGCGATCTCAGATTCCGCCTGCAAATAGGTACCGTCTATTTTGGGCATCCGTTTTGCCATGTAGGCCGCAAGCTCCGTCTGGGGCGTGATGGGATAGCCGAAGAAATGGTGGCACCCCGCCCGAATAGCGGCTTCTGCCAGGGCTTCGTTGCCCTTCATCAAAACTTTCATATGCTTCATCCTTTCCGTTGTTCCCGTGTTGCCTGCAGAACTTGTACCGATAGGAACCATGTGCAGATTTTCGAGCGGATTTTACCGGGAGCAAAACGCGGCTCCCGATAAAATCTGCCGGAAAGCTGTACATTTTATTCTATTGGTACAAGTCCTCAGTCCTTTTCTACAGTGATGGCCGTGTCGGGGCACATGGTGGCGCAGGCCGCGCAGCCAACGCATTTTTCGGGGTTCATCAGACGCGCCGGGTGGTATCCCTTGGCGTTCAGCACTTCCTTGCAGAGCGCGATCAGCTTTAAGGGACATGCGTTCACGCACATGGAACAGCCCTTGCAGACTGTTTCATCTACAATGATCCTTGCCATAAAAATTTCCTCCTTTATAAAAATAAATGCTTGATAAACAGAAATAAGCGATCAGCCGCCAGCTTCCCAGCAAAAGGTCACATAGCGCTTGATCTCGCAAAAGCCCTCCGGCAGGCGCTCTTCCGGCCCCAGGGAAAAATCGGGGGCCGTGGAACAAAGCAGGGGCAGCCCTGTCAGCCCCGCGGTTTTCTGCGCGAAGGGGAGAGCGGAAAGCAGGGTTTCCAGCGTGGTCTCCACCCCTAAATGGGAATTGTTGATGATCCCCGCCGCCTTCAGCCTGGAAGCGGCTTCGATCTCCTGAAGCAAAGCCGCCGCCTCTTCGGGCGTTTGGGAGAGAGCCCGGTAGCGGTTGATCACATAGAGCATGTCATATCCCGCTTCCTCCAGACGGCGGTGCAGCCCGCCCAGGGCGGTAACGCCTGCGTCGTCCCCGCCGGCGTCGATCAAAATAGCACCGGCGTCCGGCTCGAAAATGGAGGCGATCTCCGGAGGCAGGGTAGGCGTGTCCAAAGTGGTTCCGGCAAATACTGGAGCGATCAGGCGGACCCCCTTTTCCTCCAGCAGCCCCCGATATTCGGAGGAGCGAAAGTAGGGATTCACAATATCCATATCCACCACGGTGACCTTCTGCCCGCAGCTTGCCGCCTGTAAAGCCAGATTCAGAGTAAGGTTGGTTTTACCGCAGCCATAGTGGCCGCAGATCACAGTGATCCTGTTTCCCAGTAGTTTCATAAGTACGTTCCTTTTCAGAACAGTCCGGCGGAAAAGCCGGGGCGCTGTTTTATGTTTATGCAAAGCGGCAGTGAAAAGCACCGCTTCCGGCGGCCGGGTAGTGCTGGGTGATTTGCAAAAGACAGTACTGCGTTTCTCTGCCAAAGGAAAGGTCATTCGCGGCTTTCGCTTTTTTGTATTGCTTTATCATAGCACAATCGACAGCGGGATTCAACAAAAAACGGCGCTTTAGTCTGGTAAAATCCGGCAGAAAAAGAAAATTCAGCAGTTTCTACAATTCATTCAAGACGCGTTCATAAATTCCTTACGAAAATTTCAAAATCTGCTTATGACTCCTTCATAATTTATGGGTAAACTAAAGTCAAAGCAAAGGAGGTGAAAAGAGAAAAAGAGTACCTGAACATAATCCTCAATTTTCATTTTCTTTCATAATACTGTCCTTCTATCGGGCGGCGAGCGGCTTTCGCCGGCGCAAATGCCAGCGCCCGATAGATGCGGCAGACCAAAAATTCTCGCCTCTGCACAAAGGATGCAGAGGCGTTATTAGTTGCCAAAATATTTTTGAAACCGGGTGGCAAAGTAAAAACGGGACCGAAAACGAGGTGCATCGGCGCCCGGTTTTCAATTTGCGCCCCGAAAAGAGATGAGATCATATCAAAAGACTGAAATGGAATCAAAAAGCATTTTGTAAAGCGGTTCGAATGTTTTCCCTGAGCGTAGGCGCTACCGCCATGTGCATGCTGGCCTCTTTAAGCTTTCTGAATCTTCCGTCGGAGGCTGTTCCGGCGGCGGTGGAGGCTTCTGTATTCAACGGCGGAAAAGCTTATAAGCCCGCCGCCGCGGTGGAAGCCGCCGGACAGGAGCTTCCGGGAGAAGTGATCCCGCTGGGTTCCACTTTTGGGATCAAATTGTTTACAGACGGTGTTATTGTTGCCTCGCTTTCCGATATTTATACGGGAGACGGCGTTCGCTGCCCGGCATCCGAAGCGGGCATTAAGCCCGGCGATTATTTGCTGGAAGCGAATGGAAAAACCATTGCCGGAAACGCGGATTTGGCCCACAGTATCGGCTCCAGCGCAGGAAAGCCCATTATGCTGAAAATACGCCGCGGAGAAAAAATATGGGAGGCGGAGGTCACGCCCGTTTATGGGGAAGGCTCCTTCAAAACCGGCATGTGGGTTCGGGACAGCGCTGCGGGGATCGGTACCTTGACCTTTTTTGACCCTGCTTCCGGCGGCTTTGCCGGGCTGGGACATGGCATCTGCGATATGGATACCAGCGGAGTGATGTCCCTGAAAAGTGGAGAGCCTGCGCCGATCAGCCTTTGCGGAATTTTGAAGGGAGAAGCGGAGCACCCCGGCCAGCTGAAGGGGTATTTTTCCTCAGACGAGGCCATGGGGCGGCTGCTCACAAATAATGAAACCGGCGTGTACGGCACGCTGGATCAGCCTCCCGCGGGAAAAGCGCTGGAGGTGCTTTCCAGAGAAAAGGTGATCTGCGGGCCGGTAAAGATCCTCACCACCGTAGATGAAAGCGGGCCGAAATATTACGATGCGGAAATTCAGAGAGTCAGCGCGAAAAATCAGCCCACCAAGAATTTGATCCTGAAGGTGACAGACTCCAGGCTTTTAGAGCTGACCGGCGGCATCGTGCAGGGCATGAGCGGCAGCCCTATCTTGCAGGACGGCAAGCTCTGCGGCGCTGTGACCCATGTGTTTACAGATGACCCCACCATGGGGTACGGAATTTTTGCCGAAACCATGCTGGAACAGTGCAGGGGAGCGATCCAACGGGAAAAGGAAGCTCAGAGGAACGCCGCGTAACAAAAACGGACCATCGCAAAGGGACAAGCCGGGCAGATTTTTCCCCGGCTTGTCTTTTTTGTGGCGATTCATGAAAGCGCAGCGCTGAACGGTGCGCCGGTTTATTCCTCTATTTCAAAAGAATTTCATATTGGAAATTTTTCAGCGATCTTTGGAAGAGCAAAACGGCAAGTCCGGCGCAGGCAACGCCGATCAAAAGCAGGAGCCAGGCACTGAGAAGCATCACGCCGTTGAATTGGCCTACGAACAGCAAGAGGATCGGCAGGATCAGAAATACTGCGCCCTGCTGGGCTTCCTCCACGCTTTGGGCTTTGGCGGAGACCCGCACCATCAGGGTGATGGCGATGAGGGAAACGGCGGGGGAAACCAGCAGCATGATAAGAGCCCAGGAAACCTCCGGCAGGATCAGCTGCTGAAACAGCAGAAAGGAGCCTGCTTCCAGAACCAGAAGCATGACAAAGAAGGAGAGAAAGGACACCAGCATGCTGAGCAGAAAGGAGGCCAGCACCTTGGCGCGAAAGATCTGCCGCAGCGTCAGGGGCGCGTACAGCAGGGTTTCCAGGGTGCGCTTTTCCTTTTCTCCCACAAAGGAGGTGGCAGCCATAATGGAGGAGGCCATAATGGGGATCAAAAGGAAAAACACGGGCAGAAGATAGTTTAGAAACAGCCCCAGCAGGGTGGGTTCTATCTCGCCGCTTTGCTTTTCCGCCGGCAGCAGTGTGAGAAGCTTTTGAAGCTTTCCCGCGTCCTGAGGCAGAAAACGTAAAACCACCAGAAACAGCGCGGGCAGAAAAGCCGTGAATACCAGCGGAACTGCCCACAGGGCGGCAAACATGCGCTTGTTGGCGGCAACCCCGCGAAAATCCTTTTTGAGTATGGCCAGCATGGGAAGCTTTGATTTCATCATAAATTCCTCTTTCAATCTTTCGTTGTTAGTCATGAGTAGTTAGTTGCTAGACAGGAACACTCCTGCTCTTACCCTATCATTCTGAGGAGCATAGCGATGAAGAATCTCGTCCTTCTAACAACTAATTACTTACAACTAACAACCAGTATGGTGAGCTGTCATAATTTCAGGCTTTGGCGGTCAGCTTGAAATAGATCTCTTCCAGGGTGGGCAGCTGGGCGGAAACATGGTATACATCGCCGCCTGCTTCCACCACCCGGCGTACCAGCCGGGGGATTTCTTCCTCTTCGGAAACAGTAAGCTCCAGTGTGTCCGGCGCTGTCTTTTTGCCGGGCAGCCCGGTGGGAATGTCCGAGGCCCGCAGCTTTACCGTGACACCGGGACAGATCTGAGAGCGGAGCTGGGCAAGCGTTCCCTCCGCCAGAAGCCTGCCCTCGTCCATCAGCCCGTACCGGGTGCAGACCTCCTGAGCATAGCGAAGCTGGTGAGTACAGAGAAACACGGTGGTTCCCCGCTCCTGCGCCAGGGTGCGGATCAGGCTGTGGATATTTCGGGCGCTTTCCGGATCCAGCCCGGAGGTGGGCTCGTCGAGAAACAGCACCCGGGGCTCGTGGAGCAGTACCCGAGCTAAAGAAAGCCGCTGCCGCATACCGGTGGAATAGGCGGAAAGCTTTTTCTCCCCGGCGCCTGCCAGCTCCAGCCGTTCCAGCAGGGCGCGGCTTCTCTCCTTGCATTTTTCGGGGGAAAGGCCGAATACTGCGCCATAAAACAGCAGGTTTTCCAGGCCGGTCAAATGGTCGTACATTTGGGCGTGCTCTGTGACGATGCCGGACAGGGCATGCACCTGCTCCGGGGCCGCCGCAGGATCGATGCCAAAGACCCGGCTGCCGCCCGAGGTGGGGGAAAGCATACCGGTAAGCAGCTTGACGGTGGTGGTTTTTCCCGCGCCGTTTCTGCCTAAAAAGCCGAATACTTCGCCCGGCTCCAGGGAAAGATCCAGGGAATCCACCGCCCGGGCGCCACTGGGATAGGTTTTGGAAAGCTCGTTGCTGGAAATTGCGTTCATAGAGTCATCTCCTTGTGCAGGCGGCTGCAAAGCGCCTGAAATTTGGGCTCGGAATGCAGGGGCGTAAAAGCGGGGATTTTCGTAAGGGCCTCCGCAATGTCTTTTTGAATGAACTGGTCGTCTCTCGGCGGGGCGGAGCCCAGCAGGAGGGTTTCCTCCAGCCACTCGTCCAGTAGATCAAAATAAGAGTCGCCATGAAGCCGGATGGGGTAAATCTCAGAGGAAGCGAGAGCCCCATAGCGCTCCAACAGCTCCAGGGCGGCTTCCTTGTCTCCTAGGCTGAGAAATCCCTGGGCGGCGGTGAGGTACAGGGCCAGCAGGATAGCGGGGTGAAGGGTTTCCAGCTGAAATGCCTCGCTCACGGCAAGGGCGCGCCGGCAGGTTTCCCGGAACGTATCGGAATTTTCCCGGTATTCCAGGTAGGCGTTTAACAGGGAGATCAGCTCTAAAACCGATTGGTAGATCCCGGCCTGCAGCAGCTTTCTCGCCTGTCGGGGCTCTCCTATGGCCTGATACGCCTGCGAAAGCAGGGGCTCGGAGGGCATGCGGAGCATGGAGGCTGTGCCCAGCAGGGAAAAAACCTCCTCCGCTCTGCCCAGCTGAAGCAGACAAAGGGCTTCCAGATCAGCGGCTTGTGTGAGAAGCTCCGGCTCCCGGCTTTCCCGCCTGATCCGCTGAAGCAGCGCTAGAGCCTCCTGAATGGCCGCCAGCCCCTGCTCCGGGGTATTCGCCAGCATGAAATGATTGAGCAGTAAAGAGGCTATTTGAAGCAAAAGAGGGAAACAGGAAAAATAGGTTTTGGCTGCTTCCCGGCAGGCTTCCAGCACAGTGGGAAAGGGCTCACAGGTAAAGCGAAGACAGAGCTCATGGTACAGCTTCCGAATTTCCTGCCTTGTCAGCTGCGGCTCATAGCCCAAAAGCTCGTCAACGCTGAGACCGAAAAAAGCGGCAAGCCTAGGAAGCAGGGTGATATCGGGATAGGTAGCGCCGGTTTCCCATTTGGAAACGGAGGCCTTGGAAACACCCATGTGCTCCGCCAGTTTTTCCTGGGTAATGCCACGTTTCCGGCGGTATTCGGTAACGACCCCGCCAAGGCCAAGGCCTTTTTTGTTCATAAGACTCATCTCCCGCCCTTTCATATAGAGGAATGAGCATTTTAAGGGCAAAGTTTGCTAAGTTGGGATTTGCAGCGTTGGTTACAACGCTCGTGAAGCTGTTTGGTGCGGGAAGTTAATCACTGACCCGACCGTTAAGAAGCAGATAAATTGGAATTTATCTGCCCTTTGCCTCCCCTTATTTATAGAGGGGAAACAGACTGCTTCGCAGTCTGCGGGGACCGCCGGTAGGCGGTGGAAGGGATTGGGCTTACGCAGAAAGCGGCATAGAATCGTTAGCTTCCGATCCCCTCAGTCAGCCTATCGGCTGACAGCTCCCCTTGTAAACAAGGGGAGCCTAAGGGTATTAAACTATAATTCAGCGTTCTGCTTTTGTTCTTTCCTGCTCATCTCTTTTATTATAGGTGGCGGAGGGGTAAAATACAAGAGAGAGGAAAGCTACTTCTATGTAAAAAAAGTTTCCCAATAAGAAACCTGTGAAAAGAAAAACGTACCTTGCCGTTTTTTTCGGGGGGTGATATACTAAATACTGGACTCTGGATACTGAATTCTGAATCAGGGCAAGGGATTTTTACTTACGAAAAAGGATTTGATGGCATGTATCATTTTTTTGCGATGCTTTCCCGTATGAAATATATCACCCGCTGGGGGCTGATGCGTAATACCCGGGGGGAAAATGTGTGCGAGCACAGCCTGGAAACGGCGCTGGTGGCCCATGCGCTGGCGTCCTTAGGCAATGAAAAATTCGGAAAAAGCTACGACCCGGAACGGGCGGCGGTGCTGGCCATGTTTCACGACGCCTCCGAGATCATTACCGGGGACATGCCCACGCCGGTGAAGTATCATTCTGAGGAAATTCGGAAAGCCTACGCCGAGGTGGAGGATCGGGCGGTGGAGCATCTGGTCTCCATGCTGCCGAAGGAGCTTCGGCCCGCTTACAGGGAATTGATGACCATGGACGGCCCCCGGGACGAGGAGCTGAAGACCCTGGTAAAGGCGGCGGATAAAATTTCCGCTGTGATCAAATGCGTGGAGGAGCGGCGCAGCGGCAACCGGGATTTCAGCAAGGCCGAGCAGACCATTCTGAAATCCATCGGGGCCATGGGGCTGCCGGAGGCCGATTATTTTCTGAAGGAATTCCTGCCCTCCTACGGGCTGACCCTGGAAGAGCAGGACTACACCAGAGAAGCCGGCTTGAAGTTTTCCGAGAGTTCTCAAATGGTGTTTTCCAAGGTGCTGAAATAAGCCATAGACAAAAAGCTTTTAGGATCTGTACAGGAAGCGGAGGGACTGTGTTGAAGCTTGGAGCACTGGAGATAGAGGGAAAAGCGGCGCTGGCTCCCATGGCGGGGGTAACGGACACTGCGTACCGCAGAATCTGTATGGAATTCGGCGCGGCGTACACCGTAACGGAAATGGTAAGCGCCAAGGCCGTGGAATACGGAGATAAAAAAACGGCGGCGCTGGCCGACCTGAGCCGGGACTACCGGCCGGTATTTTTGCAGCTGTTCGGAGAAAGCCCGGAAACCATGGCCCTGGCAGGGGAGAAGCTGCTTTCTCTGAAGCCGGACGGCATTGATATCAACATGGGCTGTCCTGTGCCAAAGGTGGCGGGAAACGGGGCGGGCAGCGCGCTATTGAAGGACCCTGAAAAGTGCGCGGCCATGGTTTCCGCCCTGAAAAAGCGGGTCACCGTGCCTGTTACCGTAAAAATTCGGGCAGGCTGGGATAAAAACACCGTGAATGCCGTGGAGGTGGCAAAGGCCTGCGAGGCGGCGGGCGCGGACGCCATCAGCGTTCACGGACGCACCAGGGAGCAGATGTATCAGGGAAAAGCCGACTGGGGAATTATCCGGCAGGTCAAAGAAGCTGTGAAGATCCCCGTTATCGGTAACGGAGACGTGACCGGGGCGCAGTCCGCCTGCCAAATGCTGGAGCAGACCGGCTGCGATATGGTGCTGGTGGGCAGGGGGGCTCTGGGAAACCCGTGGATCTTCCGGCAAATCAACGCCTATCTCACAGATTCCTGCCGGATCCTGCCGCCGCCCGGCGTGGCCGAGCGCGTTGTGGTCATACGAAAGCATATCGGGCTTTTGTGCGAGTACAAAGGGGAAGAGCGAGGCATGCGGGAGGCCAGAAAGCATGTGGGCTGGTATGTTCACGGCCTTCGGGGCGCGGCGGAGCTTCGCCGCCGGGCAGGGCAGCTTTCCACCCTGGCCGATTTGGACGCTTTGCTGGAAGAGCTGTATCGGAAAAATACGGAAGAACCTGAAGAGAGAGAGGATATTTTATGAAGCTGCTGGTACTGGACGGCAACAGCATTTTGAACCGTGCCTTTTACGGCATCAAGCTGCTTTCTACCAAAAACGGGGAATTCACCAACGGCATTTACGGTTTTCTCACCATGCTCCGGCGGCTGCTGGACGAAACGGAGCCCGACGCCGTGGCCATCGCCTTTGACCGGAAGGCCCCCACCTTCCGGCACAAGCAGTACGCGGGCTATAAGGCCAACCGCAAGGGCATGCCCCCGGAGCTTGCGGGGCAGCTTCCCGTTTTGCAGGAGCTGCTGACAAGCCTTGGCTACCGCATCGTTTCCTGTGAGGGCTGGGAGGCCGACGATATTTTGGGAACTCTGGCAGCGGCCTGCGAGGGGCGGGGAGATACCTGCCTGATCGCCACCGGAGACCGGGACAGCCTGCAGCTGGTTTCCCGGGACACCTCCGTGCGTTTGGCCACTACCAAGTTTGGCCAGCCCCAAGTGACCCTGTATGACGAAAAGAAGCTGATGGAGGAATACGGCGTAACGCCCGCCCAGATGATCGACCTGAAGGCCATTCAGGGCGATTCCTCCGACTGTATCCCCGGCGTGGCGGGCATCGGCCCCAAGGGCGCGGGGGAACTGATTCAAAAATACGGCAGCGTGCAATATATTTACGACCATCTGGCGGAGCTGGAAATCAAGCCCGGTACTCGGGATAAGCTGGAAAAATCCAGGGATAACGCCTTTTTGAGCTATGATTTGGGAACCATTCGGAAAAACGCGCCGATTGATACCGAGCTTTCCCATTATGTAAAAACGGAAGGGGAGCCTCAGAAAGCGGCGGCGGCCATGGTAAAGCTGGAGCTCTTTTCCCTCCTGGAAAAATTCGGCCTTACCGCCGGAAGCGCTCCGGCGGGAGAAGCGGCTTCCTCCGGGGAGCTTCCCAAAATAAACGAGCTTTCCGACGGCGCTTCCCTGCTGCCCCGGCTGGAGGACGAGGGCGAGGCCTTCTTTGCCTGTGGGTGGGAGGGCGCGGCCCTGGAAGCCCTGGTTTTTTCCTTCGGGGGAGAGCTGTGCCGGATTTCGCCGGACGAAGCCTTTCTCCGGGCCTTCTTTCAAAATAAGGGGATCAAAAAATATACCCACGATACAAAGCTTTTGCACCGGAAGGCGTTGGAGCTGGGCTGCAAAATGGAAAGCACGGCCTTTGATACCGCGCTGGCAGGCTATTTGCTGAACCCCTCCGCTTCCGGCTACGACGTGCCCCGCCTGGCGGCGGAATATGGCGTGGCCCTGCCGGAGCTGGAAGAAGCTGTGATGGTCTCCGCCGCCGTTATGCCGAAGCTGTGCGGGGCGCTGCGGAAAGCCATCGATGAAAATCAGCAGAGAGAGCTTCTGGAGACCATTGAGATCCCTCTGGCTTACGTGCTGGCGCAAATGGAGCACGTGGGCTTTTACGTGGACCGGGACAGTATTGAAACCTACGGAAAAGAAATGGAGCGCCAGGTCACGGAGCTGCACGATTCCATTGTGGAGCAGGTGGGCTATGAATTCAACATCAATTCTCCCAAGCAGCTGGGAGAGGCGCTGTTTGACAAGCTGGGCCTGCCCCACGGGAAAAAGACGAAAAGCGGCTGGTCCACCAACGCCGATGTGCTGGAAGAGCTGCGGTATCTCCACCCGGTGGTAGACCAGGTGCTTCGGTATCGAACGGTGGCAAAGCTGAAGTCCACCTACTGCGACGGGCTTTTGAAGGTCATCGCCCCGGACGGGCGTATCCATTCCAATTTCAACCAGACGGAGACCCGTACCGGGCGCATTTCCAGCACGGAGCCGAATTTGCAGAACATTCCGGTGCGCACTGCCATTGGCAGAGAGCTCAGAAAGTTTTTCGCGGCGGAGACCGGGGTGCTGGTGGACGCCGACTATTCCCAGATCGAACTGCGGGTGCTGGCCCATGTGGCCAACGACAGCGCCATGCGGGAGGACTTCCTGGAGGGCCGGGATATCCATTCCTCCACGGCCGCCAGGGTGTTCAACATGCCCCAGGAAATGGTAACGCCGGAAATGCGCAGCCGGGCAAAGGCGGTCAATTTCGGCATCGTTTACGGCATCGGCGCGTTTTCCCTTTCCAAGGATATCGGGGTTTCCGTCAAGGAGGCCGGGGAATATATCAAGGAATACCTGAAAAATTATTCCGGCGTGGACGATTATATGAAGCGGGTGGCGGAGGAAGCCAGGGAAAACGGCTTTGTGGAAACGATCTTCGGACGCAGGCGCTATCTGCCGGAGCTTCGCAGCACCAATTTTAACATGCGGGCCTTCGGGGAACGGGTAGCCCGGAACATGCCTATTCAGGGCGCGGCGGCGGACGTGATCAAGATCGCCATGATCCGTGTCAGCACCAGGCTGGAGCGGGAGAAGCTTCAGGCGAAACTGATTTTGCAGGTGCACGATGAGCTGATCGTAGAATGCCCTGAGGAAGAAGCGGAGCAGGTAAAGCGGCTGCTGACAGAGGAAATGGAGCGGGCGGTAGAGCTGTCCGTCCCCATGGTGGCGGACGCTCACGAGGGAAAAACCTGGTACGACGCGAAGGGATAAACATGGCCATAAGCTCACAAAAAATCGGATTTTGCTGTCCTGTCTGCGGCGGAAAGCTGGAAGCCGGAGAGCGGGGAGCGGCCTGCGCCCTGGGCCACAGCTTTGACCGGGCCCGGCAGGGGTATCTGCCCCTGCTGCTTTCCCACAAAATGCACTCAAAGCTTCCGGGCGATACGAAAGAGATGGTGGAGAGCCGCCGCCGGTTTCTGGAAGCGGGCTATTACGAATGCTTTCGGGACGCGCTGTGCGGTCTGGCGGCGGACTGCCTGAAGGAAGCGGCGATCAGCCCGAAAGACGCTGTGATTTTAGACGCTGGCTGCGGGGAGGGCTATTATACCGAAGCGCTGCAAAGAGCCTTCCCGGAAGCGCTGCTTTGCGCCTTTGATATTTCCAAGGCGGCCGTGAAAGCGGCGGCGGGGAAATATAAGGGCATTTCCTTTGCTGTGTCCAGCAGCTTTTCCATTCCCATGGCTAACAGCTCCTGCGACCTGCTGATCGATGTGTTTTCTCCCCTGGCCCAGGAGGAATTTCTGAGGGTGATAAAGCCCGGCGGATTTTTCCTCTATGCCGTGCCGGGAGAACGGCATTTGCTGGGACTTAAGGAAATTCTCTATGAGCGTCCCTATGAGAACCAGCGGCAGGACACGGAATACCCGGGCTTTTCCTTTGTCTCCCGGCAGGAGGTAAAAAGAGAGATTCAAATCCCAAACGCCCAAACGGCTTTGGATCTCTTTGCCATGACCCCCTACTACTGGAAAACCGATGTGGAGGGCGGTCAGCGCCTCGCGCAAACAACGGGCTTTTCCACCGAGATCTCTTTTGATTTTTTGATATACCGGAAAGAAGCATAACAGCAAGGGACTGCGGCGTTTTACCGCAGTCCCCGCTTTTTAGATGCTGGATGTTAGATGCCAGACGGTGGTGGCGTTGCTGTGCATAATGAGCAATGAGAAATTAGCAATGAGCAAGGAAGGGCAGGGGCACAAGTGTTGCAAGCAACGCCCGGTAAATTACAGTTTAGCAGTTACCCTTGGCTTTCTCGCCTGTCGGCTCGGTTGCTGTGCCCCGGTGGGGCACGCCCAGCAACGACCGAAGCGACAGCGTAGAA
The DNA here is from genome assembly GCA_910589395.1 of uncultured Oscillospiraceae bacterium. Taxonomy (GTDB): domain Bacteria; phylum Bacillota; class Clostridia; order Oscillospirales; family Acutalibacteraceae; genus Acutalibacter; species Acutalibacter caecimuris_A. The sequence goes on from CAJUTL010000005.1 coordinate 102,949, forward strand.
AGCTGTCACGGCAAAGCCGTGACTGAGGGGTTC
>CAJUTL010000006.1 GCA_910589395.1 uncultured Oscillospiraceae bacterium
TGTTTTTTGAAGAACCCTTTTGGGTGGGAGTGTTTGAACGTGTATCAGAGGGAAAGTTATCCGTGTGTAAGGTTACGTTTGGGGCAGAACCAAAAGACTATGAAATATATGATTTCGTTCTGAAAAATTACTATCGGCTGCGATTTAGTTCAGCTGTGTCAACTGATGTAAAAGAAGTTGGTCACAATCCTAAACGGGTACAGCGTGAAGTACGGAAGCAGATACAAAATACCGGAATAGGTACAAAATCGCAACAGGTTTTGAAATTACAGCAGGAGCAATTGAAAACTGAACGTAAGGCGGTGAATCGGGAGCAACGAGAAGCGGAGAAACAGCGGCAGTTTGAACTGAAACAGCGGAAAAGGAAAGAGAAGCACAGGGGTAGATAGTGCATATTGTGGAGGAACTAACAGATGATTAATGTATTTATAAGCCATAACTATAAGGATAAGCCTATGGCAAGAAAAATTGCTAAAGAATTGGATAAATATGGAATAAAAGTATGGATTGATGAGTCAGAAATAAGATTGGGTGATTCACTAATTGAAAAAATAAGAGATGGTTTAGATCACATGGATTTTTTGATAGCATTGATTTCAGAAAATTCAGTGCATTCAGAATGGGTAAAAAAGGAACTGGATATTGCAATGAACAAGGAAATAGATGGTAAGAAAGTTATAGCAATTCCTATTCTTGTTGGGAAATGCGAATTGCCTGGATTTTTAAAAGGCAAATTGTATGCTGATATGTCTACTTCTAGGAAATATAATGAAAATATACCAGCTTTGATTAGACGTTTTGACATTAATGAAATAGTAGATGATAAGAATGAATTTACAGAATATAAGTTGAGTGCTGCGCAGGTAATAGAAAAGATAGAAAAGATAGAAAATATAAAAAATGAAAATGAAACTATTGAATTTATCGAAAGCTTTGGATATTCTGAGAGAACCTTGTTTTATAGAGATACATTTATTCAAGCAATTAATAAATTATTAGAAGATGAAAAAATATCTACAGATTTATTGGCTTCTTTAATAGAAATGTGTAGATATTGCCCTAATGATGCAGTAATCAAGCTAAGTTTAACCCAATTATTGAATAGGTCGGATGAGCAGATACTTCAAAGTACGATTAATGTTTTAAGAGAAACGAAAAGTTTAAAAATACAACAGAAGAAAATATTGAAAATATTGAAAGAGTGTGAGGATAATGACTTAGAAAGTTGTATTTGGGATTATTTTATATCTGTTCAGTTAGATTTTGATGTGGCAAAAAAATTATGGGAATTTATACAAGAGAATTTAAAGGATAACCATAGTAATAAAATTATTATGTGTATGTGTAAATTATCCAATCAATTAGGTGATGATAGTATTTTTGAAGAATGGTATACTCTTTGGTTAGGGGGAGATGACAAGGAAAAAAGAGATATTGTGAATTGTATGTGCCGATATGGGTTTGAGTCAGAGGGAATATATTTGGTAAGTCCAAAACTTAGGGATAATGTTAGAGATGTTTTATTTGGCTCATTTGGTGAAAATGATGCAGATAATGCTAATTTAATGATTGCGCTTTTAACTGGTGCAGGAAATTTGGTTGAGAGCAATGGCGAAATATGGGATAAACTGAAAGGATTAGATGAATATTCCATATTGCTTACATTAGAAATTTTAAGAGATGAATATAACATTGCATATATTTTCAACTCTATTGAAGACATAGAAGCATTGAAGGATTTTGTGAAATCACCCAATAGAAATATCAAAAAAGTAGCTTTAGAAGTTATCGCAGAAATCAGTTTAAAAGAATCGTTAGAGGTTATTAAAGCAGAAAGTGATTTTAGTATTCAACATTATAATGCCGGGTCGCTTTTGTATACATTATTAAAAGAGTCAAGTGTAAAGGAATATAAAGAATTATTTGAAAAGGTAAAAGAAAAAATAGAAAATGGGTATTATAGTCAAGTAGATAGAAATTTAATCTGTTATGGTGATTATTTATTGGGTAATATAGATTTAGATAATATGCTTGTGAACCTACAGATAAAAGAAGAAAGTATAGGACGACAATATGATATAGAAAGGAAAAGCAAACTGTTAATTGAAAAATTAGAAGATTTACTGGAACAGGGTGATGCAACTACAAAAAAGAAGATTTGCGAATTAATAAAAGTAGCAAAAGCGTAAGTTTAGTGCATTGATTTTGATATAATTGATTGAGTATATGTGGCTCTATTTTGGCTCTAAAAATTTTGACTGGCACAAAAACGAGAGCAATTTTTGAATAATACGGATAATAAATGCTTGAAAAATGAGGAAAAAACAGTCAGTTCAAGCTATCCGCCGAGGAGTGGGAGTAATAAGAACTATAGGGCCCAGCGGTTGCTGTGTCCTATAGTTTGTGGAAAATTGGAAATGAAAGTGGTATAGTCGGGCATATTGTTGCAGGGCTTCAGATGATGATTGAGAGGAATACGGATGTCAAAACAAAAATTGATTATTATAGCAGGCTCTCCCTGTGTGGGGAAAACGACGGTGACGCAGAAGCTTTTTACCTCTTATGAAAACAGCGCTTATTTCGATGGGGATTGGGCATGGTGTGTCAATCCGTTTTCGGTTGAGGATCCGAGATTGAGAAATGGTGATAAAACAATGTCCTTTGCGTTGTCTACCTATCTGAACTCCGGTTTTGATTATGTCTTTTTTTCATCGGTGGTTGTTGTGGATAAAGCAATTCGTAAAGCGATATTAAAAGATATCACAGCAAAAGACTATTCTGTGATTGGCATTACCTTGACCTGTTCCGAGGAAACTTTACGGGAACGTCATAAAAAGCGTGGAGATGAAACTGAATGCTCTTTTTTCTGGCTGCATTTAAAGCCATACGAAGGTGATTATGTGATCAATACAGATAACAAAAGCGTTCAGCAAATAGCTGATGAAATAAAGGCGATTGTAGATAGCGGGGCAAATGAATAGTGGAAATCAGAACAACTGATTTAATATTGCGCACTGTGACTGAAAACGACATTCAGGAGATCGCAAGAATGTGGGAGTATCCACAGGAAACAACGATAGAGAAGGCATACGAAGCATTAAAGTACATGGAAGATACCCCCATAGCAGGAATCGCAAGAAAGCAATCTGTCATTTATGTTTAGGCGTTTTTTAAAAGCAGGAACCCAATATGATAATAAGCTGGTGCGGACTGGACGGAGAAGCCGGGCCGGGGAACACAGTTCTTTTTTACATGATTGATGAGAAATACCGCAATCGAGGTTATGCTGCGCAATGCGCTGTGGAATTGATAAATTACGCATTTGAGAAGATGGAATATGACATCATTTATGGAGGGTGCGCAAAGGACAATATAGAATCATATAAAGTAATGCAAAAAGCTGGAATGACTCAAAATTCCTTTTATGAAAATGGGGATTACATTTTTTCGATGGATAAAGAAACATTTTGCGTAAAAAAGTTAAACGGGCAGCAAATTCTAAAATGCAGTCTGCCTCCTATTTCTTTAAGCGATAGGAAATGCAATGGTGTTATCACCATGTAACCAACGGCAATAAGGAGAAAATATGTGTTAGATTTGTTACGAATCAGCATTTTAGAATATCTCATTTTACAAGGCAATTTATCCTCGTTATGAAGTGGAAAAATCACCATCTGAGCGTAGTATGATTTCCCGGGTGAGCGCCAGTCAAGTATATCACTTTTGCAAGTAGCTTTCAGCTATCCATACTTGCGCCGGGGACTTCTTTGGTGTTATAATACGGTCAAAATTCGGATGAAAAAAGAGGAGAACAAAACTATGGAAAACAACAAGCGCCCTGAAAGCATGAAACGAATCGAGACGCCGGAGCTGGCACAGGCGTTTATAGAAGAGCAGGTGGCCGCGCTGCGCGCTCAGATCGGGGGCAAAAAGGTGCTGCTGGCCCTTTCCGGCGGGGTGGACAGTTCTGTTGTGGCGGCGCTGCTTATCAAGGCCATTGGCAAGCAGCTTGTGTGCGTACACGTCAATCACGGGTTGCTGCGCAAAGGAGAGCCGGAGCAGGTGGTCAAGGTATTTCGCGATAAAATGGACGCGAACCTGGTCTATGTGGACGCGGTGGACCGTTTCCTGGACAAGCTGGCGGGAGTGGCCGAGCCGGAAAAGAAGCGGAAGATCATCGGCGCGGAATTCATTCGTGTGTTTGAGGAAGAAGCCCGCAAGCAGGAAGGGATCGAATTTTTGGCTCAGGGTACCATTTACCCGGATATCATTGAAAGCGACGGCGTAAAGGCCCACCATAATGTGGGCGGGCTGCCGGAGGATATGAAATTTGAGCTGGTGGAGCCGCTGAAATTCTTGTATAAGGACGAGGTGCGCGTGGTGGGCAAGGCCCTGGGCTTGCCGGACGGCATGGTGTTCCGCCAGCCGTTCCCCGGCCCCGGCCTCGGCGTGCGCTGCCTGGGAGCCATCACCCGGGACCGGTTGGAGGCCGTGCGCGAATCAGACGCCATTTTGCGGGAGGAATTCGCGAAAAACGGGTTAGAGGGTAAGGTGTGGCAGTATTTTACCGCGATCCCCGATTTCCGTTCCGTGGGCGTGGAAAATGGCGCGCGCACCTTCGCTTACCCGGTGATCATTCGCGCGGTGAACACCACAGATGCCATGACCGCAACGGTGGAGGACGTGCCCTTTGCCCTGTTGCAGCACATCACAGACCGGATCACCAAGGAGGTAAAGGGCGTCAACCGTGTGCTCTACGACCTGACGCCGAAGCCCAGCGGCACCATCGAATGGGAGTAAAGAGTTAGATAATCCAAAACTTCCCCGCTGAACAAAGTTCAGCGGGGAAGTTTTGGATTCAGAAGAAGAACAGAAGAAAGCGGCAAAAACAGGGGCAAAGCGCTGCGGGTGGAGAAAGGAAAAATCGGGAGGGCGCTCTATGGAACGCCCTCCTGATTTATACTTTTTAGCAGATGTTTTTACTGCAATGATTTTCCCTTCTGTCCTGTGTTTTTTGCGGTTTGAAACAGCCTGTCAGGAAGAAAAGAACCGAGTGGATCACACATTTTTTACCTTGTGGATCCATTTGTTTCCCTGCATACGGAAGGACATCCAAACCGCCTTGATCACATAGTCGATCCGCAGGGCGAGCATGACCCAGAAGGGGGGCAGCTGCAGCACAAGACCAGCCAGATACCCCAGAGGAATGGAAGCGCACCACTGGAAGATCACATCGGCAAACATCAGGAACTTTGTATCCCCGCCGCCTCGCAGCACGCCCTTTGTGGTGGTGGTGGCGGTGGACTGGAACAGAACGATCAAGGCGCTGGCCTGCATCATGGAAACAGTGATGGCGTAGGTCGATTCGGTGATCTCATACAGGCTGATGGACCAGGTGCCGATCAGCAGAACAAGGGCCGCGCTGATCATACCCATGACAATGCTCAGAACAAGGAAGGATTTCCCTTCCTTGTGAGCTCGCTCGAAGTCGCCTTTTCCCACAGTTTGGCCCACCATAACGCCCGCGGCGCTGGCAACGCCCATGGTGGCCACGGTGCAGGTCCTGTCCACTACCATGACAATGGCGTAAGAGCTTACGATCTCCTTACCCATATGGCCCAGAATAATGGAAAGAATACTGCTGGAGAAGCCCAGCAGCGTATCGCTGATCACCGCCGGAAGGCCCAGCCGCTGGAACTCTTTTATCAGACTTTTCTGAGGAAGCCGTAAGAGACCTCCAAAACGGTATTTCAGAGCTTTCTCAATTTTCAGCATATAGACGACGCATACCACAAATTCCACCACACGGGCGCACAGGGTCCCTACAGCCGCGCCGGTCACACCCATGGCGGGAGCTCCCAGCTTGCCGAAAATGAAAATGTAGTTGCACCCGATATTGACCAGGAAAGAGATGCTGGAAACGATTAGCCCCAGCTTTGTATTTCCGATAGATCGCACTAAGTTGGCGATGATCAGGCCCAATCCGTGGGGCAGATAGACAAAGGCGGTCACCCTGAGATATCCGGCGCCTTCCCGGATCACGTCCGCGTCATTGGTATAAACGGACATGATCTGCGTGGGGAAGAGAAAAGAAACTACCGCAAATACGGCGCCCAGCACGAAAACCAGCTGCAGCACCAGGTCGCATACCCGCTTTACCGTGTCCTTTTTTCCCGCGCCCCAGTACTGAGAGGCCAGCACCAGACCTGCCGCGCTGAATCCCATACAGAGAAACGAATAGATCTGATAAAACTGGTTGGCCAGCGATGAGGCGGAGATCGAAACTTCTCCCAGCTTTCCCACCATAATGGTGTCCATCATGTTGACGCCCTGGTTTATGATGCTCTGCAAAACCACAGGAAGTGTAAGGACCAGCATTTGCTTATAAAAGCTTTTGTCCGTCACTATGTATTTGCTGAGCCACCCTTTCTTTTGTTGTTCCATACCCTCTTTTCTCCTTTGCTTAATTTTTATTGATTTTTGCATTTTTCACCGGTTGGAAGGGAAAACAGGAATCGGAAATACCGTGGATCTCCGATTTTTGCTTTGTACAGCTTTTATTATAGATCAGAAATGCTTCGTTCGGTATGGGGAGAAGGGAACACCTCAGAAAAGCGTCATTACAAGTCAGGTTTTCTGAATCCCGCCTTCCGCCTTTCCTGCTATACTGAAACCAGAGCGTAACTTCCGCAAACAGCGGCATGCGGCTTTTGGCAAGGCCTTGCGGGGAGCCTGCATTTCCCTGCCTGCGGGAATACGCCATTGTAAAAATTCGGGACAGCATCGCCGGACAGACGGCAGTCGTCCCAGCAAACAGGAGGTTTTGTATGAGCGAAATGAAAACGAACAACTTTACCGTTACCGATTTCGAGCACGCAAAGGTAAAGGTGAAGCAGGGCTGGATCCAGGGCTATACGGAGGAAGCGCCCAACGGTACGCTGAAGATCTACAAGGGGATCCCTTACGCCGCGCCTCCGGTGGGAGACCTGCGGTTCAGGCACCCTCAGGATCCCGGCTGCTGGAGAGGCATTCGCCGGGTGACCCAGTACAGCGCCGCCGCCGTACAGCAGGTGCAGGAGCTGGGAGACGCGAAAGCCAATGTTCACGGCGTCCCGCAGATGCTGGCTCCCTCTCAATATGAGGAAGACTGCCTGTACCTGAACGTGTGGACGCCGGCGAAAACTCAGGAGGACAAGCTGCCGGTATTTATTTGGGTACATGGCGGCGGCATGGTGGCCGGGTCCGGTGTGGAAGTGGTTTGTGCCGGGGAAGGTCTGGCAGGGCGGAAGGATATGATCGTTGTCACCATCAACTACCGCCTGGGCCTGTTTGGATTCTTTGCGCACCCGGAGCTTACGAAGGAAGGGAACGGTACTTCCGGAAACTATGGCCTGTATGACGTGAGAAAGGCCTGCCAGTGGGTCAAGGAAAACATTGCGGTGTTTGGCGGCGACCCCAATAACATCACAGTGGCCGGTCAGTCCGGCGGCGCGAGAGCCACTTGCTCTCTGCTGGTTTCTCCGCTGATGAACGGGCTTGTGCAGCATATCTCCGTGGAAAGCGGCTTCATGGTATTCGGCTCCGGCGGTCCCTGCCCCCGGGAAGAGGTGGAAAAGGCCTCTCAGGAGTTTATGGATTCCATCGGTGTGTCTACCATAGAAGAGCTGCGCCAAAAGGACGCCTGGGAGCTGTTTGACGCCTACCAGGAATATACCAGGGGACAGCCCTTCTCCGGCGGCATTCGGTTCTGTGTGGACGGCGAGTTCCTGCCAGGAAATTATTATGAGCTGCTCACAGCCGGAAAGATCAATGATTTCGATGTGATGATCGGCAGCTGTGCTCAGGAATCTCCGGTACGGGCGTGCAAGGGCCTGCCGGTAGAAGAATTTGACCAGCACCTGAAAAAAGAATTTGCCGCGGATTATGAGCAGATGAAGGCCTGGTATCCAGCCGCCAATGAGGTGGAAGCGGAAAAGGCGTGTACCACTCTGGCCTCCCGTATTATGGCAGTCAATGGTTTTTATGTGGCGAAAATGTGCCACAAGTATGGAAAAAGAGCGTTCCTTTGGGTGATGAATAAAGAGAACGAGACGAAGAGAGGCCATGAGCTGGGCTGCCCCCACTGCGCGGAGATGCCCTATGTGTTCGGCAGAGTGGATACCGGTGAGCGGGATCCCTTCTTCCCCTACCACTGGGTGGGCGCGGACTATGACTTTATGGAGCTGATCCAGGATTACTGGTATCACTTCGCCAAAAACGGAGACCCCAACAGCGAAGGCCGCCCCGTATGGAAAAAGTATGAGAATGATTTTGACGCCTGCGTTCTCGGCAATGAGACCCATATGCTGCCAGAAGAAGAACAGCCCCCTTACCGCTATGTCTTTGACAAGGTAGTAGCAAAGGGAAAGGATTCGCTTTCCGTGGGAACCTACGGTATGCCCCACATCGATTAAACGCAAGGGCAATTAGTAATTAAGAATGCGGCAGAGTTCGATAAATTGGAGTTTGGCAGCCCTTTGCCTCCCCTTATTTATAGAGGGGAAACAGACTGCTTCGCAGTCTGCGGGGACCACCGTAAGGTGGTGGAGGGGATAGTCACACGCAGAAAGTGGGATAAAACCGCTAGTTCTAATCCCCTCAGTCACGGCTTCGCCGTGACAGCTTTCTACGCTTCGCTCCGGTTGCTGTGCCTCAGTGGGGCACGACTAGCAATGTCTGAGCCGACAGGCGAGTTCGATGCTGGACGTGCCCCACCGGGGCACAGCAACCCTTGCTCGCGCAAGGGGAGCCTAAGGACGTTAAACTTATAATTTAGCAGTTATCTGCCTGCCTTTCTCCTGTCATTCTGAACGAAGTGAAGAATCTCGTCCCTTGACCTTTTTAGGAAATTCAAGGGCGAGATTCTTCGCCCGCGGCTCAGAATGACAGAAAGGGGGAGCTACCCTCCATTGCTCATTCCTCATTTTATATACGCCCTTCTTTCAGGCGCTGCTGCGCAGCGCCACCACCGTCTAGCGTCTAGAATCCAGAATCTAAAAAAGAGACTGCCGCGAAAGGAACATTTCGCGGCAGTCTCTTTTTAATAAAATCCGTGAGCTCGTCAGGAGATGGAGCGCAGGAAGGAAACCAGTTCGTCCGCCATTTTTCGGTGAGTCTTGGCGGAGGGGTGGTCACAGGCCCCAAAGCCGTCGAAAAACAGCATTTGGCGGAATTTCATGCAGTAAACCTCTGTATCGCCGGTTTCTTTTTTGTATTCCTCCACAATGCGGAGAATGTCATCGTAAAAATAGTAGCTCATGCTTCCCAGACAGCAGATGATTTTTGTTTGGGATCCGTTTAAGCTCCGCAAGGTTTTCAGGAAGCGCAGATATCCTTCATGGAACAGCCTGTCAGGATCCTTGTGGCCGCCGTAGGTAACGGCGTGAGAATCGTTGGTGCCCAGGTTCACCACAACATAATCCTTCGGGTGGCGGGAAAAGTCCCATTCCTCGATCTCGGAGCAGCCCAGCTTGTCGCTGAGTACGCGGTCTGTATAGGGATACAGCTCGTCCATGGCATAGGAGACCAGCTCTCCGCCGTATTTTGTGGTGGCAATGCCGGAGAAACAAATGGCGCTGTAGTCCATTTCCAGTTCTTTTGCCGCCAGCATTCCATAGGTTTTCAGGGCGTCTTCCGTATAGGAAAAGAAGCCTTGGGAACGGTCGTCTGAAAGATTGCCGAAGCCGCAGGTAATGGAATCGCCGATGAATTCGATCTCCGGGCGCTTCTGTCCGTCCGGTTCTAAAAGCTTTCCCTCGAAGGAAAGGGCATGAAGGGCGGTATAGGATTTGAAATTTTCTGTCAGCTTAATGATGCGGATTGTATGGGCCGTTGCATCGCTGCCGTGATACAGGATGATACGGTTTTCCTGCTCGGTAAGCTCATATTTCTTTACTTTTTCTTCATTGCCATCGATTACCACACCCACCACGGGCCAGGTCTGCCGTGTGGCAGGCTCTTTGTTCCACATGCTGAATACGGGTTCTTCGCCGTTTAGAGCGCTGAGATCCGCCATGAGAAGGGTGCCGCAAAATTTGAGCTCAATGGAGGCCCCGGTCCAGTTAAAATACAGCCGTTCATGTTTGGCGTCATCATAACAGCGGCCGCAGGTTTTCAGCAGAGAGTTCATTTCCTGGGCATACAGAGTTTTCATCATAGACCACTTTCCTTTCTTTTTCCGGCGAAAGGCATTTTGTCCTGAAAAGGATCGCTTTGCTTTCCTGCCGTGGTTTTTCAGGGATTTCCTTCATTATATCCGGAGGTGGTAAGCGCGGGATATCAAAAAGCAGAGCAGAAATGTGGGAAATATGATTTTTTTCGAAAAAATTTTGAGCTTACCGCTCAAAGATCCACGTCAAGGAATGAATAATTATGGTCAGAGTAACGATAGAAGAGAGGAAAAGAAGGAATTATACTGGAAACAGCAACAGGGCAGCGCCGCACAATTCTAAACGGTGTTGCCATAGATTTTGATTGATGAGGAGGAATCAGATGAACAGGAAATGGACCCTTCGGGCAGGCACGCCGGACGATGACAACCGCAGTTATCTTCCTTTTTCCATTATCGGCTCGGATATTGTGGTAAATGAGAACGGCAACAATTCTCAGCCTTACCCGGCACGCTTACAGAAATTTCAGGAGGTCATTGCGGACGGGAAGGAGAATATCTGGTATGAATACGTACCGGCCTCCTATGACCCGGAAAAGAAAGCTCCGCTGATCGTAAGCCTGCACGGCGGTTTAATGACAGGCTGGGGCCAGTGTGTTTACAGCAGCTGGTCCATGCTGGCGGAGCGGGAAGGACTTCTCTGCGTGTTTCCCGACGCCAGTGAAATGATGTTCTGGTGCACGGAGGGAATTTACGAATCCGGCGGTCCCACCGAGCTTGACGGAAAAACAGTGGCCCGCGCGCCGGCGGATTACCGGGAAAACCACGATCTGAACTTTGTGCGGGGGCTCATTGAGCGCATGAAGCAAAAATACAATGTGGACGAGTCACGGATCTTTATGCAGGGCATGTCCATGGGGAATATGATGACCCATCAGTTTGCCCGCTATTATGGCGATCTTTTGGCAGGCGCCGCGGGAGCGGGAGGCTCTACCTTCCCTTACTGCCTGTTTGACCAAAGCGGAAAGATCAAAAATTTTGCCGGGCCGGTTCCCGTGTGGCAGTCTCGGCCGGAGCACAATTCTCACGGCTCAGATTATCGGGAGGCGGCCAGGAAAAACGACTATAACCGGTATTACTGGTTGAAGCTCAATGAATGCGATCCCCTGCCGGAGATCCGGATCCATGGAGAAAACAACTTTGCGTTCTATCGGGGAAAAAAGGCAGATCTGGTCTACCTGGATATCAAAAACAGGGATCACGGTCAATCTCTGGACGAAGCGTATTTGTACTGGGATTATTTCTTTTCCGGTCTTCGCCGGGAAGCGGATGGAAGTATCACCATGGGAGAAACCAATCTGCCCAGAAAGGGAGATGAACACGCGGCGGCCTTTGCCCCCGGCGTTTCCAGGGTATGGTGGCACAACCGGGTGGTGGAGCTGAAAGCGGCGCCGGTGCGCTGGCAGAAGCTGAAATACCATGGCCTGAACGGCGGCCAGCTGGTGAGAGGGGAATACACCTGTGTTCCCGTAAGCTTCCTGGCGGAAATGGCGGGAGGAACGCTTTCTGTTTCCGAGGATACGCTGACGGCGGCATTGACCCTGCCCGACGGAAGAGAGCTGCAATTTGCCCGGGGCAGCATTGGGTGTATGATAGACGACAAGCTGCGCAGCATGTACTGCGAGGCCCTGCACCGGGAAGGGGAGCTTCTGATCAGTGTGGAGTGGTTCGCAAGATACATTCTGGGCTGGACGGCCACGGAATGCGACGGCGTCACTTACGTCACAGATCATTTTGCCGAGCTTTCCTACTATATGGCCGGTGTGATTCGGGACATTCTGGAAGGAAACCATACCTTTGAAAGCTACGAAAAAATCATGCGGGAAGCGATCCCGTTTTTAAGAACATCAGAAAGGAATACGGAGGGGAACTGATATGAGCAGAAAAATACAGCTTCGCGCAGGTATGCCGGATGATGATAACCGCGATTATTTACCGGAGCGGATCAAGGGCACGGATATCGTGGTGAACGAGAACGGCAACAACTCCCAGCCCTATCCGAAGCGGCTGAAGGAGTTCCACGCCATTCTGGACGAGGAAGGGAGGATCGTGGAGAAGCCGGAGGACGGTATCGAAGGGGTGTGGTATGAATATGTGCCGGAAAGCTATGACCCATCGAAAAAGAATCCCCTGGTGCTGAGCATGCACGGAGGTCTGATGACGGGGTGGGGCCAGTGTATTTACAGCAGCTGGTCCATACTGGCAGAGCGGGAGGGTTTCCTCTGTGTGTTTCCCAACGGGCATACCAACCGTTTTTGGCAGATGCAGATGTTCCCGCACAAAAAATTTAAGCTGAAGGCCATAGACGGCATGGAATTTCCGGAGCCGGCGCGTACCATAGAGGAAAACATCGACTGCAATTTTGTGCTGCGGCTCATCAAGCACATTCAGGCAAAATACCCGGTAGATGAAAAGCGGATCTACATGCAGGGCATGTCCAATGGCTGCGGCATGACGCAGCAGTTTTCCCGGCGTTACGGCTACCTTCTGGCCGGCGCCGCCTGCTCCGCCGGTCCCGGGCGGATCCATGGGCTGATCGATGAAAACCACCGGCTGAAAAACCAGGGAGGTCCGCTGGCCATATGGGAATCTCACCCGGAAAATAACGGCCATGGGAATGCCGATATGGAAGCGGAAGCTCGCTCAGTGAGAGAAAGCAGATATTACTGGCTTACGATCAATCAATGCGACCCCATACCCAAAATCAGTATTATGGGGGAAGACAATATGGCATTCTATACCGGACAAAAAGCGCCGTATGTCTTTAACGATATCAAGATTCGGGATCACGGACAGGCGTTGGACGAGGCCTTTTTGTATTGGGATTACCTGCTGGCCGGGACCCGCAGGGGAGAAAACGGGGAGATCGTGCAAAGCGAAACGCCCCTTTCCACAGCGGGAGATGAACGCGCGGCGGCCTTTGCCCCCGGCGTTTCCAGGGTATGGTGGCACAACCGGGTGGTGGAGCTGAAAGCGGCGCCGGTGCGCTGGCAGAAGCTGAAATACCATGGCCTGAACGGCGGCCAGCTGGTGAGAGGGGAATACACCTGTGTTCCCGTAAGCTTCCTGGCGGAAATGGCGGGAGGAACGCTTTCTGTTTCCGAGGATACGCTGACGGCGGCATTGACCCTGCCCGACGGAAGAGAGCTGCAATTTGCCCGGGGCAGCATTGGGTGTATGATAGACGACAAGCTGCGCAGCATGTACTGCGAGGCCCTGCACCGGGAAGGGGAGCTTCTGATCAGTGTGGAGTGGTTCGCAAGATACATTCTGGGCTGGACGGCCACGGAATGCAACGGTGTCACTTACATCACAGATCATTTTGCCGAGCTTTCCTATTTCATGGCGGATCTGATCCACGATCTTCTCACAGGCCGTGCCCTTCCCGCCGACTTTATCGAAGAGGCTCTGAAGGACTAAGAACTTGTACCAAATAGAATAAAGCGTACAGCTTTCCGGCAGAGTTTGCCGGAAACAGCGTTTTGTTCCCGGTAAACTCCGCTTGGAGATCTGCACTGGTATCCTGTCGGTACAAGCTTACAAAAATCAGTTTTCTGGATTCTCCTTTTTCGTGACCCTCAGCCTGTATTCGCTGGGGGTCATATTTTCTATCTTTTTGAAAATCTGGGTAAAGTGGGAGAAATTGGTGTATCCCACCTCCAGCGCCACCATGCTCACCGGAAGGTTGCTGGTGGCGAGCAGATCCTTTGCCAAGGTCATTTTGCAGTCTACAATGTAATTTTTGATGTTTTTTCCGGTTTCCTTTTTGAACAGCCGGGTGAAATATTCCGGGTTCAGATGAACGTGCTCGGCAACCTCCTTTACGGAAAGCAGCTGACTGTAATTTTCACTGATATAGGCCTTTGCCTTTTCCACGTAGTCCAGCTCCTGGGGAACGGAGGAAGCGGTGGTCACCGCGTTTAAGAGAAAATCCACCGTGCGCTTTACCTCCTCTACGCTGGAAAAGCTGTCCATGCAGTCCCGGTAAGTGAAATCCTCCGTAAACAGGGAATTGATATCCACGCCGTTTTCGTAAAAGTACTTGAAAAACAACTGGATCAGCTGCTGGTGCACATCGCAGAGGCTTTGAAACCGGTTTGGCATGGTGGCGATTTTTTCGTCCAGGCAAAAATCGATATCCTTTTTCAAAAGGCTTTTCTGCCCGGAATATAAAAGCCTGCTCCAATGATTTTGGTAATCGGGCAGGGAGATGTTCAAATTATCCAGAAGGGCTCCCGGAATGATATGGGAAAGCACAGGCTCCTTTGCCACGTTGTTTTTGATATGCTCGTTGGCCACCTTGATGGCAAGCTGAATATCGGAAAAGGGAAAGCTGTCTCCATAGTAGCAGGCCATGGGGCGGCCGGGGAGCGCCTCGCGCAGGGCCTCGAAAAACTGAGATACGGGCTCTTCGCCTGCCGGAAGGCGTTCGGCCTCCTCGCTGATCAAAAGAACGGAAAACTGGCGGTAGGGATTTAAGGAAACCAGCAGGTCCAGCCCGTCAAAAAACGGGACGCTTTTCAGGGCGCTGCTGATGGCGTTCAGGATCTGGTGCTGGGAAGGATACCCCGGCTCACGGTGCGTATAGGAAAAGATATCCGCGAAGATCAGCTGAGCGGTGCTTTTGGGTGTAACAGGATGGCCGGATTGATTCAAAAGGCGAATACAGCCGCTGACGTCCTCAGGGTCATTGGAATACAGCTTCTGGATAATGGAATTCAAAAACTCACTTTCGTGGTTTTTGAATAGATGGCCGTACCGGGTAATGCGCCGGTTGTTATAATTTACGTTGACCGCGTCGATGGCCCTTTTCAGAGCGGCTTCAATATCCTCAAAGGGCGCGGGCTGCACGATATAGTCGAAGCAGCCCAGCTTGATGCTGGTTTGAGCATAGGAAAACACCGCGTGAGAGGTAAGCACGATCCGCAGCACGTCGGGATACTTTTCTTTGACAATGGAATTCAGCTCCAGTCCGTTTCTCCCCGGCATCTCCACATCGGTCAGCAAAATGTGAATAGGCTTTTTTTCCAGAATTTTCAAAGCCTCGCCGGTGCTCATGGCGGTGTCTACAGAGGTAAAGCCCAGCTCCTGAAAATGAATGCCGTTCAGCAGCCCCTTCAGCACGCTGATCTGATCGTCCACAATGAGAATATTCATAGCGGCTCCTTTCCTGTTATGATGGGCACGAAAATGACGGAGCAGGCCCCGCCTGTGGGAAGATTGTAAAAAGCGGTGTGAAAATTATTTTTGTACACGATGGACATGCGGCGCCGAAGGTTATTGATACCCACGTTATACTGGTCAAAGGTGCCGCTCAGCTCTCCGTTGAGTTTTTCCAGGACCTCCGGGCTGTAGCCGCAGCCGTTATCGGAGCAGTGGATCTGAAGGTATTCTCTGTCATTGTAATGGACACGGCTTACTTGGATATGAAAGGAAAGAGGAGCGCCGGTTTTATCGTTGTATTTGTAGGTGTTTTCCAGAAAAGTTTGAATAATAAGAGGCGGTACCGTATAGGAAAGCAGGTCTGTAGGCACCTCCTGACGCAGCAGAAGGATCCGGGAGGAATCCATCAGGATCAGCCGATGGTAGTCGTTTACCTCCTTCAGCTCAGATTCCAGCGTAACTACGGTCATCGTGTCGTGAAAGATATAACGGAGGTGGTTGGAAAAGCCCAAAATCATATTTTTCATACGTCCGTATTCTCCGTTTTCCAGCATGCTGTACAGGCTTTTCAGACAGTTCAAAAAGAAATGAGAGCGGGTCTGTAATTGGAAATATTGTAAATGGGCATGTTCCTTTTCCGACTCTTTTTCCCGTTTTTCAAGCTCCAGAGCCACAATGTTGTCCCGCAGGTCTGTCAGCGCGTTTTTGATATCGGTAAATTCCTGATAGTGTCTGCCGGGGAGAGCGCTGCTTCCCTCTGTGTCCTCTTCGTTTTCCAGCTGCTGCGACATGATGGCGATCTCCTGCAGGGGGAGCACCAAAACCCGCCTTAAAACACGGTATACCGCGATGATGATCGCGGTCACCAGCAGAATGATAAGAAACAAAAAAGCGATTTGGGGAAGTACGTGGGAAAGCAGTGCGGAAACAGGGGTGATCACACAGATGCCCACCGAATATTCTTCCAGAAAAACCGTGTGAAAGAAATAGCCGGACCGCAAAACATCTCCGGTGCGCTGAGAGGATCCCATCAGCATGGAAAGCCCGATCCCGTGTTCCTCTGTAAACTCTTTTCCAATCAGGACTTCCTCCTCAGCAAAGATCACGATGGTGCTCTCTTCGGAATAATCGGGTACCGGGTTGCGCTCAAGATAGGCGCGGATATTGAAACAGGAAAACAGCGTGGAGCGGCGATGGTTGTTTGCAATGATCAGATAGGGGTCATAGTCATCGGAGGAGATAAACCAGGTATTGTAGTCGGAAAAGCCGTATTCCTCCGGCTCCTGCCCCAGCATGTGCAGAAAATGGTATAGATCGGGGGAACGTTTTTGATCCACAAGAATGCGGTTTCCATGCACAAAATACGCGGCATTCTGAATACTGTCGTAAAGCATGGTGACGCCATAGGAGGGTGTATGGGACAGCATGACCTGGCGAAGATTATACTGTTCCACCACCCGCTTGGAATCCGCGTAGCTGTTTAGGGAAAGCAGCTGAAAGCTGGGATTGGAGTAGACCAGGGTGCGGTTAAAATCCCGCAGCGTGTCCAGATCTTCAGAAAAAGTTTTGGTATATTTTTCCAGGGAGGAGGCATTGTGGCCCAAAATCTGCCGGGCATAGGTTTGTACGGAATACACGCCATAGGCAAAGGTGGCTACAAGGAGCAGCAGTATCGTGATCCAAAAGGACAGCTTAAACAGCTTTTTCACGGAAGGTTGTTTTTCCATAAGGCACCTCCTGCTGAAATTTTGCCTTCATTCTATCATTGGCCCTGAGGAAAAGCAAGAGCGTGAACCCCCGGTTCCGGCAACCATCTCAGAAAAATAGTAATGCTAGACAGATTTTTGGTAGTTCTACCAAGAGACTCCTTGGTATAATGACGATACTGAACGATAGGGAGGGGCTTACCATGACAGAAAAAGCAGTTCGAAGGAAAAAGCCTTTTTGGGCAAAGCTGAAACAATATTGGCCGCTTTACGCGATGCTGATCCCCGGTCTTATCTATTTGATCATCAATAACTACCTTCCCATGGCGGGACTGACCATCGCGTTTAAGAAAGTCAATTACGCGGTAGGGATTTTCAACAGCCCCTGGACAGGCCTTGATAATTTCACCTTTATTTTCGCCACAAAAGACGCGTTTATCATGTTCCGCAATACAATCCTTTACAACCTGGCATTCATTGTGCTGGGAAATGTGTTCGGGCTGCTGGTGGCGATCGCTCTGGATACGGTGAAGAACCGCTTTTTCAAAAATATGTCCCAGGTGATCATCCTGGTGCCCTACCTTCTTTCCATTGTGATCGTAACCTATATCGTATTTGCCTTTCTGAGTCCCAGCAATGGCTTTATCAACAACTCCATTCTGGCTCCGCTGGGAATGGGAAAGGTGGAATGGTATAACGACCCGAAGCCATGGCCCATTATTCTGACCATTGTGTACATCTGGATGTCCTTCGGATATACCTCGATCCTGTACTATTCCACCCTGATCGGGATCGATAAAACCATGTACGAGGCCGCCGTGATCGATGGGGCCGGTATTTGGAAGCAGATCCTGTACGTCACGCTTCCCTGCATGAAAAAGACCATTATTATTCTGATGATCCTGGCCATTGGGCGGATCTGCTACTCAGATTTCGGCCTGTTTTACCAGGTGCCCATGCACAGCGGTATGCTCTACAGCACCACCCAGACCATTGATACCTTCGTGTACCGGGCCCTTCTGGAGCAAAACAGCATCGGCAGAAGCGCGGCGGCGGGATTCTTCCAGTCGGTCCTGGGCTTTGTGCTGGTGATGACCGCCAACGGGATCGTCAGTAAGCTGGATAAAGAAAGCGCGCTCATTTAAGAAAGGGGGAGCCCGGCATGATCGTAAAAAATAAAGCCTTCAGCGCGGCCGCCTATCTTTTTATCGGTGTGCTGATCCTGATGTGCATCATTCCCTTTTGGCTGCTCATCGTCAGCTCGCTGACGCCGGAATCAGAGCTTTTGCTTCACGGTTATTCTCTGGTTCCCAGGGAATTTACGCTGGATACCTATCGCTATCTGTGGTCCTCCAAGGACGGGGTATTGCACGCTTACCTGATGAGCGTGATCATCGCGGTGATCGGCGTCAGCACTAATGTGATACTGACCACGCTGTTTGCCTATCCTCTTTCCCGCAGGGACCTGCCCGGGCGGCAGATCATTTCGGTCGTTCTGTTTATCACTATGCTGTTTAACGGCGGCCTGGTTCCCACGTATCTGATCTATACGCAGCTTTTCCATTTGAAGGATACGCTGGCGGGTATGATCGTTCCCGGGCTTTTGATGAACGCGTTCCATATTATCATGATGAGGACCTACATCAATTCCAACATTTCCGATGAGATCCTGGAAGCGGCAAAGATCGACGGCGCCAGCGAATTCCGGTGCCTGTGGTCTGTTGTTCTTCCGCTGAGTAAGCCGATCTTGGGAACACTGGCGCTGATGACCTTTATCGCCTATTGGAACAACTGGACCAACGGCATTTATTATGTGCAGCAGCGGATTGACCTGCACGGTATTCAAAATTACCTGAAGCGGGTCATGGACAGCGCCACCGTCATGCAGCAGCAGATCGCCCGGGGAATGAATGTGGACGCCAGCCAGGTGCCTACCACCGGTATTCGTATGGCGCTGGCGGTAGTGGCGGTGATCCCGGTGATTTTGGTTTATCCCTTCTTCCAGAAATCCTTTGTAAAGGGGATCACGCTGGGTTCCGTGAAGGGATAAACATGGAGTTGTCCGCCAGCTTGCGGCGGAGGGAATGAAAGGGGCTTTAATGATACAAACTCTGTATCATTGAAATATTACAAAGCAACAGGAGGAAATAAAGCTATGAAAAAGGTACTTGCAATGCTGTTGGTGCTGGCTCTGGTCCTGGCCTGCGCGGGCTGCGGCGGCGATAAGCCCGGCACAGGCTCCAGCAAAGTGGAGAGCACGCCCAAAAGCAGCGCTCCCGAAAGCAGCAAAACATCTGTAGAGGACGAGGAGTACCCCGTGCTGCGCTTCAATATGAACAGCATGAACGGTGATCCCCGCTCCAAGGAAAAGGAAGTCATGGACGCGATCAACGCTATCCTTCGGGAAAAAGCTCATGCGGAGATCGAACCGGTTTGGGTCACCTTCGGCACCATGCAGGAGCAGTTGAACCTGCTGCTGACAGGCGGCGATGATTCCCTGGATTTCTTCTCTTCTTTCTGGTATCAGCCTCTGGGCAATCTGGTCACAAACGGCCAGGTAGCTCCCCTGGATGATCTGCTGGAGGAGTACGGCCAGGAGACCAAGGCTCTTTTCGGCGACGGCAATGAAGCGATCCTGGACTGCGGCAGAGTAGGCAGCCAGCTCTATGGTATTCCCACCATCACAGCATGGACGGCTCCCAATATCTATTTCTGCCAGAAAGCCGATTCCGACGCCGCCAATATTGATTGGAGCACTGTGACAGATCTGGATTCTCTGACCACAGCCATGATCGCCATGAAGAAGGCGAACCCGGATCACTACTATATCCCCGGTTCCACAGAGCCCTACTGGATCCCCAAGGGGATCGACTACCTGGGAGACCAGAACTATCTGGGCGTTCTGACCGATCCGGAGAACAGCTCCACGGTAGAGAACTACTATGAATCCGAGTATTTCCTGAATATCATGGAGAATGTAAAGCTCTGGCAGCAGAACGACATCATTTCTCCCGATCCCATGAGCAACTCCAGCGCTACACTGCAGAGCATGCAGACTGGTCTGACTTCCGGCACCACCGGCTACAACTGGAGCGCCGCGGAATTCCTGTATGAGGCCAATGTGGCTCAGACCTACGGCGGCGAAGTGGTCGGTACGGAAATCAGCCCCAGCTATATCACTACCGGAAACGTGACCACCTATCTGTGGCACATCACTCCCTTCTGCAAAAATCCCGACGCCGCCATGCGCGTTCTCAATTTGCTGTATACCGATCCCGAGGTAGCCGCTTTGTTCCAATATGGCGTGGAGGGCGTTACCTATCAGCTGAACGACGGCGTAGCCTCCTATTTGGACGGAGAGAACGGCGCCACCGCCGGTTGGACCGGTGAAAAGAGCTATGTGGTCCCCAACGGCACCATCGTTCCCGTGTGGGATAACCAGTCTGTAGACGTAAACGAGCAGGTGGCGGAGAGCAACAAGAACGCCGCGAAATCCATCGCCCTTGGCTTTACCTGCAACATGGAGCCCGTGGCAGATCAGGTTGCAGCCTGCGCCAATGTGATCGCACAGTATTACACTCCCCTAATGAACGGCGTGGTGGATATCGACGAAGTGCTGCCTGTGTTCCAGCAGGCGCTGCACGACGCGGGCATCGATGACATCATCAAGTGCAAGCAGGAGCAGCTGGACGAGTGGCTCCAGAACAAAAACGGTTGAGTTCGTATCAAATTTTGCCATATCAGAGTTAGGGACAAAGCCCGGGAGCGAAAGCCCCCGGGCTTTGCCTCAAAAAAGGGAAAAAGCCGGCGCGAAAGTTGACACTCCCGGGCCGGAAAGCTATACTGAAAGCAATGCCATGCCGGATCAAAAAGCAGGGCGGCTTTTCAGGAACACATTGTATCAAAGGAGGAGCTTCTATGGTCACTACAGCAGTTGAGGCGATCGAAGCGGCTGAAAAAAGCTGGCAGCCGCCGGAGGTGCCTGAGGATATCCCTCAGGGCGATATGCCCGGAGATAAGGTGTGGATCGGGCCGCAGTCTATGGAAAAGGCAAAGGTGGCCTTCCGGGCGCTGCTGCCGCTTTTGAAGGAGATCATGCTTCCCAGAGAGTGCCAAAGGGCGGTGATCGCGGTGAGCGGGGGCAGCGGCGTGGGGAAAACCTGTGTGTCCGCGTTACTTACCTATTATTTCAACCAGATCGGTGTAAAGTCATATACCTTGTCAGGAGATAATTACCCCTGCAGGATCCCGGAGCAGAACGACGCGGAGCGGCTGCGCATTTTTCGGGAAGCCGGGGTGCGGGGCATGCTGGAGGCGCGGGCGTATTCTCCCGAAACAGCGGCGCTTTTGAAAAAGCTGCAGGAAGAGGGGTTGGATCCCGATCCCGATCAGGCGGAGCGTTATCCCTTTTTGAAAAGCTATCAGGCTGCCGGGAGAAAGGCGCTTTCCGGATATCTCGGAACGGAGCTGGAGCAGGAGTATGGGCAGCTGGAGTCAGTGCTTACCGCGTTTCAAAACGGCGCCGGCCGCCTTTGGCTTCGCCGCCTGGGCCGGGACGATACCGCCCTGTGGTACGAGGAAAAGGATATGAGCGATACCTCCGTGCTTATTTTGGAATGGACGCACGGCAACAGTGGAAAATTTCAGGGGGTGGATATTCCGGTGCTGCTGAACAGCACGCCGGCGGAAACCAGGGAATACAGGCTTTCCCGGGGACGGGATGCCAACGCTGACACGCCCTTTATCACCATGGTGCTGGAGCTGGAGCAGGAAAAGCTGGAGAAGAGAGCGGGTTTTGCAAAACTGATCCTTTCCAAATCCTGCGAGATATTGAGCTATGAGCAGTTCAAAGCACAGATGGACGGGAACAGGTGAGGTGGCTGAAATGAAAAACAAAGTGAATTGGGGGCCGATGCTGAACGCCTACCCGGACAGCCTGGGCGGCACTCTCAGCGGTTCGGCGGATTTTTTGCGACGGCCTGAGGTGCGGGGCGCTTTTTCCACCTTCTATATTTTGCCCAGCCTGTTCCACACCGACCTGGATCGGGGTTTTTCCGTGATCGATTACGGGATAAACGGCGTGATCGCCAGGGAAGAAGACCTGGAAGCGCTGCGGGCCATGGGGATCAGCTTGAAGCTGGATTTCATTTTGAATCACCTTTCCGTGCAGTCGCCGCAGTTTCAGGACCTTTTGCGGTACGGGGAACGTTCCCGGTACCGGGATTTTTTCCTTGACTGGAACGCCTTTTGGCAAGGGCACGGAACCATGACGGAGGAGGGCTATCTTCAGCCGGACGGCAAGCTTCTGGAAAACATGTTTTTCCGCAAGCCCGGTCTGCCCATTCTGATGGTGGAATTCGCGGACGGCGTGAAAAAGCCCTATTGGAATACCTTTTACCAGCAGGTCGATGTGGATGAAGCGGGGAAAAAGCATTACCTGGGGCAAATGGACCTGAATATCAAATCCCCCTTAGTGCGGGACTTTTACAGGCAGACCTTGAAAACGCTGGCCTCCTACGGCGCCGATATTGTCCGGCTGGACGCTTTTGCCTATGCACCGAAGGAGGTTGGCTCCCGGAATTTTCTGAACGACCCCGGAACCTGGGAGCTTCTGGAGGAGATCACAAAGATGGCGGAACCTCATGGGGTGTCTCTGCTGCCGGAGATCCACGCGAGCTATGAAGAGGGGATCTACCGCACCATCGCCCAAAAGGGCTATCTGGTGTACGATTTCTTTCTGCCGGGGCTGGTTCTGGACGCCTTTGAGGAGAAATCCGCTGAAATGCTGGTGAAATGGGCCTGTGAAGTGATCGACAGCGGAATGCGTACCGTAAATATGCTGGGCTGTCACGATGGCATTCCGCTTTTGGATCTGAAGGGGCTTCTGCCGGAGGAGCGGATCCAGGCATTGATCCAAACACTAGTGGCAAGAGGCGGCTTTGTGAAGGATCTCCATGGGGCGAAAAATGTGTATTACCAGGTGAACGCCACCTATTACAGCGCCCTGGGCGAGGAGGATCGGAAGCTGGCGCTTGCAAGGGCGATCCAGCTCTTTATGCCCGGGAAGCCTCAGGTATGGTATCTGGACCTGTTTGCGGGGAAAAACGACTGTGAAGCTATGAAACGCGCTGGAGCCGGCGGGCATAAGGAAATCAACCGTACCAATCTGACAGAGCGGGACGTGCGGGAGGGCCTTCAAAAGCCGGTGGTGCAAAAGCAGCTTCAGCTCCTGCGGCTGCGGGCAAATTGCCCGGCTTTCCACCCGGAAGCGGAAATTTCAGCAAAAGCGGCGGGAAGCGGCCTTACCCTTTGCTGGCGTTACGCCGGACAGGAGGCGCTGCTGGAGGCCGATTTGGAAAGCTGCTCTTTCCGTGCGGTCACACGGAATTCCGCGGGACAAGAGGAGCTCTGCGTTGTCAGCGAATGTTAGCAGTCAGCTAGCAGTTAGTTGTTAGTTACTAGTTGTTAGAGAAGGGAAAATCTCCTTCTCTATCATTCTTATACCCTTTCTAACAACTAATATCTAACAACTCTAAAGCGTGAACCCGTCACGCTTTGCGGCAGCTTTGCCGCCTGGCCGCAAAATCGACTATCTCTTTCGTGGCGAGGCAGGATTTTTTGTTGTTTTGACGAAATGCGTATTTTCCCCTTGCGCGACCTTCTCAAATAAGTTATGATAAGCTATTGAGAAGAAAAGAGATCCTTTGATGGAAAAAGGAGTGAAAGCGCATGGCGAAAACAGGCTATCTTGTACTGGAAAACGGAAAGGTATTCCGTGGAGAACGCTTCGGCGCGCCGGGAGAGGTGACTGCTGAGGTGGTTTTCACCACCGGCATGACAGGGTATTTGGAAACGCTGACGGATCCCAGCTATTGGGGACAGATGGTGGTGCAGACGTTTCCGCTCATCGGCAATTACGGGGTCATTCCCGCCGATTTTGAAAGCGGCAGCATCGGCCCCAGGGCCTATATTGTAAAGCATTGGTGCCAAGAGCCTTCCAATTTCCGTTCGGAGGGCGATCTTGACACCTTTTTTCTGGAAAAAAACGTGACGGGTCTTTCCGGCATCGACACCCGTTCCCTGACAAAGATCCTGCGGGAGCGGGGCGTGATGAACGGTGTGATCACAGATCACCCGGAGCAGGTGGATCTGGAAGCCCTGAAGGCCTACCGCGTCACCGGTGCAGTGCGGGCGGCTTCCACCGGGGAGCGGTACGTGGAAATGCCGGAGGGCCAGGTGAAAAAGCGGATCGCCCTGCTGGACTTCGGCCTAAAAAAGAATATCTGGCGGGAGCTTGTAAAACGGGGAGCGAAGGTGACCGTTTGCCCCTGCGATACCACGGCGGCGGAGCTGAAGGAGCTGAGGTTGGACGGGATTATGTTAAGTAATGGACCCGGCGACCCCGCTGAAAATAAAGAAATTATAGAAAACTTAAAAGAAATATGTAAACTTAAGATCCCCATTTTCGGTATCTGCCTGGGTCATCAGCTTCTGGCGTTGGCCCACGGCTTTCAAACGGAAAAGCTGAAATACGGCCATCGGGGGGCGAATCAGCCGGTCAAAAATCTGGAAAAGGACCGTGTCTACATCACCAGCCAAAACCACGGCTACGCAGTGATTTCCGAAAGCATTGATCCGGCGGTGGCCCGGGAACTCTTTGTGAACGTCAACGACAACACCTGCGAGGGGATCCGTTATTTGGACTGCCCCGCCTTTACCACCCAGTTCCACCCGGAGGCCTGCGCGGGCCCCCTGGATACCGCTCTGTTGTTCGATGAGTTTTTCGCCATGATGGAAGCAGGAAAAGGAGAATAAAGTATGCCGCTGAATAAGGACATCAAAAAAGTATTGGTGATCGGCTCCGGGCCTATTGTGATCGGCCAGGCCGCTGAGTTTGACTATGCGGGTACCCAGGCCTGCCGGGCGCTTAGGGACGACGGCATCGAGATCGTGCTGGTGAATTCCAACCCAGCCACCATTATGACGGACAAGGCCATGGCGGACAAGATCTATATTGAGCCTCTGACCCTCACCACCGTCAAGCGGATCATAGAAAAGGAGCGCCCCGACAGCATTCTTTCCGGCTTTGGCGGGCAGACCGGCCTTACCCTTTCCATGCAGCTGGCAAAGGAAGGCTTTCTCGCAAGGCACGGCGTGCGTCTGCTGGGAGCTTCTCCGGAAACCATCGATAAGGCGGAGGACCGCCAGATCTTTAAGGACACCATGGAAAAGATCGGGCAGCCCTGCATTCCCTCCAAGGTGGTCACCACTGTGGAGGACGCCGCGAGCTTTGCCCTTGAGATCGGCTATCCCGTCATTATTCGCCCGGCCTTTACTCTGGGCGGCTCCGGCGGCGGCATTGTCAATGATCTCACGGAGCTTCGGGAGGTGGCGGCCAACGGTCTGGCGCTGTCTCCCATCACCCAGATTTTGGTGGAAAAGAGCATTGCCGGCTGGAAGGAGATCGAGTTTGAGGTGATGCGGGACAGAAAGGGCAACACCATTACGGTCTGCTCTATGGAAAACCTGGACCCCGTAGGCGTGCACACCGGAGATTCCATCGTCATCGCTCCCACCGTGACCCTTTCCGATAAGGAATACCAGATGCTCCGCTCCGCCGCTCTGAAGATCATCGATGAGTTGGGGGTAGAGGGGGGCTGTAACTGCCAGTTTGCCCTGCACCCCACCTCCTTTGAATACGCCGTGATCGAGGTGAACCCCAGGGTTTCCCGTTCCTCGGCCCTGGCCTCCAAGGCCACGGGTTATCCCATTGCCAAGGTGGCGACGAAGATCGCCATCGGCTATACCCTGGACGAGATCAAAAACGCCGTGACCGGGAAAACCTATGCCGCCTTTGAGCCAGCTCTCGATTATGTGGCGGTAAAGTTCCCCAAATGGCCCTTTGATAAATTTGTGTACGCCAAGCGGGAGTTGGGGACCCAGATGAAGGCCACCGGCGAGGTGATGAGCATTGCCGATACCTTTGAAATGGCCCTGATGAAAGCGGTGCGGGGCGCTGAGATCGGGCTGGATACGCTGAACCTGCCTAAATTTGAAGGAGAATCGGAGGAAGCCCTGTGGCAGATCGCGGCCCATGCCACAGACGAGCGGATCTTTGCCGTATACGCCCTTTTGAAGCGAGGCGTTTCCATGGAGGAGATGCACGAAAGAACCATGATCGACTGCTGGTTCCTTTCCAAGCTCATTCATTTGATCTCCTATGAAAAGGAGCTTGCCGCGGGTGTGCTGACGGAAGATCTTTACACCAAGGGAAAGCAGCTGGGCTATCCGGATTCTACCATCGCGAGGCTTTCCGGCTGTAAGGTGACCTTCCGGCGGAAGCCCACCTTCAAAATGGTGGATACCTGCGCCGGAGAATTTGCCGCTCACACGCCCTATTTCTATGCCGCCTACAATACCGCAGAATCCGGCGGCGAGGACGAGGCCCTGGAATTTATTCGGGACAAGGGAGAAAAGCCCACTGTGGTAGTGCTGGGCTCCGGCCCCATCCGGATCGGCCAGGGAATTGAATTCGACTATGCCAGCGTTCACTGCGTCATGTCCTTGCAGCAGCTGGGCTATCAGGTGGTCATTATCAACAATAACCCCGAAACGGTCTCCACCGATTTCGATACCGGAGACAGGCTGTACTTTGAGCCCCTTTCCCCGGAGGACGTGATGGATATCATCGAAATCGAAAAGCCAATCGGCGTGGTGGTGGCCTTCGGCGGGCAGACCGCCATTAAGCTCACCAAGACCCTGGCGAAGAATCATATCCCCATTCTGGGCTCCTCCGCCGACACCATTGATATGGCCGAGGACAGAGAGCGGTTTGACGACCTGCTGGAGCGCTCCGGCATCAAGCGCCCCAGGGGTTTTACGGTAATGACCGCCGGGGAGGCGCTGGAAGCCGCCGGGAAGCTGGGCTATCCCGTGCTGATGCGCCCCTCCTATGTGCTGGGCGGCCAGAACATGATCATTGCCTACTGTGATGAGGATATTGAAGAGTACATGGGGATCATTCTTTCCCACAAGCAGGATAATCCCGTGCTGATCGATAAGTACCTTTCCGGTATGGAGATCGAGGTGGACGCCATCTGCGACGGGGAAAATATTCTGATCCCCGGCATCATGGAGCATGTGGAGCGCACGGGCATTCACTCCGGCGACAGCATCGCCGTATACCCCGCCTCCGATATCGACGACGATATGAGCGCGAAGATCGTTTCCACCACGGAAACCCTCTGCCGGGAGCTCCACGGCATTGGGCTGATCAATCTTCAGTATATCATCATGGACGGGGAGATTTATGTGATCGAGGTAAATCCCCGGGCCAGCCGTACCGTGCCCTATATCAGCAAGGTGACAGGCGTTCCCATGTGCGATTTGGCCACCCGGGCAAGCCTGGGCGAAAAGCTGCGGGACATGGGCTACGGCACGGGGTTGTATAAGCCTTCTCCCTATGTGGCGGTAAAGGTGCCGGTATTCTCCTTTGAAAAGCTCACCGACGTGGATACCCACCTGGGGCCGGAAATGAAATCCACCGGCGAGGTGCTGGGGATCGGCAACAACCTGGAGGAGGCTCTTTATAAGGGCCTGATCGCCTCCGGCCACAACATGAAGCGAAGCGGCGGCGTGTTTATTACCGTGCGGGATCAGGACAAGCCCGAGATTGGGGAGATCGCCAAGAAATTTGCCAGAATGGGCTTCGAGCTGTACGCCACCACCGGCACCGCCATGGTGCTTGCCAAGGTGGGGCTTTCTGTGAAGATCGTGGATAAGATCCACGAAAGCTCCGTCAATACCATTACCCTTTTGGAAAGCAAAAAGGTAAATTACGTCATTTCCACCTCCGCCAAGGGCAGAAACCCCGCCCGGGACAGCGTGAAGATCCGCCGGAAGGCAAGCCTTTTGGGCATTCCCTGCCTGACGGCCCTGGATACCGCCAACGCTCTGGCGGATTCCCTGATGAGCCGCTATACGCCGGAAAACACGGAGATCATCGATATCAATAACCTGAAAGAGCAGAAGCAGAAAATGTGCTTCACCAAAATGTCCGCCTGCCGGAACGACTATATTTATATCAACTGCTTCGAGCCGGAAAACATGGTGGCTTCTCCCGAATTTCTTTCTATCTACCTGTCCGACCGGCACAACGGCGTGGGCGGCGACGGCGTGATCCTCATCTGTCCCTCGGACAAGGCGGACGCCCAGATGCGCATGTTCAACCTGGACGGCAGCGAAGGTCTGATGTGCGGCAACGGCATTCGCTGTGTGGCAAAATACCTGTTTGATAACGGGATCCGCAAAGGAGAGAGGATCGGAGAAGGCAGATATGTTCTGCATATCGATACGAAAAGCGGCGTAAAGGAATGTACGGTCACCACCAAAAACGGCCTTGTTTCCAAGGTGGCTGTGGATATGGGCAGAGTAGAGCTTGCCCCGGAAAAGATCCCGGTGCGCCTGGAGGGGGAAAGCGTGATCAATAAGCCCGTTTCCATTGACGGCGAGGTGTACCGCGTTACCTGCTGCTCCATGGGAAATCCCCACTGCACGGTGTTCGTCCCCTCTGTGGATAAGCTGGATCTGGAGCAGCTGGGGCCGAAATTTGAAAACGACCCCATGTTCCCCGACCGGGTCAACGCGGAGTTTGTGGAGGTCATCGACGAGCATACCCTGAAGGCCAGAATTTGGGAACGGGGCAGCGGCGAGACCATGGCCTGCGGCACCGGCACCTGCGCCGCCGTGGTGGCGGCCACCCTGAACGGCTATTGCGAAAAGGGCCGGGATATCCGCGTGATCTTAAAGGGCGGAGAGCTCACCGTAAACTACACCGACGCCCGGGTGATCATGACCGGCAAAGCGGAAAAGGTGTACGATGGAGTCGTGGAGGTTTAAGGGAATTAGGAATGAGCAATGCACGGTGAAAGGCGATTCTCCTTTGTCATTCTGAGCCGTAGGCGAAGAATCAAAGGACGAGATTCTTCACTTCGTTCAGAATGACAAGAGGAAGCTATCCGATAAGTCATCATTCATTGCTTCTTTCCCATGTAGTAACTGCGCCGCCGTCCGGGATCAAAGCGTTCTTTTCTTCATAAGTCTGAGTGAATTCAGCGGGAGCGTTGTATAAAGGGTATATCCCGGCTTTGCCGAGTAAAGCCGATAGAGGGGAAATACCATGAAAAAGAATTTGTTTTTATGCCTTGCCGCCGCGCTTCTGCTGACTGCCGCCGGATGCGGTGATGATGAGCCTTTTAGCGCTGGCCCAGCCGCTTCCGGATCGAAGCTCAGCGCGGGCGTTTCAGAAGTCTCTGCCGCGCCCAGCGAACCGCCTGTTGCTCATGAAGCGGAGCCCGTGCCGGACCCCACGCCCCGGCCTGAGGCGGTGGCCGGAGACGGGGGAGAGCTCGATCTGCTGTCCTCCAGTCCCTACTATTCCGGGCAAGAGGCGCTGCTGCGGGATATTTGCCATGTGTCTACCCGCAAGCCTCCGGAAAGCTTTTACTGGCTGAATGAGGAAGCTGTCCGCGCGGCCTGGGGGATCGACGGCTATATTTCCGCATGCTGTCAGGATTTTGTGGCCGGCTTTGATTTTGACCGCCCGGGTGAAAACGGACAGCAGGAACGCTTTTTTGTGTTTATCGCCATGTTCCCCGAAGTGGAGATCCCGGAAACCGACCGTGACGGCAGAGTCTGTTATACCCCAGCTGAAGAATGGGCCGCCGTAGAGGGCCGCCCGGGCTTTGAAGCAAGGAAAGTGGAAGCGGCCCTGCTGCCGCCTTCTCAGAAGGATCCCCAAGCGGAGTGGTTGACCGCTGCGGAAACAGCGTCCTCCTGCTCCTCCCCGTTGGAACCCGCTCCGGCGCCGCTGTCTGCGGTGGTTCGGGTGCGGTTTCAGCTCGATGACTTTTGGGTAATGCTTCAGCTGCCGGAAAGCGCCCTGGAAGGCTTTTGGGAAAACACGGGATCGCTTTTTCAGCAGGTGGACGCTTAAAATATAGAGAAGCCAATTTATATGAGCTCCAATGCCGCCGCCTTTGCGGCCTCTTCCGAAGGGGAGTAAAAAACAAATGGGAGGAACCTCTTATGAAGCTTTTGTTTAAGCAAAGATTCTTTTCCTGGTTTGACAGCTATGATATTTACGATGAGGCCGGCAACACGGTTTATACGGTCAAGGGCCAGCTTTCCTGGGGCCATTGCCTGAAAATCTTTGACGCTTACGGCAATGAGATGGGAACTGTAAAGGAAAAGGTCTTTACATTTATGCCCAAGTTTGAGCTGTATCTGGGGGAGCGGTACATAGGCTGTATCTCCAAGGAATTTACCTTTTTTAAACCCCGGTACCATATCGACTGCAACGGCTGGCAGATCGAGGGGAACTGGCTGGAATGGGACTATACCATTCAGGGACCCTCGGGCGCTCCGGTGGCGGTGATCGCCAAGGAGGTCTGGAACTGGACAGATACCTATGTGATCGATGTGGCGGAGCCCCGGGACGCCCTGTGCGCCCTGATGTTCGTGCTGGCCATCGACGCGGAGAAATGCTCCAGAAGCTGAGAAGCTCATTACGGGGAAGCAATTCCCCTGAATGAAATAAGAGCCTGTATGCGTAACCGATGAATGCCATCTGGCTGTGAATACGGGTTCAAAAATCGGGCAAACGCCTGAGAAGGGGGGCCGTTTTTTATGAGCGGCGGAATGCTTACGTTTACAAAAATGCACGGCTGCGGCAACGACTATATTTATTTTAACTGCTTTGAAGATCCCGTAGAGGCCCCCGAACAGCTGGCTGTGCGCCTTTCCGACCGGCACAAGGGCGTTGGCGGCGACGGCGTGATCCTCATTTGCCCCTCGGAAATTGCCGACGCGAAAATGCGCATGTTCAATCTGGACGGCAGCGAGGGGAAAATGTGCGGCAACGGCATTCGCTGTGTGGCAAAATACGTGTTTGACCACGGTATCGTCCGAAAGAAAGAGCTGAAAATCGAAACCCTCAGCGGCATAAAAACCTGTACGGTACACGAGAGGAACGGCAAGGCTGAAGCCATTACGGTGGATATGGGAAAAGCCATTCTCACACCGGGGAAGATCCCCGTGAACCTGACAGGAGAGGCCGTGATTGGCCGAAAGGTTCTTCTGGCAGGGGAAGAGCGGGAGATTACCTGCGTTTCCATGGGGAACCCCCATTGCGTGATCTTCGGCGGCGACCCGGATCAGCTGGAGCTGGAAAGGATCGGCCCCGGCTTTGAGCGTGACCCGCTGTTCCCGGAGCAGGTGAACACGGAATTCATTCAGGTGCTGGACGATCATACCCTGAAAATGCGGGTATGGGAGCGGGGCAGCGGCGAAACCATGGCCTGCGGCACCGGCGCCTGTGCCTCCGCCGTGGCGGCGGTTCTAAACGGGTATTGCCCCAAGGGGGAGGATATTCTGGTCCATCTCCGGGGCGGAGACCTTACCATCAATTACACCGAGGAACGGGTCCTTATGACCGGCGAGGCGGTAGAGGTGTTTACAGGGCAAATTCTGGACGCTGGCTGCTAGATGCTGGATAAGAGCGGGAGATTGGAAGCGGCGAGCCGCCGCTGGCACTCGTGAAGCTGCTCGGTGCAGGGAAATGGTTTCTGACCCGACCGCAGCTAAGCAGATAAATTGGAATTTAGAGGTTACTCGCTCGCTTCCCTCTGTCATCCTGAGCGAAGCGAAGGATCTCGTCCTTTGCCCTTTTACTCAGGAAGTAAGGACGAGATGCTTCGTCGCTATGCTCCTCAGAATGACAGGAGAGAACTAGTCGCCAAATTGGAATTTAGCGAGTTAACCAATAGCAGAAACTCTTGCCTCCCCTGAAAGGGGAGAGGGCGCGGCGAAGCCGTGACGGAGGGGTTTCAGCTTAGTGAAAGCCCATATAGGACCTGCGTTTTACCAACTTCCCGACAGGAACCCCTCAGTCATGCCAGCGCATGACAGCTCCCCTTTCAGGGGTGAGCGCGTCCCGGTGGGACGCTGGCGCGAACCGACCGAGCCGACAGGCGAGAAAGCCAAGGGTGTGTACATCTATCCTTTATCTTACACAAAATCCCTCCTGCGGCACTTGAATCAAGAAAGAAGGAAAAGAAAATGGCAAAATATATTTTTGTAACAGGCGGCGTGGTGTCCGGCCTGGGAAAGGGGATCACCGCCGCTTCGTTAGGCCGCCTGTTAAAGGCCAGGGGCCTGAAGGTGGCGGCCCAGAAGCTGGACCCCTATATCAATGTGGACCCCGGCACCATGAGCCCCTATCAGCACGGCGAGGTGTACGTTACCGAGGACGGCCTGGAAACAGACCTGGACTTGGGCCACTACGAGCGGTTTATCGACGAGGATCTGAACAAGTTCTCCAACCTGACCACCGGCAAGGTGTACTGGAATGTGCTCAATAAGGAGCGCAGGGGAGAATACCTGGGCGAGACCGTGCAGGCCATTCCGCACATTACCAGCGAGATCAAGAGCTTTATCTACAACGTGGGCAGCCATTCCAACGCGGACGTGGTCATCACCGAGATCGGCGGCACGGTGGGCGATATCGAGAGCCAGCCGTTTTTGGAGGCGATCCGCCAGGTGGGCCAGGAGGTGGGCCAGGAGAATTCCCTGTTTCTTCATGTGACCCTGGTGCCTTACCTGAAGGGCTCCGGCGAGCACAAGTCAAAGCCCACCCAGCATTCCGTCAAGGAGCTGCAATCCATGGGCATCAAGCCCGACATCATCGTGCTGCGAACGGACGAGCCCATTGCAGATAAGAGCATTTTCAAAAAAATCGCCCTGTTCTGCAACGTGTGGCCGGATTGCGTCATTGAGAACCTGACGATCCCCGTGCTGTACGAGGCTCCCATTATGCTGGAAAAGAGCCATCTTTCCGATATCGTCTGCCGGAAGCTGAAGCTGGCCTCGCCCGACCCGGATCTCAGCGAGTGGATCGCTATGGTGGAGAAGATCAGAAACCGGAAAAAGACGGTTCGGATCGCCCTGGTGGGAAAATATGTGAAGCTTCACGATGCCTATCTTTCCGTGATGGAGGCCCTGCGCCACGCGGGCTACGACCACAGCGCCAAGGTGGAGATCGACTGGGTGGATTCCGAAACGCTCACCGAAGAAAATATCGCGTCCCGCTTGGGAGACTGCCACGGCATTCTCATTCCCGGAGGCTTCGGCAGCCGGGGCATTGAGGGTATGGTGCTGGCCGCGAAATTCGCCAGAGAAAATAAGATCCCCTATTTGGGCATTTGCCTGGGCATGCAGATCGCCGTGATCGAGTTCTGCCGGAATGTCTGTGGCATCGCGGACGCCAATTCCGGCGAGTTTGATGAATTCGGCCTCCATAAGGTGATCGATTTCATGCCCGATCAGAATAACGAGATCAATAAGGGCGGCACCCTGCGGCTGGGTAGCTATCCCTGCCGGATCAAGCCCGGCACCAAAATGATGGAATGCTACGGAAAAGAGCTGATCCACGAGCGCCACCGCCACCGGTATGAATTCAACAATGATTACCGGGAGACCGTGGAGCAGGCCGGCATGGTGATTTCCGGCGCCTCCCCGGACGGGCACATTGTGGAAACCGTGGAGCTTCCCGGCCACCCCTTCTTTGTGGCGGGCCAGTTTCACCCGGAATTCAAATCCCGCCCCAACCGCTCTCACCCGCTGTTTAAGGGCTTCATCGGCGCTGCGGTGAACTATATGGAAAAGAGTGAAGCGAAAAAATAGAAATCCCCCCTTGACACTTTGGAAACTGCCTGCTATACTTGTCCGATTTAGCAAATCGTTTTCAAGGAGGGTTCGTATATGACAGGACTGAAACGGGGAACGGTGCACCTGAGCGCCCATGACCCTGCATGGGCGGACCAGGCCCGAGAGACCATTCGCATTCTGTGGGAGGTTTTTGGGGACCTGGCCAAGGACATTCAACACATTGGCAGCACGGCGATTCCGGGAATCGAGGCGAAGCCCATCATAGACATTGCCGTGGGCGTTGGCAGCTTTGAAGGGCTGCCGCTGAAAGCGCTGGAGGCGGCGGGTTTTCAGGAGCGGCACAACCGTTTTTCCAGCAACCTTCTCTATGTGCTGGAGACGGAGGACCGGGTGCGCACCCACCAGGTGCATATTCTCCTCTTTGACAGTCTGCAATGGCACAACTACGTGGATTTCCGGGATTACATGAACGTGTTTCCTGAAAAAGCCGCGGAATATGAAGCCCTGAAGCGGAGGCTGGTTTCAGAATGCGGCAATGTACAGATGGCTTATACAGACGGCAAGCACGATTATATGGAAAAAACGCTGGCGGAAGCTCGAGCATATGCCTCTCAAAAGAGCAAACAAAACTATGTGATTCACCCTTGAAAGGAAGATATCTATGAAGCTAAACGGTAATTTTCAGAATTTGGGGCAAAGTTATCTCTTTGTCACCATTGCGAAAAAGGTGGCGGCCTATACAGAGGCCCACCCCGATCACAAGATCATTCGCATGGGCATCGGCGATGTGACCCTGCCCCTGGCTCCCGTGGTAGTGGAGGCTATGCACAAGGCCTCAGAGGAAATGGGAAAGAAGGAAACCTTCCGGGGCTATTCTCCGGACAGCAACGGCTATCCGTTTTTGCGGGAGGCCATTGCCGGGTACTACAAAAGCTTCGGCGTAGAGCTGAACGCCTCCGAGGTATTTGTAGGGGACGGTGCGAAAAGCGATGTGGGCAATATTGTGGATCTTTTCGATGTGGATAATACCGTGCTGGTCCCCGACCCGGTCTACCCGGTCTATGTGGATACCAACACCATTTCCGGGCGCAGGATCGTCTATCTGGACGGCACGGAGGAGAACGGCTTTTTGCCCATGCCGAAGGAGGATCACCCCCCTGTGGACCTTATCTATCTCTGCTCCCCCAACAATCCCACCGGGGCGGTATACACCAGGGAACAGCTGAAGGTGTGGGTGGACTATGCCTTAAAGTGTAAAGCTATTATCCTTTACGATGCTGCCTATGAAAGCTTTGTCACAGAGCCGGGCCTGCCCCGCAGCATTTTTGAGATCCCCGGCGCGGAGCGATGCGCTATCGAATTCTGTTCCCTTTCCAAAACAGCCGGTTTTACCGGAATGCGCTGCGGCTATACCGTGATCCGCAAGGAGCTTGTGGTGGACGGCGTACAGGTTTCAAAGCTTTGGGAGCGCAGGCAGGGCTGTAAATTCAACGGCGTAAGCTATATCACCCAGCGGGCGGCGGAGGCCGTGTTTACCCCGGAGGGTCAAAAGCAGATCACGGAAAGCCTGGAATATTACCGGAATAACGCCAAGGTCATGGCCCAGGCGCTGGAAGCCATGGGGATCAAATTCACCGGCGGGAAAAACTCCCCCTATCTGTGGTTCAAATGCCCGGAGGGCATGGGCAGCTGGGACTATTTCGACCATCTCTTAAACGACCTGGAGATCGTAGGCACCCCCGGCGAAGGCTTCGGCAAAAACGGCGAAGGCTGGTTCCGCCTTACCGCCTTTGGCGACGCGGAAAAAACCAAGGAAGCCATGGAAAGAATGCGGAAGGGTAATTAGTTGTTAGTTGTGAGTAGTTAGTTGTTAGAAAGGGCGGCGAGCCGCCGCAGCACTCGTGAAGCTAGCCGGTGTGTAAAGGCAGTTCCCAGCCCGAACATAAGTAATTGGAATTTGGCGTGCTAACGAACCGCAATAACTCTTGCCTCCCCTTGCTTGCAAGGGGAGGGGGACCACCGTCAGGTGGTGGAGAGGTTCCAGCTCGCTGGAAATCCGTATAAAACCAGTACTTTTCTGCGAACCCCTCAGTCAGCCTATCGGCTGACAGCTTTCTCCGCTTCGCTCCGGTTGCTGTGCCCCACCGGCACACAGCAACCGAGCCGGCAGGCGAGACCGCTGGTGCGAACCGTTCTCAGCTGTCGCTTCGGGTGCAAAGCGCAGAAAGCCATGGCTTTCTTGGCGCATTGTTCTGCACCGACCGAACCGACAGGTGAGACCGTTGCTGGGCGTGCCCCACCGGGGCACAGCAACCGAGCCGACAGGCGAGAAAGCCAAGAGGTGTGTGCTTAAATGCCCTTAGCCTCCCCTTGCTTGCAAGGGGAGGGGGACCGCCGATAGGCGGTGGAAGGGATAGTCACACGCAGAAAGTGAGATAAAGCTGCTAGTTTCAATCCCCTCAGTCACGGCGAAGCCGTGACAGCTCCCCTTGCCGCAAGGGGAGCCTTAGGGCATTGCACCACCATTTTACTTTACAGCCGGAAGGAAACGCATATGCTGGAACAATTAAAGGAACAGGTCTATAAAGCCAATTTGCTGCTGCCGAGTTATCAGCTTGTCACCTTTACCTGGGGGAATGTAAGCGGGTATGATCGGGAAAGCGGTTTAATGGCCATCAAGCCCAGCGGGGTGGAGTATGAAAGGCTTACCCCGGAGGATATGGTGCTGGTAGACGTAAAAACTGGAAAAAAGGTGGAGGGAAGGTGGAACCCCTCTTCCGATACCGCCACCCACTGCGAGCTGTACCGCAGCTTTGAGGGGATCGGCGGTATCGTGCACACCCACAGCCGGTGGGCCACCACCTTCAGCCAGGCGGGCCGGAGCGTGCCGCCTCTGGGTACCACTCACGGAGACTATTTTTACGGAGAGATCCCCTGTACCCGGAAGATGACGCCGGAGGAGATCGCCGGAGAATACGAGCTGGAAACCGGACGGGTCATTGTGGAGACCTTCCGGGGCAAAAACCCGCTGGAGATCCCGGCGGCGCTGGTGCACAGCCATGGTCCCTTTGCCTGGGGCACAGACGCGGAAAACGCCGTTCACAACGCCGTGGTGCTGGAGGAGCTTTGCTTTATGGCCTGGCACGCTATGCTGCTGGAGCCGGGTCTTCCTCCCATGCAGCAGGAGCTTCTGGACAGGCACTATCTGCGCAAGCACGGGGAAAACGCTTACTATGGGCAGTAAAAGCCCGGTGTGCTGTATCAGCAAACATTACTTATCAGGGCAACACCGCATAATCTTTGTGCGGTGCTGCCTTAGGAAAAACGAGGTTGTTACAATGCAAAGCGATAAAAAAAGAAATTGGCTGGCCCTTTTTCTGGCCGCCGCCGTGCTGGGCGCGGCTTTTACAGGCTGCTCCAAAAAGGAGGAAAAGCCGTCCTCAGCTGTTTCTTCTCAAACGGGAAGCAGCGGCGCCGCTTCTTCCCAAACAAATATCAGTGACAGCTCCTACAGCGCCGGGCTTACGGCGGAGGGCTATTTTGAGGGCGTAACCGCTCTCAGCTACGTGACCCTGCCGGATTATAAAACCATGGCGGTTCCGGAAGAGATCTCCACGGTGGCCCCGGTAGATGTGGAAAGCCAGCTGAACGGCATGCTGGAAAAATACGGCACGATAGAGCAGATCACAGACCGGGCGGTAGAAAGCAACGATACCGTGAATATCGACTATGTGGGCACTATTGACGGCGTGGAATTCCAGGGCGGTAACACCATGGGAAACGGCGCCACCGTCACCATCGGCGTGACGAATTATATCGATGATTTTCTGGAGCAGCTGGTGGGCCATATGCCCGGCGAAACCTTTGATGTAAATGTGACCTTCCCGGAGGATTACGGCGAGGAGAACGTGAACGGCAAAGACGCGGTGTTCTCCACCACCATCAATTATATCCAGGTCACAAAAACGCCGGAACTTACCGATGCTTTTGTGGCGGAGAACTGGAAGGAAAGCGACGGCTGGTCCACTGTGGCGGAAGCGAAGCAGGGCGTGGAAGAGGATTTGCGTGTGGAGGCGGTTTCCGAGTATCTCTGGCAGGAGATCCAGGCCCAGGCGAAGATCAGTGAGGTTCCGGCGGCCATTCAGAATTTTTACACGGAATATATGAAATCGTACTATGCGGAACAGGCCGCGCAGTACGGCGTGGATCTGGACACGCTTTTAAGCCAGTATCTTCAGGTGGAAAGCATGGACGAGCTGCTGGAAAAGAACCAAAGCCAGCTGGAAGCTAACGCCAGGGGAAGCCTGGTTCTTCAGGCCTTGTCCGAGGATATGGACGTAAGGCCCACAGATGCGGATCTGACGGAATATTTTGGGGAAAGCGGCTATGCGGAGATCGAGGCGCATTTCGGCAAGCCCTATCTTTGCCTGATCGTCAGAGAAGCGCTTACCAAGGAAATTCTGGGAAAATGATCGGCCCTGTGCCGTTTCGGAAAGGAGGTGGTACAAATGGTTCTGGAAAAACAGGGTAGATTCTATTTCAGAGTCGGTTCCGATGTGCTCCGTACAAACCTGATGGATGCGGATTAAATTTGCAGGCTGATCCATTGTACGGAGCGATTTTCGGATCGCCTACTCCTATTCCGCATGGTCAGGTTTATGAAAACAGGTTATTTTTCATAAACGAAAGGAGCAAAGACCATGATAGAAATAGGAATGAATCGAATCGTTAAAAATTTCGGATTTAAGAAAATACTGAACGGAGCCTGTCTGGAGGTGCTGACCGGGGAGCGGGCCGCTATTGTAGGGCGCAACGGCACGGGGAAATCCACGATCCTGAAGCTGATTTCCGGCGAGGAGGTTCCCGATTCCGGCGAGGTCAGTATCCGCCGGGGCGCCCGAGTGGGCTTTTTAGAGCAGATCCCCCGGCTTCGGGAGCCCGGAAAAACCGTGGGGGAGGTATTGCTGGAGCCTTTTTCTGAGGCACTGGAAATGGAAAAAGAGCTTCGGGCGCTGGAAGCCCGCATGGCCTCTCCCGCTGAGGAGTACGAGGCTCTTTTGGAGCGGTACGCCAAGGTGCAGGAGCGGTATACCGCCCTGGGCGGCTATGAGATCGAGGAACGCACCGCGAAGATCATTCAGGGCTTTCGTTTGCAGGAATTGCTCGGCCGGGAGTACAATGTGCTCAGCGGCGGGCAGAAAACGGTGGTAAATCTGGCGGCCGCCGTGCTGCCGGAGCCCGATATCCTGCTGCTGGACGAGCCCACCAATCACCTGGACGTGAAAACGCTGGAATGGTTCGAGGGCTTTCTCGCGAAATACCGGGGCACGGTGCTCATGGTTTCTCACGACCGCTGGTTTCTGGACCGGGTGGCTACCCGCACCTTTATTTTGGAAGCGGGACAGTGCACGAGCTTTGCCGGAAACTATTCCTTCAGCGTGAAGGAGCAGGAGCGGCTGATGCTGCTGGAATTTGAGCAGTATAAGAACCAGCAGAAAAAGATAGAGGCCATGAAAGCGGCTATCAAGCGTTTTCATGAGTGGGGCGTTCGAAGCGATAACCCAAAATTCTTCCGCAAACAGCATGAGCTGGAAAAGCGGCTGGAAAAAATGGAGGTGCTGGAGCGTCCCCAGCTTACGAAGCCCAAGGTGCCCATCAGCTTCGGCGGAGAGCGCACCGGCTCAGAGGTGCTGCGGCTGGAGGATCTTTCTCTGAGCTTCGGGCAGGACACGGTTCTGCTGGAGCACGCCTCTCTGCTGCTGC
The DNA here is from genome assembly GCA_910589395.1 of uncultured Oscillospiraceae bacterium. GTDB lineage: Bacteria > Bacillota > Clostridia > Oscillospirales > Acutalibacteraceae > Acutalibacter > Acutalibacter caecimuris_A. The sequence goes on from CAJUTL010000006.1 coordinate 39,565, forward strand.
GGGAAAAGGAAAAGGTATGTCTCATGGGAGATAACGGCACGGGAAAAACCTCCTTGATCCGCGCCGTGCTGGGGGAGCTTTCCGGCTTTTCCGGAGAGATTTTTCTGAACCCCAGCGTGCAGCTGGGCTATATCCCCCAGGAGATCCGTTTTCCGGTGGAAACAGATACCGTGCTGGAGGCCTTTCGCCGGGAATGCGTTTCCGGAGAGGGCCAGGCCAGAAGCCTTCTGGCAAGGTATTTCTTTGTGGGGGAAAACGTGTTCAAACGGGTGACCGCCCTTTCCGGCGGGGAAAAGGTGCTTTTGAAGCTGGCGATCCTTTTGCAGCGGCAGGTGAACCTTCTCATTCTGGACGAACCCACCAACCACATTGATATCGAAACCAGAGAAATGCTGGAGGAAGCTCTGCTGGATTACACCGGCACCCTGCTGTTTATCTCCCACGACAGATATTTTGTGGAGAAAACCGCTTCCCGGGTCGTCGCGCTGCAAAACCGGCGGTTGGAAAGCTTTCCCGGCGGCTACGAGGCCTACCGCGCCTCCCGGCAGTCTAAAGAGCTCACGTAAAAGAAAACAATATTTCGCCCGGCAAAGCCAAATTCTCTTGTGCTTTGCCGGGCGCTCTGCTATACTGAAGAAAATACAGCGTTACAGTCTTTTGGGGGCTGTCATGCAAAGGAGTTTATGGTATGAATCTCATTCCAAAATGCAACGGGCCTGTTTCTGTCACGAAGGATTTCTGTAAGGTAGCGCTGCCGCTGGCTTACAGCGGGGAATGCGCCTGTGCGGGGCTCTTTCCTCTGAAGGCGGAGGAGCCCGCCCTGCTGCGCTTTGAGAAGGAAACTTCCCTTCCCGCCGAGGGCTATGCTCTCCGCGTGGAGCCGGAAGAGATCGTGCTTTCCCACGCCGATGAGCACGGCGCTTTTTACGGCCTGCAAACCCTGTTCCAGCTTTTAGAGGAGGGGGAGAACACCCTGCCCTGCGGTACGTATCAGGACGCGCCCCGCTATGGCTACCGGGGCTTTATGCTGGACGTGTGCCGCCATTTCTTCCCGGTGGAGGAGCTGAAAAAGGTGTTGGACCAAATGGCCCGGCTGAAGCTCAATACCTTCCATTGGCATTTGAGCGAGGACCAGGGCTTCCGCTTTGAAAGCAAAAAGTTCCCGAAGCTCAATGAGGTGGGCTCCTGGAGAATGGAAAACGGCAAACAGTACGGCGGTTATTATACCCAGGAGGAGATCCGGGAGATCGTCAGCTATGCCGGCGAACGCCAGATCCAGGTGATCCCGGAGATCGATCTGCCCGGCCACACCACGGCCATCATTGCGGCGTATCCCGAATTGAGCTGCTCCGGGGAGCCTGCCGAGGTGGTATGTACCGCCGGGATCTTCCCCCAGATCCTCTGCGGGGGAAACGAAAAGGTCTATGAATTTCTCTATGAGCTGTTGGACGAGGTGTGCGCCTTGTTCCCCGCCCCGTATTTCCATATTGGCGGCGACGAGGCCCCCAAGAGCGAATGGGAAAAGTGCCCCCGCTGCCAGGCGGAAATGAAACAGCACGGCCTGCAAAACGAAGAAGAGCTTCAGGCGCTGTTTACCGTAAGACTGGCGGATCATCTTGCCAAAAGGGGCAAGGCCGTGATCGGCTGGAATGAAATTTTGAATTCCGGCACCATGCGTTCCGACGCTATTGCTCAGTTCTGGACGCCCCAGGGTGCGGAGGCCTCCGCCAGGGAGGTGCCGAAAGGGAGGAAATTCATTTTCTCCAACGTGAGCTCCTTCTATTTTGATTACGATCCCGCCCTGGTGACCCTGCGCGCCACTTATGGCTATGAGCCCTCCATCGTTCCCGGGCAGGAGATCCCGGTGGCACAGGTGCTGGGGCTGGAGGCCCCCCTGTGGACGGAATACGTGGAAACGCCCCAGCGCCTGGAGGAAATGATCTTCCCCCGCATGGCGGCCCTGGCGGAAAACGCCTGGACGAGGGAAAAGGACTTTGAGAATTTCAAGGCCCGCCTTCATGCCTGGGAGCCTTACTGGAAATCTCAGGGCATCAACGCCATGCCGCCGGAAGAGGCGGACTGCCACGGCGGAGACGGTGCCCGGCGTGTGGCCGACGCGGTGGAAGCCCAGCTGAAGCGCTGGGGAACAGATCTGTCCGGTGATACCGGCGCGCTTTTGGAAGGAAAAGATCCCAAAGAGCTGCTTCGCGGCTTTGTGATGGGAATGGTGTCCGATACCTACACCGCGGAGGAAAAGGAGAAGGTGGTAGAACTGTTGGCGGGGCGGCTGCAATGAAGCGGATTTTGCTGATCGCCACCGGCGGCACCATCGCCTCCCGCAATACGGAAAGCGGCCTGGCGCCCGGCCTTTCTCCGGAAGAGCTGCTGCGCCATGTGCCGGACGCCGCCTCCTTCTGCCGGGTGGAAACCACGCAGCCCTTGAATCTGGACAGCACCAACATCGCCCCGGAGCACTGGCTGCTGCTGACAGGGATCATTGAGAAAAATTATGCGGGATACGACGGCTTTGTGATCTGCCACGGCACAGATACCCTGGCCTATACCGCTGCGGCCCTTTCCTATTTGATCCGCCATACCAGAAAGCCCATTGTGCTCACCGGAGCCCAGAAGCCCATTGACCGGGAGGATACTGATGCCCGGCAGAATCTTTTAGACAGCCTGCGGGTGGCCTGTGACCGGGACAGCGGCGTGTGCATCGTGTTTGGCGGCCATGTGATCGCCGGAACCAGAGCAAGAAAGACCCGCACCAAAAGCTACAACGCCTTTTCCAGCATCAATTTTCCTGATCTGGCAGAGGTCCGGGATCAGCGGGTGGTCAGGTTCATTCCCTGTGAGGAAGAGGGAAAGCCGGTGTTTACCCACAGCCTCAATACCAATGTGGTGCTCTTAAAGCTGATTCCCGGCCTGCCTTCAGGCGTTCTTTCCGCCGCGGGAAAACTCTGTGACGGGCTGATCATTGAAAGCTACGGCGTTGGCGGAATTCCAGATTGCTATCTCGCGGAGCTGGATTCTCTGGTGCAAACCGGAAAAACCGTGGTCATGGCCACCCAGGTGCCCCAGGAGGGCAGCGACCTTTCCGTGTACCAGGTAGGCCACCGCTTAAAAGAGCGCTACCGCCTGCTGGAAACCTACGATATGACTCTGGAATCCACCGTCACAAAGCTGATGTGGGTTTTGGGACAGACCGGGGAGCCTCGGGAAATTCAGCGTCTGTTTTATACGCCTGTCAATTACGATCTGCTGTTTTAGTTGTTAGCTGTTAGTAGTTAGTCGTTAGAAAAGACCAAGCCTCCACCTTTTTGTCATTCTGAGAAATGAAGTGACGAAGAATCTTGCCCTTAATTCCAGGGGAAAGGGGCAAAAGACGAGATTCTTCACCGAGAAAGCAAGGTTTCCTTTCTTTCTGTTCAGTAATGACAGACGGAAAGTGAGCGGATAACCGCTAAATGATAGTTTAGCAGTTACTCTTGGCTCCCCTTATTTATAAGGGGAGCTGTCAGCCGAAGGCTGACTGAGGGGATCGGAAGCCAGCGATTTGATGCCGCTTTCCGCGCAAGCCCGATCCCTTCCGTCATGCTTACGCATGCCACCTCCCCTTGCTTGCAAGGGGAGGCAAAGGGCTGCTAAATTCCAATTTAGCAGATAGCCCCTATCTGTCATTCTGAGGAATGAAATGACGAAGAATCTCGCCCTTAAAGCCTTTCAAAAAGAGCCGAAGAACGAGATCTTTCACCGAGAAAGCAAGGCTCTCCTTGATTTTTGCTCAGTAATGACAGAAGGAAAGCAGGTGGGTAACCGCTAAATTATAGTTTAGCAGCTAGTTCTCTCTTGTCATTCTGAGGAGCATAGCGACGAAGAATCTCGTCCTTACTTCCTGAGTAAAAGGGCAAAGGACGAGATCCTTCGCTTCGCTCAGGATGACAGAGGGAAGCGAGCGAGTAACCTCTAAATTCCAATTTATCTGCTTACTTTTGGTCGGGGCGAAAACTTCCCTCCCGCACCAAGCAGCTTCACGAGTGCCATCGGTGCAACCGCCTTCAAAAAAGTATTGACAAAAGGAAAAACCAGGCATATAATGTTCGTGACCTAACAGTACGGTTATGAACAGTACGTGAACAAACAGTACAAAGGCGAACATTTTGAGGGAAAGGAGAAATAAGGCATGAGCCAAACGGAAGAGATCGGTTTTCAGATCCGCACTTTGTCAAAGCTGATCAAGCGGCAGACGGACCGGTTGGCGTTCCAGGGGGCGGAAAGCCCGGAAAACGGAGAAAAGCCGGGAAGCGGCTTTCACGGCTGGATCATCGGCTATTTGTACCACCATCGGGAGCAGGATATTTTTCAAAGGGATCTGCAAGAGGCGTTTTCCATTCGCCGTTCCACGGTAACGGGGCTGCTGCAGCTGATGGAGAAGAAGGGGCTGGTGACCCGCAGCTCGGTGGAAAGCGATGCCCGGCTGAAAAAAATTACCCTGACTCCCAAAGCCGTTGCCCTGCACGAAAGCATTATGAACGGAATTCAGAAAACGGAAGAAAGCATTTCCAGGGGTCTTTCTGAAGAAGAGAAACGAACCTTTCTGGAGATCTGTGGGAAGATTAGGGCTAATTTAGAATCTGAGCTTCCGGAAAAGCTGGGAAAAGGAGGATCCTGCGATGATTAAAAAACTGGCCGGAGCGATCCGGCAATACAAGAAAGATGCCATTCTATCACCGCTTTTTGTCACACTGGAGGTGGTGATGGAGGTGGTGATCCCGCTGCTGATGGCGAATTTGATCGATCTGGGCATCGAGGCGGGGGACATGGGCTATATCGTAAAAATGGGCGCGGCCCTGGCCCTTTGCGCCGTGATCTCCCTTGCCTTCGGCGTGCTTTCCGGGCGGAGCGCGGCAAAGGCCTCCGCCGGGTATGCCTCTAATCTGCGGAAGGATATGTACTATAATGTACAGCGCTTTTCCTTTTCCAATATCGATAAATTTTCCACCGGCAGCATCGTTACCCGCCTGACAACAGACGTGACCAATGTGCAGAACGCCTTTCAAATGGTGATCCGCATTGCGGTACGGGCCCCTATGATGCTGGTGTTCGCCCTGGTGATGGCGTTCAGCCTGAACCCCACTCTTTCCTGGATCTTCCTTGCCGCGATTCCCATTCTGGGCGGCGGTATGCTGCTGTTTTCCAGCAAGGCCTATCCGGTATTTGAAAGAATGTTCAAGCGCTATGATAAGCTCAATACCGTGGTGCAGGAAAATCTGCGGGGCATTCGGGTGGTGAAGGCCTTTGTCCGGGAGGAGCACGAGAAGGAAAAGTTCTGTACCGCTTCTGAGGATATCCGGAAGGATTCCACCCTGGCGGAAAAGATTCTGGCCTTTACCTCTCCTTTGATGCAGTTCTGTATGTACGGCTGTATTCTGCTGATCTCCTGGTTCGGCGCGAAGCTGATCGTGGGGAACAGCATGACCACCGGCCAACTGATGAGCATGATCTCCTACGCCTCTCAGATCCTGATGAGCCTGATGATGCTTTCCATGATCTTTGTGATGACCATCATGTCTCAGGCTTCCGCCAGGCGTATTGTGGAAATTCTGGACGAACAGCCCGATATCACCGACGGGAAAAAGAACCTGACCGAGGTGAAGGACGGCTCCGTGGTGTTTGAAAACGTGGGCTTCCGCTATAAGAAAAGCGGGGAGCTTTGCCTTTCCGATATCAATTTGAACATACCCTCCGGGCAGACGGTGGGTATTTTGGGCGGCACCGGCTCCGGTAAAAGCAGCCTGGTGCAGCTGATCCCCCGTTTGTACGATGCTGCCGAGGGCCATGTGCTGGTAGGCGGCGAGGACGTGCGGGATTATAACCTGGAAGCCCTGCGGGAAGAGGTGGCCATGGTGCTGCAAAAGAACGAGCTGTTCTCCGGCACCATCAAGGAAAACCTGCGCTGGGGCAACGAAAACGCCACTGACGAGGAGCTGGAGCATGTCTGTAAGCTCAGCCAGGCCGATTCCTTTATCCAGGAATTCCCGGAGGGGTACGATACCCATATCGAGCAGGGCGGCGCCAATGTTTCCGGCGGCCAGAAGCAGCGGCTCTGTATTGCCAGGGCGCTGCTGAAAAAGCCCAAGGTGTTGATTCTGGACGATTCCACCAGCGCGGTGGATACCCACACCGACGCTTTGATCCGCCAGGCCTTCCGGGAGGAGATCCCCGGCACCACAAAGATCATTATCGCCCAGCGGGTCTCCTCCGTGCAGGATGCGGATCAGATCATCGTGCTGGACGGTGGAAAGATCATGGATATCGGCACCCATGAGGAGCTGATGGAGAAGAGCCCGATCTATCGGGAAGTATATGAATCTCAGCAGAAAGGGGAGGAATAAGTATGCCAGGACCCAGACACCCCGGGGGAGCGGCCTTTGCCAAGGGAAAAAGGGCCAAGAACCCCACGAAGACCATTGGACGAATTTTAGGATATATCAGGGGCATGAACCGCCTTCGGTTTCTTATCGTGCTGGTTTGCATTCTGATCAGCTCTATCGTAAGCGTGATAGGCTCCATGTTTCTGCAAACGCTTATCGATGATTACATCACGCCGCTGCTGGGCATGGAAAACCCGGTGTTTACCGGGCTTTTCAAGGCTATCGGCATTATGGGTCTGATCTATCTTTCCGGTATTCTTTCGGCGTTTTTGCAAAGCTGGCTGATGGCCACTGTTTCTCAGGGCGTACTGAAGGACATTCGGGACGATATGTTCTCCCATATGCAGGCCCTGCCCATTCGGTATTTTGACACGCATACCCACGGCGACACCATGAGCTGCTACACCAACGATACCGATACCATGCGGCAGCTGATCTCTCAAAGCATTCCCCAGCTTTTTTCCTCGCTGATCACCATTATTTCCGTGTTCGTGGCGATGGTCACCACCAGTATCGCGCTGACAGCATTGGTGCTGGCTTTTGTAGCGGTGATGCTGGTTCTGACCAGGATCATCGGCAGCCGCAGCGGAAAATATTTTGTGCGGCAGCAGAAGTCTTTGGGTGTGGTAAACGGCTACATTGAAGAGATGGTATCGGGGCAGAAGGTGGTAAAGGTGTTCTGCCACGAGGAAAAGGCCAAGGAAGAATTTGATAAGCTCAATACCACCCTGCGGGACGAGGCCACCGCCGCCAATATCTATTCCAATATCATGGGGCCCGTGATGGGCAACCTGGGCCATTTGCAGTATGTGCTTATCGCCGTGGCAGGCGGCGCCCTGGCCCTTTCCGGCATTGGCGGCCTGACACTGGGCGGCATCGCGGCATTTTTACAGCTGAGCCGCAGCTTCACCATGCCAATCAGCCAGGTTTCCCAGCAGTTTAACATGATCGTGATGGCCTTAGCCGGCGCGGAAAGAGTGTTTGCCCTCATGGACGAGGAACCGGAGCAGGACGAGGGCTATGTGACTCTGGTAAACGCCAGGGAGGAAAACGGGGAACTGGTGGAAAGCGAAAAGCGCACCGGCCTGTGGGCCTGGAAGCACCCCCATGGCGATGGCACCGTTACCTATACCCGACTTACCGGCAGAGTGGAGCTTCATGGTGTGGACTTCGGGTACGATCCGGAAAAGCTGGTGCTGCACGATATCTCCATCGATGCCGAGCCCGGTAAGAAGATCGCCTTTGTGGGCGCTACCGGCGCGGGAAAAACCACCATCACAAACCTCATCAACCGGTTTTACGATATCGCCGACGGCAAGATCCGGTACGATGGCATCAATATCAACAAGATCAAAAAGCCGGATCTGCGCCGGTCTCTCGGCATTGTATTGCAGGACGTGAATCTGTTTACCGGCACGGTGCGGGAGAATATCCGCTATGGCAAACTGGATGCTACAGAGGAAGAAGTAATAGCGGCGGCAAAGCTTGCCAATGCCGACAGCTTTATCCGGCGTCTGCCCGAGGGTTATGATACGGTGCTTACAGGAGACGGCAGTGGACTTTCCCAGGGCCAGCGGCAACTTTTGAGCATTGCCAGAGCTGCGGTGGCCGACCCGCCGGTCATGATTTTGGACGAAGCCACCTCCTCCATTGATACCCGCACGGAGCGGTTGGTACAGCAGGGTATGGACGGCCTGATGCAGGGTCGCACGGTATTTGTGATCGCCCATCGGCTTTCCACCGTGCAGAATTCCGACAGCATTCTGGTGCTGGAGCTGGGCCGCATTATCGAGCGCGGCAACCACAGCGAGCTGATCGCCCAGAAGGGAAAATACTATCAGCTTTACACCGGCGCTTTCGAGCTGGAATAGGTGAAACAACAATGGGAAGCAGGGAAGGATCCCTGCTGATGTAAAGCAAAGAAGGAAACTCTTGGAAAGTTATATAGGTTTCTCAAGCAGTTCCCCTTATCATCCTGAGGAGTATAGTGACGAAGGATCTCGTCCTTAATTTTCCGAATAAAAGGCTAAAGGACGAGATCCTTCACTTCGTTCAGGATGACAGAAAGTAGGGTCTTTTCCTTTTCTAACAACTAACCACTAAAAAACGAGATTCTTCCCTCCGCTCAGAATGACAGGAGAGAAGTGAGCGAGTAACCGCTAAATTATAGGTTACATATTAGCCGTTAGTCGATAGAGAAAGGCGGCTCCCTCATTGTCATCCTGAGGAACAAAATGACGAAGGATCTCGCCCTTAATTTTCCGAATAAAAGGCTAAAGGACGAGATCCTTCACTTCGTTCAGGATGACAGAAAGTAGGGTCTTTTCCTTTTCTAACAACTAACTACTCACAATTAACATGCCAAATTCCAATTTAGCGGACTAATGAATAGTAGTAACTCCTTGCCTTTCTCGCCTGTCGGCTCAGTCGGTTCGCACCAGCGTCCCATCGGCACACGTCCAGCAACGACCGAGTTGACAAACGAGAACGGGTCAGAGCGGTTGCTGTGCCCCAGTGGGGCACGTTCAGCAATGTCTGAAGCGACAGCTGAGTTCTCCACTGGAGACCTTCCCCCCACTGAGGCACATCAACCGGAGCGAAGCGTAGAAAGCAGTCACGGCAAAGCCGTGACTGAGGGGTTCTGACAGAAGAGTAGAAAATACTGGTTTTATGCGGATTTCCAGCGAGCTGGAACCTCTCCACCACCTGACGGTGGTCCCAGAAGGCTGCAAAGCAACCTTCTTCCCCTATTCAGGGGTGAGCGCGTCCCGATGGCACACAGCAACCGAGCCGACAGGCGAGAAAGCCAAGGGCTAGCGTTAAACTGCAATTTGCCATCTTATCTTCCGGTCGAGTCAGAAACCAAACTTCTGTACCAAGCGGGGACACGAGTGGCCACGGCGCCTCGCCGTAAACTACAATTTGGCGTATTCTGTACTTTTCTCTTCATTGCTAATTTCCCATTGTCTCCCTTTTTAGCATAGCTATTTACAGCGAACCACAGAAAAGCAAAACAGCCTTGGAGCAATAAGCTCCAAGGCTGTTTTGCTTTTTGCGTTAATTTTTTACAAAGAACTGCTCGTACCACACAATAAAAGTGTAGAAGGACCAGATCTTCTGCATATTCAGGGCTTTTCCTTCCTTGTGGTCGTCCAAAAGCTTCATCAGCTCTTTTGTAACGAAGAACTTTTCGGCGATCTCGCTTTGGAAGGCTTCCTTTACCTTGTTGTAATATTTCTCCTCCCGCAGCCAGTCGGAAAGGGGAACCGGGAAGCCCAGCTTCTTTTTGTTGGCCGTGCGTTCCGGCAGCTGCTTGATAGCGGCGCTTCGCAATGCCTTTTTGGTGGTTTCCGTTTTGCAGTCCGCCCGGAAGCGGGTGGGAATGCGGGTGGAAAGCTCCAGCATTTTTTTATCCAGGAAGGGCACTCGCAGCTCCAGAGAATTGGCCATGCTCATGCGGTCTGCCTTCAAAAGGATATCATAGATCATCCAGGTGTGCATATCCACGTATTGCAGCTGGGTGGGCTCGTCCAGGTCCCGCACCTCGTCGAAATAGCGCTTGCTGTATTCCTCCGGCAGCTTGGAGGTGATAGGGCGCTTCAGGTATTTCTGGCGCTCCCGGCTATCGGTAAACACATAGTTTGCCCGCATAAACCGCTGCCAGGGCTCCATGGCCCCCCGCACCAGGAAATGCTTGCCCTTGAATTCCGGCAGCTTTCCCGCCACGGCGCCCGCCATTTTCCGCAGAGGACGGGGCACCTTCCTGGTGTATTCGGCGAAATGGCCGCCCTGCAGGTACATGGGGTAGCCGCCGAACAGCTCGTCCGCGCCCTCGCCGGAAAGCACCACCTTCACATATTTCCTGGCGTTCTTTGCCAGAAAATACAGGGGGATCTCCGAAGGGTTGGGCAGGGGCTCGTCCATAAAATACTGAATTTCCGGCATAGCGTCGAAGAATTCATCGGCAGAAACCTTATTGCTGATATTGGGTACGCCCACCACGCTGGAAAAATCCTGGGCATAGGGCAGCTCGCTGTATTTTTCCTCCTCATAGCCTACGGAGAAGGTTTTTACTTTTTTGGTTCCCTTGGAAATTTCCTTCACCACGTAGCTGGAATCCACGCCGGAGGAAAGGAAGCAGCCCACCTCCACATCGCTGATCTGGTGCATGGCCACCGATTCTGTGAATTCCCTTGTGATCTCCTGCTCCCAGTATTCCAGGGATCTGTCCTCTTCCGCCCGGTACTGGATACGGTAGTACCGCTCGATCTGCATTTCCCCGTTTTGATAAGTGAAGCAATGGGCGCCGGGCAGCTTATACACGTTCTTGAAGATCGTTTCCTCATCGGGAAGGTATTCGTAAGAAAGATACTCCGGGATCTTTTCCTCCCGCAGCTCCTTTTGAAAGCCGGGGTGGGAGAGGAAGCTCTTGATCTCAGAGCCGAAAAGAAATTCCTTGCCATCTTTGTAGTAGTAGAAGGGCTTGATGCCGAAAATATCCCGGGCGCCGAAAAGTTTTTTCTCCGCCTTGTCCCAAATGACAAAGGCGAACATGCCCCGAAGCTTTTGCAGAATTTCTTTTCCGTATTCCTCATAGCCGTGAAGAATCACTTCAGAATCAGCTTTTGTTGTAAAGCTGTGCCCCTTGTCGATCAAATCCTCCCGAAGAGCCTGATAGTTATAGATCTCTCCGTTAAACAGCAGGGCCTTGGTGCCGTTTTCATTGAGAATGGGCTGTCTGCCGCCCGCGAGATCGATAATGGAAAGCCGCCGGAAGCCCAGGGAAATATCTTCGTCCACATAGTAGTGAGCGTCGTCCGGCCCCCGGTGAACGATCCTGTCCGCCATGGCGTGGATCACCGCCTCCCGGTTTGAAACCGCCGAGGTATTGAAAAAACCTGCAAAACCGCACATAGTATGCTACACTCCGATCTTCTGAAATTTTAGAGCACCTTTTACTGGGGCTTGTTTGAAAATAGAGAAAATGATGGATTTTTGACCAGAAGCGGTCAATTTCAAGGAAGAAACCGCAAGTCAATCTCGTGCGATTGAAGTCAATCACGAGATTGACTGGGATTTCTAACGCGGAAAATGGCCGTTTATAGGCAAAAAGACGGCATTTTCGATTTTTCAAAGAAGCCCTAAGGCTGAATGACAAGCTTCAGTTCAATATCTTCACAATCATATCCCACAAGCTTGAATCGGTTTTGCCCCTTTGGCATCGGCAGTACGATCCTGGTAGTTTCCTCAGCAGAAGCTTCCGACGAACGTTCGATCACAGTGGTAACCTTGTCATTGGGGTCGATATGCACGATTTTAGCCTGTCCCCCGGAAAGAGTGAAGGTAAATTCGATCGTAAGCTCCTGTGCTTCCGGCAGATGATTTTCCCATATGGTTTCACGCCCGTCAAATTTTCCTATGGAGAAAGAGAGCTCGTTGTCCTTTTGAGAGCTGGCGGAAAAGGATTTTGCGAAATGATCCGCCTGTACGAGCATCTCCTCGGAATTGTATTCCAGTTTCGCAAATTCGTTGCCGCACGCAGCCAGAAGCAGGCACAGAAAAGTAAGCAGCAGGATTTTTACCAGGTTTTTCATGGCATTTTCCTTTCTGAAGGGAGTAAAGTAATGCGCCCCTTCTCAGCAAAGCAAGGTTTTATATTCCGGCTTTAATGTTCCGCCGCATTCCTCTACACAGCGTTTGGCAAGCACTTCTAAGGCGTCCAAATAGCGGCTATCCAATCCGGCGCTCTTTTTAATGAGGGAGAGCTCTGTGCAGCCCAGCACAATGCAGTCGCAGCCCGCACCGTACAGGGCCTCCGACAGCCTGTGAAATTTTTCCGGGCTGGCGGGCTTTCCCGCCTTGATCTCGTCATAGATCAGGCTCATCACCAGTGCCTGCTCCGGCTCTTTCGGGATCGCCGCCTCCAGCCCCAGGCCGGAAAAGGCGCTCTGAAACAGGCCGGTGCTCACCGTGCCGGTGGTGGCCAAAATGCCGGGGCGCTTTTTTCCGGCAGCCTTCAGCTCCCGGGCGGTTTCCTCCACCATGTTGAGAAAGGGAATGGAAACGCTTCCGGCAAGCTCCTTGTAGAAATAATGGGAGGTAACGCAGGGGGCGCACAGGCACCCTGCCCCCAGCCCCTCCAGGGTTTTGGCGGTGGCCGTCATAGAGGGCAGGGGAGAAGGCTTTTCAGGATCCAGAATATGGGCGGTGCGGTCCGGCACCTGAGGCCGGTCAAATACGATCACGTCCAGATGCTCCTGGTCGGTTTTCGCGTCTGTCATTTCGATAATGAGCTGCAAGAGATAAGCGGTGGCCATAGGCCCCAGCCCGCCGATAATGCCCAGTGTTTTCATGGAGTTCACCTCTCTTTTCCATTTAATGGAAGATAAGATAAATTGGAATTTGCAGGACTGACAAATAGCAGTAACCCCTTGCCTTCCCTGACAGGGGAGGTGGCGGCCATAAGGCCGTCGGAGGGGTTCCAGCTCAGCTGAAACTTCGATAAATCCTACATTTCACCAACTGTTCTGGTAGAACCCCTCAGTCACGACTTCGCCGTGACAGCTCCCCTTTCAGGGGAGCCAAGGGTTATGTGCAAAACTATCATTTAGCCTTCCTTTACAACGCCTCTCAATCCCGCAGTCCCTTATTCCCAAAATACCGCTTATACTTTTCAAAATAGTGGTATTGGTTTTTCACAAAATGGACCCAGCGCTTCAGGGAACGGTCGCCCTTGTAGTAGTAGGACCGGCAGTATTTGCCCTGGCGGATCAGCTCCTTTGCTTCTGCCTTCAGGGCCTCGTCCTTGACATACCGGAAGATGATCTTTTTTGGAATGATCGTCCACAGCACCTTGTTGGTGGCCGCGGTGCAGGGCAGGTCCTTGTGATAGATCACATCGTCCACCAGCCATTTTGCCAGGTTGTATCCGGCGGCGGTGACAAAAAAGCTGCTTCTGCCCTGCCGGAGGTTCATTTCAAACAGCTTATAAGTGCCGTCCCGCCGGTCATATTTCATATCGAAATTGGCAAAGCCCACATAGCCGATGCCTTCCAGAAAATTTTTCATCATCTCGTTGAGCTTTTCATCATAGCCGTTTATGATGGCGGCATAGCTGCCGATACCCTCGGGGGAATGCTCTTCCAAAAGGGCGTTGCCCAGGGCGATAAGCTTTACCTTCTTATCCCTGCCGCAGTAGCAGTTCATCACCCGCATGTTGCTGTCGTCGCCGGGAATGTACTCCTGCAAAATCAGGTGATCCTTGTAGGAGGAAGAATAGATGGCGGTGAGGATCGCATCGAATTCCTCCCGGGTTTCCGCCACAAACACCTTTTTCTTGTGGGGAAATTTACAGTTCCAATAGGCAACGGAATTGGAGGGCTTGATGATAACGGGAAAGTCAAAGGGCAGCTCCAGGTTTTCATGGTTTTCATAGGTGCAGGTAGTGGTTTTCGGAAAGGAAAACCCGTGCTCGGTGCAAACCTCATAAAAGCTTTCCTTGATGGAAAGCCGCATGAGAAGCTCTTCCTCAATGCATTCAAATTCGTACACGCCCCGAAGCTGCTCCTGATTTCTCACCAGCAGCTTGATATAGTTATCCCCACAGGGGACAAGCAGCAGCTTTTTGCCCGTGCCCTCATAGCGCTTTGCGAAATTCAGAAGCGTGGAAACGAACACCTCGTCGTCTTCCAGCTTCGGCTCCACTACCTCTACCGTGACGATTTTGCTGGCGGTGCAGGGGCCTAAGATCCCCTTTCCGATGGCAACGGAGGAAACGCCGTATTCCTCGTGAAAGGAGCGGGCCATACCGTACACGTTGATATCGCTGCCCAGCAGTACCGGGATAAACTCAATTTTCTCCGCCATGGGGCTCTACCTCCGAAAAGAATTGCTTGTACCAGATCAGGAAGGTGTACACCGTCCAAACCCGGCGGCTGTTGTCGACTTTGCCGTTTTTATGGTCGTCCAAAAGCTTTAAGAGAAGCTCGGTGTGGAAGAATTTCTCCGCGTTTTCACTTTGGAATTCCGCTTTTACAAGCTCATAATATTTTTCTTCCTTCAGCCACACCCTGGTGGGTACGGGGAAGCCCAGCTTCTTTTTCCCGGCCCATTTTTCCGGCATGCGCCGAAGGGCCGCCTTCCGCATGGCGAATTTGGTGTTTTCCCTGTTGACCCGATACCTGAGAGGGATCCGCCCCGCCAGGGCCATGATCTTTTTATCCAGGAAGGGAACCCGCAGCTCCAGGGAATTTGCCATACTCATTTTATCGGCCTTTAAGAGGATATCTCCCACCATCCACATGTTGAGATCCACAAACTGCATTTTTGTCACAGCGTCCTTGTCCTGTACCATGTCGTAATAGGGCTTCACCATAGCGGCAGGGGACAGGGCGTCTGTGGGGTGCTTCAGAAGCGCTTTGCGCTCCTTCTCCGTAAACATATAGGCGTTGCCAATGAAGCGATCCTCCAGTTTTTTGCCCCGGCGTACCAGGAAATTCAACCCCCGGTGGGCGGGCAGCAGCCCGGCAATGGAACCGATGAGCTTTCGCAGGGGGAAGGGGATCTTATCATACCAGGCGCATTCCAGCGGCTCCTTATAGATATTGTAGCCGCCGAAGATCTCGTCGGCGCCCTCGCCGGAAAGTACCACCTTCAGATGCTTCGCGGCGGTATTGCACACGAAATACAGAGCCACGGCGGAGGGATCCGCCAGGGGCTCGTCCATATGATACTGAATTTTGGGGAAGGTACCCCAGAATTCCTCCGGGGTGATGACCTTGCTGATATTTTTCACCGGGATCTGCCGGGAAAGCTCCTCCGCATAGCTGATCTCATTGTATTTTGTGCCGTTGTCAAAGCCCACGGTAAAGGTTTTATCCACATGGGCGGAGCAGGCCACATAGCTGGAATCCACCCCGGAAGAAAGGAAAGAGCCCACCTCCACATCGCTGACCTTGTGCGCTTCGATGGAATCGTCAAAGGTCTTTTCGATCTCATCTACCCAATCGTCGAGGGACTTGTCCTCTTCGGCGTGAAACTCCGGCAGCCAGTACCGGGTGAATTCCATTTTGCCATCGGCATATTTGAAATAGTGAGCCGGGGGCATTTTATACACGTTTTTGAAAAAGGTTTCCGGCCCGGGGGAATACTGGAAGGAAAGGTAGTGCTCCAGCGCCCGTTCGTTGAGCTCTTTTTTGAATCCGGGGTGGAACAGGAAGCTTTTGATCTCCGAGCCGAAAAGCAGGAGCTCTCCCATTTTCGCATAGTACAGGGGCTTGATGCCGAAGAAATCCCGTGCACCAAACAGCTCTTTTTTCTCTTTGTCCCAAATCACAAAGGCAAACATACCTCTGAGCTTTTGCAGCAGCTGGGGGCCGTATTCCTCATAGCCGTGAAGGATCACTTCGGAATCAGCTTTTGTTGTAAAGGTGTGCCCCTTGTCAATCAAATCCTCCCGGAGGTCCTGATAATTATAGATCTCTCCGTTAAACAACAGGGCCTTGGTGCCGTCCTCATTGAGAATGGGCTGTCTGCCGCCTGCAAGGTCGATGATGGAAAGCCGCCGGAAGCCCAGAGAAATATCACCGTCCATATAGTAATCGGCGTCGTCCGGTCCCCGGTGCCGAATGGCGTCTGTCATGGCGTGCAGTACGCCTTCATCCCGCTGGGTGTTACTGTCGCCGAGAAAGCCAACAAATCCACACATAGCTTTTTTGACCGTCCTTTCTGTTCCGTTCTCTTTTTTGCAAAAGAAAAGCAAAGCGCCGCCGCTCTCCCGAAAACCGGCCGAAACCGCGCCCTGCTTTCTAGTATATCCCAAAAACAGCCTCACAGAGGCAGAGAATGACGGCTTTACCCGTCATTATTTTATCACGTCAGGAAGAAAATGACAAATTTTTTTCAAAACACCACGGAAGCTTCGTCTTCTGTGATGTTTTACACCACGGAAGTCTCGTTTTCCGTAGTGCTTTGACTTCGCGAAAGCCTTTCTTCAGTGTTCCGATTTAGATGATTTTTCCACATTTTTGATAAGCTCCATTAAGGCGGGGGCGTGTTGAGGAAATTCCTTTGCCAGGCTTTCCGGCGTCAGGGCAGGGATCGTTTCCCGTTTTACCCCAACGCAGTCGCCAATGCTTTCCCCGCTGAGTACATAGCGGCTTTTCGCCTCCGCCATGGCCATGGCGGAATTCATGCTGGCGCCGAACAGCCGGGTATCCAGAGAAAAAATATCCTGAGAATTTTTAGGGTTAGAGGAATACAGCAGCCGGAAGATCTTGTATACCGCCGCGAAAAGATAGGTGGAAACCTCTCTGGTAAGGCTTTCGCTATTGATTTTTTTCAAAAGACCGAATACAATACTAAGGGAATTGATCAAAACCCGCCGGTTATATTCTGCGGAAGGCGCGTCCTCCTTTTTTCCACGGGGCATATCGCCGACGGAAATATCCTGAATAGCCAGCACCGCACCGCTTCGGTGCAGGGTGCGGCCCAGCAGATAATCGCAGGAAACATCGTAATAATCTGCGGCTCGGATCACAAAATCCAGACCGCACTCCCGAATTCCCTTTTCGTAATGGGAGAGCAGCGCCTGGGAAATACCCAGATCGGCGGCAACCTTTTTTTGGCTGTAGCCCCGCTCTTTTCGCAGCAGGGTCAAAAGCCTGGGAAAATCTTCATTCAATTCAAATCTGCCTCTCCGCTTTCCGTTTTCGGTCGTCATGAAAATACTCCTTGCCTTTTGTGCTTCACCTGTTTCTGTGAACTGTGGTTTAGAGGGTCTGCTTTTTCTGAGATTATACAATAAGTAAATAGGAAAGTAAAGGAAAAAACGGGGAAAAGAGCGGGATTTTCAAAAAATTTGTCTTTTATAGAGAAAAAGGATTCCAAAGAATTTTTTCGGGGGAATTTTTTAACTCCCAGCTTTTGTGAGAAAGGAAGGCTGTCTGTGAAATCTTATGTGATCTATTTGCTCCGCAATATGCCCTGTGAGGGAAATCTGGAGGGGCGCTATATCGGAAGAACGGAATCTCCTTTGGCGGAAAGCTCGGTAAAGGAACTTTTGGAACTGAAGCGGACCTTTCAATACCCTAAGGCGGAAGCGTTTTATGCCAGTCCCTCCGTCCGGTGTGTGGATACCTTAAAGCTGCTGTATCCTCAGGCGGAGCCGGAGGTCATTTTGGAAATGGCGGAATGTGATTTTGGGGACTGGGAAAATAAAACCGCGGAAGAGCTGAAAAATGAGCCTGGCTTTTCTCAGTGGCTGGAAAGCGGCGGACAGACCGCGCCGCCTCACGGAGAAAGCAGCCCGGTATTTGTACAGCGGGTATGCATGGGCTTTGAGATGCTGGTGCAAAACCTGATGGCCGCGGGAAAAACCACAGCGGTGCTTGTGACCCATGCCGGGGTACTTACCACCCTTCTTGCCGCCTATGGCCTCCCCAGGGCCAAGCCCTTGGATTGGATGTGCTCTCCCGGCTGCGGGTACGCCGTGCGGATCACGCCCAGCCTGTGGATGCGTTCCATGGTCATGGAGGTCATCAGTCAGCTGCCCCAGGGTGAAGAAAACCAGCGCCCGGATCACCTGGTCATCGACCTTGCGAGAGAAGCAGCGGAAAAGGCTTACGGGGATTAGAGGCTGGATACGGGATTCTAGATGTTGGACGAATGAAAGACGAGCGTACATTAGTAATTATCAATTAGTAATTAGTAATGAAGGGCAAAGTCCGGGCGATAATATAGTTTTATACACAGTTCCTTCCTGTCATTCTGAGGAACGAAGTGACGAAGAATCTTGTCCTTCATTGTCTGAGTAAAGAGATGAAGAACGAGATTCTTCACTTCGTTCAGAATGACAAGAGGCAAGAGAGAAGCTTGCTGCTAAATTGTAGTTTAGCAGTTACCCTTGGCTCTCCTGAAAGGGGTGCTGTGCCCCGGTGGGGCACGTCCAGCACTGACCGAAGCGAAGCGTAGAAAGCAGTCAGCCGATAGGCTGACTGAGGGGGTCCGACCGTATAGCAGAAAAGGCAGGTTTTATGCTGGATTCCAGCGAGCTGGGACCTCTCCACCACCTGACGGTGGTCCCAGAAGATTGCAAAACAACCTTCTTCCTCTATTCAGGGGTGAGCGCGTCCCGGTGGGGGGTCTCCAGTGGAGACCTCCCTGACCCGTTCTCAGCTGTCGCTTCGGTTGCTGTGTCCCGGTGGGGCACGTTCAGCAATGTCTGAGCCGACAGGCGAGAAAGGCAAGGGGTTGCTGCTATTCGTTAGCCCTACAAATCCCAATTTATCGTACTAACCGCCCTCTTGTCATTCTGAGGAACAACGTGACGAAGGATCTTGTCCTTAATCCCAGGACGAAAGGACAAAGAACGAGATTCTTCACAAAGAAAGCAAAGCTTGCTTTGCTTTTTGTTCAGTAATGACAGGAGGAAGGTGAGTGGATAACCGCCAATTCCAATTTGCCAAACGCTTCCCCCGTCCTTCATTGCTTATTCCTCATTTCTAATTTAAAAAACCGTGTGGAAAAGATAAGTCCTTTTCCACACGGTTTTTAGCAGCATTTTATCAACAAGCTCAAATCCGGAACATGAGATCCGCATAGGTGGGATAGGGCCAGTGATCGGAGGAGACATTCAACTCCATTTCATCTACTGTGGCCCGCAGGGCCTCCATGGCGGGGATCATGGTATCCCGGTAATAGGAGGCAACGGTCAATACGTTTTCACTGGTAGTTCTGGGATCCGCCAAAGCGGCTTCCAAGCCCTCCGCCTGCTCGTAAGCGGTATCCAGCAGGGCGGAAAGCTTTGTGAGCAGGGCGGTTTCCGCCCTGCAGGGGAGATCCTTCTGAATGCTTCGCTTCGCGTTGATGGCTCCCGCCAGCTCGGCAAGGTAGGAGCTGACCGAAGGGATCACCTCATGGCGCACCATTCTGCCCATGGTGAGGGCCTCGATATGCAGAGTTTTACTGTATTCTTCCATGATGGTCTCGTAGCGGGCCTCCATTTCGGCCTCTGTGTAGATCTTATGGCTGGTGAAAAGTGCCACATTTTTCTGATCCAGATACCGGGGCAGGGCGTCCACCGTGGTGCGCAGGTTCAAAAGCCCGCGGCTCTCCGCTTCCTTGACCCACTCCTCCGAGTAGCCATCGCCGTTAAAGATGATGCGCTTGTGCTCGGAAACCACCCGCTTTACCAGAGAAAGCACGGCGGCCTTCAGATCCTTCGCACCCTCCAGCTCATCGGCAAACTGCCGCAGCTCCTCCGCCGCAATGGTGTTCAGCATGATGTTGGGGCAGGCAATGGAAAGGGCGGAGCCCAGGGAGCGGAACTCAAATTTATTTCCGGTAAAGGCAAAGGGAGAGGTACGGTTCCGGTCTGTGGTGTCTTTATTAAAATCGGGCAGAACGTGAACGCCCGTTTCCAGCTTTTTGTGCTCTATGCCGCCATAGACCGCGCCGGACTCAATGGCGTCCAGAATTCCGGTGAGCTCGTCACCCAGGAACATGGAAATAATGGCGGGCGGCGCCTCGTTGGCGCCCAGGCGGTGGTCGTTGCCCGCGGAGGCAACGGAAATGCGCAGCAGATCCTGATATTCGTCCACACCCTTGATGATCGCGGCCAGAAACAGCAGGAACTGGGCGTTTTCCGCCGGGTTTTTTCCGGGATCCAGCAGGTTTTTGCCGCCATCGGTGGAAAGGGACCAGTTGTTGTGCTTGCCGCTGCCGTTGACGCCGGCAAAGGGCTTTTCGTGAAGCAGGCAAACCAGACCGTGGCGCAGGGCCACGTTCTTCATGGTTTCCATGGTGAGCTGGTTATGGTCGGTGGCGATATTGGTGGTGGTAAAGATCGGGGCCAGCTCGTGCTGGGCGGGAGCCACCTCATTGTGCTTGGTTTTCGCCAGAATGCCCAGCTTCCAAAGCTCGCTGTCCAGCTCCTTCATGTAAGCGGCGATCCGGGGCTTGATGGCGCCGAAGTAGTGATCCTCCAGCTCCTGTCCCTTAGGGGCCTTTGCCCCAAACAGGGTGCGCCCGCAGAAGATCAGATCCTCCCTCCGGTCATAAAGCTCCTTATCCACCAGAAAATATTCCTGCTCCGGGCCCACTGTGGTGATGATCCGCTTGGTGGCGGTGTCTCCGAACAGCCGCAAAATGCGAAGGGCCTGACGGTTCAGATCCTCCATGGAGCGGAGCAGGGGGGTCTTTTTATCCAATACCTCGCCGCTGTAGGAGCAGAAGGCGGTGGGAATATACAGGGAATCCCCCTTGACAAAGGCGTAAGAGGTGGGGTCCCAGGCGGTGTATCCCCGGGCCTCAAAAGTGGCCCGCAGGCCGCCGGAGGGGAAGGAGGAGGCGTCCGGCTCGCCCTTGATGAGCTCTTTGCCGGAAAACTGCATGATCACCCGTCCGTCAGAGGTGGGGGAAATAAAGCTGTCGTGCTTTTCAGCGGTGATGCCGTTTAAAGGCTGGAACCAGTGGGTAAAATGGGTGGCGCCCTTTTCCACCGCCCAATCCTTCATGGCGCTGGCCACGGCGTTGGCCACTGTGAGATCCAGATCCTTCCCCTCGTCGATGGTTCTGCGCAGAGAGCGGTAAACGTCTCGGGGCAGCCGTTCCTGCATCACATCATCGTTAAATACCGCGCTGCCAAACAGCTCCGGTACCGTCCTGCGGTTTTCTGAACAGGTTCCCATCACAGATCACTCTTTTCTCAATATAGATTCAGATATGCTTTGGAATACACGTCCTAGCACGAAAGGCGCCGAGGGAAGACCCTTCAGCGCCTTTGCTGCTATGGGCATTATTGTAGACCAGGCAGCCGGTTTTGTCAATCGTTTTTTCACGATTTTTCCCGATTCTGCAAGCTGCATAGATTGATGCTGCAAATCGGCAAAGAATTCGGTGGAAAATTGCGATAGCCAAGTGGCCCGGAAGGCTTTCCGAAAAACGGTACGGGATCAGATCACGGGCAGCTTTCCAAATATATGGCGCTTCCTGCTTGACCTATTCCGGATTTCGGGCGATTTTGAAAAATCTGTAAGTAAGATACGCCCCAGGCTGCCCGGCGTGATGGGAACAGCCTTTCCCCGCGTTCCGGCAAAAGAATGGAAAAGCTTGTCGCTGCGCCAGGTTGCTATAGGCTTCTTCCCAGCTCTGCATGGCGTCAAGGATCGGCTTCAGGCTTTCTCCGAGCTCGGTAAGAGAATATTCCGCCCGGGGCGGTACCTTCGCGCATACCTGGCGAAGCGGTACAGAGCCTTTCTGCATCGGGTTCAGGGAAAGCATGTTCTTTTTCTGGAGTTGGCGCAGGGGCAAATACCCCCCCCCGGAATCATCAAATACCCCTTCTGGCAGATGACGGCGGAAAGCCCCAGGGCGGTGTACGCCTGCATAAATTTAGGGGAAATGGTCTGTCCGGAGGAGATCAAAAAGCAATCCCTGTATATCGACAGGGATATTGCCGAGGTGCTGGATGTGATCAGGCAATAGGAAACGGGAAGAAAGCTTCCAGTGAAAACTTAATAGAAGCGGGAAAATGCTGTTGTTTTTCAAAACGGCAGGCTTTCCCGTTTCTGTTTTCATTTCAGGTCATAAAATGAACCGGGCTATATTGGGCGCCATATATCTGAAAAATTTGAAAGAATTTTCTTCTTAAGGGTTGACAAACAGAAAAGTTTTGCATATCATATGAACAATAGCTCATATGAAAGGGCGTTGGTGTATGGCGAAAGCAAAAGGGGTCCCCAGGTGCGAGTATCTTTGCGTGCATCAGGAGGTCGTAGACCGGGTGAACCGGGAAATGCCGGAGGAAGAGCTGCTCTTTGACCTGGCGGAGCTGTTTAAGATCTTCGGGGATTCCACCCGGGTGAAAATTTTGTTTGTACTGTTTGAAGCGGAAATGTGCGTGTGCGATATCGCGCAGCTTTTGGGCATGACCCAGTCGGCCATTTCCCACCAGCTTCAGGTTTTGAAAAAAAGCAAGCTGGTAAAATACCGCAGGGAAGGAAAGACCGTGTTTTACACACTGGCGGACAGCCACGTGCGGACGATCCTGGACCAGGGCATGGAGCATATCACGGAGTAAGGCCTTCGGTTTTAGGCAACACCGCACAAAGACCGGACAGAGGCCTTGTACACAATTTGCTCGCATAGTTTCCGTCATAGCGCACAGCTTTCGTTTGCCGAAATCGCAAGACCATAAATGGTCTGATTGGCTGTGCTCGATCTGTGCACTCTGACGAAAAATCTGAAGAGTTAATCGGAGATTAACTCTTGTGCAGCTTCTTGCGCACAATCTCTGTGTGGTGTCGCCTTTACAAAAAAATTTGAAATAAGGGAGTGTCGGTACATGAAAAAGAAATTTGACCTGTTGGATCTGGATTGCGCGAACTGCGCGGCAAAAATGGAGGCAGCCATCAAAAAGATAGACGGCGTGAACGACGCCTCGGTAAGCTTTATGACACAGAAGCTCATGGTAGACGCCGAGGACAGTCGCTTTGAGGAAATTTTGAAGCAGATCGTAAAGGCCTGCAAAAAGGTGGAGCCGGACTGCACGATCATGCTGTAAAAACCCGGAAATTATGCAAACTTATAGAATTAAGTAAAGCTAATTTACTTTACATGGGAATGGGGCGAATTCTATTATGTCAGGAAAACAAAAGAAAATGCTGCTTCGCATTCTTATCAGCGCGGTGCTGCTGGTGGCGGCGGTGCTGATCCCCTATCGGAGCGGGTGGAGATTTCTGCTGTTTTTTCCGGCCTACTTTGTGATCGGCTGGGACGTGTTGTGGAAGGCGGTAAAAAATATTGCCCACGGGCAGATCTTCGATGAGAATTTTCTGATGGCCTTGGCTACGGTGGGCGCCTTTTGCACGGGCTTTTTCGGGGAAGGCGAATATCCCGAAGCGGTGTTTGTCATGTTGTTTTATCAGGTGGGAGAGCTGTTTCAAAGCTATGCCGTGGGAAGATCCCGGCGCTCCATTGCCGAGCTGATGAATATCCGGCCGGACTATGCCAATATCCGGCAAAACGGCGAATTGGTTCGGGTAGACCCGGAAGAGGTAGCGGTGGGAGAGCTCATCGTTGTCAAAGCCGGAGAGCGGATCCCCTTAGACGGCGTGGTGGTGGACGGAAGCTCTTCCTTAAACACCTCCGCTTTAACGGGAGAATCCCTGCCCAGAGAGGTGGAGCCGGGAGATGCTGTGATCAGCGGCTGCGTTAACCAGACCGGGCTTTTAGAGGTACGGGTCACAAAGCCCTTTGGGGAATCCACCGTGTCGAAAATATTGGAGCTGGTGGAAAATTCCAGCAGCAAAAAGGCGAAGGCGGAGAATTTTATCACAAAATTCGCCCGTTATTATACGCCTGTAGTGGTGATCGGCGCCGTGCTGCTGGCGGCGCTGCCTCCCCTTGTCACGGGGGAGAGCTGGTCTGTTTGGCTGAACCGGGCTCTTGTTTTTCTGGTGGTCTCCTGTCCCTGCGCGCTGGTGGTTTCCGTGCCGCTGAGCTTTTTCGGCGGGATCGGCGGCGCTTCCCGCAGCGGTGTGCTCATCAAGGGCGCGAATTATCTGGAAGCGCTTTCCCAAACTGAGATCGTTGTGTTCGATAAAACAGGAACGCTGACCCAGGGCGTGTTTCGGGTGACGGATATCCAGCCCGAGGGCTGTACGGAGCAGGAGCTTTTGGAAACGGCGGCTTTGGCGGAAAGCTATTCCGATCACCCCATTTCCCGTTCGTTGAAGGAAGCCTTCGGCAAGGAGGCGGACGCTTCCCGAGTAACTGACGCTCAGGAGCTTTCCGGAAGAGGGGTGCGGGCGGTGGTGGACGGCAAAACCGTCTATGCCGGAAACGAAAAACTGATGGCAGAGCAGGGGATCCGGTGCCGTCCCTCCGGGAAAACGGGAACAGTGGTGCATGTGGCGATGGACGGCCGCTATTTAGGCCATCTTATCATTTCCGACGCCTGTAAGCCGGACGCAAAGGAGACCGTTTCCGCCCTGAAGGCTCAGGGGGTAAAAAAGCTTGTTATGCTCACCGGGGACGCGAAAGAGGCGGGCGAAGCGGTGGCGGCGGAGCTGGGGCTGGATCAGGTCTATACCCAGCTGCTGCCTGCCGATAAGGTGGAGCGGGTGGAAAGCCTGCTTCAGGAAAAATCCCCGAAAGGAAAGCTTGCCTTTGTGGGGGACGGCATCAACGACGCGCCGGTGCTGTCCCGTGCGGATATCGGAATTGCCATGGGAGCCCTGGGCTCCGACGCGGCCATCGAGGCGGCGGATATCGTGCTCATGGACGATAAGCCCTCCAAGATCGCGGCGGCTATGAAAATTTCCAAGGGGACCCTGCGGATCGTACGGCAGAATATCTGGTTTGCCCTGGGCGTAAAGCTTTTGGTGCTGGTTCTCAGCGCCTTCGGCGTATCCGCCATGTGGGAAGCGGTTTTCGCCGATGTAGGTGTGCTGATCCTGGCAGTGCTGAATGCTTCCCGGGCGTTGAGGCTGGGGCGTTAGTTGTTAGCTGTTAGTTGTTAGTCGTTAGAGAAGGGCACGTTTTTCTTCTGTCATTTCTGGGCACAAAGCAAGGAGAACCTTGCCCTTGTATTCCTGAAAAAGGGCAAAGGGAGAGATTCTTCACCGGGAAAGTGCCAAGAAAGCTATAGCTTTCTGCACTTTTTGTTCAGCAATGACAGACGGAAAATGAGCAAGTAACCGCTAAATTATAGTTTAGCGGCGAAGCGCCGCGGCCACTGGTGCCCCTACTTAGTGCAGGAAAATGATTTCTGACCCGACCGCAGGGACACCGTTAAATTATAGTTTAGCGAACTAGTCGTTAGAAAAGGGAAAGTTCTCTCTTTTGTCATTCTGAGGAACGAAGTGACGAAGAATCTCGTCCTTAATTCCAGGGCAAAAAGGAAAAGAACGAGATTCTTCACTTCGTTCAGAATGACAGGAGGGAGGTGAGTAGATAACCTCTAAATTCCAATTTAGCATACAAACCGCTTTGCCCTGTTTGGAAAGGCAGGAGAAAAATGGAAAACGGTCAATAGATCATCATTTGTCAAAAAAGCAAGGTCGCTTTACTCAATTAGAAGAAAGGAAGAATTTGAAATGCTGGAGGTAAGGCATGTTTCCTGGGCCGCGCCTGACGGAGAACAGATCCTGCGGGACGTGAGCCTCACTGTGCCGGACGGTGGGCTTACGGTGATCACGGGGCCAAACGGTGGCGGAAAAACCACGTTGGCAAAGGTGATTGCCGGGTTGGAGACCCCAAGCAGCGGTGAAATTTTCCTGAATGGGAAAGATATTACCGCCCTGGACGCCACAGAGCGGGCCAGGGCCGGGATCAGCTTTGCCTTTCAGCAGCCGGTGCGGTTTCAGGGCTTCACGGTAAAGCGTTTGCTGGAGCTGGCAGCGGGAAAAGAACTGACCGAAAAACAGGTCTGCCGTTTGCTGAGCCGCGTGGGTCTGTGCGGAAAGGAATACGCGAGCCGCCGGATGGACGCTTCTCTTTCCGGAGGAGAGAGTAAAAGGATCGAGATCGCAGGCGTTCTGGCAAGGCAGTCGAAGCTGTCTGTCTTCGATGAACCGGAGGCCGGGATCGACCTTTGGAGCTTTCAAAACCTGATCCGCGTGTTTGAAGGGGAGCGGGAAAAGCGCAAGGGAGCTTTGCTGATCATTTCCCACCAGGAGCGGATCCTGCGGATCGCGGACGAGATCGTGGTCATTGCCCAGGGGAGGGTACAGCGGCAGGGGAAGGCGGCAAGGCTGCTGTCGGAGCTTGCGCGAAACGGCGCCTCCTGTCCTGGCTGCCGAAGGAAGGAGGTCGATTTCAGATGAACAGTATCACAGAGCGGCTTCTGAATCTGGTTGCCGGTTGGAAGGGAAATTTTACCGGTGCTTATAGTGTACGGGAAAACGGACAGTGCAGCGAACTGCATTCCACCGAGCAGATTCGGCTTGTTCCGAAGAAAGAGCAGCCTGGTCTGGAGATCCACATTCTTCCCGGCACAAGAGGAGAAATGGTCTCCATTCCGGCCTGTGTGACCCATGGTGATGTAGACGACTTGGTCTACAACGATTTCTTTGTAGGGGAAGGGGCAGAAGTCACCATTATTGCGGGCTGCGGCGTGCATCTGGAAACGGGCGAGCTCGCCCGCCACAGCGGCGTTCACCGTTTTTTTCTGGAAGAAAACGCCCATGTGGTCTATGAGGAAAAGCATGTGGGCACCGGCGAGGGAGAGGGGCTTCGTTCCATCGATCCGGTCACGGAGATCCATTTGAAGCGCGGCGCGGTGCTGCAAATGGAAAGCGTGCAGCTGGGCGGCGTAGACAGAGCCCTTCGGAAAACCGAGGCCCGGCTGGAGGCCGGAGCGAAGCTGCTGATCCGGGAACGAATTTTGACAGAGGGCAATGAGGAAGCGAAAACGGAATTTGAGGTGTGCATGGAGGGGCAGGGGGCCTCGGCCGATCTGGTTTCCCGCTCTGTGGCAAGAGGGAATTCACACCAGGCCTACCATTCCCGCATCATTGGAAACGCGCCTTGTACGGGCCACTCGGAATGCGACGCGATTTTAGCAGGCCACGGCAGAGTAGACGCCGCTCCAGAACTTTCCGCCAACCATGAGGAAGCCGCTCTGATCCATGAAGCGGCCATTGGAAAAATCGCGGGAGAGCAGATCATGAAGCTGCGTACCTTCGGCCTTACGGAGGAGGAAGCGGAAGCAAGGATCATAGAGGGCTTTTTGGAATAGGAAGCCGCGGCCGCAGCAGGAGAGATGCCGGAAAATTCCGCCGCCCGCAAATTTCCCCTTGAAAAATCAGGAAAATTCAGGCATAATAATATTCAGAAAGGACTGCGGCTGTCCTTTTTGATATCAAAAAAAGAGGGGGAACTGACATGGGCCGTTATATGGTAGACCTGCAGGTGAACCGCCCCGACGACCAGATCCGTCAGATCGTTACGGATTATATGGCGCGGGAGGGCTTTACCTATACCACCTACAAGGGGGAGGAGCTGTGGAAGAAGGGCGTCGGCATGATGACCGCTCCGCAGTTTATGAAGGTGAATTTCGCCAACGGGCAGGTACATATGGAGGCGTGGCTGAAATATGTGCTTCTGCCCGGCGTGTACTTCGGTGAAATGGGCGTTACAGGCTTTTATGCCATCGCCGTGAAGAAGCCTTTGAAAAAGAGAGTGGATACTCTGGCGGCGATCCTGACTCAGCAGGCGCAGGCTTGACGGGAAAAATACCGTAAAAAAAGCCGGGCAGACGGTTCAAAACCGTTTGCCCGGCTTTTTTACAGGTCTTTTCCGGAAAGGCGCGAGAGAAGCGCCTTGGCACTTTGTGTCAAAAATTCAAGAAAAATATTTCTGTATTTGCTAAAAAGCAATAGCAAAATTCTGCTGATTATGCTATACTGTACAAATGAAGCTGCTGGGAGGGCAATTTGGTTTACATAAAATAAATCCGCTTCTGTTTATCACAGCTGCGGAAAGTGACAAAAGCAATGTATCAGTACGTCAGACCGGCGATACAACGGAAAGGGGTCAGGACTTATGAAAGCTGGAAAACTCGTTCGGGTGGCAGTGTGCGGCGGCGGCGCAGTGGCGCAGGCCAGGCATCTGCCGGAATATGCGGCCAATCCCAATGCCGGGATCGCGGGGATTCTAGATTTTAACCGGGAGCGGGCGGAGGAGCTTTGCGAGCGCTACGGAGGCCGTGCCTACGCTTCCCTGGAGGAGGTGCTGGAGGACGAAACGGTGGACGCTGTCAGCGTCTGCACCCCTAATGTCACCCACGCCGACTACACCATTCGGGCTCTGAAGGCCGGAAAGCATGTTCTGGTGGAAAAGCCCATGGCACTGGACCTCACGGAAACAAGGGCCATGATAGAAGCGCAGAAGGAGACCGGAAAAATTCTAATGCTGGGCCACAACCAGCGGCTGGTAAAGGCCCATGTAAAGGCGAAAGAGCTGCTGCGGGAGGGGGCTATCGGCGAGCTGCTGTTTTTCCAGTGCAATTTTAAGCATGCAGGGCCGGAGACCTGGAGCGCCGACCCCGGAGCAGCCACCTGGTTTTTCCGCAAGGACAAGGCAAATTTCGGCGTTATGGGCGATCTGGGAGCCCATAAAATAGACCTGATCCGCTACCTGACAGATTCTGAGATCAAAAGCGTGTTTGCCAATATGATGACCTTGGATAAAAAGCTGCCGGACGGCACGCCGATCGAACTGGAGGATAACGCCGTGTGCATGTTCCATATGGAAAACGGTCTGCCGGGCATCATGAATTTCAGCTGGACCAATTACGGCGGGGAGGATAACGGCAGCACCATTTACGGAACCAAGGGTGTTATGAAGATTTTCGGGGATTATGTGGACGATATCGTTCTGGAAATGCGGGACGGCGTACAGGTAAAGTACAGCGTGGGCGCGATCCAAACCAACCAGAACCAGACAAAAAGCGGGGTGATCGATGAGTTTATCGCCTCCATTCTGGAGGGCAGGGAGCCCATTGTCACCGCTATAGACGGCCACAACACCCTGGCAGTGATCGAAACCTCCATGCGCTCCGCCCGGGAGAAGCGCTGGCTGGAGATCGAATATTGAACGAGTTTATTGGTTGCTTAGACTAATGTTTAATGAGCAATTAGCAATGAGGAATGAGCAATTTAAGGGCTTAATTCGGTAAATTGGAAGTTGGCATGTTAGTTGTTAGTCGTGAGTAGTTAGTTGTTAGGAAAGGAAAAAGTCCCCTCGTTGTTATCCTGAGTCACCAAAGGCGGCGAAGGATCTCGTCCTTTGCCCTTTATACGGGGATTAAGGACGAGATTCTTCGTCACTTCGTTCCTCAGAATGACAAGAGAGAGGGGACTCTCCTCTAACAACTAATTACCTTACGACTAACAACTAGTTCGCCAAACTATAACTTACCGTACAATTATCAAGCGTTGCTCGCAACGCCTGTGCCCTTATCTTTCGTCTAGCATCCAGCATCTAGAATCTAATTTGCTGTTTCACCGCAAAAGCTTTTTCAAGAAAAAATCTCTTGCTTCCTTTAGACTGGAAAACGGCGGAAGCTCGTCCCGTTGGGCCGCGGACAGCAGCAGGCCCGCTCCGAAATCGTGAATGCTGATGCTGTCCAGCAGCCGATCGACAAATTGTTCTCGCTGTGCTCCGGCAAATTCTTGCAGCAGAAAGGGATCGCACCGAAATAACTCTACGGCGATAGGCCCCAGCTCGTACCAGGTGGGCGCCAGGCAGGCGTCGGCGCAATCGATAACCAGCACCTTTTCTTTCCCGGTGACCAGCAGGTTTTCTCCGGTCAGGTCTCCGTGCACCAAAACCTTTTGGGAAAGGTCAAGTCTCCCTGCTCTTTCCCGCAGCTCCTCCGCCAGGGTGGGAGGCAGCTCGGAAAGGCGGGGATTTTGTAGAGCCCGTTCCAATAAGTCTATGGAAGGGAGCAGACTGTTTGCCGGGCGGTTTAGTTTACATAATATTTCCTTCGACCGCCGGACAAACCTGCGCTTCTGCGCGGGGGAAGCGCAGGCCAGCCAATCGCCCGCTTCCTGCCCTTCGGCGTATTCCATGATGAGATAAAAGAAATCGTATTTGTCCCGAATTTGCCCCCGGGCAAGTAAGCGGGGCGTGGGGATCCCCTGTTCCATCAGCCAGCCGCAGACAGCCGCCTCATTGTGAAAATCCGGCGCGGGGTCAAGTCCGCTTTCTTTGGGAAAGAACACCTTTGCCACGGTGTTTCCCGCCCGGAACACGGCGTTTGTGCCGGGGGTAAGCTTCTGCAAGGGCGCGAAGGGCAGCCTCTCCCGGCAATAGATTTCCTGAACCAGCGGGGTAAAGGCGGGAATAGACTGGTACACCCGCCCCCAGTCGTCCCAATTTGCAATGGTTTCATGAAAAAACTGTTCTGCGCTCATGCTTCCTCCAGGCGGCAGTCGAAATTGTCTTCCATGACTTGAAATCCAATTTTTTCATAGACCCGGTTGGAGATAGGATTTGCCTTATCCACAAACAGGGTGCAGTAATCAAACCTTTCTCCCAGCTTTTCCCGGCAGATGGCGGCCACTGTGTTTTGGCAGTAGCCCTTGCCCCTGTACTCCGGCGGCGTATAGACCCAGTTGATCCCCACCCCGTGGGGCAGAGAACGCCCCACCACTGCGGCCATGGAAACCGGGGCCTTTTCTTTTGTTTCCATCAGGTACAATCGGCCGTCCTGAATGATACTTTGGAACCTTTCCCGCATTTCCTCCGGCACGGATTCTTCCCGCAGGGCTTCTTTGGTAAACGCGCATGCCCAGTCCGTCACGATGCCCAGCTCGGACAGTTCCGCCTTGCGAACGGTGGCCGATACCACCGGCGGCTCGCACAGCTCCTTGAGAACCATGATATCCATGGCGGCCCGCACCCGGTAGGGCTTGCCGTAGGCGGAAAAGAATGCGTTGCACAGCGTCTTCGAGGCGTTCACGCCGGTGATCTTGATTTCTTCCCTTCGTAAATATTCCGCCAGCAGCACAGCGGCGGAAAGGGCGGCGGGGTCTCCGGGAATAGCGTTCAGGCAAAGATTGTAGGGCAGAGTGTTGCCGAACAGCAGCACGCTTCTCCCATCCTCTTTACAGCAGCCGAACAGCAGATCGGGGCGGCAGGGCTCGTCTCGGTAAGCTGCGGCGTTCCCTAGATTCAGCTGGCAGACCGCTTCAAACTGCTGTAAAAAGGCCTGGTTCTCTGTCAAAAATTCTCCGGGAGTTCCATAAATTTTTACGTTCAAGGCTACTTCCCCTTTCGCTTGGATTAGTATATTTGGCCTATTATAGCGAAAAAGCCCGGGAAAAGTCAAGGGAAGGCTTGTGTATTGCGGAAGTCTCCTGTATAATAGTTGCATACGCAACTTTTCAAAGGAGGGACCGCCTGTGACCCTGAAGGAAAAGCTTTGCCCCTATTTGGGGGACAGAGGCTTTTATAAAAATGTGGCGGCTATTGCCTTGCCGATTTCCCTGCAAAGCCTGATCACGATCGGCGTAAACATGATGGATACCATTATGCTGGGAAATTTGGGGGATACCGCTATTTCCGCTTCCGCCCTGGCCAACCAGTTTATCAATATTTTTCATATCTGCTGTATGGGCATGGGAATGGGCGCGTCGGTGCTGACCTCCCGGTTTTGGGGAATGCAGGATAAGGCCTCCCTGCGCAAAGCGGTTACGATCATGCTGCGGCTTTGCTTTTCCATAGGCATGCTTTTTACGCTGATCACGGTAATTACCCCGGATGGCATCATGCGCGTCTATACGGAGGACGCGGCCATCATTCAGGCGGGAGCCGGTTATTTCCGCTGGTCGATCCCCTGCTATCTTCTGCTGGGCTTTTCCCTGACCTGTACGATCGTGCTGCGCAGCGTAGGGCAGGTGCGGCTGCCGCTGATCAGCTCTATCGCGGCGTTTTTTATCAATGTCTTTTTCAATTATGTGTTTATTTTCGGAAAATTCGGCGCGCCCCGTATGGAGGTGGAGGGTGCGGCTCTCGGAACCCTGATTTCCCGCGCTTTTGAATTTGCCTTTATCTGCGGCTACTTTTTCTTCCGGGACCGGCGGATCGGCTACCGGGTGAAGCATCTTTTCCTGAAATGCGGAGATCTGGTAAAGGATTATCTGCGCATCAGCATTCCAGTGCTGGTCAGCGACGCGCTGCTGGCGTTTGGCAACAGCGCCGTGGCAATGGTCATGGGCCGGATCGGCGCCGCCTTTGTTTCCGCCAACGCCATTACCACGGTAGTGCAGCAGCTGAGTACCGTGTTCATTCAGGGAATCAGCAATGCCAGCGGCATTATTACCGGGCACACCCTGGGCGAGGGAGACGCGGAAAAGGCGCAGCGGCAAGGCGTTACCTTTCTGGGGCTGGGCGTTGTCATCGGTGTTCTGGCAGGCGGGGCGATCATGCTTCTCAGCACGCCGGTCATCAGCTGTTACCAAAATGTATCGGAGGAGGCCCGGCAGATCGCGGAGCAGCTTATGATGGCGGTGGGGCTGATCGTCATTTTCCAGGCCGCCAATTCTATTCTTACCAAGGGTGTGCTGCGGGGTGGAGGAGATACGAAATTTTTAATGGCGGCGGATATCCTGTTCCTGTGGGTAGCGTCTATCCCGCTGGGCTATCTGGCCGGCTTGGTCTGGAAGCTGCCTGCCTTCTGGATCTACATTTTTCTGAAGATCGATCAGTTTATCAAAGCCATCTGGTGTGTGTTCCGCCTGAAAAGCCGGAAATGGATCAAGAAAATATAAAAAAAGGAAGCGGTGCGGCACAGGCCGAAAACCGCTTCCTTTTTTTGGTTAGACTGGTAAGGGCTCCCATACCGGCACGGGCTTTCATTTCCGATGACCTTCACATTCCTCCCGGATCAGCTCCACATACCGCCTTACCTTTTCATAGGTGTTGTGGATCTGATAGACGTCCCGCTGGACGATCTCCAGGGTACAGCCCTCCGCGGCCCCCACCGTTTTCCGGAAATGGGCCCGTACCGCGTCCTCGTCCAGAACGCTTCCCACGCCGATCAGGGTGGGGTCCGGCTTGCGCAGGTAGGTGATCTCCTTTCCCCGCAGCCTTTGCCCCATAAATGCCTCATTGCACCAGGGGGAAATGGAAACCTTGCCCAAATGGGGAAGGGTGCTGAGGTAATCGTCCCAAATGGCGTGTACCGCTTCGCAGCAGCCATAGGAGACCCGCCCGTAGCAGTCCAGCACTTTTTTGTAATAGGGAAAAATGAATTCCCCGTACATGGCGGGGGAAAGCCCCGCACTTTCCTGGCAGTCCATATAGCCCCAGATATCGGTGGTGTGGTAATGATCCTGGTTCGAGGGCAGCTTGTCGGTAAAGCAGTAAGAGCCCTGGGCTACCCGCTCGCTGCCGGTGGTGGAAAGCAGCCAGCCGTCCTGTTCCTCCGCCCGGAACAGGGAAACATAGTCGTCTGTGAGCTGATCCATCATGCTATGGAACTGTTCCGGATAGTCATACATGGCGAAAAACATGTTTTCCATGCTCATCAGATGAATGATATCCTGCACCGGGCAGGCATACAGGGAATGACCCACGAGCCTTGCCGGAAGGATTTTTCCGAACAGCTCGTTGTATTCGTCCATTTCCCTGTCTGTTTCCTCCTTCGGAGGTAAAATAAGCTGGGACTTTTGCAGCTTGTGGAAGTCCTGCTCCAAATCGGTGAGCTGCTCCACAAAATGGTGCCCCAGCCCGCCTTCCTTTTCCGAGTGCTCCACCCGCGCCGGCAGGCCGAAGGGAATCAGATAGCCGCCGCAGGAAAAGGGCATGTAGTCTGTCACGATGGTATCGTCGCCAAATAAGGTGTGGTTGACGATATTCATCAGGAAGCGCTCTTCCCATTTTCGGGCTTCTTCCCCGGTACATTCCAGCAGCGGGGGAAGGATATCCTCCCGGAAGGTCCATAGCTCCATGGTGACCATGGGGCGGCTGTCCGGGTCAAAGCGCCCGTGCTTTTCCCAGGCCTTCAGAAGCTTTTGCATTTTCTTACTGTGAGCAATTTCCACCTGCTGGTGGGCCAAATAGTCCAGTCTTTGCCGGTCTGCGTTGGAAAACATGACGGCGCACCTCTCTCTTTATAAGCTGTAAGTGCATTCTATGCTTTTTCCGTGTTTTTTTCAAGACCCGGCTCTCGAAAACCGGGAATTTCGGAAATTCCCGCGCTGTGTCCTGTGATTTTTCGATGAAGCGTGCTATGCTGAGCAAAACGAAAGGAGATGAAAAGCTGTGGACCAGCAAAAAATCGGCGGCTTCTTAAAGGAGCTGCGCAAGGAGCGGGGCGTGACCCAGGAGCAGCTGGCGCAGATCCTGGGCGTGTCCAACCGAAGCGTTTCCCGGTGGGAAAACGGGAACAATCTGCCGGACCTGGATCTGTTGATCCAGATCTCAGAGTATTTTGAAACCGATCTGGAAGAGCTTTTAACCGGAGAAAGGAGAACAGAAGAAATGGATAAAAAAACAA
This sequence comes from uncultured Oscillospiraceae bacterium, assembly GCA_910589395.1. Lineage (GTDB taxonomy): Bacteria > Bacillota > Clostridia > Oscillospirales > Acutalibacteraceae > Acutalibacter > Acutalibacter caecimuris_A. Next base: position 74,011 of record CAJUTL010000006.1, read on the forward strand.
AGGAAACCGTATTGCAGGTGGCAGACTACAGCAACGAGGAAAAGCTTGCCCTGTTCAGAAGGCTGAAATGGCTGCTGCTGGCGGCCCTTGCCGCTTTTTTGGTCTACATGGTGCTGGACCTGTGGGAGCTGACGGCAAACCCCTTTTACGCCAATCTATCCGATGCCATGCTGGGCCTTGTATTCGGCGGGCTGCTGGTGGGCGTTCTCTACACCACCCGGTACGGAGAAAAATTCCGTGCCTTCAAAAAGCGGCTGATCGGCAGAAAGTAAGCGTAGCATAAAATAACAGGCCCCCGAGCGGATGCTCGGGGGTCTGCCGGGCTGTCGATAAACTCTCTAACCGTAAGAAACGGAAGGGGGAAGAGTGTGAGAGGGGACCATCAGGGTCCCTCTCTCGCGTTTCAATCAGAACTTCTTGAGGGAATCTTTAATTTCCTCAAGAAGTTTGAGCGTGGCGAAAAGTTTTTTCGACACGCTCACAGGCCCCCAAGCGAACGCTTGGGGGCCTGTTTGTCAATTCAGCGGAAAACTCTGTCGGCGCGAATGCACCGCGGATCGGTCAAGGCCCCGGAGAAGCGGCAGCTGTTTCACCGCCATAGGGATTGATAAGCCGCGTGCCATCAGGAAACATCATCATTACCAGGTAACCGTTTGGAGCTTCAAAATGGGGAGGAATGATTTCTTCAAAAGAATACTGCTTGGTTCCATCCGGCAGAAAAACGCCGTTTTTGCCTGCTATTCTGCCGTCGGGAAGTTGCAGGGCATTTTCGTCCTTTTCAGACCGGTGGATCAGAACGCTTTCCTCCTCATAAGGCCCGCCATAATAGTATTCCTTCGCTATGATCCGCGTGCCGTCCGGAAGGGTCATTGCCGCCTCCGGTTCCGGATAGTTTACATAATTGAAGTAAAATGGAGCATAAGGCTGATAGACCGTAGCACCGTCAGGCAGCAGCACGCCCCGGCCGGTTATGCGCCTGCCATCGGGAAGCAAAATGTCGTAAAAGGTGCCAGTGGTGAGGATCGGATCTTCACCTTTCACCATCTTCGCCACAGGGCAGTCGCAGAGATCATTGTTGAAATAATAGGTAGCCGCCACGATCCTGGTGCCGTCGGGAAGGGTCTGCACTGTTTCCGGAACCGTTCGGTCCTCCTGAACATACGGGAACGGCGCCTGCTCCGCATAGAGCACTTTCCCGTCGGGCGTCACGACCCCCTCAGAGGTAATTAACCGTCCGTCAGGCAGCAGAGTTCCTTCCTCCGTGATCTTTGCCAAAAGGCTTTCCCCGTGAGCTTCATCAAAATAATAGGTAGGAGCTTCAGTTAGAGCGGAAGCCTCCGATGAGTTCTCCGGTTCGCTGGCAAAAGAGCTTGCGGGAGCAGAGAAAGCCGCCGGGCCGGAAGAAGCGTTTAAGGGAGAGCTTTCCTCACCGGCAGCGCACCCGACGCAGAACAGCAGGTAAAGCCATAATGGAAAAAAGAAAAATTTCTTTATTTGGTTCATGAAATCACTCCACTTTAGCAGAGTTGTTCAAATCTTTACAGGCATCGGAAGGAAAGACTCTACAAATTCGGATCGGAAGAGGACGGGGGCGAGGTCGGGACAGGAGGATATGCTTGTTCGCCGCCGAAATTATCAATGATTTGGGTACCGTCTGAAAGTGTGAGAACAGTTGCCTGTTTGTTTGGGCCGTAACGGTAAAATGTGAGATCCTCATCGGAAAGCAGAGTGCCGTCAGGAAGCAAAACTCCCTCTTTGGTTACCAGCCGTCCATCGGGAAGCAAAATCCCTTTCTCTGTGTTTTGTACCAGCTGATCATCTGCTACAAGGAATCCACCGCCCTGATATAAGTAGTAGGTAGGAGCTTCAAAATCGTCGAAGGATCCAGATAAGCTTTCCATGGAGCTTTTTCCATTATCTGAGGAAGGATTTTCCATATCGGAATAGGGCGCGGCAGAAAATGCCATTGATTTTGAAGAAGCGTTCGTATCAGAAGAAATACTGCATCCCCCACACAAAAACAAAAAAATCAGCAATGAAAATAGGGAAAAAGATTTTTTTATACAATTCATCAAAATTACTCCTGAAATTTTTATTGGGAGTCTCTAAAAACTCAGAAAAATGCACTTGTAAAGCCTGTAAAAGGCCGATTTTTCTAAATCATTTCATCGGAACAATGAGTTTTTAGAGGTTACCTATTATTCATATGCTTTTAGAGCTTTGTATAGATCGCTGTCAAAGGCAACAGCTAAAAATGCTCTTGGGTTGTCAGTTGTGTAGGCAATGTGAATCCCTATCACATATCCGTTGCTGTCTACCACCGGGCCACCACTTATTCCTGTAAATTCAGGAACACTGTCTCCGGCGGTTCCGGTAGAAAACAAAACGCGGTATGTGCCAAATTGGCTGCGAGGAGCAATTGTTTTTCCCTTCGTGGCAAACATAGGATGCTCAACCAAATCCTCCATCAATGGATATCCATAGGTTGTAATCGCTTTTCCAGTATAAGTCTTTGCACTGATTTGTTTTTTGGGAAGATAAGAATAACTTCCTTGCATTGCTTTTTTGACTACAAATACACCCCAGTCATCATCGTTGCGGTAATTACCTTTCCAAGAAGCACCTACACGCATTTGGGTATTATCAGCATAAACACGCGCATAGGGAGTATTGTTTCCAGGGATATAGGCTTGGTAAATATAGACCTCATCGGCCCAACCGCTATCACCCAAATCCCACTTATTTCTATAAAGCGCATGTGCTGCGGTCGCCACTACAATACTGCTCACAAAAAAACCAGAACTGTGTAAAATAAATCTTCCACGTTTAGAAATTACCTTGCAAACTGTGCTAGTCAGCCGATTGTTCTGTGGATTTGTAACAAGGTTATAATCGGCAACACTGTAAGGTTCTATTCCTTCAGTATCTTCCTTCGAGGGCTCCTCCGGAAGAGTTTCCTCCTGCGGTGGAGAATCGTTATAAATATAATATCCTCCATCACCGTCACGGACATATACCCCGTGGCGATGAGGTTCCTCTGAGGTAAGCGCGTAATTTGCGGGCGGCGCCTCCTCTATCTCGGCAGGATAAGCGACAGCCTCGATGTGCTGATAGACTCTTTCCACAAGCTCGGGATCAATTTCCGCCAATGCGCCGCAGAATTCTTCCAGACAGAGCTCCTCCGGAAATTCCCCGTTTTCACACTGTAAAAGCTCCTCCGCCTGAGCAATTAACGCTTCTTTTTCCGGAGGTGTTTCCGGCGCGATATGATCTCCTGCAGCAAAAACAGAAGGCGGTGAAACCAAAAGCAGTAGCGCGGCCAGCAGAAAAGAAACGAACCGTTTAGACTTTTTCATTTTCTCCCTTCCTCCCTTCCTTCCTTCATGAATAGGTGGCCTTTTCAGCTTGTTAAGCGTAAAGCCAAGTACTTAACTGTATTACATTATAAATTAAATATTGAATATAGTCAATAAAAAGCTTCTCATTAAGGGATATGTTAAAGAAAAACAAACAGGCATTTTAAGCTGTATTACAACTCAAAATACCTGTTTGCTTTTTTGAAACGCTTGCAGCCTTGGTAAAACAAGAACTTTCTATGAAACTGTAAGATAAACGGCTTTTCTAAAGCAGCTTGGTTTTACAATAGCTCAAAGGTCAACACCGTGTTTACCCCGGTTTCTTCTTCCACAGCCGAGAGCCGTACCCGGTCGCCGGGCTCTGTCAACACTACGGTTTCAAAGGCGGCGCAGTCTATCTTATAAATCTCGTCCCTGCTTGTGATCAGGTAGGCGAAAGAATTGCCGTCCTGCACCAGGTATTTGATATCCTTTACCGTTACGGTAACAGCGTCCGGGTTTTCCGCCGGGGTGGACACGCCGGAGATCATACCGTTTTCCAGCAGGGCGTTTTTGTATTTTGCCATGACCTCCCGCTGGGTGGTGGCGGTCACCACAATGTTATAGCGCTCCACATGGATCAGGGCGTACTGCTTTACCAGACTGCCCTTGTCCTTCAGCACCATGATATAGGTGGGCTGACCCTCCACATTGATCACCGAGGGGAAGGAGGCGGTATAGCCCAGGTTCTGCACCTCGCCCTCGGCGGAGCGCATCACGGAGTATTCCTCCGCGCCGGGAATGGGGTAGTAGCGGATCTCCGCCGTGCGAGAGTTCATCAGGACAAAGCCGATGTTGGACTGGTCGGAGGCAACGCTTGTCACGCCGGTGAACACCCACACATCGTCGTCAAACATTTTGTAGCCGTAATCGTCGGTCACGTGCTTGCAGTCCTTTTTGGCGAAGAGAGAGTTGAAATAGCCGCCGGAAAGCTCGCCGTACCAGTCGTACCGCTGGGCAAGCATATCGCCGTCGTACACGATATCCACCCAGGAGGGGATATCGGCCACATCGTAATACTGGGTCTCGCCGGTGCAGGCGTTCAGGATCACAGCGCCCTTGACGTCGGTGCCGCCGAAGAGAAAAACATCTTTTTTCAGTACGGCTGTCACGTAGTAGGGGGCGCCGTCCTCGCCGATCTCAAAATAGGAATTTCCGAAAATGGCGGTGCGGTAAGAAAAACGCAGATGACGGCGGAGGTCCTTGTCAAAATAGGCGGATTCCGCATACCGCATGGGCTCCTTCAGCTTCACATACTCGCTGGTGTTTTTTACGGGATCTACAGCGATGTAGCCGGGAATTCCCGAAGAGCGGTTATTCCACCAGCGGAAGAAATCGGCATACTCCAGGGGAGAGACCTTCATGGGCCTGCCGTTCAGGTTGATTTGGGTGTACTGGGAATTGATCTCGAACTGGCTGACCAGCTCGTTTAGGGAACCCAGGGCCCTGGCGCCGATGATCTGGGCGCTGCCTGAATCCATCAGGGCGATATCCGAAATGGTTTCAGAGGCGGGGGTATCGGCAATGAAATCCCGGCTTTCAATGGGTCCCGCAATGGCCGCATAGCTCTTGGCATGAAACACGGTAGAGGAGGCAAAGGAGCAAAGCAGTCCCACGGCGGCGATGGCCACGGCCGCAAATACACAGTATTTTCCCAAAGTCCTTTTGGGGCCTGTGTGTTTCAGGGTGAAGCCGCCCTGGGAAGAGCCGAAAATCATTTTACTGGGCTCGTTTGTTGCCTCCAGCCGCAGGCCGGAATGGAAAATCAGCTCCAGCACGCCGAACAGGGCAAGCACCCCGCACACCGTAAACCAGGTTTCCCCGGACTGAATATTATAGGCGGGCAGCTCTACATAGTCATATACGGCAAAGGCAAGAAGCGTCAGCAGTACGGCCCATAGATGGCCCTTCCAGCCGCCCTTCTTTGCGGGCCTTTTTTGAGTGTTCTTCTTTTCTGTCTGTTCCATTTTCATGGTTCTCCTTTTTCCCCCGCGGGGCTTTGCGGGACGGTTCCCGCAGGTTCGAATTCCCCGTCCACAGGTGGTTTACGCATTCATCATACAGGAACCGCCCCCGGAAAGCAATAGATGGGCCTTCGGTGTAAGAGAAATATAAGAATTGGAAAAGCTGTGGCTTGCTTTGACTTTTTGACAGTGCCAGCCTATAATATATAAAGAAGACAAATTGCGAAAAAGCTTTCAGCAGAAAGGGAGTGCTTCTGTGACGCTGTTGGAATTGCTGCGTGCGGAACGGGAAGCGAAATACAAGGGCGGACTGTATCACCTGACGCAGATTCAATTTGCCTATAACAGTAATCATATGGAGGGAACCCGCCTCACAGAAGAGCAAACCCGTTACATTTATGAGACGAGTTCTTTTTTCCCGGAAGGGGAACAGCCTATTCGTGCTGATGACGTGGTGGAAACTCTCAACCATTTTCGCTTGTTTGACAGAATGCTGGATCATGCGGAAGAACCGCTGACAGAAGAATTAATCAAGGAATATCATCGCGTGTTAAAAACCGGCACCACAGATTCCGCCTTGCCCTGGTTTCAAGTGGGAGACTATAAGACTGTGGCCAACGCCGTGGGGGAAATCAAAACCGCCACACCGAAGCAGACGCCCATACGTATGAAGGCGCTGCTGGGGCGGTATCACCGAAAAGCGGCGCATACGCTGGAGGAGCTGGCGGAGTTCCACTATCAATTTGAAGCGATCCATCCCTTTCAGGACGGCAACGGCAGGGTGGGAAGAATGATCCTGTTTCGGGAATGCTTGAAAAATGACCTGATACCTTTTGTAATCCTTGATCGTGATAAGCTGTTTTACTATCGCGGGCTGCGGGAATATCCTCATCAACCCGGGTATTTGATCGGCACCTTCCAAATGGCGCAGGATATCTATCGGGAGCAAATCGGGAAATTTATGCCGCCAAAGTCTGAGCAGAGTTCGGCAGTTTTCCACTGTTAAGGCAGGCCCCAAAAAAAGATTGAGGTGATCCTGCTTCGGAAAGCATGCATATGCGGAGCTTGAGAACTGCCGCGGCCGCTATCACTTTATGGCAGTTCTTTTTTTACTGTCCTGTTTTTCGTGCTTTAAAAAACGTCCTTTTTTCTTCTTGAAAACTCCTTCCTTTTTTTGAAAATATCCATTGAACTTTGTATGGGTTCTATGGTAATATAATTTTGTCTAAAAACAGAGAAGAAACGGAAAGAATTTTGAAAAGGGCGGCTTGCTTCGGCGGCTGCTCAAACTCAGGAGACAAATCGGTATGGATATCTTTTCCCTTTTTACGCTGTTAGGCGGGCTGGCGTTCTTTTTGTATGGTATGAACGTCATGTCCACGGGCCTGGAAAAAATGGTGGGCGGCAAGCTGGAGCATGTGCTGAAATCCATGACCTCCAATAAGTTCAAAAGCCTTGCTCTGGGGGCGGTGATCACCATTGCCATTCAGTCCTCCTCCGCCATGACGGTCATGCTGGTGGGCTTAGTGAACTCCGGCATCATGGAGCTTAGCCAAACGGTGGGCGTGATCATGGGCTCCAGCATCGGCACCACACTGACGGCATGGATCTTAAGCGCCACCGGCATTCAAAGCGAAAGCTTCCTGCTGCGCATGCTGAAGCCGGAATCCTTTTCTCCTCTGGTTGCCTTACTCGGTATTTTCCTGGTGATGGCTCACAAGGAAGGGAAGAAGCGGGATATCGGTACGATCCTGCTGGGCTTTTCCGTTTTGATGACGGGCATGACCTTTATGAGCGCGTCGGTCAGTCCGCTGGCGGATATGCCCTTTTTCCAGGATATCCTCATTATGTTCAAGAACCCTCTGATGGGAATTCTGCTTGGTACCATTGTCACCGGTGTGATCCAAAGCTCCGCCGCTTCCGTGGGTATTTTGCAGTCCCTTTCCATGACGGGGAGCATCACCTACGGCATGGCGATCCCCATCATTACGGGCCTGAATATCGGCACCTGTGTGACCGGGCTGCTTTCCAGCATTGGGGCCAACAAAAACGCCAAGCGCGTGGTGGCGGTCAGCATTTACTTCAAGGTGCTTGGCACGGCGATCTGCCTTTCCGTGTTTTATCTGCTGAACGCAGTGTTCCGTTTTGAATTTGTAGATTCTCCCATCGGCACGCTGGGGATCGCCGTGGTACATACGCTGTTCAATGTGATCAATACCTTTATCCTGCTGCCCTTCTCCAAGCAGCTGGAAAAGCTGGCAAAGCTCACCATTCGGGAAAAGAGCACGAAAGAAGAGCTTTTGGACGAGCGCCTGCTGCTTTCCCCGGCCTTTGCCATTGTGGAGTGCCGGAACCTGGCGGTGCGTATGGCAAAAACCGCCAGAGATTCCATGCTGGCGGCCATTGGCCTGGTAGACGCCTTTGACGCGAAGATCGCGGAATCCGTTACGGAAATGGAAAATGAGATCGACCTGTACGAGGACAAGCTGGGCACCTACCTGGTAAAGCTCAGCAGCAAAAACCTTTCCCGCTCAGACAGCAACGAGGTGGCGGAGCTTCTGCACGCCATCGGTGATTTTGAACGTATCGGCGACCATGCCGTGAATATTCTCCGGGTGGCTCAGGAGATCGATGATAAAAAGCTGCGGTTCTCCGAAACGGCTCAGCAGGAGCTGGTAGTGATCACCAGGGCAATCGTGGATATCCTCAGCCTTACGGTAGAGGCCTTTGAAAAGGAGGATAACGCTTTAGCAGGCAAGGTGGAGCCCCTGGAGCAGGTAATAGACGATCTGAAGCTGGAGCTGAAAAGCAGGCATATCCGGCGGCTGCAGGAAGGCCGCTGTACCATTGAGCTGGGCTTTGTCCTTACCGACCTGCTGACAAATTACGAACGTGTTTCCGACCACTGCTCCAATATTGCCGTAACAGTGATCCAGATCAAGGATTCCGTCATGGATACCCACGGCTATCTGAATGAAGTCAAAACCGGAGGCGGGCAGGAATTCACCCAGGCCTTCGATGCCTACAGAGAGGCTTACAAGCTGCCGGAACCCAGCCAGCCTAAGGAAGAAGGCGGCGAAGAGTGGGACAGCCGCCAGGAGAGCCTTTTCCCTGCGTCCTAATAAAAAATGGTCTGCTGCAAAACGAACCGTTTTGCAGCAGACCATTTTTCAGTAGTTAGCTGTGAGTGGTCAGTTGTTAGAAAGGGCTTAGATACAATGAGCAATTAGCAGTGAGCAATGAAGGGCAAGGGCCCAAGCGTTGCAAGCAGCGTCCGGTAAATTGTAGTTTAACACACAGTTTCCAACTGTCATTCTGAGGAACAAAGTGACGAAGAATCTCGCCTTTCATTCCTGAGTAAAGAGCCGAAAGACGAGATTCTTCACTTCGTTCAGAATGACAGGAGGGAGGTGAGTGGATAACCTGAAGCGCCTGTGTCCTTGCCCTTCATTGCTCATTTTTCATTGCGCTTCCGCCCTTCTCAACAACTGCCGCCCGCAGCTGACACCTGTCCGGCAGCCGATCACGTTTTTCAAAATTTATTTGTTCGGGAAGCAGGTAAGCGTGCCGTTTTGATCCACTGTGGCGAGAAATACTTCCTTCTGGCTGTCAAAATTCTGCCGCTTCAGCTGTTCCCGCAGCCATTGGGGGTCCTTGCCTGCCATGGTGAGCTCCCGTTCCATCACGTTGCCGTCCACGATCACATTCAGCAGCAGCTCCTCCGCCTGCACGGGCAGCTTCATGTCGTTGGGGTTGGCCGGGCGGTACTGCGCCTTCGGCAGAAAGCTGACGTTGCCGTTCTGCTCAAATACCGCGGTCTGTACCTGACTCAGGTCAAAGAAGCCCGCCAGCCGGGCCATGGTCAGAAATTCGTTGATATCCAGCTTTGCTTTTTTCAGCTTTTTCCTGTCCAGAACACCGTTTTGCAGCAGGATAATGGGTTTTCCGCCTAAAAAGCCCCGCAGGCGGTTGGATTTGGAGGAGCAAAAGGAGATCAGCACCGCCGTCAAGCCGTAAATGATCATGGCTTCTGTAGGCCGAACGGGGTTTTCCAGCTCTGTGGCAAGCTCCGCCGCGATTGAGCCGATGGTGATGCCGGTAATGTAATCGAACATGGTCAGTTGTGAGATCTGCTTGTTGCCCATGAGCTTCGTCAAAATAAACAGGATCACCAGGGAAAGCAGGGTGGTGCCCAGTATTTGCAGGAATTCCATAAAAAACCTCCTTTTTTGATAGCCTGTCCGGGAGACAGCAATTTATTCTGAACAAGAGGCTATGGAAAAAGGGGAAAAATCGTGCTAAAATAATCGCAAATATTTTTGTAAAAGGAGAGCGTGAAGCATGGAAAAGCAATTCGGCGCGGTGATCGTGGCGGCGGGAAGCTCCAGTCGCATGGGGGGAGAGCGCTCCAAGGTGCTGCTGGAACTGGGCGGAATGCCTGTGCTGCGCTGGTCGCTTCGCGCTCTTTCCGCCTGTGAGGACATCGGGCAGCTGGTGGTGGTGTGCAGGCCTGAGGATCTTCCGGCTATGGAGCAGGCGGCAGAAAGGCTCCCTTTGCCGGTCACCTTTGTGGAGGGAGGAAAAGACCGGCAGGAATCGGTTCGCCGGGGTGTGGAAGCTTTGGGGCCCCAATGGGAGTACCTGTTGATTCACGATGGCGCCCGGCCCCTGGTAACGCCGGAGCTGGCTCACCGGGTCTGTGCGGACGCGTTGGAGCACGGGGCCGCCACGGCGGCGGTGCGTTCCAAGGACACCTGTAAGTTGGGGGAAGTTTTTGTAGAGGAAACGCCGCCACGGGAAAAGCTTTTTGTCATACAGACCCCTCAGGCTTTTCAGAAGGAGCTGTATCTGTATGCCCTGAGCCGGGCTGAGGAGCAGGGGAAAAGCTATACGGACGATTGCCAGCTCATTGAGGCCGCCGGAGGAAGGGTGAAGCTGACCGAGGGAGACTACCGGAATATCAAGCTCACCACCCCGGAGGATCTGCCGGTTCTCCGGGTGCTTACGGGAGAAAACGGAATGGGGAGGAATACCATGCGGATCGGATACGGTTATGATGTGCATCGTCTGACAGAGGGCAGAAAACTGATTTTGGGCGGGGTGGAAATTCCCTTTGAAAAAGGTCTTTTGGGCCATTCGGACGCCGATGTGCTGACCCATGCGGCGGCGGACGCCCTGCTGGGCGCGGCGGCTTTGGGAGATATCGGCAAGCTGTTCCCCGATACCGACCCGCGCTATGAGGGCGCGGACAGCCTGAAGCTTTTAAGCGAGGTGTGTAAGCTCCTCTCTGAAAAAGGATATGCCATCGGAAATCTGGACTGCACCCTGATCGCCCAGCGCCCGAAAATAGCCCCTTATATTGAAAAAATGCGGGAAAACCTGGCCAGGGCCTGCGGTGTGGAGGTAGATCAAATCAGTGTAAAGGCCACCACGGAGGAAGGCCTGGGCTTTACCGGAGCCGGAGAAGGCATGGCCGCCTCCGCCACAGCCCTGTTGAACACTCGGCCTTAAAGCCCTTAATCCCTTATCCAGTATCTAGCATCTAGCGTCTAGAATCACCTAACCTTGTCTTGCGCATAAAATGGGATAAGCCATACCCCTTTTGGGGAAGGCCTTGTGAAATTTTTCGCAGATAAGATAACGAGGTGATTTTTATGGGCAAGCCCTTGATCATGGTGAGTTCTGTGACCTATGCCATGAAGGCCAGGGAGCTTTTGACCCGGCACGGAATACGGGGGTATGTAGAGCGGATCCCCCGAACAGCGGAAACAGGCTGCGGCTACGGTGTATACGTCCCCCAGGGGGCGGACGCCGCGGAGCGGATCCTGCGGGAAAACAAAATCAGAATACTGGGCAGGCTGGAACAGGATGATGCGGAATGATCTACCTGGATAACAGCGCTACCACCTATCCAAAACCAGTTGGCGTGCGGGAGGCCATGCTGAGATCCTTTCGCGAGCTGGGGGCTAACCCCGGGCGAAGCGGTTATGAAATGAGCATGCGGACAACGCGGGCCATTTACGAATGCCGCCAGTGCGCGGCTCAGCTCTTCGGAGCGGCGGGCCCGGAATGCGTGGTATTTCAACCCAGCTGCACCCAGGCGCTCAATCAGGTGCTGAAGGGGTTTCTCAAAAGCGGCGACCATGTGGTGGTTTCCGATCTGGAGCACAATGCCGTCATGCGCCCGCTTTCCGAATTGACAAAGCGGGGCGTGACCTATACCGTGGCTAAAGTGACTCCCGCCGACAGCGATGCCACCATGGAAGCCTTCCGGCAGGCCATGGGGCCCAATACGAAGCTGGTGGTGTGTACTCAGGCCTCCAATGTATTTGGCATTCGGGTCCCGGTGGAGCGCATCGCCGCCCTGTGTCATCAGTATGGCGCAAAGATCTGTGTAGACTGCGCTCAAAGCGCGGGCCTGGTTCCCATTAACCTGACGGACAGCGGCATCGACTATTTGTGCTGCGCGGGCCATAAGGGGCTGTACGGCCCCATGGGTACCGGTATGCTGATCTTCCGGGATCCTCAGGATCAGCTTGCCACGCTGATCGAGGGAGGGACCGGTACTCAGTCCCGCAGTATGCTCCAGCCGGACGATCCGCCGGAGCGGTATGAAAGCGGCACTTTGAACGTACCGGGGATCCTGGGCCTGCGGGCCGGTATGGAATTTGTGAAAAAGAAGGGGCCAAAACGGATCTGGCAGGAGGAAATGCAGAAGATCCGCCTGCTTTACGGCAGACTTTCCAGGATTTCCAGGGTAAAGCTGTATACAGAGGCGCCAAGCCTGCCCTGGTATCTGCCTGTGCTTTCCTTTACCGTAGAGGGAATGCCCAGCGAGGCTGTAGGCGGGGCGCTGGCAGGGGCCGGGATCGCCGTGCGCTGCGGGCTGCACTGCGCGCCCCTTGCCCATGACAAAATGGGAACGGAAACAGGCACGGTTCGGGTGTCTCCCTCCATATTCACCCGCAGGGAGGAAATGGAGATGCTGGCTTCCAGAGTAAGGCAGATCTGCCAAAAATAAGAACCTGTATTCACAACCTGCAAACGCCGTCTGAGCGGACTTTTTCGCGCTGCTCGTCGTTAAATTTGCTTGCCATACGGACAGTATGCCTGCCCAAATTTGCCCAGGGGTTGTTTGAAATAGAGAAAATGCCGGATTTTTGTACAAGGCGAGACGGTTTCAAGGCGGAGGACCACAAGACGGGCTGATGCCCGTCTGGGATTTCCAACGCAGAAATCCGTCCGCTTTGGGCAAAAGACGGCGTTTGCGTTTTTTCAAACAAGCCCTAAAGCAACACGAAAAATTCTCGTTCATCCGGCATTTTCGGTTATGAATACAGGTTCCAAGAAACGGGAAAACTTTCAGAGAAATCGCAAAACCCCTTTTATTTGCGCTTTTTTTGTGTTAGAATAAATAAAAACAACACCGCACAAAGACCGGCTTGAGGCCTTTGCACACAATTTGCTTGCAGATTTTCCGCCATAGCGCACAGCGTTCGCTTGTCAATCACGAGATTGACTGCGCTCAATCTATGCACTCTGACGAAAAATCTGACTGCACAACTTGCGCACAATCTTTGTGCGGTGTTGCCTAAAAAGCGGGTGCCCCCTTCCCTGAATGGCGGACGCCGTTATGGAATTTGAAAAGAAAGGAAGGATCGCGATGGACGCATTGATGAACTCCCTGTCTCGAACAGGCCAGACGATCCTGAATGTGGCCCGGCAGTTCACGCTGAAGGACGCGGTCGATGTTCTGATCGTCACAGTCCTGTTGTATGGCGTGATCAAGCTGGTACGGGAAACCAGGGCGGGGCAGCTGGTAAAAGGGATCCTTCTGCTGGTAGTCCTGTTTTGGGTGTCTTCCAGCAATGTGCTGAATTTGATGATGCTGAACGCGATCCTGCATTCATTTTTCCAGTCTGCCTTTATTGTGGCGGTCATTCTGTTTCAGCCGGAGATTCGTCAGGCATTGGAGCAGGTGGGCCGCAGCAAGGTGGGGCAGTCTCTGGCAAGCGCGGTGGGCATGAAGGAAAAGGAGCACGGCAAGGCGGAGATCCACCGGGCGATCGACGGCGTGGTGGAGGCCACCGCGTTGCTCCAACAGATGCGCATGGGTGCGCTCATTGTGTTTGAACGCCATACGAAGCTGGGGGAGATCGCCGCTACAGGCACCATTGTAGAGGCCGATCCCTCTGCCCAGCTGATCGCCAACATATTTTTTAACAAAGCGCCTCTGCACGATGGGGCCATGATCCTCCGAAATGGCAAGGTGCATGCCGCGGGCTGTATTTTGCCTCTTACCGCCAGCGACAGTGTCAGCGCTGATCTGGGCACCCGCCACAGGGCCGCCCTGGGTATGAGCGAGAATTCCGACGCGGTGGTGGTGGTGGTTTCGGAAGAGACCGGGCAGATCTCTATTGCCATGAACGGAAGATTGACCAGAAATTATAACCGGGTCAGTCTGGGAGAAATGCTGGAGCGCACCTTACTGGGCGTTTCCGGGAAACCCTCCTCCGGCGGCAGGCGGATTTTGGGGAAGCTGGGGTTTGGCTCCGGTTCCTCCAAGAAAGGGGGCTAAAGCGTGGACGAAGAAAAAAAGGCCTCTCAGGAAGAGCCTGAAAAGAAAAAGAAAAAACTGAGCTTGAATGGGATCTTTTATCACAACACCTTTGTTTTGATTTTCTCCTTTTGTGTGGCGTTGATTTCCTGGTTTGTATTGGCCGCCGGAAACGGAGACAGCAATCGTGTGATCACGGATGTGCCGATTTCCGTAAAGCTGTCTTCCGCCGCAGAGGAGGACGGCTTTCGGGTATTCAATATGTCCTATAATACGGCGGATCTGGAAATTTCTGGCAGCAGCCTGATCACCAATAAGCTGTCCGCCGCGGATTTTGAGGTATCCGTGAATTTGAACCTCACCTCTACAAAGCTGACCGGGAACACGCTGCAGAAAGCCACTGCCCGGGTCCGCACAGAAAAGAAAACGTCGATTTCTGACTACAATATTGTTTCCGTCAACCCCGAGGAGATCACCGTGGAGTATGACCGCTATAAGGAGGTCACCTTTCCCATAGAGCACGAGGAGATCAAATATAGCGCGGACGCCAGCTTCTATCCCGGCGCTCCTGTGTTTTCAGCGGAATCGGTGACCATTGCCGGGCCGGAATCCTCCGTGAACAAGATCAGCCGGGCGGCGGTAAGCTATACGCTGGACAGCCCCTTAAAGGCAGACGCTTCCTTTACCTGCCCTGTGCGGCTGTACGATCAGAATAACCAGGAGATCAGCGATGTGTCCGCCATGTATTTGGAAATGGATGTGGATACGGTCGATGTGGTCATTCCGATCTTAGCGAAAAAGACGGTAACGCTTGTGGCCTCTACCGTGCATCAGCCTAAGGGCTTTTCCGACAGCCGGATCACAGTAAGCCCCGCTACGATCGACATTGCCGGTTCGGCGGAAGTGCTTGCGGGCATCAAGGAGATCCAACTGAATACGCCCATTGATTTCGCAGAGCTGGATCTTCAGCAGAAAAACACGTTTACCATGGATATCCCCCTGCCCACCGGTATCAGAAATATCAGCGCGGTGGGAGAAAACGCGGTGAGCCAGGCAACGGTAACGGTGAATTTGAACGGCTTCCGGGACGCGGCTGTCACGGTGTACTCGGATAATTTCCAGATCTCCAACAAGCCGGTGGGGAAAGAAGTGACAATCAACACCCAGTCTTTGGAGGTGGCCTTGGTGGGCTCTGAAGCCCAGGTTTCCAAGCTGACAGGAGATTCTCTCTCTGTGCAGCTGAATCTGACAAATTTTGCTTCTCACACAGGCAGTGTTGAGGTGCCCGCCACCATTTCCATTACCGGAAGCGGCTCTGACACCTGTTGGGTCTTGGGCAAATATACGGTGCTGGTTCAGATCACGGACAGAGCCTCTATGCAGGCCAATGCTCTGCCGGAGGACGTATCTTCTGAGGCGCCGCTTGTGGCAACGCCCCAGGAATAAATAGCCCGGAAGAGATCTTCCGCAAGCTGATGCGGGAACTGTCCTGGGATACAAGGTGTATTTATCAGGTAAGGGAGGCGGCGCGCTTCCCTTACCCGATTTTATGAAGGAGGAGCTTTATGGACGTTCGGGTAGGCGATATTCTTCGCATGAAAAAGCCGCACCCCTGCGGCAGCCTGGAGTTTTCCGTGCTGCGCTCCGGCATGGATTTTAAGATCAAATGCTGTAAGTGTGGGCGGGAGGTCATGCTCCCCCGGCTGAAATGCGAAAAGAATATCAAAAAAATCATTCGGGAAGAGCTGGAAGAGCCATAGAGTCTCATGTGTGACAAGTAGATGAACTTTACACAGAAAGAGGCTGAATTACCATGTTTGAAAATTTACAGGTGTTTGAAAATCGGCTGGAAGAGCTGAACCTGAAGCTGTATGATCCGCAAACGGCGGCAAACCGTGAGCTCTATGCCGAGCTGATGAAGGAATATAAGGAACTGGAGCCCATTGTGGAAGCGTATCGGGAATACCGGCGCTGCGTTCAGGCTCTTACCGGCGCAAAAGAGCTTTTAGAGGAATCCTCAGACCGGGAGCTGCGAGAGCTGGCCCAGGCGGAGCTGAAGGAAAGCGAGGAACAGCTTTCGGAATGGGAAGAGCGCCTGAAGCTGCTGCTTTTGCCGAAGGACCCCAACGATGAAAAAAATGTGATCGTGGAAATCCGGGGCGGCACCGGAGGCGAGGAAGCCGCGCTTTTTGCCTATGATCTCTATCGCATGTATACCGCTTACGCGGAAAACCGGGGCTGGAAAACGGAGATCGTGGGCTTAAGCGAAACAGAGCTGGGCGGTTTTAAGGAGGTCAGCTTTCTCATTGACGGTGCGGGGGCTTATTCCCGGCTGAAGTTTGAAAGCGGAGCCCATCGGGTGCAGCGAGTGCCGGAAACGGAGACCCAGGGCCGCGTTCACACTTCCGCGGCCACTGTGGCGGTGCTGCCGGAAGCGGAGGAAGTAGAGGTGGAGATCGACCCCAAGGACTTACAGATCGATACCTTCCGCTCCAGCGGCGCAGGCGGCCAGCATATCAATAAAACCTCCTCCGCTATTCGCATTACCCACCTTCCCACCGGCATGGTGGTGGAGTGCCAGGACGAGAGAAGCCAGTATAAAAATAAGGACAAAGCCATGAAGGTGCTGCGTTCCCGGCTGCTTTCCCAGGAGCGGGAGAAGGCCAGCGCCCAGGTGGCGGAGGAGCGCAGAAGCCAGGTGGGAAGCGGAGACCGCTCCGAACGGATCCGCACCTATAATTTCCCTCAGTCCAGAGTGACTGATCACCGCATTGGCCTGACCCTTTACAAGCTGGAAGAGATCATGGCGGGAGAACTGGATCAGCTGATCGATCCCCTGATCGCCGCCGACCGAGCCGCACAGCTGGAGGCTGAGGGGAACGGTTAGACGATGAGGAAATTAGGAATGAGCAATGAGGAAGGGCACAAGCGTTGTACCCAACGCTCGATAAATTGGAATTTAGTGCGATAAGCGAAAGCCTTCCCTTGCTTGCAAGGGAAGGGGGACCGCCGATAGGCGGTGGAAAGGATAGTCACACGCAGAAAGCAGGATAGAATCGCCAGCTTCAATCCCCTCAGTCAGCCTTCGGCTGACAGCTCCCCTTACTCGCGCAAGTGGAGCCTAAGGGCGCTAAACTATAATTTAGCAATTATTTACCAGGTTTCCCCTATCATTGCTAATTGCTCATTCCTCATTGCTCATTATATCTGCCGTCCAGCATCCAGAATCCCGGAGCGTGCCTATGGATACATTACTTTTCAATGGAGAACATAAAAATGAGATAGCACGTGCCGGAGAGCTTCTTCGGGGCGGCGAGGTGGTGGGGATCCCTACCGAAACGGTTTACGGACTGGCTGCCGATGCCTTGGACCAGAAAGCGGTGAAAAAAATTTTTGCCGCCAAGGGAAGGCCGGTGGATAATCCACTGATCGTGCATATTGTGGAGTTTTCTCAATGGGCGCCTCTAGTCCGGAAAATCCCGGAAGCAGCTTTACGGCTGGCAGAGCGCTTTTGGCCCGGGCCGCTGACGATCATTTTGGAAAAATCCGACCTGATCCCCATGGAAACCAGCGGCGGGCTTTCCACCGTTGGGGTGCGGTTTCCCGCTCACCCGGTTGCCCAGGCGGTGATCCGGGCGGCTGGCGTCCCGCTGGCGGCGCCCTCCGCCAATCGCTCCGGTAGGCCCAGCCCCACCACCTTTCCTCATTTGCGGGAAGAGATGGAGGGCCGGGTGGCGGCGCTGGTGGACGGCGGAGATTGCCAGGTAGGGGTGGAATCCACCGTGATCACCCTTGCGGGGGAACGCCCGAAATTGCTGCGTCCGGGTGGTGTTACCCTCGCACAGCTGGAGAGCGTTTTAGGTAAGGTAGAGGTAGACCCCGCAGTGCTCCATCAGCTGCGGGAAGGGGCTGTGGCCGCCTCTCCTGGCATGAAATACAAGCACTATGCGCCCAGGGCGGAGGTCACGCTGGTAGATGCCTCCCCGGAAGAATACTCAAGTTATGTAAACCAGCAGACGGACTGCCATGCTCTTTGCCTGGAAGAGGATCTTCCCTTTTTACGGGGGCCTTCCCTTTGTTTCGGCAGCAGATATGACGGCAAGGAGCAGGCCAGGCTTCTGTTTTCCCGGCTTTCTCAGCTGGATGAGCTGGGCGTGAAGCATGTCTATGCGCACATGCCCTCTAAACGTGGGATCGGCCTGGCGGTGTATAACCGGTTGATCCGCGCGGCGGGGTTTTCCGTGATCAATCCGGAATCCCACTATGTGGTAGGACTTACCGGCCCCAGCGGCGCGGGAAAATCTACGGTAGGAGAGCTTTTGCGGCAGGCCGGCTGGGCCGTGATCGATTGCGACGCCCTTACCCGCAGCCCGGAGGTGTATGACAGGGAGTGCGTCGGCGCCCTTCAAGCGGCTTTTGGGGAGGACGTTGCTCCCCAGGGCGAGCTTGATCGCGGAAAACTTGCCGGGCGCGCCTTTGCCACCCCGGAAGGGAAGCGGAGCCTGGAAGAGATCACCTTCCCCAGGATCCTGGCCGCCGTGCGAAAGGCCATTGAGCAGGCCTTTGTCCAGGGAAAGCAGATCGTCGCTCTGGACGCTCCCACGCTGTTTGAGGCCGGGCTGGACGCGGCTTGTGCCCGAATTTTAACTGTCACCGCTCCGAAGGAGGAGCGGCTTCTTCGGATCCGGTGGCGGGACGGCATTTCCGAAGAGGAAGCCCTGCTGCGGCTTTCCGCCCAGCGGGAGGAAGCTTTTTATACAGATCGGGCGGATCATGTGATTGAAAACCGGGCGGAGGCGAACCTTGCGGAAGCCCTTGTCCCCGTTTTGCGGGAATTGCGGATCGAGAACGGAGGAGCTTGCTCATGAGAAAAGGAGGCCTTGCGCTTACCGCCGTCTTGCTGGTGGTGGCGCTTTTGGGAATTTTCGCCGGGCCGTCTCTGGTAAAAACCGGCTGGAGATTGCTGTACCCCCGGCCCTATGAAGAGCTGGTAGGGCGGGAAGCACGGGAGTTTTCTTTGAATCAGAGCCTGATCTACGCGGTGATGCGGACGGAAAGCGGCTTTGAATCAGACGCGGAATCCCACGCCGGGGCAAAGGGACTGATGCAGCTGACCCCCGCCACCTTTCAGTGGATTTCTTCCCTCTATCCCCCGGAAAACGGCGGAGAAGACGTGCTGGATCCGGAAGATAATATCCACTGCGGCTGTGCCCTGCTTCGGCTGCTTTTGGACCAGTACGGCAGTCTGGACGTGGCCCTGTGCGCCTACAACGCCGGCATGGGAAATGTGGCAAGCTGGCTGGAACAGGAAAAATATTCCAGCGACGGCGAAAGCCTGCACACCATTCCTTACCCGGAAACGGACAGCTATGTAAAAAAAGTAAAAAAGGCCATGGAAAACTATGAAAAACTGTACGGGGAATAGTTGTTAGTTGGGAGTTGTTAGTTGTTAGAGAAGGGCAAAGCGCAATTTGCGCTCCGGGCAATGAGCAATTTAAGGACAAAGTTTGCTAAATTGGAATTTGGCGGCGAACCGCTTACTTTCTATCTGTCATTCTGAACGAAGTGAAGAATCTCGTCCTTTGCCCTGGAATTAAGGGCGAGATTCTTCGTCAAGAAAGCTATCGCTTTCTGCGTTCCTCAGAATGATAAAAGAAAGGATTTGCCCTTTTCTAACGACTAACAGCTACCGACTAGTTCGCTAAACTATAATTTATTACTCTACCCTTGCCCTTCATTGCTCATTGCTAATTGCTAATTTCTCATTGCCCTTTCTAACAACTAACAACTAACAACTACAAAGGGGGGGATCTTCATGCGCCGCGGCGAACAGGCTGAGAAAAACGGCACGGCTTTTTTGAACCGGCCGGGCATTTTGCTGCCCAAGCCCACGTTTCTTTCCTCTTTCTTTTTTTATGCGGTGCTGCTGTTCGTGGCATGGCTCAGTGCCTTTGGGTGCTTTTATACGGCCTTTCAGATCCAGCTGGACTGGCCGCCGCTGGTGTTTGCCGCCGTTAGCTTTGGCCTGCTGTGCGGCGCGCAGTTTCTGATGGAACGCCACAGGTGGGTGTTTCCTCTTATCACGGCCGGGCTGGGCGGCTTTGCCCTGTGGCGGAATTTCGAGGAAGCCGCCCAGGGCTTTCGCCTGACTGTCAACGCCGTATCGGAGGCCTATTCCCTGAAGCTTCGGCTGGAGCCGCCTCTCCCCACTCTTTCCACGGTTCCTTCTACCTCTTTAGGACAGCTGGCAAGCCGCAATACCTTCGCCGTTTTTCTTTCCTTTCTTTTCCTCTGGCTTCTTTCCTGGCTGCTTGTTCGGCACAAAAGCGTCTTGGGTGCCTTCTGCCTGACCGGTCTTTTTCTGCTGCTTCCCCTTTCCTTTTCCATTGTGCCGGAGGAGTGGGCCTTCGGTTTGCTGCTGGTGTTCTGGGCGTTCCTGCTGCTGGCAGCCCCCTCTATGCGGCAGCGCCGTCAACTGATAGAAACGGGAGATTCCTTTCATTCCTCGGGGGATATGTTTTTTCGCCCCGCTTCTTTGGCACTGCTGCCTGTGCTGGCGCTCTGCTTGATTGTTCTCTATCGCCTCTTCCCACCGGAAACCTACAGCCGCCCGCAGTTTATCACCGATCTCCGCTCCGGACTGACAGAAAGCCTGGGAATCTCCTCCTCTTTCCACAGCGGTACGCAAAACACCGACCGGGTAGACTTTTCCGCCCTTGGCAGCAGACGCTATACCGGAAAAACCGCTTTGCAGGTTCAATACGAATGGCAAAACGGCGCGTCGAAGGCAGAGATTTCCCTGTCCTCTCCCACTGGGCAGAAGGATTACCTGAAAAGCTTTGTGGGCAGCGTATACACAGGCACAAGTTGGGAGCATCTTTCCCGGGAGGACACGGAGCTGGTCAATGAGATCTGGGAAGCGCAGCCGGCCCAAACGCTGTCGTCCTCCCTTCTGCTTGCCATGCCCATGGAAAGCGACCCCCGTTTTTCCTATCTGCTTTCTGTTCGCAAGCTGGAGGGAAACACACAGGCCGTTTACGCGCCCTATGGCCTGTACGCTCCGGACGGCCCGCCGAAGGACACCAAGTATCAGGACGATGGATTTTTGCAGTCCTCCCATATTCTAGGGGGCGTAAAAGAACACCGCTTTTCCGCTGTGGCGCTTCCCAGCTGGAAATACGCGGCAGGGTACGCAGAGCGATTTACGCAAAATTTCAGCACAGCCACAAACCGGCTGTTGGACGAAGAACGCGCTTCAGAGCTGCAAGCCGCTTTGGCTGAGGATTTTGAAGAGAAAAATCGCAGCGGACTTCCCTACCCGAACTGGGATCGGTGGAAAGCGCCGGAATGGGCGAAGAGGCTTTTGGAAACATATTCCGGCTCAGCTTTAAGCCCTTTGATAAATTCCAATCCTCCTTTTACCGGCGCAGAGCTGGTGGAGCCCTTGGAAAGCTACACAGAATTTGTATATCAAACTTACACCCGGCTTCCCGACAGCGCACGGGAATTTGCCGAGGCGTTTCTCACGGAAAATCGGCTTCCCTCCCTCAACGCAATTGGCCGCCAAGCCTATATCCAGCGGCTTCAGGCCCTTCTGGCGGAGCGGTGCACCTATACCCTCACCCCGCCTGCCCTGCCCCAGGGACAGGATTTTGTGGAATATTTTCTCACTGAAAGTCACAGCGGCTATTGCGTGCATTTTGCCACCGCGGCTGTGGTGTTGCTGCGCACGGCTGGAATCCCGGCGCGTTACGCCGAAGGCTACTGTGTGCCCTCCGGCACAGATGGCCGCTGGGTCAACGTACCGGATTATAATGCCCACGCCTGGGTGGAGGTATACTGGGGCGATATGGGCTGGCTGCCGGTAGAGATGACGCCTCCGGGGCCCATGGTTCCCGCTGCATATGCTAACGCTATTGGGCCCGGAGAAGATGAAATGATTTCTCCCTCTCCCACTCCGGACGGAACTCTTTCCTCCGCTGTTTCTTCTCAGCCGGAGTCCAGCGCCATTCCGGAAATGTCCCCTTCCCCGGCACCTTCCGCTTCTCCCACTCCCGCAGGATCTCAGGAAGAAACTGCTTCCTCCACCGGGCCAAATGCTTCCTCTTCACCGGGCATTGCCCTGGCTTCTTCAGGCCGTCTGACCCTTTGGGGGCTGCTTTTCATCGCCTTCTGCCTGGCTCTTCCCTTCCTGCTTCTCTGGGTATTTCGGCTATTCCGCCTGTTTCAAAGGAAAAAGCAATTCCGCCAGAGGAACCGCAACAAAGCGGCTCTTTGCGTTTACGCCCATCTCCTGCGGCTGTATCGGGCAAACACTGCCCTTCCCGGCGATGGCATCGATCCCCCGGAGGAACTGACCCAGCTTGCGCTGAAGGCCCGGTTCAGCGATCACACCCTCACCCGCCAGGAGCTTTCTCAGCTCACCGATCAGGCCGAGCTTCTGGAAAAGAAGCTTGCGGCGGATCTTCCCAAATGGGAGCGCCTGCGGTGCAAATATCTGCTGGCGCTGTTCTGAATCATAGTGGTTGTACCATAAGAACAAGGTCTCCTCCGTTGTCACGATTGAACCAAAAGCCAAGTACGTCTGGCTTGCCTGGAGGAGCTTTCTCTTAATTTCCTAAAGTAAATGGACAAAGAACGAGATCCTTTATTCAGTTCCCTTTTGTCATTCTGAGCCGTAGGTGAAGAATCTCGCCCTTAAGCCTCTGGGTAAAAAGCAAAGGGCAAGATCCTTCACCGAGAAAGCAAGGTTCTCCTTGCTTTTTGTTCAGTAATGACAGGTAGGAAATAAACGGATAAATGGCAAATTATAGTTTAGCGAACTAGTTGGTAGCTGTCAGCTGTTAGTCGTTAGAGAAGGGCAAGTCCTCTCTTTTGTCATTCTGAGGAACGCAGAAAGCTATAGCTTTCTTGACGAAGAATCTCGACCTTAATTCCAGAGCAAAAGGACAAAGGACGAGATTCTTCACTTCGTTCAGAATGACAGAATAGAAAGTAAGCGGTTCGCCGCCAAATTCCAATTTACCGAAGCTATGCCCTTGATCCTTAAATAATTGCTCATTGCTCAATTAGTATACGGCCCTTCCACTCTCCAGCATCCGGGATCTAAGCTTCTCACAGCTGGAATCCGTTCAGTGTTTCTGTGATCTGTCCGGGCCGCAGGGAGATTAGCTCGGTTCCGCCGGGCAGGTCGGCGTTTATGGCGGAGGGATCGGAAGCAGTTGTCAGAATGCTGAATCGGGCAAAAGGAGCCTGCTGCAGAACGCTTCTGACCGTTCCTTCCTCAGGCGTATGGCACAGGTATACAATATGGGAAACGCCGGAAAACAACTTTTGGGAAGAGACCGGCTGAAGTGTATCTGTTTTCCCCAGGGAAAGCAGAGCATTCAGGACGGGGCGGCGGGACTCCTCGTCGGTGATCTCTTTCATCGAAAAGCCGTCTCCACCTCGAAGAGCGGCGCGGTGGGGCGCCTCCTGCTGAGATAGAAAATGGGAAAGAGTGGCAAAGGCGTCCAGTAAAAGATCGGCCTCCTGTCCGGAACCGGGCTCTAACAGGAAAAGAAGGTGCTCGGCAATGGGATATCCGAATTCCTTTATCAGAAGCCCGCCCGTTTTTTGAGAGAGTTTCCAATGGACTCTGGAAAGCTTGTCCCCTTCCCGGTAGTTTCGAAGCCCAAAAAGCTCTGAGGGATCGTCCCCCGGCTTTGTCTGGGAATAGGCGTCGCTTTCGCTGTTCGGCTGCGGAACCTGATTGAGAGATAGGAGGGGAGAATGCACCGTGGGGTAAAAAACCACTGTTTGCCGCGGGCAGCGGGAAAGGCGCATGGGAAAGGCGAAAATCCCCATATAATCACACACCCGGCCCCGGCGAAGCTGGCAGACTACCTGTCCGCAAAGGGGGGAAGTGAGCTGGTGAACAATGGTAAGCGGGCTTTGGCTGGCGGTAAAGCCGAAATGCTCTTCCTGGATTTCCCCGGTCAGAATGTTTTGCGTGCGCAGAGTCACCCTGGCCCGTCCGCTGACAAAGGGGAGGGCGTTGGAAATGGTGAGCCGCAGAGGGACGCTTTGCCCCTTTTGGGCGGAAAGCTCTTCCGCCTGGAATTCCAGCCGGATCCCGAGAATGCCGGGCAGGGAAAGCAAAAGGGAGAGAAGGGGAAGCGCCAGCGCCACCAGCAGCACATAGTAGGAAATGTAGCCGTTATAGCAGACAAAAAACAGGAACACGCCCAGGAGGATCAGCAAATAAGAAATTCTGTTTTTCAGCATAGCGTTATTTCACCAGCTTGGGGGAGGGCGTGAATTTCAAGACCTCCGAGAGAACGGAGCGGGCAGTCAGGCCGTTTATCCCCGCCTGGGGAGAAAGAAGCATGCGGTGCTCCAAAACGCTTAAAAACAGCAGATGGATATCGTTGGGGATCAGGTAATCCCTGCCGGACATCCAGGCGGAGGCCCTGCCTGCCCGAATCAGTGCGGCGCCTGCTCTGGGGCTGGCTCCGATCCGAAGGGTAGAAAGCTCCCGAGTGGCGGCGCAAAGCCGCACCACATATTGATACAGCTCGTCCGACACATGAACGGCCGCCGCCTGCTCCTGCATTTCCAAAAGCTCATTCCCGCTGATCACAGGGTGCACGAGATCCACCGGGCGATCTCCCTCTGTCTGCTTTAAGATTTTGATCTCCTGCTCCGGCTCCGGGTAGCCGATGGAAAGCCGCATCATAAAACGGTCCAGCTGAGATTCCGGCAGCATTTGGGTGCCCGCGGAGCCTATGGGGTTTTGGGTGGCGATCACAATATAGGGCTGGGGCAGCTTGCGGCTCACGCCGTCTACCGTGACCTGCCGTTCCTCCATCAGCTCCAGCAGGGCGCTTTGGGTCTTGGCGCTGGTACGGTTGATCTCGTCCGCCAGAAACAGATTGCAGAAAGCCGCGCCGGGGCGGTATTCAAAATCTCCCTTTGTCTGGTTGTAAATGGAAAAGCCCACCACGTCCGCCGGTGTGATTTCCGGGGTGAACTGAAGCCGGTTGTATTCCAAGCCCATTGCTCTGGAGAAGGCCAGAGCCAGCGTGGTTTTTCCCATGCCGGGGTTGTCTTCTAAAAGAATGTGTCCCTGTGCCAGAATGGCCATCAGCGCCTTGCAGATCACCGTATCCTTGCCGAGAATAACCTTGCGTACCTCATTGATCACACGCAGTGCCTGGGGCTGTATCATAAAGAGATCACCTCATTCGAATATTTATAGAGAGCGCAAGCGATGCCGCATGATCTTTACGCGGCGTTGCCTATAGCGATTTTCATTGCTGATAGGGGTTGTTTAAAAAATCGTAAACGCCGTCTTTTTGCACAATGCGGACGGATTTCTGCGTCGGAAATCTTGCGGGTCTCCGCCTTGAAACCGTGTCGCCTTGTACAAAAATCCGGTATTTTCTCTATTTTTAAACAACCCCTATTTTAGCATAATTTTGGAGAAAAGACCAGACTTGACTGTAAATTTCACACCCCCTAATGAGAAAAGCGCTAAAACCCGCTTCCAGAATTTTCCGAAAAGAAATTTTTAGAAAAGTTGTTGACAACTCTCAAAGAACGTATTATAATAAACGCGTATTCTGATAGCACGAAGATGAACTCACAGTTTTTGTAAGTCATTGAACGTCTGATGATTTACACAAGCTGTGAGCTTTTTTTAACCGGGATTTCCCGGTGGGCTCGGAGCGCAGGGAGGGCTACCTCCCAGTGGCACGGCGCAGCTATGCCGGATACAATTTTTTATGGAGGTGCCGAACATGAACGGTACAGTCAAATGGTTCAACGCAGAAAAGGGCTATGGCTTCATCTCTAACGATGAAGGCGGCGAGGATGTTTTTGTACATTTCTCCGCGATCCAGTGCGAAGGCTTCAAGACTCTGGAAGAGGGCCAGAAGGTCACTTTTGAGACCGAGCCCGATCCCAAGAACAGCGAAAAGCTGCGGGCTGTGAACGTCCAGAAGATCTGATTTTCAGCATTTTGGACCATTCAGCCGGGCCTTCCTTTTTCGGGAAGGCCCGGCTTTTTTGTGCCTTTTCTTCCAAAAAATGAAAAAGTAAAAAAATATAGTTGACAACCGGGGAAACTTTCGCTATAATAAATAACGTTCCGATTTGCGGACGTAGCTCATCTGGTAGAGCGCCACCTTGCCAAGGTGGAGGTAGCGAGT
>CAJUTL010000007.1:0-51713 GCA_910589395.1 uncultured Oscillospiraceae bacterium
GCGCCGGTGGGCCCGGTGGGTCCGGTCACGCCGTTTGTGCCCGCAGCGCCGGTGGGCCCGGTGGGTCCGGTCACGCCGTCAGCGCCTGTTGCGCCGGTAGGGCCGGTGGGTCCGGTCACGCCGTTTGTGCCCGCAGCGCCGGTAGGGCCGGGCTGGCCTTGAATACCTTGAACACCTTGAGGCCCGGTCGCGCCGGTATTACCGGGAACACCCTGAGGCCCCTGAAGGCCCTGCACCCCCTGAGGCCCGGCAGGGCCGGTATCACCCGGAATCCCCTGAGGGCCTTGAGGCCCCTGGGGCCCCGGCACAGGGCAGAATTGAGGGCAAGGGCAGGACGGGCAGCAAGGGTCTTCATGGCTGTCGCAGCACCCGCTGCCGCGATAGATCTTCATAGATAATGATCTCCTTCCATTTTATTCTGAAAAACTGTGGGAAAAAATTCTCACAGTCCAGAATATGCGGACAGGCTGGAAAAGTGAAAAGTACCGCGGCAAAATGGACCATTTTGCCGCGGTACTTTTCAGAGATCAGACGTCAGATGCTGGATCATGGTGGCGCCTTCGGCGCAATAAAGGAAGGGCAAGACAATGAGCAATGAAGGACAGAGTGATAAATTGTAGTTTAGCGAACTAGTTGTTAGCAGTCGTTAGAGAAGGACAAGCCCCCTCCTCTGTCATTCTGAGCCGTAGGCGAAGAATCTCGTCCTTAACCCCAGGGCAAAAGGGCAAAGAACGAGATTCTTCGCTTCGCTCAGAATGACAAGAGGGTGGTGTGCAGATAACCGCTAAATTCCAATTTACCTGCCCTTGCCCTTAAATTGCTCATTCCTCATTCCTAATTCCTAATTGCTCATTAATTATGCGCTCTTCTCTAACAACTAACAAGCTATTGAAATTGAGAATTGTACAAGCTGGCGTAAAAGCCGTTTTTTGCCATCAGCGCCGCATGGTTTCCCTGCTCCACGATATCGCCGTCTTTTACCACCAGAATGTGGTTGGCGTTTTGAATGGTGGAAAGCCGGTGGGCGATGACAAAGCAGGTTTTATCCTTCATCAGCTCCCGCATGGCGGCCTGAATGCGCATTTCCGTGCGGGTATCCACATTGGAGGTGGCCTCGTCCAGAATCAGCATTTTCGCGTCCAGCAGCATGGCCCTGGCAATGGTCAAAAGCTGTTTCTGGCCCTGGGAAATGTTCATACCGTTTTCGTCCAGCACCGTGTCATAGCCCTGGGGCAGGCCCATAATGTAGCGGTGGATATGGGCGGCCCTGGCGGCGGCCTCCACGTCCTCCCGGCGGGCGTTCTTTTTTCCGTAGGCCAGGTTCTCAAAGATGGTGCCGGTAAACAGCCAGGTGTCCTGCAGCACCATGGCGTAGGAAAGCCGCAGGCTTTTGCGGGTGATGCCTCGGATCTCTCTGCCGTCCAGGGAAATGGAGCCGGAATCCGGGTCGTAAAACCGCATCAGGAGATTGATGAGGGTGGTTTTTCCTGCCCCGGTAGGCCCTACAATGGCGATCAGTTCGCCGGGCGGGGCGTGTAGGCTCAGATCGTGAATGATGGTTTTCCCCGGCACATAGCCGAATTGCACATGCTTCATGGAAACGTCTCCCGTCACCTGGGAAAGAACCTGGGCGTCCGGGACATCGGCGGGCTCGGGCTCCTCGTCGATCAGCCGGAACACCCGCTCCGCCGCGGCGCAGGCGGACTGCAGCTCGCTGATGATATTGGCGATCTCGTTGATGGGCCCGGAAAATTTGCGGGAATACAGCACGAAGGAGGAAAGGTTTCCGATGGTGATGCGCTCCAGCAGGAACAGCACCGCCCCCAAAATGCTGACAAAGGCCAGGGAAAGGTTGTTGATCAGGTTCACGGAGGGGCCCATCATGCCGCCGTAATAATCGGCGTTGTAGTAGGCGTCCACCGCTTCCTTGTTCCGTTTGTCAAACCGGGAGATCATCACTTCCTCCCGGTGGTAGGCCTTTGTGGTTTTCTGCCCGGAGATCACCTCCTCCACAAAGCCGTTGAGCTCTCCCAGCATCATGGAGCGCTTGCGGAACAGCGGGCGCACCCGCTTTGTCATATACCGGGTAAATAAAATGGACATGGGAATGGTCACGGCAAAGACCAGCACCAGCAGGGGAGAAATGGCGATCATCATCACAAGAGAACCCAGCACGGTAATGACGCTGGCGGCAATTTGCAGCAGGTCGTTGGAAAGAGAGGCGTTTACCGTGTCGATATCATAGGAGATCCGGCTGACGATATCTCCGGTCTGGTGGGTGTCAAAATACCCTACCGGCAGTTCGGTGAGCCGGTCAAATACCTGCTTTCGCATTTGATAGACGATCTTCTGGCTCAGGTGGATCATCAAAATGGAGAGCAGGTAGGAAAGAGCGGAGGACAAGGCGTAAAAGCCGATCATCAGCGCGCAGAAAAGGAATACTGCGGGAAAATCGGCCTCCCCCGGCCCCATGCCGATGGCGTCGATAGCCCGGCCGGACAGATACGGCCCCAAAAGGGCCAGAAGATTGCTGGATATGGTGAGCAGGATCGCCCCCAGCGCCATCCATTTATGGGCATAAAGATAAGTCCAAAGGCGCAAAAGCACTTTTTTTCGATCCTTGGGCTTTTCGGAAAGTCCCCGGGGGCCTCTTCCGCTGCCCGGTCCTCTCGGCGGCATTACGCTCCCTCCTTTGCCATCTGAATTTTGGCGATCTCCCGGTAGATCTCACAGGAATCCATCAGTTCCTGGTGGGAGCCGTAGCCCAGGGCCCTTCCTTCCTCCAGCACCAAAATGTGGTCGGCATGGAGAAGGGAGCTGACCCGCTGGGCCACGATCACGGTGGTAACGCCGCCGTATTCTTCCCGCAGAGC
The DNA here is from genome assembly GCA_910589395.1 of uncultured Oscillospiraceae bacterium. GTDB lineage: Bacteria > Bacillota > Clostridia > Oscillospirales > Acutalibacteraceae > Acutalibacter > Acutalibacter caecimuris_A. The sequence continues at coordinate 2,874 of CAJUTL010000007.1, forward strand.
CTGCCGGAGCGCGGCGTCCGTTTTATAGTCCAGAGCGGAGGAGGAATCGTCCAAAATCAAAATCTCGGGGGTTCCCGCCAGGGCCCTGGCAATGAGCAGCCGCTGTTTCTGGCCGCCGCTTAAATTGGTGCCCTTGGCGGTGAGCATATGCTGAAAGCCATCGGGCAGGGCGGAGATAAATTCCATAGCCTGGGCGCAGCGGGCGGCCTTTTCCACCTGCTCCCGGGGCAGTCCCCGCCCGAAATCGATATTTTCATAAATGGTGTCCGCAAAGAGCACATCGTTTTGAAAGGTCACGCCGAATTTGGTGTGAAGCTCCTCCGGGGGAATGGAAAAAACCGGCCGGCCGGAGAGGGAGACCAGGCCGCTGTCCGGGTCATAAAGCCGCATGAGCAGCGCCGCCAGGGTAGATTTTCCGCTGCCGGTGGCCCCAATGATTCCCAGGGTTTCCCCGGGCTTCAGGGCAAAGCTGATATCTTCTACGCTGGGCTCTTTTTTGGCATAGGAGAAGGTCACATGCTGAAATTCCACATGATATTCCGTTTTCGTCCGTTCGGCCTGAGAGGTGACCAGATCCGCCGGGGTGCTCAGCACCTCGGCAATGCGGTTTCCGGAGGCGATGCCCTTGGAGCCCATGACGAAAATGCGGGTAATGCCCATCATGGCGTTTAAGATAATGGTGAAATAGGTGAGAAACGCAATGATCTTTCCCGGCTGGGTCAGCCCGGCGTTGACCCGGAAGGCGCCGGTCAGAATCACGGCGGTCAGGCCGATGTTCAGAAAGAGGTTGACCAGGGGATTTGTGAGGGCCATGGTGATTCCGGCCTTTTTTTCCTGCTCCACTACCGCCTCATTCACCCCGGCAAAGCGCTCCTTTTCGTATTCAGTTTTCGACAGCGCCTTGATCACCCGAATGCCGGAAATATTTTCCCGCACCGTGCGCACCATGGAATCCACCTTTTTCTGCAATTCCTGATAGAGCGGGATCCCCCTTTTCGACACGCCGAGCATCAGCCCGCCCAGAAAAGGCAGGGTGCAGATCAGTACCAGCGCCAGCACGGGATCCAGCGTCAGTGTAATGAGAACGCCGCCCAAAAGCAGAATGGGGGCGCGCACGCCCATGCGCTGAGACATGCCGATCATCTGGTGCACATTGTAAGTATCGCTGGTGAGGCGGGATTCCAGAGAGGGAATGGAATAGGCGTCTACCTGAGCGCAGGAAAGCAGGGAGATCTTTGAGAAGAGATCGTGCCGAATGACTTCGGTGGTGTGCTGGGCCACCCAGGCCGCCATACGGTTGGCGGCAATATTGGTGATCCAGGCCAGCAGTGCGGCCAGCACCATGCCGCCGCCCCACAGGGCGATCAGCCCCAGATCCTTTTGGGGCACCACCTCATCGATGATGCGGGAAAGCATCCAGGGCAGCAGCAGATCCATGACAGAGCCGATAAATTTAATGGTAAGCCCCAGGCTCATTCTGGGAACAAAGGGCTTTAAGTAGCGCAAAATCATTTTCATGTATGGCATCTCCCCACCTTTCAACCAATTCCGCATTCTACTCTATCATAAATTAGTTGAAAGTGCAACTATTTTTGCAAATCCGGGTATTTTGGCCTAAAAAAGCGAAGACAGAAAAATTTTTTCAGAAAGGTTGCGCAAAGGAAAAAAGAATTGTAAAATAAAACCAAACGGAAAAATGATTTGGGAGATCTTCCTCCGGTTTGACCGGAAGGAAGCGGATTTCTCCAAAGAAAGGCGGAAAAAACGATGGCAAGAACATTTCTCTGCACGAAAACGGAACCGGTGGTACAGACAAAGGCGGGAAAGCTGCGGGGCTTCCGGCTGGACAGCACCTACATCTTCCAGGGCGTGGAGTACGCCTGGGCGGAGCGCTTCCAGCCGCCGCAGCCGGTAACGCCCTGGGAAGGGATCAAGGACGCCCTTTCCTATGGGTATGTCTGTCCGCTGTTGCACCAGGAAACACCTAACGGCGAGGTGATGGTGCCCCACCGCTACTGGCCCATGGACGAGCATTGCCAGAACCTGAATATCTGGACCCAGTCGCTTGATCCCAAAGCGAAAAGGCCCGTGCTGGTCTGGCTTCATGGCGGCGGCTTTTCCGCCGGCTCCGCCATTGAGCATATCGCCTATGACGGGGAAAACATGAGCCGCCGGGGCGACGTGGTGGTGGTCTCCGTAAACCACAGGCTGAACCTGCTGGGATATCTGGATCTGGAGCCCTTTGGAGAAAAATATAAGAATTCCTGCAACGCCGGCAATGCCGACCTGGTGGCCTCTTTGCGGTGGATCCGGGAAAATATTGAAAGCTTTGGCGGCGATCCCGACAACGTCACCCTGTTTGGGCAGTCCGGCGGCGGCATGAAGGTGTGGACCCTGATGCAGACCCCTTCCGCAGACGGTCTGTTCCATAAGGGCATTGTGCAAAGCGGCGTGATCGAGGGCTTTGGGGACGAGCAAAAGCCGGACGGCAGAAAAATCGTCACCGCCATGCTGCACGAGCTGGGGCTTACCGAGCAGGACGCCGCCCAGCTGGAAACGCTGCCCTACGCCTGCCTGGCGGAAGCCTATGAAAAGGTGGCTCCCGGCTTGCAGCGGCAGGGCGTCTATGTGGGAAACACCCCCGCCCCCAATGATTTTTATGTGGGAGACCCCAGAACCGTGGGCTTCACCGAGCATGCCAAAACCATTCCGGTCATGGTGGGGACCGTATTCGGCGAGTTTGCCTTCGCGCCGGGAATTCCTACTAAAAACGATTTGACGGAGGAGGAAAAGACCGCGCTGGTGGAAAAAAAATACAGCGATGGCGGCGGAGAGCTGATAAAGCTGTTCCGGCAGGCCTGGCCGGAAAAGGACCTTACCACCCTATTGACGCTGGATTCCATGTTCCGCGCTCCCTCTCAGGATTTTATCGAGAAAAAGGCTGCCCATCGGGAAAGCCCCACCTACTCTTATCTCTTCGCCTACGAGCCGCCCTATGACGGCGGAAAAACGGCCTGGCACTGTGCGGAGATCCCCTTTGTGTTCCACAACACCTGCCTGACGCCTGTGTTCAACGAGCCCGGCGTTACCGACAGGCTGGAGGACCAAATGTGCGACGCATGGCTCGCCTTCGCGAAAACCGGCGCTCCCGGCTGCCCCGCCTTACCGGATTGGCCCGCCTGCGAGCCCGGAAAAGAACAGGTCATGGTATTTGACCGGGAATGCTCCCTGCGGGAAAATTTCGATAAGGAGCTCGTGGCGCTTCACAAAAAGCTGGCGCCGCCCTTCTTCCTGATGGCGGAGGACGAGCCGATCCAGCATTGAACTTTTCGGGCCTTAGCGGTGCTTTGCACGGTGTTTTTTGTACAAAAAAGGGTGGAAGGCCTCTGCTTGAAATTGCGCTGCCCAGCTATGGACTTTTTGAAAAATAGTTGGTATAATAGGCATAAATTACCAGACACTTGAAAAGCGAGGAGCTTCAGGAGAAACATGGGGCGCATGTTTTTAGCGGTCCCAAGTGTTTCATGGAAGTGAAAGAAAGGGAAGTGTTCTACTATGGTGAAGCTGTTATTGAGCCTGCTGATGGTTTTGTGCCTGATCCTTCCGGTTTTTTCCGGCTGCGGCGGGAAAGATAACAAAAAAGAGAATTCCTCCAGCCCGGCTTCCTCTTCCTCTGTGGTTCGCGCCACGCCGTCTCCTGTACCGGTGCAGAAGGCGAAGGCGGTACGGGTCAAGGCGGACGATGGCCTGAATATCCGCTCCACTCCTTCTACAGATGGGGAAATTTTGGGCCTGGCGGAGAATAGCAGCTTTCTTCCCTTGCTGGTGGATACCGCTTCAGACGGCTGGTATCAGGTGGAGTATGAAGGAAAAGCCGCCTATGTGTCTGCGGAATTCGCTGAGATCAAGGAAGTCACCTTAAGTGAGTACAACAAGCTGAAATCCGGCGGAGGGCTGTCCTCTGAAAGCTCGTCAAAGCCTGTGGACGATGATCCGGGCAAGCCTGTTTCCTCCCCCTCTTCGCAGGCGTCCTCTCAGGAGCCCTTCGGGAAAACGGAGTCTTCCAAGGGCGCGGGAGCGCATAATGAGGACGGCGAATAGAACAAAATAAAAACGGCGCCGCCTGGCTATGCGAGCGCTGTTTCCAAAGGTTTCCGGGCCGGAGCGGGCTTTCCGCTTTCGGCCTTTTCCTTGGCACAGAGTTACGGAAAGGAACGGAGAGGTTTATGAATATTTTAATAATAGGCGGCGGCCAGCTGGGCAGAAAAACGGCGGAAATTTTAGACGCGGCAGGGCACACGGTAGAGGTGCTGGACGAAAGCGGAGACAATCTGCCCCTGCTCAGCCCGGAATTCGGCGGCGTGACCTCCGTGGGCTTTCCGCTGGACATCAAAAATTTGCGGGAAACCGGCATCGAGGGCTGCGATGCGGTGGCGGTAGTCACGGCGGACGACAATTTGAATATCACGGTGGGTCAGATCGTCAAGGACTTTTTCAAAGTGCCACGGGTGATCGCCAGAATTTCCGATCCCCAGCGGGAAACCGTATTTGAAAGTTTTGGTCTGCAGACCGTATGCCCTACCAACATGGCTGGGGACAAGCTGGTGGCAGCGCTGACCGGCTCTCAACAGGGCGGACAGCTTACCTTCGGCACGGCCACGGTGTCCCTTCAGACGCGCAGGGTGGAGAAAAGGCTGTTTGGGCATACTACCGCGGAGCTGGAAGCACAGCCTGGGGAAGGCGTGTTCGGCGTGGTGAAGGAGGACGGCTCATTCCTGCTGCTGGAGCACGGCGGACAGCTTCCTCTGGACGCGGGAGATTCCGTGGTGTATAGCTGCAAGATCGATTGACGCCATTTGGCTCAGGGGAAAGGAGCTTCCTAATGAGAATGATCGTAATGGGTGGGGGAAAGATCGGCTGGAACCTGGCCCGCACTCTTTTGGAAAAAAGGTATGAGGTCAGCGTGATCGAAAAGGACAGAGCCCGCTGCCGAAAGCTGGCGGACGACCTGGACGCCACTATTTGCCGGGGAGACGGCACAAATATTTCCGTTCTGGAAGCGGCGGGGACCATGGAAGCTGATTGTTTCATGGCGGTAACCGGAGCGGATCAGGATAACCTGGTGGCTGCTCAGCTGGCCCGGAAATATTTTCACACGAAAAAGGTCATTGCCAGGGTAAATGATCCCCGGAACGTGGACACCTTTCGGCTTTTAGGTGTGGAAAATATCGTTTGCAGCGCGGAGATCCTGACCAGAATGATCGAGCAGGAGGCGGATCAGGCCCACATGCACCTGATCGCCACCTTAAACCAGGGAAAGGCCGGGATCTGCTCGATCACTCTTCCGGAAAATTCCGCCCTGGACGGCATTGCCCTGCGGGACATCAAATTCCCCGTGGGCTCGCTGGTCATTTCCCTCATCAGAAACGAAGAGTTGACGATCCCCAACGGCTCCACGGTGCTGCAAAAGGGAGACGAGCTGGTAGCTGTTGCCGGGGAAAAGGTTCAAAAGGCACTGGTAAAAGCGCTTTCTGCGGAAAGATAGAGAAAGCCGGAGAAACGCCCGCCGTCCAAGCCGTTTTTGCCCTGCGACAGGGAGAGCTTGCACGCGTATCTTATCGGTGCAGCTCTGAAATTTGCGCTTTGAGCTGTTTTGTAAAAAGAAAATTTTGGCGATAACACGGAATTTTCAAAAAACAACAAAAATAGTAATGATTCCTACTTTACAAACGGAAAACCCTGTGTTATACTTGGCCTTGTAAGGCAAAGAAAACACAAAGGAGGGGAAGCCGTGGCAAAGCGGGAAAATTTCAGCCAAAAGCGGGTAGCTATCTTGAACACGCTGCGGGGAACCACGGTGCATCCTACCGCGGAGTGGGTTTATACCACGCTGCAGCCCCAGTACCCGGACCTGAGTCTGGGTACTGTGTATCGGAATCTGAAGCGCTTCTGCGCGGAAGGACGGGCTGTCAGCGTAGGAGTCATCAACGGCCAGGAGCATTTTGACGGCACCGTGATGCCCCATGCCCATTTTATCTGTACGAAATGCGGCGCTGTACTGGACGTGCAGAAAGATTTCTTCGGCCCGGAGAAGCTGAGGCAGCTTTCCCAGCATACCGGACAGAGGATAGAAAGCGCCTGCGTGACCTTCCGGGGCGTTTGTGAAAGCTGTCAGAAAAAAGAGTCAGGCGAAATGCAGGCCGGGTTTCCGGCCCAATAAAAATATTTGGAGGTACTAAGTTATGAAAAAGTTTGTCTGCACCATTTGCGGCTATGTGTATGAAGGGGACGCCGCTCCCGAAAAGTGCCCTGTCTGCGGCGCCGCCGCGGAGAAGTTCAACGAGCAGTCCGGCGATATGAGCTGGGCCGCGGAGCATGTAGTGGGCGTTGCCAAGGGCGTGGACGAGAAGATCCTGCAGGGTCTGCGGGAAAACTTCCAGGGCGAGTGCACCGAGGTTGGTATGTATCTTGCCATGGCCCGTGTAGCCCATCGCGAGGGCTATCCTGAAATCGGCCTGTACTGGGAGAAGGCCGCCTGGGAAGAGGCCGAGCATGCCGCCAAGTTTGCCGAGCTTCTGGGCGAGGTGGTCACCGATTCCACCAAGAAGAACCTGGAGATGCGCGTAGAGGCCGAAAACGGCGCTACCATGGGCAAAACCGAGCTGGCCAAGCTGGCCAAGGCCCAGAATCTGGACGCGATCCATGATACCGTCCACGAGATGGCCCGGGACGAGGCTCGCCACGGCAAGGCCTTCAAGGGTCTGCTGGAGCGGTACTTTAAGTAAGAGATCCTCTGCTGATCCAGTGCTTTTTGAGAGGGAACAGGAAAGCCTGTTCTCTCTTTTTTTATGTTTGCTTGGAAATATACGGACGGAAACAATGGTTTGATAGTGGAAGCATTTGCAAACTTGATCATCAGCCCAAACTCTCTCCATAGGAAGTGAATTCATCATTTTACAATGATTCCTCTCTCTTTACCCGCTCGGTCAATGACGATTTTGTCACTATGCGATAGGAAAGCTCAGCCGCCACAGCACCTAGAACAAAAAGCAGAAGCAGGATCCCCACCGCTGGCATAGATATCGCAGAAAATTTCACGTCGAATACCTGCGCCAGCAGCGTGTTGGATAAAGCAGACCCAACTGCAAAGGCTGCAAGTCCAAACACCCCGCCCACGCTGTTTTCATACAGCAGCATCAAACGAAGCTGTGTGTGGGTCATACCCACCGTTTCCAGCATGGCGAACTCCCGCCGCCGCTGGACGGTAGAGGTAAGGGCGCTATTGACCATGTTCATCAGCCCAATCAAAAAGATGATCCCGCACAGGCTGTACCCTGTAAGTTGAATGGCACCAAGCCGTTCCTGCAATTCTATCATGTCGGTGAGTTTGCCTCCAACAAGATACTCGAACCTTGTGTCGCCAGAGCCCACGCCGCGCCTCTCCGTCAAGGCCTGTACCTCTTCCAGAAGTGCGTCCGACCTGCCCTCTTTTGCGTTCACAAGCACCTTGAATACCGCCGCGTCCGGGAACTCCCTCTCAAAGACGTTCTCGGGCAGCAGGAAAAACACTTGCTCCTCGCCGGCGGTATTCACCATGGGACTACTCTCGCAAATCTCCGCCAGCGCCGTCCAAAGGCCGGCAGACAGATCAGCGGGGGCAACTTCATATTCTCCTTTTAAGCTATCTGAGGAAAGCACCTCCCCGGAGGAAAACTGAAAATCCGGAAAGATCTGCTCCTCCTCTTTCGTGTAAACGCACAGCACGTGTCTGCCGTCGTACAGTTCCTCTCCGTCATAGCAAACCGGCTTGCGTCCGTTCTCCCGAGACACGACAATGTACTGGCAGAGCTCGTCGGGAATGGAGAGAACGGCGGTTTTTATTCTGCCGCTGTCAAGAATACTCTGGTATGCCTCCCGCACCTGCGCCCACTCATATTCTGTCTCTTGCGCCAGAAACGAGCGAAGCCTCTCTTCCAGGCTGGGAGAAATATCTGCCTCTACCTTCCCAAAACGCAGAAACTGCATTTCCTCCACGTTTTCAGAGTTGGCAAGGCTCTCAATCATATCCGGCTCCACCGCAATGAATTTTGAGATATGGGTCAGCGCCTCGGGGATAAGGCCAGTGTGGTTCCCGTCCGACAGCCCCAGCTCCACATCGAACATTCCAACTGGTTCGATGTTAGCAATAGCGTCCGTGAACCCGCCTACTATCACAAAAAGCAGCACGGACACCATCGCCGAAAGCGAAGTCACCAGCATTCGCCCCCGGCTTCGGCGCAGCCCCGCCATAGCAAGGCTCCTGGGGGAGGCAGGGGCCTCCCGGCGCTTTTCCTTTTTGGGCGCTTTGTTCTCCGGCTCAGCCGATACCGACTGTATGGGCGTCATTTTCTTGATACGCGTAAGGGGCCGCAGCGCCGAGAAGAACAGGGTAAACAGAGTAAGCCCCCCGCTGAGCAGAGCGATTATCGGGCTGAACCGGTAGGGCAGCACCTCCCCGCTCATGCTCATAAAGATAGGGGAGAGAAGCTTGAATCCGATAAAATACCCCGCTACCAGACCCACCGGCAGCGCCCCGCAGGCGATAAGCCCAGTCTGCGCGAGAGTCAGCTTTTTCATCTGCCAATGCGTCATTCCAATCACTTTCAGCAGCCCAAAGGCGCGCATATCCTGGGTCAGCGCGATGGAATAGATGTTGTAGATGAGCAGGAACGCCGCGAAAAACAGCACCCCTATCACCAGGAGTATCAGCAGGACGGTGCCCGGCTGGAGGAAGATGCCCAAATCCGCCCCTACATAGGCGTTGTTGATTTGCGTGCGCTGCTCCTCACCGGGGACCTCCCACGGGGACAACCGCTCCATGACCGCGTTCAATCGCTGGTCTATTCCAAAGCTGCTGTGAAAGTTCATCATGACGCTCAGTTCCAATTCCTCCGCCACGTGCTCTCCATACAGCGCCACCGCCGGGGACGGCCTATCTGCATAGCCGCGATAGAAACCGGAGACAATGTAGATTCTCTCCCTTGCCATCGGCTCCGCAGACTCCCTGCCCATAATGAAAAACCTGACCTTGTCGCCAATGGAAAGCGTAGGAAACGCTTCCCGGCAGAGCAGGATCTGATCCGCCGCTTGGGGAAACCGCCCCTCGGTCATTGTCATAAAAAGGTGCGGCAGAGCTTTCTCCCTGTCCACAAAAGCCACCCCAAACCCTTGCTCCGCGCTATTCGCCTCTGCCGGTTCCTCCCAAAGCACAGGAGCAAAGGATACCGAAAATGTCTCTGAAACCTCGGGGGCGCTTTGAATTTCCTCCCGTAAGGCTTCCCCGGAAATAGAATATCCGGTATCAACAATTAACGCATGGCAATCGGAGGTAAACGCCAACATTTTAGAAAGCTGTATGGAATCCAAAGTGCAGTGGACAAAGCTGATCACCGTCATGTACAGCACCGTGGTGAGCACCACCGCCACAGCCACGAAGCTGGCGCGAAGCCGGTGGGAGCTTATCTGCAAGCGTGCAAGTCGAAAAATCATATAGACCCCTCCCCGCTGTCAGACACGATGCGTCCGTCCTCAATACGGATGCGCCGGGAGGTCATTTGCGCCAGCTCCTCGTTATGAGTGATCATCACGATAGTCTGTGAGAGCTCCCTGTTTAGTTTCTCAAGAAGGAGCATAACTTCCAGGCTGGTTTTGCTGTCGAGGTTTCCGGTAGGCTCGTCCGCCAGGACAATGTGGGGCTTTGTAGCCAGCGCCCGGGCAATCGCCACCCGCTGCTGCTGGCCGCCGGAGAGCTGGGAGGGCATGGAGTAGCGCTTTTCGTAGATACCCAGGGTGGAAAGAAGCTGAGATATTCCCTCCGGGTCGGCTTTCATTTTGTCCAACCCCAGGGGAAGCACCACGTTTTCCCAGACATTCAGGCCGGGGATAAGGTTGTAGTTCTGGAACACGAAGCCAATATAGCGCCGCCTAAAGACTGTCAGCTTATCGGGCTTCAGGGAGTAGAGATCCGTGCCGTCGATGGTAACTTTGCCCTCGGTGGGGATATCGATGCCGCCAAGCAGATGCAGAAGCGTACTCTTGCCGCTGCCGCTGGAACCTACCACAGAGACGAACTCACCGCGCTCCACGGACAGGGTTACCCCGTCCAGGGCGCGCAGCGTGTTTTCACCGCTCCCATAAATCTTTGTCAGTCGATCCGTTTGTATCAGCATAATTTGTGCCCTTTCTTTGATTTTTGCCTATTATAGCAAACGAATCTTTCAGGGACGTAACGAAATCTTTCAGTTTTGAAAGATTCTCTATTCAGCGGGCAGAAAAATGCTGAACCGGCACCCTCCGCCCTCCCGGTTTTCGCAGAATACCCGGCCCCCTTGTGCCTGCACGATCATACGGCAGAGGGTAAGGCCGATTCCAACGCCGGAAGCATTCCGAGTCGTCTTACCACGATAAAACCGTTTCCAAATTTCTGGCAGTTCTTCCTCCGGTATGCCGGGGCCCTCGTCGAGAATATCCAGCCGGATATACCTGTCATACCGCTGGGCCGCAATCTCTATCTTCGAGCCCCCCGGCGCATATTTGACGGCGTTGTCAAGAATCGCGCCCATTGCTTCGGCGGTCCAGCGCGGGTCGAATACGGCGGTCAGGTCCTGAGGGATTTCCGCGGAGAGCGCTATGCTTTTGCTTCCAGCTTCGGGCACAACGGCTGATAGTGCCTGGGCCGCCAGAGTCTCTACAGAATTCTCAACTGGGTGCACGTTTTCCTCAATGAGCCCGCCCTCACAGCGGGAGAGTTTTACAAGCGCGTCCAGAAGAAAAACCAGCTTGTTCGTCTGCTGAACGATTGCCGTGGATTCGGGGGAGTCCGGCAACAGCTCGGCGTACATTTTAGCGGCAGTTAGGGGAGTTTTGCACTGGTGAGCAATGTCGGAGACCAGCGCCGCCAGGTTGCGGTAGCTCTCGGTAACGCGCCGGTCCCGCGTTTCCTCCTCACCGCGTTTCAGCCTGAGCTGCCGCGCAAGCGGTGCAATCTCCCTTTCTGAAACCGTGAAATTATCTTTACCCTCCAATGTCTTTTGCACATCGCCCAGCAGCCTTTGTCTCCGCATTTTTTCATACAGCGCAAAGGCCACGGCAATAAAGCCTGAAAGTGCCGCATAGCAGACAGTTGGCCAGATGCTGCCCACGTAAAGACCATTCACAATGCAAAACACCACGGTCAGAATGAGCCAAATAACGATGAAAAGCAATGTCATGTTCTGTCACCTACCCACATATATCCCAGTCCGTAAATGGTACTGATGCTTTTCTCACCCAGCCGCCTCCGCAAACGGCTGACTGTAACGGACAGCGCATTCTCGTTGAGCTCCTCACCGCCCTCCCAGAGAGCGTCGGTGAGCACCGCCCGAGACAGCACATTGCCCGCGTTTTTCACCAGTACCGCCAGCAGCTTGTATTCCGTGGAACCAAGAGATACTCTTGTGCCGTCTACAAAAAAATCCAACGATGTAAAATCGAACCGGTACCGCCGGTCTACATACAAATCGCTTCGCTTTTCTGTGCGCTCCAGCAGGGCGGCAATGCGTTCCCGAAGCACCATCAGGGAAAAGGGCTTTTTCACATAATCACAGGCACCGGCACGAAACGCTGCCACTTCGTCAATTTCCGAATCACGCACGGTAAGGAACATGACCGGGATTGATGTCCCCTGCATAAGCTTCCGGCAGAAGTCAATTCCATTTCCGTCGGGAAGATTACAGTCGAGAAGCATTAAATCAAAATGTTCTGCCTGTAAGTATCGTTTCGCAGATGCTAAATCTCCTGCACCTACTGTGCCCAAGATATCCGAAGAAAGCGACCTGCATAGACCTGCGCGGATAGTTTCGTCATCTTCAACGATTAGAATTCTTTTCATGTGCATTCTCTCCTTGCTCTGCGGCATCTTTTTCGTCCTTGTTTGTAGTTGGTTTGTGGTTTTTATATCTTTTGTCCATGGGTTTTTTCGCGTTCTTTGGTGTTAGCCAAACCCGGCTTAAATGCACAACACTCTCCATGCGGCTTTCCGAACAAAGAATTTGAATCCGGCGCTGGGAAATCCCCCATAGCTTTGCCGCTTCCTGTACCGTTATGTAGTCAAATATTTTCCGTTTCTCCATATAGCAGCCTATAGAGCATTATAATCGTTCAACCGAATAAAATCAACAAATTATCAGTGAGTATTGTAAATCAGTTGAAAAACCTTTGAATCCCATGGAAAGGTAACGAGTGAATAAAATATCCACGTGGATTTTACACAACAATGGAGGAACTAAATATAACTATCAATGCTGTCCATGAGAATACATCTGTGCCTATTCTATAGATTCTCTCTCTGGTGATGCAAGTTATGTGCTTTATTTTGTTGGTGACAGGCGAAGGGTTTTCTGATACAATGCTTATAGCGTTATTTGACAAGAGCAAATGGATGTTACGGGAGGAAAGTGATGAACATGAAGCTGAGACAAAAATTTTGCGCGATTACATTGATGCTGTTGTTTCTTATGGCGGTGCCCAATGCCGCCTATGGAGAAACGGCCCCTCAGAATACGGTGGGGAAGCAGGAGGTTTACACCGAGGCGACAAAGTCAAATTCCGATACCTCAGGCGATGGCAGCCGGGAAAACCCCTACAACCGTTTTGAGGATGCCGTGGCCAATGTGGCGGACGGCGGAACGATCTATATCCTCAGCGGGGGGGCGTTTATCAATGTCCGGGAAGAGGCGGGGATCAGCCCTTATGTCATAGATAAGAATGTGACGGTGCGCTCTGCGGGAAGCGGCCAGGCGGCACTGACTGTCCGTGCCGCGGGTCTTGTGATGGGCGCTAACGTGACCTTTGAAAATGTCACCCTGGGCTTTGCCAACAAGTACCACAGCGGTATTTTCGCCAACGGCCATGCCCTTACGCTGAAAAATGTCGCACGTTCCGGTGGGAGCCGGCTCGTACATGTGTTTGCGGGCGGAGTAAAACTTCCCGGCGGCTGGGTGGGCGCTGCTCCCATAAGCGGCGGCTCTATCACGATTTCAGGGGAAAAAACGCATCTTGGAAATATTTATGCCGGGGGCATGAACGCGGGGCAGAATGGCAGCGTTGCCATCGGCATTACCGGCTCAAAAAATATAGAACTTGGAGATGTGTATGCTTGCGGCGCACAGGAGCCCGACCTGGATCTGGATAATATGTTTGACTTGACCGAACCGCCCGATCCCCAGTATGATCTCAGCCTTGCCGTAACTGGAGAGGTGGCGGTAAAGCTCAATAACGCTTTTGTGCGCGGAGTGGTAGGGCTTGGGGCAATGGGGGGCACTTCTGTGGAATTTTCCTCAGAATTTCCCAATACGTATCTTTCCCTGCTCGGAATAAAAAATCTTGCCGTGAAGTCCGGCGTGCTGGAGCCCATGCAGCTTACAAGCGAGAATAACGCCGGCTTTAGTGAAATTGCCGTCAGCCAGGGCGCGGCGCTGAATATTGCCGCCAACGAGGAGCCTGTTGTCACAGAGAAATTTTACGGCGGCGGCAAGCTTATTCTGGGAAGCAGTGAAAAGCTTACGGTTACAAAAGAGCTGACAGGCGCCACCGCCTTTGAGACCTCCGGCGGCTATAACGGGCATTCGGGCCGTGTGCAGACAGACCATGTCTATATCGAGGGGCCAGAAACCAGCTCGGGGACCTTTACCTTTGTTCCCGACCCTTCTCAGGCGGGTTGTACGATCACAAGCGAGCTTTCCGAAGGCAAAAAGCTTTGGAGCATCAAGGCGGGAGAGTCTTCTGTGCCCTACCTCACAAAGCTGGAATGTGTTTCGCCTGAAAAAACTGTTCGCCGCAATGACCTGAACAATGGAGTATCCTTTGATATGATCGCGCAAAGCGAGTCTGACGGTTTTCCGATCTTCACCTACCAGGTCAAGCTGGACGGCAAGCCGCAGGCATTTCAGGAGGATCCGGACAGCAATTCGGTGGAATCTGAAGAACTGAATCTCAGAATTTTTATGAGCTACCAAATGGGAAGTGCCGATGGATATGATCTCTGTATCGAATCCATCGATCTGTTTGGTGAGATCAAAAGCGGCGTTTACGAGATCACGGTTTCAGCGCCCTCCAAAGATGGAGAGCTTTCCGCTACCACACGGCTGACCGTGCTTTCCGATTCCGGATCGTCCGGAGAGGGCGGCTCCAGCGGTGGTGATAACACCGGCGGAACAGGCGGCGGTTCTACCGGAGGCCCTTCCGGGGAGCAGCCCGGTGTTCCGGTTCCTCCCACCGAGCCGGAGCAACCGCCCGCGTCTCAGCAGTTTATCGATGTGAAGGCGGGCAGCTGGTATGAAGGCTCTGTGAGCTTTGTGGTCCAGCGCGGCCTTTTTGTAGGCGTGGGAGGCAATCGCTTTGACCCCCACGGCAAAACCAGCAGGGCCATGGTGATGGTAGTGATCGCGAAAATGGCTGGTCAGAATGTCAAAAACTATGATGAAGCCGTAAAGTGGGCCGTCAGCACGGGGGTTTCCGATGGGACCAACCGTCATAACAATGTTACGAGGGAGCAGTTGGTTGCCATGCTGTACCGTTATGCGGGCTCCCCTGAAGTAACGGGCAGCTCCGTCCGGCTGGAAGCCTTTGCCGACCATAAGCAGATCTCACGCTGGGCGGAAACAGCCATGGAATGGGCGGTGTCCACAGGTATTCTGCAGGGCCAGGGCGATATGCGCCTCACGCCCCGCGCCACCGCCACCCGCGCCGAAACAGCCGCGATCATGGAGCGCTTTGTAAAGCTTCAGAAACAGTAACTTAGGGCCAGGATGTGTTTTCTCACATCTGCGCCCCGGTAAGATCTAATTCCCATACAAAATCAGAACCACCGGCTCAAATAGAGCTGGTGGTTCTGATTTTTTGAGCTTTTTTAGAAAACCACGTTTCTTTACAGCTTGATATAGATATTATAGTGCAAAAGCCAGTAATTCACCTGAATGAGGTAGGCAAGCAGCTGGGGGCCGGCCATCAACTGACCGAACCAGGGCTTGCCGTAGTCAAAATGCTCTGTCAGCAGAGAAGCGGCGGCTTCTTCGGACAGCAGCTTGTGAATGGGCTGAGAGCTGTCCCGGAGAATATAGCCCAGCCGCCGTTTGAGATCCTGCTCATAAGCGGGGTCATAGGTTTTGGGGTAGGGGCTTTTCCTGCGCTCCAGTACGTCCTCCGGCAGCAGGCCTCTGGCGGCGTCCCGCAGCAGACCCTTGGTTCTTCCCTCCGGGCATTTGAATTCCCAGGGCGTGTTGAACACATACTGGGCCAGGCGGTGATCCGCATAAGGCACCCGCACCTCCAGGCCGCTCCACATGCTGCAGCGGTCCTTTCTGTCCAGCAGGGTGGCCATGAACCACTTGATGTTCAAATAGGAGATCTGCCGCATTCTTCTCTGCTCCTCGGTTTCCCCGGGAACCACCGGCACGGCGTCCAGCGTTTCCTGAAGCCTTGCGCCCACGTATTCTTCCAATCCGGCGGCGGCCAGTACCTCCGGCTTTAAGAGGGAGGAACGGGTGGAAAGGTTATTGGACCAGGGGAAATGGGCGCCGTCAAACATCTCCCGGCGGTGGAACCAGGGATAGCCGCCGAAGATCTCATCGGCGCATTCCCCGCACAGGGCCACCACATGGCGTTTTTTGACCTGGCGGCAGAAATGCAGCAGAGAGCCGTCAATATCCGACATACCCGGCAGATCCTTGGCGATCACCCCTTCAAAAAGGGAATCCTCCAGCTGTTCGTTGGCGCAGAGCAGCGTGGTATGCCGGGTACCCAGCGCGGCGCTGACCTTCCGAGCCCAGCTTTCGTCCCGATCCGGCTGAAAAGAGGAGGGACGGAAGTTTTCCTCATTTCCCTCAAATTCAAAGGAATAGGTGGAAAGCTTTTCTCCCCGGCGCTCCAAAGCCCGGGCGGCAATGGCCGTCACCACGCTGGAATCCAGCCCGCCGGACAGGAAGGTGCACAAGGGTACATCGGAAATCATCTGCCGCTCTACCGTGTCGATCAAAAGCTCCCGCACCTTTTGCACGGTAGTATCGTAATCATCGGTGTGGGGAGAGGCCTGCAGGTCAAAGTACCGGCGGTCCCGGAAGCCTTCCCGGTCAAAAATTGCCGTGTGGCCGGGCTTTAATTCGGAAATGCCCTCAAATACTCCGCAGCCGGGAGTTCTGGCGGGGCCAAGGCCGAAGATCTCGCAGATCCCGCTTTTTCCCAGCACAGGGTTGACTCCCGGAAATTCAAAAAGCGCCTTCAGCTCCGAGCCGAAGGCCAGGCGGTCTCCCTGTATCGTATAGAACAGGGGCTTTACGCCGAAGCGGTCCCGGCAGAGAAAGGTGCGGCCGCGGGGAACGTCGTCCACGGCAAAAGCAAAGATGCCGTTCAGCTTTTCTGCACAGTCCTCCCCATAGCAAAGGTAGGCGTTCAGTACTACCTCGGTATCGCAGTTTGTCTGGAACGTATAACCACGGCCCAACAGGTCGTTCCGAAGCTCGGCGGCGTTATAGAGCTCTCCGTTATAGGCAATAGTAAATTCCCCGCCGTCCCGGTACACCGTCATAGGCTGGGCGCCGTTTTCCGGGTCGATGATCGCAAGCCTGGCGTGGCCCAGAGCACAGTGGGGCGACACGTGAGCGCCGCTGTCGTCCGGCCCCCGGTGGGAAACGCGCCGGGCCATTCGCCGGGCCAAGGCCATCCATAAGTACTTTTCTTCCATCAAGCTGTCGCTGTAATCGCTGAACCCAGCGAAACCACACATAGGCGAAACCCCCTTCTTCACCCTTTATTCTATGCGAAATCACAGAAATGTTGCGGGGGAAGAAAAAGAAAAGCTTTCCCGGCAAAATTTTCAGAAAGGGAGCGGCGAGGCGCTGCGGCCACTCGGGAACCCTCTTGGTATAGAAGGGCAATTTTCGACCCGACCGGCGGCTGCGGCGCCTCGCCGCCAAATTCCAATTTATGGACTAGTCCTCCCCTGTCATTCTGAGGAACGCAGAAAGCTATAGCTTTCTTGACGAAGAATCTCGACCTTGATTCTGGGGAAAAGGCTAAAGAGCGAGATTCTTCACCGCCTTCGGCGGTTCAGAATGACAGGTGGGAGGTGAGCGGCTTACTAACGGTCGGGTCAGAAACCAATTTCCCGTACCAAGCAGCTTCACGAGTGCCTGCGGCGCCACAAGCGTTGTGACCAACGCTGCAAATTCCAATTTAGCGGGCTCTGCGTTTGAAGTTAATTGCTCATTCCTTATTGCTAATGGATCATTGCTCCTTTCCCTGCCCGCTTTCCTCAAACGCATCATAGAAAAAGGGCAAGGCAAACCATGGGGTTCGCCTTGCCCTCACCTTCTTGGTGAAATTTTATGCTCCGTGAGCCCTTTTATATACCCACTTATTCAGCGGCAGGATCGGCTACGGTATCCGGTTCCAGAGGAACCTCTGCCGTTACTTCCGGCGTACCTGCCGGAACACTGACGATAATTTTCTTTTTCCAGCTGCCTCTGGCATAGGCAAAGGAAGTCAGTAAAGCGCCAACGACCCAGGAAATCAGAAGAGACAAGTACAACGGTGTAGGAGCTCCGGATCCCATAGCTTCTCCGGCGGGACGAGTGAAAAACTCCAATCCATAAGCTACCGGAACACGTACCACTACTGTGGTGATCAGGGAGATCCACATGGGCGTCATGGTATCGCCCGCGCCGCGCATGACGCCGGAAAGGATCTGCGTGACCGCCATGGCGATATATCCTACCGCCAAGGTGAACATCATTTGTTGCCCCAGGTCAATGACCTCCACTGTTTTGGTGAACATTCCCATTAAGTATCTGCCAAAGATCAGAATCAACGCTACCAGCACTACCGAAACGGAAAGGCCCAGCTTCAGCCCTTTCTTCGTACCCTGCTCCACACGGTCAAGCCTTTTCGCGCCGATATTTTGCCCGGCATAGGTCGTCATGGCAGTACCAAAGGTGAAGTTCGGCATCATGGCAAAGCCGTCTACACGCATTACCACAGTGTTTGCCGCGATCACCGCCGTGCCGAAGGAATTGGTCAGAGACTGGATAACAAGCATGGCAAGAGAAAAAATTGCCTGGGTAATTCCGCTGGGCAGGCCCAGGCGGATCAGCTGATACAGCAAATGCTTTTGAGGAATCAGCATTTTCGGCGTGATAACCAGAATATCCTTCATGCGAAGCAGCCGGATCACACACAGCACTCCGGAAACGGCTTGAGAAATGATGGTTGCCCAGGCCGCGCCGTCTACGCCCATTTTGAAGCCCGCGACGAACAGAATATCAAGAACAATATTTAACCCGCAGGCCACCAGCAGGAATACCAGCGGCATAATGGAATCTCCCAAGCCCCGCAGAACACCGGAAATAATATTGTAAAAGCCGCTTCCCATGAAGCCCAGGAAAATGATGATCATATAGATACAGGAAGCCTCGTAAATATCACCGGGTGTTTCCAGCGCTGTCATAATGGGGTGCGTAATCAGCGGGCCTACCACCATAATGACCAGGGAGGTCACAAAGGTAGCGGTAATGGTAGTGCCCATGGTCGCGGAAAGCTTTTCTTTCTCCTTTGCCCCGAAGTACTGGGAAACCATAATGCTGGCCCCAACAGAAATTCCCATAAACAGCACCAGCAGCAGATTGATGATCGGCATGCTGGCGCCGATGGCGGCCAGGGCTTTATCTCCCACGTAATTTCCCACCACAATGGAATCCACCGTGCTGTACAGCTGCTGTGCCATGTTGCCGATCAGCAGCGGTACGGAAAATTTTACCAGGTTTGCCATGGGGCTGCCCTGGGTCATGTCCTGCGCGCCAAAAAGCGCGGAAAGCTTGCCCGCCATACTTTTTTCAACCTTCCTTCCCAAAACCATATCAGAATTTGTAAAACAACAAAAAACTATAAAAAATTGTATTTCCTTGCCCTGCCTCTAAGTCCTGAAAGCTTTTTCAGGATATTATATCATAAATTTCGTACATACCGAAGAAGTCCGGTGCTTTTCCGAAGGAAAAGAGAAACGCTGCGCGTTTCAGGGCTTCTTCTAGATAACGACGGCTTCTTGCCATCGTTATTATATCATATCCACTTGGCAATTTCTTTTGTGGGAAATCACAAAGTTCCCGGAAAAATTTTTGAATATATTTTCTAGTTTTTTGACTTTTGTTCTCAATGCTGTTTCTGGCTGTATCCAATAAAAAAGCTTCGGGAAAGCAGGGCATCCCGAAGCTTTTCTTTCATTTTGTATTCCGAAACACTCAGTTGATTCGAAGATAAAGGGCAAACATCTGCGCCATATCCGCTCTTGTGACCAGCCCGGCAGGGTCCAGAAGCCCGCCTTTTACCTTCAGATAACCGTTGGTGGCCGCCCAGAGCATGGCGTGGCGGGACTCTGCCGCCAGCATGTTGGAATCCCGGTAGGCATGGTGCCTTCCGGCATCGATCACCGTATCGTACCCCCTGGCGTGGGTGTAACGGTACAGGCACAGGGCGGCTTCCTCCCTGGTGATCAGCCGCCCGGGATCAAAGATCCCCTGCTGCAGCGGGAAAATATTCGTTCCCGCCGCCCAGGCCGCCGAATCAGCATACCAGGCTCCTTCTACGGCGTCAACGGGATACACGGGCTTTTTGCATTCCAAATGGAAATCGGAGCCATAGATCTCCAGCCGTTTTAATACGGAAACAAACATGGCGCGATCCGCCTTTTGCTCCGGGGCAAATCTTGTTCTGCTTACCCCCTGCAAAATGCCGTTGTTTGCCAGGAAAGCCACCGCCTCGGCATAGGCCGCCCCGGCAGGAACATCGAGAAACTCGGCGGGATCGATGCTGGGCAAATTAGGGCCTACCGGGTTTTTGCCCTCGGCAAAGGTGACTGCCACTGTGTTCTGTTCGCTGGCAGCCTCAAATTCATACCTTGTAATACCGCCCATGGACAGGCCGTTTATCACGACCTCTTCCACGTGATAGCCGCTGAAGGCGGTGATCAAAACCACCTTGCCCTGCTCCTCTATGGTAACAGAGCCGCCGTAATTGGTGGTGATCTTCGGGCGAAGGACCTCATCGGGAACAACGGGACGATCGTTGGGATCGTTCTGCTCGGCGCCGGAGAAGATCTGCCCGGGCTGCACAGTTACCGCTCTTCCCTGAGCGTTTAATACCGTAACGGGGGACGAGCTGTGGTTGACCAGCTGAGAGAGAGGGCCGGTCAAACGGATAGAACCGTTATAGCCCACAGGAGAGGCCTCCAGAGTCAAAGAAGAATCGTTTCTTACCTCAATGACGCCGGTACCGGAAAGAGGGCCCCGTAAAGCAAGGGAAGCGCCGGTTTGAATGGTAATACCCGTATTGGACATTACCGTGGCGCCGGGAACAGAGATCTGCCCCGCGATCGTCAGAGGCGCGGAAACGGTAAGATCCGTAAACTGGATCGGCAGGGTGATCGGCAGGGTCGCTCCGCTGGAAGTATAGGAGGTATCGCTGAGCAATGTAGTGCTCACAGCCGCGTTCAGAGTCAGCCGCTGCAGGGCAACTCCGTTGAAGGCGTTGGAAGCAAGGTCCGTCACTGTGGTGGGGAAGGTCATTTCCGTCAGGCTGGTACAGCCGGAAAAGGCCCTGGCGCCGATGGTTTTGATGGTTTTCGGCAGAGCGATCCCCCGCAGGGGAACTCCTTCCAGAGCGCCGGGAACAGAGTCTCCCACCGCGCCGCCGATCTCCGTTACGGTATAAAACCGCATATCGTCCGCGTCAAAGGCACGCTCCGGAATGGTGTATACATCGGTATACCCCTCATAGGACTGCATATTTTCATTTTGATACAACTTGACCATGTTGTCGCCGTCTTCCGGCCTGAGCCCGGTGATCACATAGGCAAAGGGCGGATTTCCGCTGGTAAAAAAGGCGCCCTTCATTCCGGCGGCGGAAGCCGAAAGCCCTGTCATAGGCAAGGCGGAAACCAGCAGCACGGCTGACAAAGCCATGCCGGCAAGCCTTGTAAAGCGCCCACGATTTGTCCGTTTCATAAAACAATTTCCTCCCATAGTGGTTTTAACGCGTTACGCAAAAGCAATTATCAGTTCATAGATAGATTTTAGTATAGCATAAAACTCCGTCGGGCACAATCCATTTTCCCATATTTTTCGACAAAATTTCAAAAAGGGCCTGTACTCATTGCCGTGTCCCTGTTTGGCATGGGAGAGTGGTTTCTGACCTGACCGCAGGGAAGCCGCGAAATTATAGTTTAGCGAACTGGTTGTTAGCTGTTAGTTGTTAGGAAGGGCGAGCCACCTCCTTTGCCATTTTGAGGAACGAAGTGGCGAAGAATCTCGTCCGTCATTCCCTGAGTAGAAGGGAAAAGGGCGAGATTCTTCACAAAGAAAGCAAAGTTTGCTTTGCTTTTTGTTCAGTGATGACAGGTGGGTAGTGTGCGGGCAACCGCCCAACTATCATTTATCTGCCCTTTGCCCTGAACTGCTCCTTCCTCATTGCTAATTTCTAAATCACCCTTACGCCCTTCTCCAGCATCTAAAATCCAGAATCCAGCGTCCAGACTCAGAGCACCACCCCATCGCTGCCGGATCTGGCGAAAAGGCGGCGGGCCTCGGCGCAGAGGCCCCGGTATTCCTCAGAGGAGAGGGCGGGGCTTTCAAACAGATCTCTGGCACAGACCTGAGCCTGCTTCAACACCCGCATATCGGTGGACATATCCGCGATCTTCAGCTGCGGCAGGCCGTGCTGGCGCTGGCCGAAAAAATCGCCGGGCCCCCGCAGCTTCAGGTCGGCTTCGGCGATCTGGAAGCCGTCGGAGGTGTCCCGGAACAGCCGCAGACGCTTGAGGGTATCCTCGTTTTGCGCGTCTGTCACCAGAATACAGGAGGAGCGGTGCTTGCCCCTGCCTACGCGGCCCCGCAGCTGGTGCAGCTGGGAAAGGCCGTATCGCTCGGCGTTTTCAATGAGCATGATCACGGCGTTGGGTACGTCTACCCCCACCTCTACCACGGTGGTGGAGACCAGAAGCTGTGTTTTCCCCCGGGAAAAGGAATCCATAATGCTTTCTTTTTCTGCCGCCTTCAGCTTCCCGTGAAGCACGCCGATGGAAACGCCGGGGAAGGAGGCCTGTACCAGCTCCGTGTATTGGGCCACGCTCATCATGCCGCTTTCGTCTTCTTCGATGAGGGGGCAGATAAGATAGCCCTGCCGTCCCTCCTCCAAATGCTTTTTCACATAGCCGAAGGCCCGCTGCCGCTTGGGGGAATCGATGAGATAGGTCTCTATTTTCTGTCTGCCCGGCGGCAGCTCGTCCAGCACGGAAATATCCAGGTCGCCGTATACCATCAGCGCCAGGGTGCGGGGAATGGGGGTGGCGCTCATGACCAGCAGATGGGGAGAAGCGCCCTTCTTTGCCAGGGCGGAGCGCTGGTTTACGCCGAAGCGGTGCTGTTCGTCCGTGATGACCAGCCCCAGGTTTTGAAAGCCTACCTGTTCTCCCAGCAGGGCATGGGTACCGATCACAAGATCGATCTCTCCCGCCTCCAGGGCGGCCAGAAGCTTTTTCCTTTCCGCCGCCTTGCTGGAGCCGGTCAAAAGAGCACAGCGAAGCCCGGCAGGCTCCAGTAAGGCAGAAAGAGAAGAAAAGTGCTGGGCCGCCAAAATTTCCGTGGGGGCCATCAAAGCGGCCTGAGCTCCGGACCGGATCACAGACCAGCACAGGGCGGCGGCCACGGCGGTTTTGCCGCTGCCAACGTCTCCCTGGATCAGCCGGTTCATGGGGGAGGGGCCCGCCATATCCTCAATGGCCTCTGTAATGGCCCGGGTCTGCGCGCCGGTCAGAGAGAAGGGCAGAAGGCGGGTAAAGTCTTCCGGGAACTGACGGGGAACAGGGTGCAGGTTTTCCGCCCGCCGCCCGCTTTTGATTTGCATCAGGCCCAGCTGCAACACCAGAAATTCCTCAAAGATCAGCCGGTGCTTCGCGGTGGAAAGCTCCTCTTCCGATCGGGGAAAATGAATGTGCTCCAACGCGTACCCCAGGTGGCACAGCCGGTATTTCTCCCGCAGGGAAAGGGGAAGAGGGTCCTTCACAGTTTCCGGCAGAAGCTTCAGGGCTTCCCGCACGGCGTTGGAAATTTGCCGGGAGGAAAGGCCCTGGGTGGCAGGATAAACCGGAACAATGGCAAGGTTTTTCGCCTCCGGCAGAAATTCCGGCGAAAGCATTTCCCGCCGGAGCAGGGTGCCCGTCATTTTTCCCCGGAACACATATTCCTCCCCGGCCTTCAGCAGGTTGGGAATGTAGCGGTTGTTGAAAAAGGTAAGGGCCAAATCGGACACGCCGTCTGTAACGATAGCCTTATACAGCAGCTTTCCGCCCCGCACTCGGTGCTCCGTGGGCCTGTTTACCACCGTGCCCCGCACCACCGCCACCTCGTTTAAGGGGGCGGATTGAATGGGGAGGGGCCGGCTCCAGTCCTCATAGGCCCGGGGGTACAGGCGCAGCAGGTCTCCCACAGTGGGCGCGCCCAGCTTACAAAACAGCCGCGCCCGCTTTTCCCCTACTCCCTTCAGGGTTTTGATATCCTTGTCAAACAGAGAGGGCATCGCCGCGCCTCCTTTTGAGAGAAATAAGGAACCTTTCTTGTACGGGGCTTCCGAAGAAAGGTTCCTTGTTTGAATAAATCAGTCAGCCGCCGATACAGAACGGCATTATTCCACCGAAATGATGAAGTAGTAAACCGGCTGGCCGCCGTTTACCAGGGTGATCTCCACATCGGCATGAAGCTTGGAGATCAGCGTGCGCCGGGCCTCCTCGGCCTGCTCCTCCGTGATCCCCTCGCCGTACACCAGGGTGATAAAGGAGGTGTGCTTTGTCACAAAGGAACGGGCGACCTTGACGCAGGCGGCCACGGGATCCTTTTCAATGTACTCCAGCTTGCCGTTGGTCATGCCCAGAATATCGCCCCGGCGAATGGTGTGCCCGCCGAACTCGGAATCTCTGGCGGCAAAGGTGACAAGGCCGGTATCCACATGCTCAATAGCGGCAAGCATGGCTTCCTGATTCGCTTCGGCGTCGGAATCCGGGTCAAAGGCCAGCATGGCGGAAAGGCCCTGGGGAATGGTTTTGGTGGGAACCACGATGATCTCCCGGTCTGTGGCCAGAGAAACGGCCTGTTCCGCCGCCAGAATGATATTTTTATTGTTGGGGAGCACAAACACTTTTTTGGCGGGAGTGGCAAGGGCGGCTTCCAGAATATCCTCCGTACTGGGGTTCATGGTCTGCCCGCCGCTGACCACTACCGAGCAGCCCAGCTCCTGAAACAGGCCCTTCAGGCCCTCGCCTGCCGCCACGGAGATAAAGCCCAGCTGTTCTACCGGCTCCTGACGGGCAAGGGCGGCTTTTTCCGGCTCCGCTTTTTGGGCCGCCGCGGCCTTCGCGGTCTCGTTCTGCTCCGCCGCCTTCCGATGCTGCTCCTTCATGTTTTCGATCTTCACCGTGAGAAGCTGACCGAATTGCAGGGCCATCTGTAAAGCGTCTCCGGGGTTTTCCGTGTGGACATGTACCTTAATGATCTCCTCATCGTCCACCACTACAACGCAGTCGCCGATGGTCTCCAAAAACAACCGCAGCTCCAGGGGATCCTTCTGGATCTCAGGATCACGGCCCACAATAAATTCGGTACAATAGGTGAAGGTGATCTCGCTGTCGAACTCGGCGGCCACATTGCGGAAAAATTCCGCCGTTTCCTGGGCCTTTTCCTCCGGAGTAAGGCCGGATTCGATCATCACACCGTCCCGGAACACGCTGAGCATGCCCTCAAAGATCAGGCACAGCCCCTGCCCGCCGGCGTCCACTACCCCGGCTTTTTTCAAAACAGGCAGCAGGTTGGGGGTGTCTTCCAAAGCTTCTCCCGCGCCGGCGCAGGCGGCTTCCCAAATTTTTACGGGATCGGCCCCTTCCTCCTGGGCTTCCAAAGCCTTTCTGCCCTGCTCGGCGGCTACCCGGGCCACGGTAAGAATGGTGCCCTCCGTGGGTTTCATCACAGCCTTATAAGCGGCGTCCACGCCCAGCTCCAGCGAATGGATCAGCTCCTCCGCGCCGATCTCCTCTTTTCCCTCCAGACCCTGGGAGATCCCCCGGAACAACAGGGAAAGAATGACGCCGGAGTTTCCTCTCGCTCCCCGCAGCATGGAGGAAGCGGCTTTTTTGGCGGTTTCCCCGGCGGAAGCGGTATCGGAAAGGGCTTCCAGTTCCTCGGCAGCGGCGCCGATGGTCATGGACATATTGGAGCCGGTATCGCCGTCCGGTACCGGGAAAATGTTCAGCTCATTTACCTGCTTTTTGTATTTTGCGATGTTATTTGAGCCGGAAATGATAGCGTTCTTCAGCTGATTGCCTGAGATCACGGAAAACACATCCTTACATAAGAATACGCCTGCCAGGGCCTGGCGCGTGTGCTGACATAGTTTTTTCTATTTTATCACAGTTGTTCGTAAAATACAACGCCTTCCCGGACGGTATTTTTGCGAATATATCGGTTTTCTACCCGCGACGGTGAAAAAACGAGAGCTCTGAAAACGGGGAAGGCCCCTGTAATACTACCCGCAAATCGTGAATATGCGACATGCAAACGGTGAGATACACCGGGATATGCTGGGTATCGTTAGGGTGACCTGGGATTGAAGCGGGCTGTGGATGGGTTAGAATGGGATATTGAAACGCCGCACTAATCGCCAGTACGGTGCAAGTATATATCTGGTTGCGCGTTTTCATCCAACTTAGGAGGGTATCGGGTCACTCTGACCTGGTGCCCTTCCTTTTCTTTTAACTCTACGGAGCCGTCCTCAAAAATGCGTCCCTCAATGAACTTACCCTTGAGGTAACGTTCAATGGAAGACTTGGAACATCTCTCGCCGCGTCTGGCCACAAATTCGACCATATCGCGGAGTGTATGCCCTCGAATTATCATTGTTACAAGCTCTTGTTTGCAAAGCAAGCGGTCAACCTGATAAATTCTCATATTGCCATCCCCTTTTCCCGTATTGTACCGCTAAATCCTGCAACTGTCCCCCGGAAGTAAAACTCTGAACTGCTTCATATAGAAACTTCTTAGAAGTAGCGGTACTATGAAATAGCAATCAGATTGCGGGAAGGCGGTGCAAGCCATGTTGGAAACATGGACAAGTGAGCTCACCCCTTCTATGCTGCCTGACGGACTATGCAGGGCAATCGCCGATGAAATCGGGACGGATAATCTTTTGAAACTCGCGCTGCTGGTGGGCGGTTCAACCTTCTATTTGCCGCGAAAAGAGAAGATATTGCGTCCGCTCCGAGACCAGAAAATCCGAGAAGAATACAACGGATATAATTCGGCGGAGCTTGCCCGGAAATATGAAGTCAGCCAAAGGTGGGTTCAGCAAATTATTGGCCGGGATGCCACGGAATCAACATCAGGCTAAGAAAAACAGGAGGTTTCAAAATGATAGTAAATCAAGGTTCACTCCGGGAGATTTACAGTAGCTTCAACACGGTCTTTAACAAAACCTATGAGGAAACGACTGTACTCTACCCGAAAATTGCTATGGAGGTTCCCTCCGAAGCATCTGATGAGAACTATGCTTGGCTCGGCTCCATGCCGAGCATGAGAGAGTGGGTGGGCGACAGGCTCATCCGTAACCTCACGGTACATACCTACACCATCAAAAACAAACTCTTTGAAAAGACGGTCGCGGTCAGCCGTAACGACATTGAGGATGACAAGATCGGCGTCTACAAGCCGATGGTGCAAGACCTCGCGGAGAGCGCCCGCAAGCTGCCGGATAAGCTGGTATTCGGCCTTCTTCCTCGGGCCTTTGAGGAATTAGGGTATGATAAGGTGCCGTTTGTTTCCGATGCTCACCCCTTCCTGTTCTCATCAAAGAAGGGGACGCAGAGTAACAAGGGAACGGAGAAACTCACCCCCACAAGCTACGGCGCGGCCCGCTCCGCCATGATGTCCCTCTTTGACGATGAAGGCGAACCGCTCTACATCGTACCGGATTTACTGGTGGTGTCGCCTCAGAATGAAGCGGCGGCCCGGCGCATTGTGTATGCCGAGGAAATAAACAACGAGACCAACATCTACAAGGGAACCGCCGAGGTGCTGGTTGCGCCCGAACTTATGCGCTACCCAAATATGTGGTTCCTTCTTTGTACGGGAAAGGTCATTAAACCGTTTATCTTCCAGAACCGGCGTAAGCCTGCGTTGGTGGCGAAGGATGCCGCCAACGATGATAATGTCTTCCTCCGTAACGAATACCTCTATGGTGTAGACACCCGCTGTAACGCCGGGTTCGGCCTTTGGCAGCTTGCCTATGGCTCGGACGGCACAACGGAGGGGGCTTAACCAATGGATAACATCACGTTGATTCCCATTATCAATAGTCTGAACATGGATCGGACTACGCCGCCGAAGGAGATCAAGCTCTTTCCCTTGGGTCTCGTCAAGAGCCAAAAGGGAGACTTTCTCATCGATACGGAGGCATACAACAGCATCCTAAATCATTTCAAGGCGCATCATGTCGATATTCCTATCGACTACGAGCATCAGACTTTACAAGATGTGCAAGCGCCCGCTGCTGGATGGATTAAGGATTTAATCCTAAAGCAGGACGGCGTATATGCGTCGGTGGAGTGGACGGAGAAGGCCGCGCAATACCTCGCCGCCAAAGAGTACCGTTATCTGTCCCCGGTGGTCAGCGTCCGGGAAAGCGATAGGAAGGCGCTGCTGCTCCATTCAGCCGCTTTGACAAACACCCCCGCCATTGACGGCATGACCGCGATTGTCAATTCCGCAAAAGTCGGAAGTCCTTCTAAGACACCGTTGGATGATATGGAAGGCGAGACCAACAATCTGTCCCCTGCATCCAGTGAGCCGGAAGCCGATGAGCCTGCCGAGTTTATCAAGGGGCTGCGAGGGATGTTACAACTTCCCGATGGCGCGCCGCTCTCCGACATTGAAAATAGGATCGCCGAGCTCTTGCAGGGACAGGCCGCACTTAAGCTGGAAGTTAACTCCCTGCGCTTCGAGGCCCACAAGTGCAAGGCCGAGGAAGCCGTCACAATGGCGCTCAAGACAGGCAAGCTCATGCCGTATCAAAAAGACTGGGCATTTCGTTCGGCTATGTCGCAGTTGGAAGGTTTCAAGGACTGGGCTGAGACCGCGCCGCAGGTCGTACCAATGGGAGAAATCGCTTATGAGCCGCTGACGTTAAAGGCCGATAGCCCCCGCTCCCGCGCTCACGAGCTTTTGGGCCTATCCGCCGAGGATGTGAAGCGATACGGCGGGAAGCCGCTGTAAGCCCCTACAAGTCGTTTTAACCCTCTGATATGGAATTCCCCCCGGACATAGGAATACCCCCGTTATCACGCGTGATAACGGGGGTAGCGTTTATATTATGTACCATGCCGTAAATGACTTAATTGCGTCTGGCCTTTTGCTGCTTGCTCATGCCGGCACACGTTCATCAGATGAATAGTTGTTTCGCCGTTTGATACAAGGCGAGTGTACTTATGATGAACCAAGTCAAAAACGAATGCCTTATCTCCTTCGTGCAATAGCCTGTACATAGCAACTAAATCGGTTTCAAGCTCCGAGAGCGTGATGCAATTTCTATCGAACATTTCGCGCACCCTCCCTTTGCTGTTTCGAATAGATGTTCTTCACGGCCTCTATCATCTTAGAGGCCCCTTCTTTGGTGAGCCATTGGATGAAATCCACATGGCCGTACTTTTTAACAAAACCTCGCAACTGCGCGTCCGTCCACCCGAGCTTTCGCTGATAGTCCGTCAAAAGCCACTCCTGCTTTTCGGTCATCATGCCGGACTGCTCTCCGCCGCCGTTCATCTTAACCAGTGCGTCGATCAGCATGGCAGCCTCCCACATATGGAGGTCTTTTAAGCTCTCCTTGCCGTGAATACTGTAAATGAGTTCATGGAGATAGTCGCTGTCGAGCCCAGCTTCCCGCGCCTCGGCGTATATCTTGCGAAGCTGCGGCTGCGTGATAGGTTTCGTGGATTTTGTTCCCATAGTCAACCGCTCCTTTTCTGTTTGCCAATTTGTTAGAAACACGGTATAATGGGCGTGGCAGTGGTCGAGACTGCCACAAGCCCCTTTTCATTGGTTGCCGTTTCGGAGGTCGTGTGCCGTTTCAAGGTGCCCAACGGAGAGGGGCTCCCCTGATTTTAGTGCCATTTCCTGCGCCATACTGAATATCTTAATGCAGTTGCGAATCCCGCCCCACTGTAAACCGAGGCTATGCAGAAAGCGAAGACAGTCGGCATCAAGGGCATAGGGCGCGAAAATGGATTTGATATCCTCCATATCGGGACTGACAATACACCTCCTTATCCCGATACGGCTATATAGCTGGGCGAAGTGGGCTTGTCCCCTCCCGTGCATCTGGTCATAAACCGTGGGATTGCCGCACAACACCATTCCCGTTTCGGTAGCGTCATTGATGGCTCGAAGGTTTTCGATTGCTTTCAAAAGTAAGTGCTGAGCCTCATCAATGATAATCAGTTTGGGCCGCTCCCTCAAATAGTCGATAATCGTATTGACAAGCGCCCGGTCGTTTCCGCGTCTGCTCTTGCCGATGACCTCCAAAATGCGCTCACATACGCCCTTAGTCGACTTGTCGCAGTCCCGGAGCTCTATGTAGATGACTTCATCTTTTTTCTCTGCGGCGTACTGCCGGAGGGAAAAAGTCTTGCCGAGCCCAGCTTCGCCATAGATCAGGGAGATATCCCCGCAAGACTGTGCGTAATGAGCCGCGAAGTAAACCTCGTTCATACAAGCGGTCTGTGCTGTCGGTGGTCTAATCATAAGTGTCCTCTCCTTTCATCCGATTGCCGCTTTGCGGGGCTGCTGGCACCGCTCGGCGCAACTCTGTTTGAATATGTCCGCATAGCGTTTCTTTTGCGCGTCTTGCGCCTGTTTTGCCTCCTGTTGCTTTGCTACGGCATCCTGATATTGGCGCTCGGCGTCACTCATGGCGACGCGGCGAGCGGTCTCCTCAAGTTGAGGATTGCGGACAAGCTCGGTAACGGTGGGCGTGATCTCCGATGCTTTCTGCTGGGCGGCGGCTTCACTGGCTACAAGAGTTTGTACCCCTTGAACGGTTTTAACACTCTTATCAGGCTTATATCCATCAAGGGCCGCGTGGCGAGCTTTCTTGCGACGGGCGTTCTCTCGCTCATAGTCTGCGGCGGTGGGCGCAAAGCCCATTTTGACGATAGCGGACGCACTGAACAGGTAGTTTTGATGCTCATCAAAGACATAAAGAATATCTGGCTCTTTGGGATTGTATCGTGCGTAAACAGGCTTTCCGATATAGTTGATAACGTCGTCGTTGTAGTAGTGAATCCCATTGAAGGTGATGCCATTGCGCTGTACAATGCGTTTGCCCTTTACCCGCATAAGGCTGAAATATAGGACTTCCTTTGCCACACGACGCACAGAGAAGGGCAGCGTAGCGTACATTTGATTTGGTGACTTTCCGTGCATATAGGAGCCGCTGTGCGGGCTTTCATTATAGACCTCATAGACATATTGGTCGTGCATGGCGGTGAATTCATCCAGCGTAGGGTAATCCATAATATCAAGGGTCTGTAAGCTCTCTGGCCGCGTCTTAGCGTTGCTCCCCGCATAGGTGGGATGCAGCTTGCCGAATTGCTGCTCAAAGGTGTCAAAGGTGCGTTCAATAGGTTTCGCCTTGGCATTGTAGGGAATGGCATAGACAGTATCAAGCTGTAGATTGACCGCGAGGGAGTCGATGACTTCCTCACATTGGGTATTGAACACGTCTTTAGCTTTATAGTCCCTGCCGTTGTCCAGTAGCACAGAGCGAGGGATGCCGAAGGTTTCCACGCCGACACCAAAACTGCAAACAACTACATCAGAGTTAGGATCACCATTGCGGACAATGCTTGCGACTACCTTGCGCGTCCGCATATCCATCCAGTAGGTGCCCCACGGTCTGACTGCTTTCCAGCTACCTTCACCATCGGGCACCCGCACGAAGACGTCCCACAGGTGATGATCTGAGACCCAACGGTCATTGGGGGCTAGTTCGTCATAATCTCTCTCAGTGTAGGGCATATACCGGTCTGAGAAATACTTCCCACCTTCACGATACAGCGCCACGATAGGAGCGGGGAAACTGCCCGCCGCAAGTTCAAAAGCCCGTATTCCCGGGATGACTACACCGCGCCGGTCTGCTTCATATTGAGTAAGCCGGAAACAGTTTGCAATGGAAGGTTTGCTCTCCTGTAAATACAGATGCTTAAAGTAGTCCAGCATTTCCAGCGGGATAGAGCTTTTGCCGCGATTGTAGCCGCCCCGTTTATCGACCAGCTTGTCCGGGTCTCCCGCTTTGCTTTTACGCCTCCACTCGTACAGAGTCTTTGTGGTAAAGGTAAAGTCGGGATGCTGGGCGTTCCACTGCTCGACGAAGGACTGCATAATCTCTGTTTCTTTTGTCTGTCCGGCCCGGCGCTGTTCCCTGCGATACCTGCTATACTGGCTCACGGCCTGAGCCCGAAACTCGCCCTTCTGCCGCTGGGAAAGAGTGTATTGCTCCTGATTGGTGATGGGTGCAGAAAACCCTCCATGCTGATTGCGATAAGCCGTCTGCACCTCTGCGGGAAGGGCTTCTAAGAGGATTTCCAGACGCTTGCCGCCATTGGCACCGCTAACATACCGATAGCCTGTCCTGCTGAATGTTTCTTCTTGAGTGGCCTTGCGCCTTACGGCTCTTTCTGATACTGCCATAAGCTCGGAAACGGCACTCACTGATAACCATGTCATGCCTATTCCTCCTTATGATGCTTCAAAAAGAGCATCTATTAAGGCATTACTCTCAATGTTCAAGGCGTGGGCAATCCCATAAAGCAAACCATTTGAGGGATTAGCTTTCCCCGACAGCACCATAGAAATATGTGCTTGAGTTACGCTGCATTGTTCAGCAAGCCATTTCTGACTTTTACCTTGAGCACAAAGTTGAACCGCCACAATTTGCCCAAATTTAGGCCTGTTCTTATAGTTGTTCATAGCACTACGAGGCATAATAAATACTCCTTTCCTTCAGCGTTGAATTGTGATATACTTAAACAAAATCTAAGTACACCATAAGTATAATGTGTGTGAGTTACAATGTCAAGGGTTTTGTTGTAACTAGCACAAGTTTCGGAGGGGTCATTATGTTTCAACGCAACAACGATTTATCGCTTACAGGCGCACAAATTAAAGAAATTCGGCAAAAATATGGGCTGTCACAGCAGGAATTTGGATCCCGGCTTGGTGTAACTCACGCACACATTAGCAAAATAGAAAGCGGCAAGGAAAATCCATCTGAAACGCTTCTCCGTCTTATTCGATATGAGTTTAGCGCCGATCAGGTAGTAGGCATTCCAACCGCTGATATTACAAAGCCTAAAATTCAGCAATATCTCGAATTTCTAAACAATACGCTAATTCGTGAGGATATGAGCGATGGGTGCTTATACAACTCTGAATTTCTTTTGGCGGCATATGTTACAATTTTGAAGGAAACCGAAGGTAGCGGTATGTACCGGGAACTCCTACTTGAAGCACTTGGCAGCATAATGGATGAAGTAGCGTTATTTTTAGAAAGAAATACGAGCGATGCATCAGACGCAAATACCAAAGCTCTTTTATCCAGTAAACTGCAACGAGCAAAGCTTGAGATATCGGACTGCTGCGATAGCCTGTATAATCTATTGGAGGAGCGCATAAAGTAGGCTCTCCCCATAATTGAAAAAACGCCCTGCACAAGAATCAGGTGATTCTTATGCAGGGCGTTTTCCGTCCGCTTGGCTTGAAATTTTACATTTTGTGTCCGATCGAAAAACGCCAAAAATGCCTGAAAATACGGTACTTTTCATAGGAAACGCTTTTCACGATTTGCGCGGCGCTTTACAGCCCCCCGCGAAAGGAAAAGCCGCTGCCGCCTTATTTTCTTACGCCCTTTGCTTTGCCCCGTCACACGGGGTCTCCCTTGCCGAGCTTCGCACCTAAGCGGAAGGCCGCTTCAAGATCCTGCGGAAACCGGATTTCCCGGCTTTCCTTTTTGTGCTCCTCGCGGAAGCCGCCCATGCTGAATTTTGAATAATCATCGACCTGAAGGGTATCACAGCACGGATAGATCTCCACACTGCCGTTCAGGGCCAGAAAGCCCCGCAGACGTTCCTCCAGCTTCGCCTTGTACCGGCTGTCGTATGTGGGGCGGTCGGCGTTCATCGTGAGAATAACGCCCACGTTTACCCTGCCTGTGAAGTAATTGGAATAATCGTCATAGGAAAGCGCGGAGAAATGCAGCCGTTCCATGAGGGCATGAAGCTGGCTGGTGATATCTCCCAGATAGATGGGCGAGCCAACGATCAAGGCGTCCGCGGCAAAGATGCGGTCAAGCACCGGAGAAAGCTCGTCGTTCCAAAAGCAGTGGCAGCGCCGCGCGCCGCTGCGCTTGCAGGCCAGGCAGCTGCGGCAGCCGGTGAAGTTGAGATCATACAGATCGATGTACTCGGTTTCAGCCCCCACGGATTCCGCGCCCTTCCGGGCCGATTTCAGCAGCATGGCAGTGTTCCATTGTTTTCTTGGGCTTCCGTTCAAAATGATTGTTTTCATGGCATATTCTCCGTGAATTAGAATTTGCAGCGTGCCGGTGCACCCGCTCGGCGGCTGCGCCGCGGGCACTCGAGAACCCTCCTGGTGCGGGGGAGTAGTTTTCGACCCGACCATTAGTAAGCCGCTAAATTGAAATTTATCTGCCCTTTGCCTTCCCTTATTTGTAGAGGGGAAACAGACTGCTTTGCAGTCTGCGGGGACCGTCGAACGGTGAGCGCGTCCCGGTGGAGGGAAGGTCTCCAGTGGAGAACTCAGCTGTCGCTTCAGACATTGCTGAACGTGCCCCACCGGGGCACAGCAACCGAGCCGACAGGCGAGAACGGTGAAAGGGATAGTCACACGCAGAAAGTGCCATAGAATCGCTAGTTTTGACCCCCTCAGTCAGCCTATTGGCTGACAGCTCCCCTTACTCGCGTAAGTGGAGCCTAAGGGCATTAAACTATAATTTAACGGCGAGTCGCATATTTCACTTCTGTCATTCTGAGCCGCCAAAGGCGGTAAAGAATCTCGCCCCTCTCTAACGACTAACAACTAACCGCTAACGACTAGTTCGCTATACTATACATTTACCAGCTTACTTATGGTCGGGTCAGAAAGTAGTATTCTCCCGTACCAAGCGGGGACACGAGTGCCCGCGGCGGCTCGCCGCCAAACTATCATTTACCGGCTTACTGACGGTGGGTTCGGGAACCTTGCGGTTCAGGTCAGAGAAAGCCGCTCCACACCGGTACACAGGCCGGTTTTTTCATCGGCGGTAAACAGCGCGCAATCCATGTGGCAGGGGCCCTTTGCCGTTTCAAAGCGGGTGGGAAGCTTGGTGGTGAGCTTATGGATAATGCAGTCCGGCCTGACTCCCAGCACAGAGGTGATGGGGCCCGTCATGCCCACATCGGTAAGATACCCGGTGTGCCGGGGCAAAAGGCATTCATCAGCGGTCTGTACATGGGTGTGGGTGCCGAACAGGGCGGTGACCTTTCCATCGGCAAAAAAGCCCATGGCCCGTTTTTCTCCGGTGGCCTCGGCGTGGAAATCCACCACGCAGAGCCGGGGCAGCCCGGGAGTTTTCAGCAGCTCCTCCAGGGTCTCAAAAGGGCAGCGCAGGCTTTCCAGATACACGGTGCCCATCAGGTTGATCACAGCCACCTGCACCCGGCCCAGGTCTACGATGCACAGCCCCCTGCCCGGCGTGGCGCCGGTGGGAAAATTGGCGGGACGCAGCAGCGTTTCTTCAGAATCGTACAGCTCATAGGCCTCTCTTCGCCGAAAGCTGTGGTTCCCGGTGGTTACCACGTCTACGCCGCTGTCCAGCAGATGGCGGTAGGAAACAGGGGTGATACCGTTGCCATCGGCAGAGTTTTCCCCGTTGGCGATCACCAGGTCTACAGCCTTCAGCTTTTTCAGAGCGGGCAGACGTTCCCGCAGGAACTCACAGCCCACCGAGCCTACCACATCGCCGATACAGAGGATATTCACAAAGATCACGTTCCTTTCCGGTGAAAAGTTTGCTTTCCTGTTTCGATGGCCCGCTGGATCTCCTTCTCCCAGCTGGGAGAAGGGGGCAGGGCCGCCATGGCGGGCTGAACTTCTTTCAAAAAGCCCGGCACCTCCCGGTCGAGCCTGCCGTCACAGGAAAAGCCCAGCTTTTGCGCGGCGAGGGACGTCAGTTCTGAAAACAACCCACAGGCGGTGAATAAAGCCCCTCGGAGCGCTTCTGTTTGGCAGGGAACATAGGTTTCCAAATAGCGTTCCCAAAGAGAGGAGGAAAGATACGGTGCAAGGCCGTCCCCGCCCTTTCCCGGGAAAACGGGAAAGCCCTGCTCCGCGCCGATGAGCCAGGCGGCCATCAGCCGCAGCATGGGACGGGAGCATTCCTCCAGCAGATGCTGGGCCAGAAGCAGCCTTTCCCTGCACAGCGCCTTGGAAACGTAAGGGGCTGTCCACCAGAATTCCACCCGGCATTCCTCAAAGAGCCGCTGGGAGGGCTTTGCAACGCTATGGGTAACGGCAGAGGGAGGAGGCAGCTCCGGCAGGAAACCGTCCTTATCCAGAAGGACGATGCTGAGCCGGTCGTCAAAGCAGTAGCCCCGGTAATTTTCTTTTTTGGCCACTGTGAGGTCAATGCGGTTTCCGTCCCGAAACTGCATGAGATAGGCGGCCTCCTCCGGAAGATGATCTCCGAAAAGCTCCGATTCGTCCGGGCGCTGCATGACAAGGATTTCCCCGAAAGCGGAGGAAATATCTCCCTCCTTATAGGGCGTGATATCCGTGACAAGATAAACAATGTCAAAATCCCGCAGCTGATCCAGCGACGCCACCGGGTCAGCCCGAGAGCCGTTTAAGATCACCCCGCGCACCCGCTGGTCCCGCAAGGCGTACTCCAGGATCAAATCATACATTTCCCGCTCGCTTCGCATGCTGTCAGCTCCTTTCGCCGTGTTAGATTACTGGATTCCGGACTCTGGAACCAGGTGGTGGCGGCGCTGCTTTGCAGCGCAGAAAGTTATAGTTTTCTTGAAAAGGGGTTCATATGGAAGGCGCAATGAGCAATGAAGGGCAAGGGTCCAAGAATTGTAACTAACGCTGATGAATTATAGTTTAGCAAATTAGTCGTTAGCTGTTAGTAGTTAGTCGTTAGAGAAGAACAAGCTCCCTCTTTTGTCATTCTGAGGAACGAAGTGACGAAGAATCTCGCCCTTAATTCCGGAAAAAGGGCAAAGGACGAGATCCTTCGCCACCTTCGGTGACTCAGGATGACAATTTGAGGCGGCCCTTTTCCTTATTCTAACAACTAATAACGAACCCCTAACAACTAACAAGGGGGACCGCACGTGAAGTACGTCCCCCTTGAAGATACGCTGCGAAAGCTTTATTTCGCGTAATCCACCGCGCGGCTTTCCCGGATCATGTTTACCTTGATCT
Source organism: uncultured Oscillospiraceae bacterium (assembly GCA_910589395.1). Taxonomy (GTDB): domain Bacteria; phylum Bacillota; class Clostridia; order Oscillospirales; family Acutalibacteraceae; genus Acutalibacter; species Acutalibacter caecimuris_A. The sequence continues at coordinate 39,512 of CAJUTL010000007.1, forward strand.
GACCGGGATAATCCAAGTCGGCTTCGATCTTTTTACAAATATCCCTGGCAAGCAGGGTCATTTGTTCATCGCTGACCGCCTCGGGCTTTACCATAACGCGGATCTCACGGCCGGCCTGAATGGCATAGCAGTTTTCCACACCGTGGAAGGAGGCGGCCACCTCTTCCAGCTTTTCCAGGCGCTTGATGTAGTTTTCCAGGTTCTCCCGGCGCGCTCCGGGCCTGGCGGCGGAAATGGCGTCGGCGGCCTGTACCAGGCAGGCGATAATGGTCTTCGCCTCCACATCGCCATGATGGGCGGCGATGGCGTGCACCACTGTTTCATTTTCCTTGTACCGCTTGGCAACGTCCACACCGATCTGAACGTGAGAGCCTTCCATCTCGTGATCCAGCGATTTGCCGATATCGTGGAGCAGACCGGCGCGCTTGGCAACGGTGGGGTCAAGCCCCAGCTCCGAAGCCATCAGCCCGGCCAGGAACGCCACCTCAATGGAGTGGTTCAGCACGTTCTGGCCATAGCTGGTGCGGTAACGCAGCCGCCCCAGCAGCTTGATGAGCTCATGGTGAATGCCGTTGACGCCCACTTCCATTACAGCGTGCTCGCCTTCGGACTTGATGGTGGCCTCCACCTCCCGGCGGGCTTTTTCCACGGTTTCCTCAATACGAGTGGGGTGAATACGCCCATCGGAGATCAGCTTCTCCAGAGCAATGCGGGCTACCTCCCGGCGAACCGGCTCGAAGCTTGACAGGGTAATGGCCTCCGGCGTGTCGTCAATGATCAGATCCACGCCGGTCAGGGTTTCAATGGCCCGGATATTCCGGCCCTCTCTGCCGATAATGCGGCCCTTCATTTCATCGTTGGGAAGGGGAACCACGCTGATGGCGGCCTCAGAAACCTGATCCGCCGCACAGCGCTGAATGGCCAGGGCAATGATCTCTCTGGCGGCGCTGTCGCTTTCCTCCTTGGTCTGCTGCTGGAACTCCATGACCTTGACGGCCTTTTCGTGCACCAGCTCGCTTTCCAGATTCTGAAGCAGATATTCCTTTGCCTGCTCCACAGTAAACGAGGAAATTTTCTCCAGCATGTCAAACTGGCTTTTCTTGACGGCCTCGGCTTCCTTCAGGCGTTCCTCGGCCTTCTTGTTTTTCTGATCTACCTGATCTTCCTTGCGCTCTACGTTTTCCAGCTTTTTTTCCAGGCTTTCCTCTTTCTGAAGGATCCGCCTTTCCTGATGCTGGATCTCCTTGCGCCGGTCGGCAAGCTCTTTTTCAGAATCATTGCGCAGACGATGGATCTCGTCCTTGCCCTCCAGTACGATCTCTTTTTTCTTTGCTTCCGCGGTTTTCACGGCATCGCCGATAATGCGCTTGGCCTCCTGCTCAGCGGAGCCAATGGCGGATTCCGCCTTGTTTTTCCGATAGGACATTCCCAGAAAAAACGCCAGGGCTCCTACCAAAGCGGCGGCAGCCACCGCAATAACGATGCACAGCCATAGTGGGATCTGCAATCAGGCACCTCCTTTTCTCATTTCTTGTTTCAAAGTCTCAAATGATTAAAATAAGAATGCCGGAGCCAGGAGATGATCGATCTCCCTGCCCCGTGAATGCAGACGGCCCTTGCTCCGCTATTTTTCTATGTTCTTTTTTAAGGCTTACGCTATTTCCGGTAGCCGCCATACCCTGACAATTCGTGGGTACAGGCCTGCTGCAAGCCGGAAAATAAAGAAATGTATCCTAGTAAAAAGTGGTAAGGCGGAAGCGGGCAGAAAGAAAACGTTTCCCGAAACGCCTTATAAAAATGAAAAACAGAAGAAATCTATAAAAAGCACGAAGTGCATTCTGTGTATCATTGTAGCTCTAAAGGGCACCCGTTGTCAAGAAATTTGTAACATTTTATTCAGAAGTTAGTTACAAATCAGTTACAGAATCAGCCGTTTTCAGCGGGCAGACTGGAGAAATTCCCCTCTTGACAAGGCTTTTTCCCGGTGTTATGATGGTTTCAATATAAGAATTTGTATCGGTCTGACCACGAAGCCTGCCGAGACAAATTCCCAAAAACGCTGAGAAAAGGAAGTTCCGCTTCTGAAAATTTTGCCGTGAAGGGCTTTTGCCCCCAGAGAGTGAGCGCCGTTGGCTGGAAGCGCTCGCGGCGGCGCGGGAAGGCTCCCGTGGGAAACGGAATACCACCTTTGAGCGGCTGCCGAACGCCGGTTTTCCGTATCGAACGGCTTAAGGACAGACGGGTAGCGCCGTTATGGGCTGAAACGAGGAAGCGCTTTTGAAACGGGCGCTTTGAATCCGGGTGGAACCGCGGACGCAGGGAAAATTTTGAAGCCTTGTCGCCTGCCCCAGAATTTGCTGGGGCAGGCGTTTTTCTGTTCCGGCGGAAAGGAGTTTTCCACATGATCAAGATCGACCTGAAAGGACAAAGGAAGGAGTTTGAAAGCGGCGTTACCCCCGCCGAGGTGGCAAAGTCCATCGGCATGGGGCTCTTTAAGGCCGCCTGTGCCGCCCGTGTTGACGGCGAGGGAAAGGATCTGCGTACCCCTCTGACACAGGACTGCGCGCTGGAGATCCTCACCTTTGATGAGGCGGAGGGAAAGCACGCTTACTGGCACACCACCGCCCACATTATGGCCCAGGCGGTAAACCGGCTGTACCCCGGCACAAAATTCGCCATCGGCCCCGCCATTGAAAACGGTTTCTATTACGATTTTGATATGGATACCCCCCTGTCTTCGGAGGAACTTCCCAAAATTGAGGAAGAGATGAAGAAGATCATCAAGGAAAATCTGGAGCTGGAGAAATTTGAGCTGCCGGCGGAAGAAGCCAAACGGGAAATGGCCGGGCAGGAATACAAAGAGGAGCTGATCGACGAGCACTCCGGAAACGGGGAGAAGATCAGCTTCTACCGGCAGGGGGACTTTACGGATCTCTGCGCCGGCCCCCATCTGATGAGCACCGGCGGGGTAAAGGCCGTAAAGCTCACCTCTATCACCGGCGCTTACTGGCGGGGGGACGCCACGAAGAAAATGCTTACCCGCGTCTACGGTATTTCCTTCCCCAAGCAGTCGCAGCTGGACGAGTACCTGCAAATGCTGGAGGAAGCGAAAAAGCGGGATCACCGCAAGCTGGGCAAGGAGCTGGGCCTCTTTATGCTGCGGGACGAGGGCCCCGGCTTCCCCTTCTTCCTGCCCAAGGGCATGGTGCTGAAAAACACTCTGATCGATTACTGGAGACAAGTCCATAAGAAATACGGCTACTTGGAGATCTCCACGCCCATCATGCTGAACCGCCAGCTTTGGGAGCGCAGCGGCCACTGGGAGCACTATAAGGACAATATGTACACCACGGTCATTGACGAAACCAACTTCGGCATCAAGCCCATGAACTGCCCGGGCGGTATGCTGGTGTATGCCAGCGAGCCCCATTCCTATCGGGAGCTGCCCCTGCGGGTAGGGGAGCTGGGCCTGGTACACCGCCATGAGCTTTCCGGCACCCTTCACGGCCTGTTCCGGGTGCGCTGCTTTACCCAGGACGACGCCCATATTTTTATGACTCGGGAGCAGATGCAGGAGGTCATTCAGGAAACGGTGGGCTTGTTTGACGAGGTGTACTCCACCTTTGGCCTCAGCTATACCATTGAGCTTTCCACCATGCCGGAGGATCATATCGGCGAGGTGGAGGAATGGGAGCGCAACCAGGAGATCCTGAAAAGCGCCATTACGGCCATGGGCAAGGATTACGTGATCAACGAAGGCGACGGCGCCTTCTACGGCCCCAAGCTGGATTTTCACATTGCGGATTCCCTGGGGCGCACCTGGCAGTGCGGCACGATCCAGCTGGACAGCCAGCTGCCGGAGCGCTTCGAGCTGGAATATGTGGGCGCGGACGGCGAAAAGCACCGCCCGGTGATGATCCACCGTGTAGTGCTGGGCTCCATCGAGCGGTTTATCGGGGTGATCACCGAGCATTTCGCCGGGAAATTCCCCCTGTGGCTTTCTCCCGTGCAGGCCGTGATCCTGCCTATTTCCGAGCGCCACCACGAATATGCCCAAAGTCTGAAGGCACAGCTGGAGGCCGCTGGGCTGCGGGTGGAATGCGATACGAGAAATGAGAAGATCGGCTATAAGATCCGGGAAGCCCAGCTGCAGCAGACCCCCTATATGCTGGTGGTGGGCGATAAAGAGGCGGAGAGCAGCACCATTTCTCCCCGCCATCGGAAGGACGGCGACCTGGGCGCCATGTCGGTAGAGGAGTTTATCGCGAAAACCCAGGCGGAGATCGCCTCCCGGGAGATCAAGTGAGCAGCGAAGCCGCGGAAAAGCGGCTGTATGTGCTGGCGGAACTGGATCAAAGAACCCAGACCGAGGGGATAAGGCTCTACAGCCGCCTGACCGCCGCCGGGTTTTCGGGCAGGCAGACGCCCGGGCTCCCTTATCACATTACCTAGGAAAGCTTTCCCTGTGAAGAGGAGGGGAAGGTGCTGTCCGCCGTGCAAAAAGCGTCGGGGGAGACAGAGCCCATTTCCCTTACGTTCAGTCATATCGGGGTGTTCGGCGGAGGAAACGTGCTGTTTCTCGCGCCGGACTGTACCCGGGAGCTGCCAGCCAGACGGCGCGAATTTGAACCACGGTTTTGCCGGGCGTATTTTCGCCCGCCCGTTGTTAGAAATGCAACGCTTTTGCCTAGGTCGGACAAAAATCCACCACGGCAAAACTTCTTCGAACTGAAAACTGGTGAGATGTTGTCGATTTTCAGTGCAAAAAGCTTGCTTCGCAAGCTCCGGACGACGGCAGGCAAATGTTCCGCTTGCGGAACATTTGCGCCTTTGCCTAGGACGATAAACTGAAAAGCGGCAATCTATCGCTTGTGGCAGCTTGCTGCCGCTATTCAGCGGGTTCAAATTTGCGCCGTCTGGCTAGACTGCAGGGAGCGGTTTGGAAGCTCGGAAAACTGGACGCCCCATGCCACGCTGTATCTGGAGGACGCGCCGGAGGTCTGCCGGGCCCTGCCCCTTGTACTGAAGGAGTTTTCCCAGTTTCAGGGCAGAATAGAGGCGCTTTTGCTCTACGAGTTTTTCCCGACCCGATTCCTCGGCCGGTTCCCGCTGAAGGGAATTCAATAATTGTTTTCACAAAAAGTGCCGCTGCAAAACATGTTTTGCAGCGGCACTTTTTTAGATGCTGAATGCTGGACGGCGGCGCATAGCAATGAGCAACGAGGAGTAAGGGCACCAGCGTTGTAACTAACGCTGGTAAATTATAACTTAGCAGATAGTCCCCTCTTGTCATTCTGAGGAACGAAGTGACGAAGAATCTCGTCCTTAATTCCAGAGCAAAAGGGCAAAGGACGAGATTCTTCACCGAGAAAGCAAGGCTGCCTTGCTTTCTGTTCAGTAATGATAGGTGGAAGGTAAGCGGGCAACCGCTAAATTCCAATTTATCATACTGTTCCTTTTGCCCTTAATTGCTCATTTCACATTTCTCATTTAGAAAGGTCGGCCCTCACAGCGAATGGCTATTTGTCGGTTTCGTATTCCAGAAGATCTCCCGGCTGGCATTGCAGGACTTCGCAAATTGCCTCCAGGGTGGAAAAGCGGATGGCTGTTACCCGGTTGTTTTTGAGCTTGGAAAGGTTCACGTTGGAAATGCCCACTTTTTCCGCCAGCTGGTTCAGGGAGATTTTCCGCTCTACCATCATTCTGTCCAGCCGCAGTACGATCCTGCCCATCGCTTACACCAGCCCGTCCATATCGTTTTGCATTTGCATGCCCAGGGCGAATACCTGAGACAGGCACAGCATCAGAATTCCCATGACGATCCCCATCATATCCACGCTGGATTCCACCAGCTCCGGCCCAATCACCAGTGTGGCAATGGTGCTGAAAACCAGTTGCACCATGGTGATGGAAATAAAGAAAATGCCGATCTCCCGCATCATGCGCACATTATCCTTTTGAAAGGGCGTTTTCCCCTGGGAAAATTTTGTCAGCCCCTGGGTGGTGCGCAAAATCAGGTTGACATTGCGGAATACCCAGGCCATCAGTTCCAGGGTCATGGCGCCGCAAAGGAGAAAAAGGATCATAGCGGCGCTATTTAAGGAGCCGTCCTCGTTGCCGATCACCAGGGCCAGGGAAAAGCCGTGTACGCTGACAGCCTCTCCGGGAACCACGCCGCCCTTGACCAGAACGCCGGGAAAGAAATTTTTATCCAGCAGGAACAGGACGAAACCAACGATCATCGTCACCGCGCCGATGTCATAGCCAATTTCCAAAAGCTTGGAAAGCACGGTGGCGGCCTTGGTCAAACGATCTTTTTTCTGTGTTGCCATAAAGAGGCACCTCCCAATCGGTTTGTGCCTTCAGTATAATCTGGAAATTATCGTTTGTCAATAGAATTTTAATGTTTATCGATAATATTTTTTCGACAAACATTGCTTCCGAATTTCCACGAGCAATATTTTTGACCTTACGGAGCCGCCTTTACCGCCCGGGTGGCCCAGAAGGTGGGAACATTGTGCTCATGAAGCTTTCCCTCGCCGTTGGTATCCTCATAGACATGGGTGAGGGTGAGCCCGGCCTCCAGTTGGCCGCCGATCTGCTCCTCCAGGGTATGGGAAAACTGCACGCCTTCGTTTCCCTTTTGCAGAGACGCCAGCTGCTCCGGGTTTTTCAGGGGATCGAAGGGCAGGCTCCAGGTCAGGGTGGTTTCCGTTTCGTCAAACAGGTAATTGATCCCGTTATCCAGGCCGCTGAGCAAAGCGCCGCCGGGCTTCAAAACTCGGGCGCACTCCCGGAAAATGGGGCGCACTTCCCGGACATAGCAGTTGGATACCGGGTGAAAGATCAAATCGAATTCTCCGTCCGCAAAGGGCAGGGGCTTTGTCATATCCGCCCGAATCATGCGGATCTCATAGCCCTCCCGCCGGGCCACCTCCCGTTCGCTTTCCAGCTGCTCCGGGGTGTAGTCCAGCACGGTGCAGTCCGCGCCCAGGGCGGCAAAAATGGGCATTTGCTGCCCGCCGCCGGAGGCAAGGCCCAGCACCTTTTTTCCCCGCAGCTCTCCGAACCAGCTGTGGGGAACGGGCTTTGTGGGGGTAAGCAGTACGTCCCAACGGCCTTCTTTTGCCCGCAGGAAGGTCTCGTGGGAAATGGGAACACCCCATACCCAGCCTTCCCGGCACCAGTCACCAATAGCTTTCGCGTTGATATCCTGATAGTTCATTTCTCAGGTTCCTTTCTGTACGAGCTTTTCCGCCAGCAGGATCGGTTCACGGTTCTCCGTGGTATAGGGCTTCCAGCAGGGCAGGGAGCCGCCATTGGGGTCGCCGGTTTTTACAAAATTTGCCCAGTAGGCGGACATCACCCGGGAAAGCTCTCTGTCACACTCCTCCCAGGGCCGCCAGCAGCGGGGATAGGTCTCAAACACATACCACAGCTCGCTGGAATGGAAGGCCCCCGCGTTGTCGCCGGGAAGCTTGCGGTCAAAGAAATAGAAATAGGCGGGGGTGCGGCCCAGCTTCAACTGGTTTTCGCAGAAGCGCGCGCCGCTTTCCTGAAGCAGCGTATCTCCGCCGATGTCGTCTCCGGTAGAGCCGATCATGTAAGAAATATCGTGTATTTTTCCGGCCTCCGCCAGGGCGTCGGTAGAAGTGGGCAGCAGCCAGCCGTCCTGATGGGGCGTCCAGCCCAGGCCCTCTCCGTTTACCGCGTAGGCCGCTTCCATCAGGGTGTTTGCCGGGACTTCCCGCAGATCTTTTATGGTTTTTACCTGTAAATGCTCCATAAGTTTTTCAGAAATATCCCAAAGCTGTTCCTTGTTTGGTGTTTCAAATACCGCCCTGAGCCCGCCGCCGCTTTGCAGAATAGCGCCTCGCAGCATGCCTCTGGAAAGGGGGGAGGAAATGATGGACTGCACGCTCATGCAGCCCGCCGATTGTCCGGCAATGGTGATTTTTTCCGGATCGCCACCGAAAGCGGCAATGTTTTCCCGGATCCACTTTAAGGCAAAGATCTGATCCAGAATGCCGTAATTTCCGGAAACGTGCTCTTCCGTTTCTCGCTCCAGCTCCGGGTGGGCAAAGAAGCCGAAAACGTTGACCCGGTAGTTGATGGTGCAGAGGATCACGCCCTTCTTGGCAAAGCCTTCCCCGTCAAATTCCTTTTCACTGCCCCACCCGTGCAGAAAAGCGCCGCCATGGATCCAGAACAGCACAGGAAGGCCGCTTTCCGGGGTGGAGTCAGCCGGCACCCAAAGGTTCAGGCGCAGACAGTCCTCTCCGCATTCCGGCACGAAGGAATCGTAAAATTCTTTCGCATAAAAGCCCATTTTTGTCGGATCGGCCTGGGGGCAGCGGTTGGGGAATTCCTGACAGGGAAGGATCCCCTCCCAGGGCGCGTGCTCCTGAGGGCGGCGAAAGCGCAGCTCTCCCACAGGGGGCTGCGCATAGGGAATTCCCTGGAATAGGACGGCTTTTCCGTCCTCGCTTCGAAGGCCTTCCACAAGTCCCTGCTTTGTTTTGACAACAGCGTTCATAGTGACTCCTCCTTTTTAGGGTGTGTTTTCTCCATTTTTCTCCCGCTCCGGGGGAAGCATGGTCAGCCGCCTTTGTACCTCCTCCGGCGGTGTTTCGGTTTTTCCCAGCTCCGGCCAGGCGGTGATCCCGTCCTGCTTTTTGCGGGGAATGATATGAAAATGCAGGTGGGGCACAGACTGCTCCGCGCTTTCCCCGCTGGCGTTCAACAGATTTACGCCCTCGTAGCCGCAGCTTTGCACATAATGCTCCGCAATGAGCTTTGCTGTCTCCATGAGATGAGAGCAGGTCTCCATGTCGCAGTCCATCAGGGTCTTTGCGTGCCGTTTGGGGATCACCAGGGTGTGGCCCTCCGCGTCTCCGGCAATATCCAGAAATGCCAGGGTGTATTCGTCCTCATAGATCTTCCGGCAGGGCGCTTTCCCCGCCGCGATCTGGCAGAAAATACAGTCCGGCTCCGAATTGGATTTTTCGGGCTCCGCTTCGGAAAGGGGAATGGGATCCAGCAGACCCGCGCCCTCCTCGCTGGGAGGAGGAAGCTCGTTTTCCTTCAGCCGGGGAATGAACTTGGGGGCAAATTTTCCCTTTCCCCGGCCCATGATATACAGCATGCCGATGAGGGAGAACAGTACCGCGCCGACGAAGTTCACCAGGAGATCCTTCATGGTATCGTGCAGTCCGATATCCAGATAGCCCGCCCAGGGCTCTCCGTTTATCACAACGCTTTCAATGGGAACGGTAACGGCGGCGTTTCTGCCCTCCGGGTTCAGCATTACGGAGGTGACAGCGGAAATCACGGTGTCCTTCTGCATATCCATGTGGAAGAAGCAGTCCATGCCGTATTCGAAAAATTCCCACAGCACGCCGATAGTCATGGAAAAGCAGAAGGCCACTACCGCCACAAAAGCGGGAGACAGCCGCACCTTGAATTTCCGGGAACGGTTCAGAATATCCACCATGGCAATGCCGATGGCGGCCATCAGGAAGCCGTTCAGGGTATGGAGCATGGTGTCCCAAAAAGGAAAAATCAAATAGTATTCCTGGATTTCCCCCAGAATCTCCGCCGAGAAGATGAACAGAAGAATGATCACCTCCAGCGTATTGGGAACATCGATGTGCAGCCGGCGCTCCACGAAGCTGGGAACGGTGAACAGCAGCAGGGTAAGGGCGCAGAGGAATACATCGTAATATTCCCGATTGAAGATCTGAAGCACCATCACGGCGATCACCAGCGCTCGCAGGACCACATAGGCCGCAAACAGCACCGGGTGTTCCTTGATTTCCTGCTTCATTTTCCTTTTGTTCTCCGCCGACCGAAGCTTTTTTTCCGCTTTTGTCAGCTTTTGCTTCTTTTCCTTTTTCATGGTTACTCTGATTTCCTTTTTGAATTCAAAAGTAAATAGGCTGGTAAATTGTAGTTTAGCGCTCTTAGGCTCCACTTGAGGCAAGGGGAGCTGTCACGGCGAAGCCGTGACTGAGGGGATTGAAACTGGCGGTTTTATCTCACTTTCTGCGTGTGACTATCCCTTCCACCGAGTCTCACCTGTCGGTTCGGTCGCTGTGCCCCAGTGGGGCACGTTCAGCAATGTCTGAAGTGACAGCCGAGTTCTCCACTGGAGACCTTCCCCCCACCGGGACGCGCTCACCCGTCCGGCGGTCCCCGCAGACTGCGAAGCAGTCTGTTTCCCCTCTATAAATAAGGGGAGGCAAAGGGCAGCTAAATCCCAATTTAGCGCTCTGCTTACGGTCGGGTCAGAAACTATTTTCCCGCACTAAGCAGCTTCACGAGTGGCCGCGGCGCCTCGCCGCCTAATTCAGTTTTTCAGGCTCTGCAGGGGCGCCGGGATCTTGCCGCCCCGGTGAATGAATTCCGCGGGGGAAGCGGGGTTTACCGCCATGATGGGCCCCCGGCCCAAAAGGCCGCCGAAATCCAGCTCGTCTCCGGCTTTCCTGCCCACGGCAGGGATCAACCGGACGGCGGTAGTTTTGGAGTTCACCATGCCGATGGCCATTTCGTCCGCGATGATGCCGGAAATGATCTCAGGGGAGGTGTCTCCGGGAATGGCGATCATATCAAGGCCCACGGAGCACACCGCCGTCATGGCCTCCAGCTTTGTCAGGGTAAGGCAGCCGCTGCGGGCAGCCTCGATCATGCCCGCGTCCTCGGTGACGGGGATAAACGCGCCGGAAAGCCCGCCCACGCTGGAGGAGGCCATGACGCCGCCCTTCTTTACCGCGTCGTTTAACAGAGCCAGGGCCGCCGTGGTGCCGTGAGCGCCGCACTGGGCAAGCCCCATGCCCTCTAGAATATAGGCCACGCTGTCGCCGATGGCGGGGGTGGGGGCCAGGGACAGATCCACAATGCCGAAGGGAACGCACAGCCGCCGGGAAGCCTCCTGGGCCACCAGCTGTCCCATACGGGTGATCTTAAAGGCCGTGCGCTTGATGAGCTCGGCGATCTCTGTCAGGCTGCGGCCCTCGCCGGATTTTGCGATGGCGGCCCGTACCACGCCGGGGCCGGAAACGCCTACGTTTATCACACAGTCCGGCTCACCGGGGCCGTGGAACGCGCCCGCCATAAAGGGATTGTCTTCCGGGGCGTTGCAGAACACCACCAGCTTGGCGGCGCCGATACATTCCCGGTCGGCAGTACGCTCAGCGGTTTCCTTGACGATGCGGCCCATTTTTTCCACAGCGTCCATATTGATCCCGGCCTTGGTGGAGCCCACGTTGACGGAGGAACAGACAAGCTCCGTTTCGGAAAGCGCCTGGGGAATGCTCTCCAAAAGGGCATAGTCCCCGGGGCCGAAGCCCTTTTGCACCAGGGCGGAATATCCGCCGATAAAGTTTACCCCCACCTCCCGGGCGGCTTTGTCCAGGGCCTTGGCGAAATGAATGGGGGAAGCGCCGGGGCAGGCCCCGGAGATCATGGCGATGGGCGTTACGGAAATGCGCTTGTTGATGATGGGGATCCCATACTGGCGGCTGATGTCCTCCCCGGTGCTGACCAGGTGCTCCGCGTAACGGCAGATCTTATCGTAGACCTTTCGCACCGCCTTGTCGATCTCGGAATCCGCGCAGTCCAAAAGGGAAATTCCCATAGTGATGGTGCGCACGTCAAGATTTTCGTTGTCGATCATATTGATCGTTTCCAGAATTTCATTGGTATTCAAGATAAGACCACCTTTTTTAGATGCTGGATGCTAGATGCTGGGCGTTGGTGGCGCTGCTGTGCAGCGCAATGTAAAGAAAAGTAAATGATAGTTTAGTGCACACCCTTGGCTCCCCTGAAAGGGGAGCTGTCGCGGCGAAGCCGTGACTGAGGGGTTCTGGCTGGGAAGATGTAAAACGCAGATTTTATACGGCTTTTCAGTGAGCTGGAACCCCTCCGACGGTCTTGCGGCCGCCACCTCCCCTTTCAGGGGAGGCAAGGGTTACTGCTATTTGCCAGTCCTACAAACCTCAATTCATCAAATAAAAAAGACAAAAAGGAAAATTCCCATGAGTAGAATAAGTCGACGTTTTCCGGTTCCGCAAAAGCGGAATCGTTCTCCCGCGGAGAACGAAGGAAAACTCCCAAGAACAGAATAAGTGGACGTTTTCCGGTTCCGCGAAAGCGGAATCGTTCTCCCGCGGAGAACGAAGGAAAACTCCCAAGAACAGAATAA
>CAJUTL010000007.1:51813-99670 GCA_910589395.1 uncultured Oscillospiraceae bacterium
AAAGCGGAATCGTTCTCCCGCGGAGAACGAAGGAAAACTCCCAAGAACAGAATAAGTGGACGTTTTCCGGTTCCGCGAAAGCGGAATCGTTCTCCCGCGGAGAACGAAGGAAAACTCCCAAGAATCTAAAACGCCGAAGGCGTTTTAGATTTTGTGCATAGAATTAAAAATATCCTCATGCATCACGTGGATCTTCAGATTCAGGCTTTCCCCCAGGGCGTCGAATTGATCCGCCAGCTCCGCCACCTGGGCGGTGGCGCGGGTGATATCCACCAGCATGACCATGACGAACATATCCTGTAAAACGGACTGGGTGACTTCCAGCACGTTTACGCCGTGCTTTTCACACTGGGCGGCAACCTTTGCCAGAATTCCCACCATGTCTTTTCCAATCACTGTGATAACGGCCTTTGTGGTTTTTTCCATAAATGCTCCATCCTTTCCCGGAGCACGGCCCCGGAAGTATCTGATTATCTGCGAAAAGAAATCCGGTTTCCATTATAAGGCACCGGAAGATGGTTGTCAAAGAAATCCTGAAGCTTTCCCGTGAAATCGATTTTTTCCTTTTCTTTTGCCCCTGTTTATGCTATACTGAAATTCAATTTTAACTTTCCCATGGGAAGGGAGGCGGGGATCATGGAACATCGGTATGCAAGCGACTGCCACAACCATTCGGCCTGCTCGCCGGACGGGAAGGACACGGTGGAGCGCATGTGCCGGCAGGCCGCGGAGCTGGGGCTTTACGCCTATACCTTGACAGATCATTGTGAATGCCAGGAATATGAAAGCCGCTATAGGCCCAGGGTGCGAAAAGCCTGGGGGGAAATGGAGCGGGCACGGGACAGCTTTTCCGGAAAGTTTCGGTTTTACCGGGGCATCGAGCTGGGCCAGCCCAATCAGGATCTTCCGGCGGCGGAACAGGCACTTTCCCAGGGGGAATACGATTTTGTCATTGGCTCTATCCACAATATTCGGGGCTTTGAGGACTTCTTTTTTCTGGACTATACCAGGGAAGGGCCGGAGTTTATCGACCGGCTGCTTTCCGCCTACTGGCAGGAGCTTTTAGAGGTGATCCGCTGGGGCGGATTTGATTCCCTGGGCCACTTGACTTATCCGCTGCGGTATATTGTGGGGGATCACGGGATCCCGGTGGAGCTTACACGGCACCGGGAGCAGATCGACGGGGTCTTTCGGGCGCTGATCCGGGCTGAAAAAGCGCTGGAAGTGAACACCTCGGGTCTGCGGCAGAAAATAGGCCGTACCCTGCCGGATCTGCCCTTACTTGCCCGGTATCATGAGCTGGGAGGCAGGCTCGTTACCCTGGGCTCCGACGCCCACCGGGCGGAGGATCTGGGAAAAGGCGTCGATGAGGGCATGGAGCTGCTGAAGCAGGCGGGCTTTAGGGAATTTGCCGTTTATGAAAAGCGGAAGCCCACTCTGCTGCCGCTGGAATAGCCAGACAGCGCGAATTTGAACCACGGTTTTGCCGTCTGGCTAAAGGAGGAAAAGCCAATGGGTGTTTTTCAGGTAGAGCTTAAAAGAGTGGTGGACGACAGCTACGAGATCGAGATCGGCTTCGGGCTGGAGGAAAAGCTGGTATCGGATCTGCGAAACGGGCTTTTGGGGGACAGAAAAAAGCTGGCCCTGATCACAGACAGCAACGTGAAGGGCTTATACGGAGAGCGGCTGTGGGAGATGCTGCTGGAGGCGGGCTTTCAGGCGGAGCTTTTTGTGTTTGAAGCCGGGGAACGGCAAAAAACCAGGGAAACAAAGGCCCGGCTGGAGGATGAGCTGCTGGCCGCCGGCTGCCGCCGGGACTGCGGGATCATCGCCGTCGGCGGCGGCGTGGTCACGGACCTGGCCGGCTTTTTGGCGGGCACCTTCGCCAGGGGAGTTCCCTTTGTGAATTACGCCACCACCCTGCTTTCGGCGGCGGACGCCTCCGTAGGCGGAAAAACGGCGGTGGATACGCCTTTGGCCACCAACCTGATCGGCCTTTTCAACCAGCCGAAAAAGGTATATCTCGATGTGAACGCCTGGAGGACCCTGCCCAAAAGACAAATTTCCAGCGGCCTGGCGGAAACCATCAAGCACGCCTGTATTGCCAGCCTCGGCTTTTTTGAGTATCTGGAGGAGCATATGGAGAAGCTTCTTGCCTGCGGCCGGTCGGCCTGCGCCCATATCGCGGAGGAAAACTGCCGGATCAAATATCAGGTGGTCATGCGGGACGAGCGGGAAAGCGGGCTGCGGGAAGTGTTGAACCTGGGGCATACTGTGGGAAGAGCCATTGAAACGGTAAGCGGCTATGAGCTGCTTCACGGAGAGGCAGTTTCTATCGGCCTTGCGGCGGAAGCGGCGCTGGCGGAAAAAATGGGCTTTCTCACCGAGGAGGAGCGGCAAAGGCTGCTGGCCCTGCTGAAGCGGGCCGGGCTTCCCACCGGGATCCCCTCGAAGATCGACCGGGAGGCCCTGGTGCAAAAGCTTTACACCGATAAAAAGGTGCGAAACGGCAGGCTTCGGTTCGTACTGCAAAAGGGCTTGGGAGATGTGGTGGAATTTTCTCCCGGCGTATTTTCCACTCCCGTGGAGGAACAAACAGCGCGGGAGATCATAGCTTCACTCGACTACATAGCATTTTAGCGGAAAGGTGGAAGATCAAATGAAAACAGACCGTCTTTTAGAGCTTTTACGGGAGGACGCACAGCTTACCCCCGCCCAGCTGGCCGTGATGCTGGGGGAAAAGGAGGAGGACGTAAGAAAAACCATTGCGGCGCTGGAAAAGGACGGCGTGATCCGGGGCTATCATGCTTTGGTGAACTGGGAAAGAACCGAGATCCACCGGGCCACGGCCCTGATCGAGCTGCGGGTCACCCCCCAGAAGGACACAGGCTTTGACGAGATCGCCGGAAAAGTGATGAATTTCCCGGAGGTGGAAAGCGTGTATCTCATGTCCGGCGGGTATGACCTGGCAGTGACAGTGACAGGGGAAACCATGTCCGATATCGCCATGTTCGTTTCCCGGCGGCTGGCCCCCATTGGCGGCGTGCTCTCCACCGCCACCCATTTTGTGCTGACGAAATACAAGGACGGCGGCGTGATCTTCCACAGCGATTACGAGGAAAGAGACGAGAGGGGGAGCAATCTTTGTGATTGATTTTGAGTCCCTCTTAAATCCCACCGCGAAAAGCATCAAGCCCTCCGGGATCCGAAGGTTCTTCGATATTGCCCATGAAATGGAGGACGTGATCTCCCTTTCCGTGGGCGAACCCGATTTTCACACCCCTTGGCATATTCGGGAGGCGGGCATTGAGTCTCTGGAAAAGGGGCGTACCCGCTATACCCCCAACCGGGGCTTTATCCGTCTGCGGGAAGCCATCAGCGGCTTTCTTTCCCGCCATTATCAGGTGCAGTACGCGCCGGAAAGCGAGGTGCTGGTAACGGTGGGCGGGTCGGAAGCCATTGACCTGTGTATCCGCAGCCTGATCTCCCCCGGCGAGGAGGTGCTGATCCCGGAGCCCAGCTTCGTCTGCTATGTGCCCATCACGCAAATGGCGGGCGGCGTTCCCGTGATCATTGAGACCAAGGCGGAAAATGAGTTTCGCTTGACCGAAGAGGAGCTGGAGGAAAAGATCACGGAAAAAACAAAGCTTCTGGTGCTGCCCTACCCCAACAACCCCACTGGCGCGGTGATGCGCCGGGAGGATCTGGAAGCGGTGGCCCGGGTGGTGGAGCGCCACAACCTTTTGGTGCTTTCCGATGAAATTTACGCTTCCCTTACCTATGGGAACGCACCTCACGTTTCCTTCGCCTCCCTGCCGGGTATGCGGGAGCGCACGGTTCTGGTCAACGGCTTTTCCAAGTCCCATTCCATGACAGGCTGGCGCCTGGGCTATGCCGCCGGGCCCAAGGAGATCATCGGCGTAATGACAAAGCTGCATCAGTTTGCCATTATGAGCGCCCCCACCACCAGCCAGTATGCCGCCATTGAGGCCATGGAAAACGGGGACGAGGATATTGAATACATGCGGGGACAGTACGATATGCGCCGCAGGCTCATTTTGGACGGCTTACATCAAATGGGCCTCAGCTGCTTTGAACCGGAGGGGGCCTTTTATGTGTTTCCTTCCATTCAGTCTACCGGGCTCACCTCTCAGGAATTCTGTGAAAAGCTGATTTATTCCCACCATGTGGCGGTGATCCCCGGCGATGCTTTCGGTGCCTGCGGCGAGGGCTTTGTGCGCATTTCTTATTCCTATTCCATCAAGCACATTACGGAAGCGCTGGAACGTATGGAAGCGTTTCTGAAAGAGCTGTGAGAGAGCGGGTGGCGCTGGCCCGGTGCGAAACCTACCGGGCGGAGGAATTGGAGCCGCTGATCCACGGCATGTTTGAAACGCTGGGCATTTATGATGAGCTGAAGCCCGGTATGACGGCGGTGCTGAAGCCCAATCTTGTCATGCGCGCAAAGCCGGAGGAGGCGGTGGCCACCCACCCGGCTTTTGTGGCGGCGGTGGGGAAATGCGTGAAAAAGGCCGGGGCAGGGGTGCTCATTGCCGAAAGCCCCGGCGGGCCCTATGCCCCCGGGCTGATGAAGGCCCATTTTAAGGCCTGCGGCTATACGGAAATGGCGGAGCAAAACGGGTTTTCCCTGTATACCGATTGTAAAAGCAGAGAGGTCTCCCTGCCGGAGGGCTCCGTCTGCCGACGGCTTTCCGTGGTGGAGCCCTTTTTGGACGCGGAGTACCTCATTGACCTGGCCAAGCTGAAAACTCATTCCATGGTAGGTTTTTCCGGGGCGGTCAAAAATCTGTTCGGCGTGGTGCCCGGCCTGCAAAAGCCGGAGCTGCACTGCCGGTTCCCGGAAAAAGAGGAATTTTCCCAAATGCTGGTGGATCTCTGCGGGCTGATTTCCCCTGACCTCGCGTTTCTCGATGGGATCTGGGCCATGGAGGGGGACGGGCCCACCGGCGGCTCCCGCCGGGAACTTGGGGCGGTGGCGGCCTCGAAAAATCCCTATGCGGCGGACGTGTGCGCCGCTTATTTAGCGGGCATCGAGCCCGCCTCCGTGCTGATGCTGCTCTATGGAAGCCAGCGGGGGTTTGGACCCATTTCCCTGGAGGAGCTGGAGCTTGTGGGGGACGACCCGGAGACCCTGCGGTTGGCGGACTTCAAGCAGGCAAGGGCTTCCAGCACGGACTTCATCGATAAGCTGCCGAAGCTGCTGCGTCCCCTGGCAAAAAAGCTTGCCACGCCTTATCCGAGGATCGATAAAAAGGGCTGTGTGGGCTGTGGGAAATGCGCGGAAAGCTGCCCTCAGCATACCATTGCGCTCAAAAACGGAAAAGCGGAGATCGACTATAAAAACTGCATTCATTGCTTCTGCTGCCACGAAATGTGCCCCCGGCATGTGATCGGCGTGCGAAGGCTGGGTGCGTTCAGGCTGTGAAAAGATATGAAACTGAAAGCGTATGGAAAAATCAATCTGACCCTGGATATTACCGGAAAGCGGGAGGACGGCTTTCACCTGCTGGATACGGTGATGCAAAGTGTTTCCGTCTGGGACGAGGTGGAGTTGACCCCCGGCGGTAAGGGTGAAATTCGCCTGCGGTGCGACCGGGAATATCTTCCCACCGATACGAAAAACACAGCTTACCGGGCGGCTTCTCTCTTTTTTCGCCACTGCGGGCTCAAGCAGGAGGGCCTGACGATCTCCTTACGAAAGAACATTCCCACCCGGGCCGGTATGGGCGGCGGCAGCGCCGATGCGGCGGCGGTGCTTTTCGGGCTGAATCGGCTTTATGAAACAAAGCTGGAGCCTTCTGCTTTATTGGAGCTTGGGGCCGGAGTGGGGGCCGATGTGCCCTTCTGCATACAGGGGGGGACCTGCCGCTGTACAGGCACCGGAGAGCTTTTGGAGCCGGCTTCTCCCATGCCGGACTGCTTTCTGGTGATCTGTAAGCCCCCCGCCGGCATGAGCACGCCCCGGGCTTACGCGCTGTTAGACCAGTATCCCCTTTCCGGCGGCAGAGCTACCCCCAAAATGCTGCAAGCCCTGGAGGCGGGAGAGCTGCGGCAGATCGGCAGGGCGCTTTCCAACCGTTTTGACGAAACCATGAAGCTTTCCCAGGTACGAACAGTCAAAAAGCTCATGCTGTCCGCCGGGGCCCTGGGCGCGATGATGACAGGCAGCGGCTCCGCTGTTTACGGTATTTTTGATCAGGTGGAAAAAGCAAAAAGCTGCATGCGCCTTCTGGAGCGCAAGGGTGAAGTATTTCTTTCCAGACCCCGTCCCCGGGGCGTGGAGGAAGGGTAAAAAAGCTCCGCCGCAAAATGACACATTTTGCGGCGGAGCTTTTTAGATATTAGATACTGGATTCTAGATGCTGGACGGCGGTGGTACCGCTATGTTCAATGAGCAATGAGAAATTAGCAATGAGAAATGAAGGGCATGGCCGGGTGATAAATTATAGTTTAACACGCAGTTCCCACCTGTCATTCTGAGGAACGAAGTGACGAAGAATCTCGTCCTTAATTTTCCGAATAAAAGGGGAAAGGACGAGATCCTTCGCTTCGCTCAGGATGACAGGAGAGAGGTGAGCGAATAACCGGTAAATTCCAATTTAGCGAACTAAGTTCTTGCCCTTTATAATTGCTCATTCCTAATGTCCCTTTTTTCTCCGGCAGCGAAGAAGAACGGCGGCGGCAAGCAGGAAGATGCCGCCCAGCAGCAGGGCGGGACGAAGGCCGGGGAGATAGTCCTGCCCTCCCGGGGCGGTACAGAGAGCCTCCAGTCCCCATTCACCCATGCGCTCCCGCCCGGTCATGGCGCAGAAGATAAAATACAGGACCGGGACCAGATAAGCGGCGGGCAGGTTTTCCCACAGGGCATAGCATGTGGCTCCCAGTCCGCCTAAAAACAGAGAAGCGCAAACGGCTTCGCACCACAGTCCGGAGGGGATCTCGCAATGAAGAAATCCCAGAACCAGCAGCGTTCCGGCGGGAAGGGCCAGCAGAAGAAGACAGGCGCAGGCCGCCCGCACGGTGAAAATCAGGGCAAGAGGGGTGCTTCGCATGCGGAGTACGTCCAGGGTATTCTGCTCCTGCTCCGGCAGAAACAGCGGTGTCAACAGCAGGATCCCGGTAAGGGGAAGGAAGATCAGGAAAAAGGACATGGTTTGGCCTTTCTCCCAATAGCAGGGCCACATCACAAGAAAAGCCCCGGTCAGCAGCAGAAGGGAAAGCAAAAGGTGGGGAGGCAGATTATTCCTCACACAGGTTTTTGCGATGGATAAAGCGCGTTTTGAAAGCGTCAAAGCCGAACCACCTGCCTTTCCGTTTTTGTTCCAAAACCAGGGCCGAAAGCCCCACAAGGGCCAGGGCTATGGCGGTATAAAGCAGTCTGTTGGTCAAAAGCTCTCCAAAATTCTGTTGAAAAGTGGAGGCCCCCATAATGTTATTGTGCCGGGGCATCAGAAGAAAATCTCCATAGCCGCCGCTCATTTGCCGTATGCCCCGGTTCAGGTCCAGAAACCAGAGGGCCAAAATCGCGGCAAGGCCCAAGGGCGTATCGGTAAGCTCTGTAATAACAAGGCCCAAGGAGCAGGAAAACAGCACGGTGGGCAGGATCCACCCCAGGGTGTATTTGCAGTAGGCCAGCGGGTCAATGGAAAGCCCGCTGTACAGCAGGGCGCTGCGAACGGTATCGATCCCCATTAGCAGGAGCACCGGGGCCATGGAGAGCAGCACCGCGGCGCCGTACCGGGTCAGGGTAAGCCTCAGGGAGGAGACCCGCCGGGTAAAGATCAGTTCCCGCATACGGGCCCGGCGGTCCCGCAGCCCCTCCGAAACCATAAGAAAGGCCGGAAGAAAAGCGCAGAAAATCGTCATGTAGTCGGAAAACAGCCTGGCGTGGGCCCCAGTATAGCGGTCGATCTCCCGTGCCTCCTCATATTCCCGCAGGGCCTCCTCATAGGTCTTTCCCCGGTAGGCGAAGGCGGAAAGGCGATCCTCCCGATAGTCGCTTCCCCCGCCCAGCAGATCGTCCGCCTGGTTCATCAGCTCCCGAAACCGGGCATAGGAAAGCCCCTCTGCGGGAGTAAGGCCGTGGTTGGACTCCTGCTGCTGGGCGCTCAAGGTGCCGTCCTCGTTCATGGTGACGGTCATGCCGCCCTGGGCGTCGGGGTCGTTTTCCATGGCCAGAACAGTTTCCTGATCCGTGCCGGAAAGCTGGGAAAGCAGCTCCGCCATTTTGCCCTGATCCTCCTCGCCCAGCCGAACGTTGCGAAGAAAGCCCCAGGGGTAGGTCACATAACGGTTGGAGGCAAATTCTGAAAGCAGGCTGTTCAGCGCCCCCGGCATCACAAGGGCCGGGTCGTCGGTGTGAACAAGGCCGTATTCTGTAAGTCCCGGCTGGGGCTCTGTGAGCTTTTTGTCCTCGTCCAAATACCCGCCAAGCTGGCTCTGGTAGAAGATCAGCAGGGTGAGAAACAGCAGCAGAAAGGGAATGGAACGGGCTCCCTTTTTCAGCTCCTTCCAAAACATGCCGAGCCCTCCTTTCCGCTGTGGATACAGGCAAGATACGCCCGCTCCATATTGGGTTCTCCGGTGGTTTCCAAAAGCTCGCTGACCGTGCCGGTATAGCGGAGCCTGCCGCCGTCCAGAATGGCCAGGTTTTCACAGGCCTCCTCAATATCGCTAACGATATGGGTGGAGAGCAGCACCGTTTTTTCCCGGGCAAGCTCCTGAAACAGCTGCCGGAACCGCACCCGCTCCTCCGGGTCCAGCCCGGCGGTGGGCTCGTCGGCAATGATGATCTGGGGGTCGTGGAGCAGTGCCTGGGCAATTCCCAGGCGGCGCTTCATACCGCCGGAAAGGGCTTTGATCTTTTTCCCGGCCTGCTCTGTCAGGTTCACCTGCTCCAAAAGCAGCTTGATCCGCCTGTGCCGCAGGGATTTTTCCATACCGGAAAGCACCCCCAGATAATCCAGGGCCTCAAAGACGGACATGGAAGGGTACAGGGAAAATTCCTGGGGCAAATAGCCTGTGATTTCC
This sequence comes from uncultured Oscillospiraceae bacterium, assembly GCA_910589395.1. Taxonomy (GTDB): domain Bacteria; phylum Bacillota; class Clostridia; order Oscillospirales; family Acutalibacteraceae; genus Acutalibacter; species Acutalibacter caecimuris_A. The sequence goes on from CAJUTL010000007.1 coordinate 60,865, forward strand.
CGGATCTTTCCGGCCTGAGAAACAGGGATCCCGTTTACGGTGATCTCCCCGCTTTTGGGGGTAAGCAGCGTGCAAAGGGTTTTCATCAAAGTGGTTTTCCCCGCCCCGTTTCTCCCCAGCAGACCGAACATACCCTGGGGAATCGTAAAGCTCACGTCACAGAGCGCTTCCTTTTTTCCATAGCTCTGGTATAAATGGGAGATCACAATTTCCCGATCCATAAAAAAACACTTCCTTTTTCTGAGGTTTTCCCCAGAATACAGGAAGTGTTTCACATTTTTTTCAACCCGGATACAGAATCTAAGCCGCCGGGTGCGGGAGAAGTGTAAAAAGGGATTTCAGGTTTTGTGCGGCAGACAGGAAAAGTTCAGTTTGACAACATAGATAGATACAGTTTTATGCATAATTTTTGATAAAAATTATTAAAATTTTATGATATTTTTATTGACTTTATATCTAACTTAAGATATACTTAAAAAAGGGAACTAAATTTTAAGTTTATAAAAAAGAGTTGTCATCATGTTTGCAAAAAGAGTAAAGTCAATATGCAGCGCAGTCCTTATTCTGTCTGTTTTCCTTCTTTCTTTTTCTATGCCGGCCGGCGCGGCGGAAGAAACCAAATTTTCTGCTTTTGGAATGGTCGGATACAGAACAGATTGTCAGCGCGTCACGTGCCAGGAGCGCTGAAAGCAAAATCGTATATCCGGGCGTATTAGAGTACTATATTGATAATGGCGGATCTACTCTTTTGACCGAACAAGGGCAAACGGTGCTTCGGAAGGATCTGGCCAACACCTTTGAGGAAAGAAGAAGCCCGGAACATATCAACGAGGAAGTAAAAACCGCGCTGAAAGAAAGCTTGTCAGACGGAAAAAGGAGAATCGGAGCGATCAATACCCAGGGCGGCTATATGGACGACCCCTGCGCGTACGCAAAGAATGTATACGGCGGTACCTTTTGGGGCGTAAACTGGAAAAATACCTGGGAAAGCTATGCCCATTTCGCGATTATGACCGACTTTGCCAAAAACGAGCCGAACTGTTGCCCTGCTGCTATTACCAACCTGATCAAAATGTACGGAGAAAAATATAATAAAACTACAATTAGAAATGCCACAGATAAAAGTGTTTACAGCAAGGTGATGGCGGCAAACGATGGGTATTATAATCCAACCGGGGTGATAGAAGAAACAGCTGGGGGTACAGGATTTTTTTGGGCTGGAAGATTTATTAAAGATTCTTTTAAACAATATGGGATAAATACGGTTGATACATTTGATGCAGGCCAACTAAATTATCAAAAAACAATCACTTTATTTGATTCTCCTAACAAATTGATGTTGATCAGTATACCATACAGCGAAACAAAACATCCATATGGAAGCCATGCCGTTATTGGATATGCCTACAACCGTGTCTGTAACAGTGCCGGAATTTACCGTGCCTTTATCAAAATTTCTGATGGCAGAAACGTAAATAGAAAGGGAAGATATGTTGAGATAGATTCCGTTGCTTTCGGCGGCAAATTTTGGGAAATCACATTTTAAACAGAGGCGATCACTGTGAAAAAGAAGCTCCTAATCATATCCCTTTTCGCTATTTTAGGCATCCTGCTGGCTTTCGGAGCTTACCGGATCGACATTCTGATAAACGGAGAAAGGCTTCCCATTAGCAATGAGATTCCACAAATGATAGAAGTTTTTCCACCAATAGGAAGCGAGAAATCCCATACAGTTCTGAAAATAGAAAGCGATGAAGAAGAGATTCGGGAGATTGTATCGTTGTTTCGCGAAATCAGATATAAAACCTGTGAGCAAAGCGGCCATGAAACAGATTCGTACGCGTTGTATTTCCGCTATGCTCACTATGGAATATCGCTCAGGCTGTTTCCTGACGCAGTAGCGATCTGGGGAGACGAGAATCTTCTTTATACCGTAACAGACGCAGAGCTTTTGCAAAGAAAAGCAGAACAGCTGGATCAGCTTGTTTGGCCTGCGGACGTGGAGGGATAGAAAGCACAATGAAAAAGCGAATCCTGATAATCGGGCTTTTACTTATTACGTGCGCGCTGCTTGTTTTCGGAGCCTATCGGATCGATATTTTGCTAAACGGGGAAAGGCTTCCGATCAGCAATGAAATTCCAAAAAAGGTGGAATTCTCAAGATCGGACATAGAAAATCACGAGTACGCCATTTTGGAAATAGAAAATAATGAAGAAAAAATCCGGGAAATCATATCATTTCTGAAAAACATCAGATATGAGAATTGTGAACCCAGCGGACGCGACAGCGATCAGATCTATTCCATAAAGCTTCACTATGCGCACTATTTCGCTTCCCTTGTGGTGTTTCCTGATGGTATCAAGATATGGGGAGACGCAGACAACACGATACTTTACTATGCGAAAGACCCCGAAAAGCTGCAGGAAGAAGCCGTGCGGCTGGATCGGCTGATTCTCGGGGAATAAGTCTGCTTTGCGGTTACCGGAGGTGTACACGCCATGAAAAAACGATTCCTGATAAGCTGTGCTGTCCTTCTCGCGGGGGTTCTTCTCGTTGCCGCGCTTTTTGTGGGTGACAGGCTCCTGAATGGTGACAAGCTTGAGCTGAGAAGGGAGCTCCCCGTAGCAGTGAACTTCAGCTTTATGGAGTCTCAGGGAGATCTGCACGAATTCACGCTGGAGGAGGACCGGGAGATGATCGGGGAATTTATTTCCTACCTGAGGGAATTCCGGTACGACGACTATTTTGAAATGCCCTTTATTCTGGGCTGGTCAGGCGACAACTTCGGCCTGACCTACAGTGACGGCGAGTATTGGCATATTGCGCTGGTGGCCGAAAAGGGATTTCAGATACAGCGGGGAAGCGGAAAGGATATCCTGTACTACGCTAAGGACGACGAGGAATTCCGCTCCAAAAGCGAGTATTTTCTTGAGAAATTTTCCGAGGGCGAAAAGCGGGAGAATCAGGAAAACTGAAATGCTTTCCCGGAGGTGAAAAACGAAAAACCACGGCTTCAAAGTGGAAATAAAACGAAAAACCCGGGGACACCGGCCGCGTATAAACGGCAAACGGTGTTCCCGGATTTTTTAAGAGGGACTTTTTCTGGAAAATGGTATTGCCTGCCGCTAAAAATTAAAAGAAAATTCCCGGTGGTTTTGAAAGCCGTCCTCATAGATGCTGGTCAGATACTGTGCGGTAAAGCCGCCCTCTGTTTGCAGGGCCTGGTACAGGGTATCGTCCCACAGGTCTTGTGTTACATGGCCGCTAAAGTAGGCGGTGTTGATATCGGCGAAAAAGCGGCCCAGCTCCGGGTCTGCTTTTCCGTTTTCATCGGCGGTAAGCTGGGCGCAGTGCTGCCAGTGGTAATCGTAGGCGTAGTCTGAAAAGGGGGATTCTACAGGGATCGCGCGGTAATGGGCTGTTTTTCCTTCCAGGGAAAGCTCCCCGTATTGCAGGGGCCACATCAAAAGGGAAGAGGTGGCGATATCCCAAAGCCCCGCTTGGCTTTTGACCGTATGCTGAATGTGCATGTGGCCGCTGAGGTTGCAGAGCACGCCGTATTTCTCATACAGCTCCAGCAGCTTGGAGCCGTTGTGGATCGCATAGCCGAAATCGAAAAGATCGCTGTGAGCGATTAGGTTTTGGTGGCTTATCGCCACCACCCGGCTTCCCTGTCTTGCCGCCAGGATCAGCTGTTCCTCCGCCCACCGAAGGGTTTCCTCTTTTACGGCGCCGCCGCACCCCGGTGAATTTACATCTATCATCAGCGCGCGAAGCTGGGGCGTGATCTGAAACACATAGCTCAGAGAAGTTTCGTCCCGGCTGAGAGCGTCTTCAAAGCCGAAAGCGCTGTAGAGCTCCGAGAACTCCGCTGCGGTCACGCTGTCTACCAGGGTGTAGTGATCTCCCTGAAAGCTGGCGGCGTTTCGATTTTCCAGGTCGTGATTTCCTGGAATGGCCAGCACCGGGATCCCCGCCTCTTTGATTTTGGAAAGTTTTTCGATCAGCGCCTCATGGCTCTTTCGGGCGCCGTTAAAGGTCAGATCCCCGGAAAGGAGCAGGGCGTCCGGCGGGGTGGAGATCACCTGCTCCACAAAGGCGTCAGTGATCTCCTCGCAATGCTCCATTGCTTTGCCGTCCCCGTTTTCCAGAACTAAACGAAAGTATTCCCCATGGTCGGTAAGCTCTGGGGAAAGATAGTGGAGGTCTGTTGCCGTGACCAGCCTGGCAGTAACCGGAGGCAGAGGCTTTTTCCAAAACAGCAGAACGCAGACCCCCGCCGCTATGAGCAGCAGGAGACCCCCGAAAATACATAGCTTTTTCTTCATTTAAGAATCTCCTCACAAGCCTGCGTTGATATGGCGCAGTTTTTTCTTTTAGATACAATATGAGCCCGGTTCCTCACCAAAGGCAGTTCGGGCTCCGCATGCTTCAGATTTCCAGCATGGTGATGACGTTCCGGGGGCAGGCTTCGGCGCACTTGCCGCAGCCGGTGCATTTTTGGGGATCTACCCGGGCCAGGTTGTCCTGTACGGTAATGGCCCCGTCCTCGCAGGTTTTTTCGCATTTTTTGCAGCCGATGCAGCCGATTTTACACACCTGCATGGTATCCCTGCCCTTGTCGCAGTTGGAGCAGCGCACCACCGCCTGCCGCTTCAGGGGGACAAATTTGATCAGACCCTTTGGGCAGGCCTCCACGCATTTGGAACAGCCCCTGCATTTTTGGGGGTCGATCCTTGCCACGCCGTTGCACACGCTGACCGCGCCGTATTCGCAGGCCCGCACACAGTCTCCCATGCCCATGCAGCCGTACCGGCAGCTGGAGATCCCCCCGGCCAGGAAGGTGGAAGCGGAGCAGCTTTCAATGCCGTCATAGATCATTTTATCGGTGGTGTTGTCATAGCTGCCCATGCAGTGCACCAGGGCGGTTTTATATTCCACGGAAACATCGCCAGAGCCTAAAAGCTCCGCACATTTTTGGGCTGTTTCCTCCCCGCCGGGCGAGCAGAGGCCGGGTTTTGCCTCTCCCTTGCTCATGGCGGTGGCATAACCGGAGCAGCCGGAAAAGCCGCAGGCGCCGCAGTTGGCTCCCGGTAATATTTCTTCCAGAGCCTCGGCGGTTTCATCCTTCGGTACCGCCAGAAGAATGGAGGCCACCGCCAGAACGACCCCGGCCAGCAGGCCGATGATCCCCACGATCAAAATGGGAGTGATAAAATTCATAGTTGTTTCTCCTTTTCTGAAAGGAAGTTGCCGGTCAGAACACAAGGGCCGATCGCCGGAAAGCTACAGCAGCCGATCGACCACGCCGCCGAATCCAAGGAAGGAAACGGCCACCAGAGAGGCCGCTACCAGGGTAATGGGCAGGCCCCGGAAGGTCTCCGGAATATCACACTCTTCCAGACGCTCCCGCACTCCGGCAAACAGCACCATCGCCACCAGGAAGCCCACGCCGGAGCCGAAGGCGTTTACCAAAGACTGCAAATAGCCGAAGGAGGGATCCGCCGCGCCCTTTTCCAGAACCAGCATGGTCACGCCCAGCACGGCGCAGTTGGTGGTGATCAGCGGAAGATAAATGCCCAGGGAATTGTAAAGCGGCGGCATGAATTTCCGCAGCACGGTTTCCAGCAGCTGCACCAGGGCGGCGATCACCAGAATAAATACCACGGTCTGTAAATAGCCCAGATCTCCCGGCACCAGAAGGTACGTGTAAAGCGGCCAGGTGACGGCGGTGGCGATCACCATGACCACCGTGACAGCGCAGCTCATGCCAAGGGCGGTGTCAAGCTTTTTGGAAACGCCCAAAAACGGGCAGATGCCCAAAAATTTATTGAGCACATAATTTTCGGTGAGAATGGCGGCCAGGAAAATAGCCACCAGGGTTTTGATGGTTTGTCCGTCCATTATTCAGCCGCCTCCCAGTTTTCCATATTTTTCGTACAAGTTTCCTTTTCCGTGAGCTTTGAGCAGGAGGCGGCCAGAGGGCAGCCTGCGCAGCCCACTCCCTCCGGAGCTTTTCCCTCTTTGGAAAGCTTTCCGGCCAGCGCCACCAGCATGCCAAACACAAAGAAGCCGCCGGGGGGCAGAAGAAAAATGATCACGGGCTCCATGAAATGGGAAAGAATGGGAATGCCAAATACTGTACCTGCGCCCAAAAGCTCCCGGATCGTCCCCATGCACAGCATGGCGGCGGTAAAGCCCACGCCCATGCCGAGGCCGTCCAGAATGGAGGGAAGCACCTTGTTTTTGCTGGCAAACATCTCCGCCCGGCCAAGAATGATACAGTTTACCACGATCAGGGGCAAAAACACGCCCAAGGCCGTGTCCAGCGCGGGGGAAAAGGCCTTGATAAAAAGCTGAACAATGGTGACGAAGCCCGCGATGATGGTGATAAAGGCGGGAATGCGAACCTTACCCGGGATCACGTTCCGCAAAAGGGAAATGGCGGCGTTGGAGCACACCAGCACAAAGGTGGTGGCGGCCCCCATGCCGATGGCGTTTCCGGCGGCGGTGGTCACCGCCAGAGTGGCGCAGCAGCCCAGCACCAGCCGAAGCACCGGATTTTCCCGGATAATTCCCTTGGTGAATTCCATTCGGAGAGAACCGCTTTTTTTAGTTGCCATCGTAGTCGCCTCCTCCGAATATGTTGTGGTAGGTATCCACCGCCTGATTGACGGCGTTCGTCACAGCCGTGCTGGTAATGGTGGCCCCGGTTATGGCCTCTATCTGTCCCTCCGCCGGGGTCTGGTATTTCACAAGCTGAAGGCAGGTATCCGGCACAGGCTGCCGGTACTGAGCCCGGAAGCTCTCTTTTTCGGCGTTGGCCCCAAGGCCGGGGGTCTCGCCGTGGCTTAAGATCATCACGCCGGTAATGGCGCCCTCCGCGCTGATGCCGGTCATCACGCGCACGTCGCCGCCATAGCCCTTGGCGGTGGTCTCAAACACATAGCCAACCGTTTCATTTCCGGATTTTCCGATATAATATTCGTCCGGGCTTCCGGCATTGGCGGCTTCAAAAGAATCCGCGCCCTGCAATACGACCTTTCTGGATTCCTCGGCCTTTTGCAGCTGCTGCTGCGCGATCTTATCCTTTGTCAGGAGGTTTGTTCCCATGAGAGCCGCCGATACCACAACGCAGATGATAAGCAGTACCGCCGTGGGGACGAAAACGCTTTTGAAATCAAGCTTCACTGGGGGAGCCCTCCTTTTTCTTTTGTTCCTTTTCCTTGCCGAAGGGCCTGGGCCTGCTGATCCGCTCGATCAGCGGGGTAAGGATATTCATCAGAACGATGGAGTAGGAAACGCCTTCGGGCAGGGATCCGAACTCCCGGATTACCATGGTAAGGGCCCCGCAGCCAACGGCAAAGATCAGGCGGCCCTTAAAATACAGGGGGCTGGTGGTGTAGTCCGTGGCCATAAAGAACGCGCCCAGCATCAGGCCGCCGGAAAGCAGATCGATCAGCGGGTTTCTGCCGAAGAGGGCGGAAAACGCCGCCGCGGTGGCAAGGTAGGTCACCGGGATCACCGGGCTGATGACTTTTCTGACGATCAGGTACAGCCCGCCCAGCAGAATGGCCAGGGCGCAGGTCTCGCCCAGGCAGCCGCCGTGGGTTCCCAGAAAAAGCTCCAAAACCGTCGGAGAGCCTTCGCCGCCGTTCTGCCAGAAGGAAACCAGAGGCGTGGCGGTGGTAACTGCATCGGCATTGGCGGAATAATCAAAGGCTGCCGTCCAGTGGGTCATGCGGGCGGGGAAGGAATTCATCAAAATGATCCGGGCGGTCAAGGCGGGGTTTACAAAGTTCTGCCCAATGCCGCCGAACATCTGCTTTACCACCACAATGGCCACCACACTGCCGAATACGGCAATCAACGGGTTGATGGTCACGGGCAGATTCAGCGCCAGCAAAATACCGGTGACCACGCAGGAGAGGTCACTCACGGTCTGGGGGCGCTTCATAATGCGCCGGGACAGGTACTCGCTCAAAATGCAGGAGGCCACACAGGTGAGGATCACCGCCATGGCCCGAAGGCCGAAGATCACCACAGAGGCGATCATGGCGGGGGTAAGGGCAAGGATCACGTCCAGCATGATATTCTGGGTAGTGCGCTTTCCATGAAAATGGGGAGAGGAGGAAACGATCAGCTTATCCATGATTCTTTTGCCCCGCTTTCTTTACATAGTTTTTTCCCAGCCGGATGGCCTGTACCAGCCGCCTTCCGGCGGGACAGGCAAAGGCGCAGCTGCCACATTCCATGCAGGCCATCAGGTCCAATTCCCGCAGGGCCTCGATATCCTTCTTTTCCACAGCTTTTTCCAGCTTTGTGGGAACAAGCCCCATGGGGCAGGCCTCCACGCATTTGCCGCAGCGGATGCAGCTTGTGGGTTCCAAAGAGGCAGCCTCCTGGGCGGCGAAGGCCAGAATAGCGTTGTTCTGCTTTAAGATGGGGAGCTCATCGGAGGTAACGGCAATGCCCATCATGGGGCCGCCCATCAAGAGCTTTTTGGGCTCCGACCGGTAGCCTCCGCAAAATTCAATCACGTCCCGAATGGGGGTTCCCACGGGAACGATCACGTTTTTCGGCTCCTTGACCGCGGAGCCGTCAATGGTGACCCGCTTTTGGGTCAGGGGCATGCCGGTGCGCATGTAGCTTGCCAGGAAGGAAATGGAGGCGATATTCATCACCAGGCACCCCGCATCGGCAGGCAGCTTTCCCATGGGGATCTGCCGCCCGGTGCAGGCCTGTACCAGAACCTTTTCCGCCCCCTGTGGGTATCGGCTGCGCAGAGGAAACACCCGCACCTCGTCGAGAGGATCCATTTCCTGATTGTCCGCGATCTCCCGCAGCTTTTCAATGACATCGGGCTTGTTATCCTCTACGGCGACAAACACCCGGTGCACATCTAAAATATCCTTTACCTTGTAAATGCCGTCCAGCACATTTTTCCCGTTTTCCAGGGCTTCCCGGTGGTCGGCGGTTACATAGGGCTCGCACTCCGCCGCATTTACGATCAGGGTATCGATGGTTTTCTCCTTCGGCACATTTAATTTTACGTGGGCGGGAAAGCCCGCGCCGCCCAACCCCACCAGCCCAGCGGAGCGCGCCGCCTGAGCCAGCTCTTCCCGGTCCCGAATGGCGGCAGGCGGGTAAATATTGGGATCCCGCTCCATTTTTCCATCGGAGTCGATCACCACGGCGGCGGTCATCTGCCCGCCGGTGAGCATCACGCTGGTGATCTCCGCCACCGTGCCGGAAACAGAGGCGTGAATGGGGGCGGACACGTAGGCGTCGCTGTCGCCGACCACCTGCCCCAAATAGACATGGTCGCCCTTTTGCACCATGGGGGTGCAGGGCGCGCCGATATGCTGTTGCATGGGCAGGATCACCCTGCTGGGGGGAGGCAGTACGGCGGAAGGAAGCTCCCAGGTGTTTTTGCAATGAGAAACCGCCGCTCCGCCATGAGTGCGGAAGGGGTGTTTCGGAAATACCAGTGCCATAAGCGTGAAACCGCCTTTCTGTATGCGGCTTTCGCAATTTGTCGAAAGCCGCCGCATATTTTCTTATTTTACTAGGAAATCGTTGTTCTTGCAACAGGGATTTTTTTGTAATGCATTTTCCACTCCAAATCAAAGGACTTTTTAAGTGTTTGGCGCGGCAAAACGCAATGGAAAATTAGAAATGAGCAATTAGCAATGAAGGGTAAGGCGGAGAGATAAATTATAGTTTAACGCCCGTAGGCTCCCCTTGCGCGAGTAAGGGGAGCTGTCAGCCGAAGGCTGACTGAGGGGATCAAAACTAGCGGTTCTATGCCGCTTTCTGCGGGTAACGATCCCTTCCACCGCCTGTCGGCGATCCCCGCAGACTGCGAAGCAGTCTGTTTTCCCTCTATAAATAAGGGGAGGCAAAGGGGAGCTAAATTATAGTTTAGTACATAGTTCCCTCTACTGTCATTCTGAGCCGCAGGCGAAGAATCTCGCCCTTAATTCTTGGTAAAAGGTTAAGGACGAGATCCTTCGCCACCTTCGGGGGCTCAGGATGACAACTTGAGAGCCCTTTTCTCTTTTCTAACAACTAACTACTCACGGCTAACAACTAACACACTAAATTCCAATTTATTTGCTTACCAATGGTCGGGTCAGTGATTAACTTCCCGCACCAAGCAGCTTCACAAGTGGCCGCGGTGCCTCACCGCTAAATTCCAATTTACAAGCGTTGATTACAACGCTTGTGTCCTTGACCTTTCTAATTGCTCATTCCTCACTGCTCATTTCATATTCCCTTCTCTTAGCATTATGAAGCCGCAGAGTCTTCCATGAAACAGAAAACCCCCGTGGAAGCCGCATACTGCGGCGATCCACGGAGGTTTCTGTACATTTGTACTTTTTACTTTTTCAACTCCGCCCGGCGCATGAGCAGCCAGGTGAAGAGGCTGAACACGCCGAAGAGGATCAGGCAGCTTACCCCGGCGTTCCAGGGGGCGCCGAAGGCCAGGTGGAAGAAGCTGAACAGCGCTTTTCCCAGCACCGGCCAAAGGGGCCACTGGGGGTAATGGTCGTACAGCTCAAAAACGCCCGGCAGCCCTACAAGGAGCAGGAGAGCGCTGCCAATGCCGATCAGAAGCTTTCCCAGCTTGTTCAGGCGGTAGAACAGCGTGCTGATAAAATATCCCAGTGCCCCAAAGGCCAGAAGCAGGCAAAAGCTGAAGGGCACCGCCGCAAAAGCGACCAGTACCGGGGATAGGCCGGAAAGGGCGGAAGAGAATACGGTTTCCAGCAGGGAAAACGATTCCGTTTGAACGCCGGGCAGCAGGCCCGCCAGCCGTAAAAGCAGGGTAGAGGCCTCGTCGATCATTGCCATAATCAGGCAAAGCGCAGCGGAGGCGCACAGCCTGCCGAAGAAAAGGTTCCGGCGGGAAACGCCGTTTTGCAGGGCCATGGAAAAGCTTTCCCGGAAGGAGCAAATACCGGCAACCAGGAGAAAGATGCAGGAAATGGCCGAGATCCCGCTGGAGCTGGTGATCACCAGCCCGCCGTTTCCGGCGCTGACCAGTGTAAGGGGGATCGATACGAGATAAGCAAGAACCTGCATGCCCACCAAAATGAGATAATAGACCAGCAGATCCTTTTTATGGGAAAAAAGCTGATATCGGAAAGAAGAATAAATTTGCATAAAGAGGCCCTCCTCAGGAATTTGTCAGCAGAATGAAAAGCTTTTGCAGGTCTACGCCGGAAAACTCCAGCTCCGGCCCGGCCGCCGCTTTGTCCGGCAGGCCCTCCACACAGGCGGAGCGCAGGCCGCCGATGGCCTCCACGTCCAGTACCTTCCGGCCCTTTATGTAATCCTCCACCGCCTGGGCGCCGCCGGATACCGTATAGACTCCGGCGGTGAGCTCCTCCCGGGGACAGGCCCGCAGAAGCGCTCCTTCCTTGAGGATCACCACGTCCTCAATAAACCGGGCGGCCTCTTCGATCAAATGGGTGGAGATCACAGCGGTAAAGGGCTTTTCCGCGTATTTCGCCAAAAGGATATGGTAAAAAAGCTCTCTGTGGTTGGCGTCCAGCCCCAGCACCGGTTCGTCCAGCAGCACATAGGGAACGTTGACGGAAAGCGCCAGCACCAGCTTAAAAATGGAAAGGTACCCGGTGGAAAGCCCTTTGACCCTTGCTTTCAAATTCAGCTGAAAGCTGTCCGCCAGCTTCCGGGCAAAATCCTCGTCAAAGGCGGGATAAAAATTCCGGGTCCAGCGGAAGGCCTCTGTTACCCGCATGGCCTCCGGATAGCAGGTTTTTTCGCTCATCAGGTAAAGCTTTGCCTGGGCGGCGTCGTTTTCCGCGGCGGGGGTTCCGTCAATGGTAACGCCCCCGGCGTCGGGAAAGATCCGGTTGGAAATAATATTCAGCAGGGTGGATTTTCCCGCCCCGTTTCTCCCCAGCAGGCCGCAGAGCTTTCCTTCGCCGAAGCTCAGGGAAACATTTTTCAGAGCCTGGGTCTGCTGAAAGCTTTTGGAAACATTTTCTACAAGAATGCTCATAAAGATACCCCTTTCTTTTCTGCTGTGTACCGGTCAGCCTTCTCGCCGGAAAATTCGCTTTGTACGATTTCGGAAAGCTCCTCGGCGGTCAGCTCAAGCCGATGAGCCTCGGCGACCATTGCCGCTACAAAATTTGGCGTAAAGCTTTGAAGACGTTTTTGCCGCACACGCTCCCGGGCGCCGGGGGAAACGAACATGCCCACGCCCCGTTTTTTATACAGGATCTGCTCCTCCACCAAAAGATTTACGCCCTTCAGGGCTGTGGCGGGGTTGATGGTGTACCGCAGGGAAAATTCCGTGATCGACGGGATCTGCCCCTCCTCCGGGAAGCCTCCGGTGAGAACAGCGTCCTCGATCCCTTCGGCGATCTGCTGGAAAATAGGCTTTTCCGAGTCAAACTTCAGCTCCATAGCCTTCCTCCTATCTGGTTAGTTAGTCAAGTAAATAACCAGTGAACAGGATATCAAAAAGGAACGCCTCTGTCAACCCCCTGTAAGAAAAATTTTTTGCGAGGGGGCGTTTTAGTTGTTAGCTGTTAGAGAAGGGCAAGTTCTCTCTTTTGTCATTCTGAGGAACAAAGTGACGAAGAATCTCGTTCTTAATCTCTATACAAAGAACCAAAGGATGAGATCCTTCACTTCGTTCAGGATGACAGAAAGAGGGCTTTCCTTTTCTAACAACTAACGGGGCAAATCCAATTTATTGAACTGTCTACCAATCTGTCATTCTGAGCCGTAGGCGAAGAATCTCTCCCTTGCCCTTCCAGAAGAGCGCGGCATTTCCGAAAAATAAAAAAGCCGCCGCGAAGCGGCGGCGGTGGAGCTTAAGAAAGGTCAGAGGAATTGGAGCCTGTGGAGGAATCGTTCCAGGTGGAGTTGCTTTCCAGCCTGCTGCTGTTGTCGTCATAGCGTGAGGAAAGGCCATCATCGTTCCGGGAAGAGAGGTCGTCCCGGTCGAGACGGGAGCTGTTCAGACCGGAATTTCTGGAAGTGTCGTTCCGGTCAGATTCCAGGCGGCTTCCGGTTTCGCTCATATCCTCTCCGGCCTTGGAGATGGCGTCTCCGGCTTTGGAAGCGGCGTTGGAAACTACATTGCCAGGCTTGTTGCCGCAGCCCGCCAGGAGAAGGGCCAGAAGCATGCACAGCAGGGGTACAAGAAGCTTATTTTTTATCATGGAGAAAACATCCTTTCTTTTTTTAGAAGCTGCGTTCCCCGGTGGGGACCGCAAATTCTTGATTTTCGCTATGGCTTAGAATCTCCAGCCAAAGCAAAAAAATACCCCTTCCGCCGGATTTGAAAAAATTTTTTCAAAATGATAAAATATTCTTAAGAATGTTGTAAGGTTGTGAGAGTATGATATGGACCGTGACGCTGAATCCCGCCATGGACTGCTACCTGTTCCCGGAGCGCTTTGAAAAGGGTGCGATCAATTCCTATGATAGATGCTGCTTCCGTCCCGGCGGCAAGGGTGTGAACGTATCTTTGCTGCTGACCTCGCTGGGCGTGGAAAATACCGCCCTGGGCATCGGCGCCGGCGCTTCCGGCCGGGAGATCGAAGCGCTGCTTCGGCAGGCGGGCTGCAAAACAGATTTTCTGTTTTTGAAGGAAGGGGCCTCCCGCGTGAACCTGAAGATCCGTACCCCGGAAGGGGAGGAAACGGACTTGAACGGAGCAGGGCCGGAGATCTCTGAGGAAGCCCTGGAACGGCTGGGAGAAAAGCTTTTCGCCCTTCAGCCCGGGGACGGGCTGGTGCTGGCGGGCAGTATTCCGCCGTCTCTTCCCACAGGCAGCTACGTGCGGCTTTTAAGGCGCGCCGGAGAGAAAGAGCTTTTTACTGTGGTGGACGCCGCCGGGGAAGCGCTGCTTGCGGCTTTGCCCTGCCGCCCATTTTTGGTCAAGCCCAATCTGGAGGAGCTGGGGGCGCTGTTCGGCACGGAGCTTCGGGAGCTGTCCGCTGTCATAGAAAGCGCTTTGGCCTTACAGGAAAAGGGCGCCCGGAATGTGGCGGTTTCTCTGGGAGAAAGGGGAGCGCTGCTGGTCTGTGAGGACGGCAGGCGGCTGTTCTGCCGGGCGGCGAAAGGGGAAGCGGTTTCCTCCGTGGGCGCGGGAGATTCCATGGTGGCGGGCTTTCTCTATGGCTGGCAGCTGCACAATACACTGGAAGGCGCTTTGCGCTGGGGCGTGTGTGCCGGTTCGGCCACAGCCTTTTCCCAAGGGATCGCCTCCGGGGAGGCCGTGCGGCGGCTCTATCCCGAAACAGGCAATATTCATGTTCTCTGAAAAGCGTGCACCGCTGAGATTTCAGTTGACAGAGAAGCGGTTTCCACGTACAATGTTATATAGTTGATTGCAAAAGATATCAGGTTAGTTCAGGGGCAAGCTTGGCCCGGTTTACTTTTTTAGAATAGGAAAGTGGTCATCACGATGAAACAGACTGGCAGCAGGCCCGTGGAGGAGGAATTTCGCTCCTCACAGATCTATAAGACCCTGAAAAGCTCCGGAATTCCCGTAGCGGATAAGATCGCCCAGGGGTTGGGAAAAGCCGCTGAGGGGCTGGACAGCGCCCTGGGCAGCATCGCGCCTGCGGTAAAGCGAAGCGTGGGCGTGCAAAACGGGTCGCCGCAAAGCCATACTCAAAGCACAGCCCCCACAGGAGGACAGCCTTTTTCCGGACAGCGGGCGGGGCAAACACCACCTCCCGGCCGAACCGCTCAGACCGCGGGGGTTCAGGGAAAAGGATATCCATACCAGTATCAGTACACATATCCCGCCGGAACCAACAAAACGGCTCCGGGGCGGCAGGCAGCTCCCGGGCAGCCTGTTCCGGGGCAGGCTGCGTACCCCGGCAGAAAGCCCGCGGGGGTCAATCGGGCCCCGGCCCCGCAAATGCCGGCCATGAAGCTGGTGCGCAAGGGGAGCCCGGCGAAATTTTACATTACCGGCGCCGCTGCGCTGCTTTACGCGCTGAATTTTCCATTGTACGAGGTCTCCCACTTTATCGTGTTCGGGCTGGTGCTTGCGGGGGTGTTTCTCCTTTCCGGTAAGCTGTTCCGGGGAAAGAAGGAATTTGTTCCCATCGAGCCGGTAAAGCCGAAGGAGAAGGAAGCACCCAAGCAGGAGGAAAAGCCCTCGCAGACCGGGAACCCGGAGGTGGATAAGATCATCGATGAGGGCAGGGAGTATTTGAAAAAGCTCCGGGCCGCCAACAACGCCATTCCGGACGAAAGCCTTTCCGAGTGCATTGACAGAATGGAAAGAGCTTCCGCCGATATTTTCCGCTTTGTGGCGGATCACCCGGAAAAGGCCCCGCAGATCAGGAAATTCATGAATTACTATCTACCCACCACCCTGAAGCTTTTAAGTAGCTATCAGCGGCTTTCCTCTCAGTCCGTGCGGGGAGAAAACATCACCTCTACCATGTTCAATATCGCCGGTATGATGCACACGGTGGCGGCCGCCTTTGAAAAGCAGCTGGATTCCCTGTTTACCGATGAGGCCATGGACGTTTCTGCGGATATTTCCGTATTCGAGACTCTCCTGAAGCAGGAGGGCTTTGTGGAGGAGCAAAAAGAGGAGAAAAAGCAGTAATGCTTTGAGGACACGCTCAATTATAATAAGGACCGCGCAGCAGCGGCCCTGAAACCATCAGAAAGGATGCTGTCACATGGATAATGAGATCAAGCTGACCCTGGAGGCCGAAGAGCCCCAGGCCCCCGCCCTCACGCTGAACCCGGAGGAAACCGCCAAGGAGACCGCGGTGGAGCCTGTTGTGCTGGACGAATCCGCCTTGACCCCTGAGGAGCAGAAGGCTGTAAACGAATTTGCCGAGAAGATCGACCTGACGAACAGCACCCTGGTGCTGCAGTACGGCTCTGCCGCCCAGAAGAAGATCGCCTCCTTCTCCGATACGGCTCTGGATAAGGTGCGCACCAAGGATCTGGGGGAGATCGGCGATGAGATCTCCAGCCTGGTGGTGGAGCTGAAGGGCTTCGATATCGACGAGGAGGAGAAAAAGGGTCTGTTCGGGTGGTTCAAAAATACCGGCAATAAAATCACCGCCATGAAGGCCCGGTACGACAGCGCCGAAACCAATGTGGATAAAATTGCCGCGGCCCTGGAAAATCATCAGGTTCAGCTGATGAAGGACGTGGTAATGCTGGATAAGCTCTATGAAATGAATCTGAACTATCACAAGGAGCTTTCCATGTACATCATTGCCGGCAAGAAAAAGCTTCAGCAGGAGCGGGCCACCCGGCTGGTGGAGCTGCAGAACAAGGCAAAGCAGAGCGGCCTGGCGGAGGACGCCCAGGCGGCTAACGATTTTGCCCAGCTGTGCGATAATTTTGAAAAGAAACTGCACGACCTGGAGCTGACCCGCATGGTAAGCGTGCAGATGTCTCCCCAGATCCGTCTGGTGCAGAACAACGATAAGCTGATGACGGAAAAGATCCAGTCCACCCTGGTGAACACGATCCCCCTGTGGAAAAGCCAAATGGTGCTGGCTCTGGGCGTGGCCCATTCCGCCCAGGCGGTAAGAGCCCAGCGGGAGGTATCGGATATGACCAACCAGCTGCTGCGCAAGAATGCGGAGAAGCTGAAGATGAGCACTATCGAAACCGCCAAGGAATCCGAGCGGGGCGTGGTGGATATGGAGACCCTGCGTATCACCAACCAGTCCCTGATCCAAACCCTGGACGAGGTGGTAAAGATCCAGGACGAGGGCAGGGCAAAGCGCCGGGCCGCCGAGCAGGAGATTGGCAAGCTGGAAGGCGAATTGAAGCAGAAGCTTTTGGATATTCACCAGTGAAGTTAGTTGTTAGAGGACGGTCAAGGGCGCAAGGCTAAAGGCATCCTTCTTGTCATTCTGAGCCGAAGGCGAAGAATCTCGTCCTTTAGCCAGTAGTTATTTAGAAAAGACCACTGCATTGTGTTTTATGGGTTTTACCCTAAAGGAGCTTTGGAAGCCATGAAAAAGAAAAATGTGATCGGCGCTTTGGTAATGGCGGGAATGATCCTGGTTTCCGTTCCCTTCGGCGCCAACCGTTCTCTGAACCGTCTGCGGGAAGAAACGCGGGACGAGGCCTATTATTATGACAGCACCGGGTATGCTATTTACGAAGGGCTGGAGAAGCAGCAGGCAGCGGCCCGAAACCTTATCACCGTGGCGGAGCGCTATGTGGAAAGCAATCCGGGGCTGGATCCGTATCTCGATGAGCTCACGTACCGTGCGGATTTCTGCGAGAAATTTTACGATCCCGGAGATCCGAAAGAGGTGGAATCCTACGGTCTTCTGGTGGAAGCCGCCCAGGGGCTTTCCGGGCAGCTGGAGGGGATCAGGCTGAACGAAAAGGACGAAAAATACCCCCGGCAGCTGATTGCCGAAATAGAATCCGAGCAGGATAAGCTGGAGCGCAGCAGCTATAATGACGAGGCCAGGGAATTTAACGAGACCCTCACGAGGTTCCCCGCAAGCCTGCTGGGAGAGCTCACTGGAGTGAAAGAACTGGGCGTTTTCGGGCAATAAGGGCAACACCGCACAAAGATTGTGCGCAAGTTGTACAGTCAGATTTTTCGTCAGAGTGCACAGATTGAGTGCAGCCAATCTTGCGATTGGCAAACGAAAGCTGTGTGCTATGACGGAAAATATGCAAGCAAATTGTGTACAAAGGCCTCTGGCCGGTCTTTGTGCGGTGTTGCCTAAGGTTTTTTACAGCCGGCAATGTCCGGCTGTCTGTTTTCAGAAAGGGAGAATCGCCATGACAAGAAAGACCCGCGTACCGCATATTCTCAAAAGCTTTGCCGCGCTCTGCTTCACAGCGCTGCTTTTGTGCTCCTTGTCCATTCCCGCCCTGGCCGCTGTGCCGGATCGGCCCCAGAACCAGTACGTGCTGGACGAGGCCGGGGTGCTGGATAGCGCCACGGAGCGGGAGATCATTTCCAAAAACCAGAAACTTTTTGAGAAAACCGGCGCGGAGATCGTCATTGTCGCTGTGGATTTTTTGGGCGGCCAGGAGATCGATGATTATGTGTTTGAGCTGTTTAACTCCTGGGGCGTTGGCTCAGAGCAGCGGAATAACGGCATTTTGCTGGTAATGGCCATCGGTGAGGACAATTATTACGCCCAGGCGGGCTATGGAATAGAGGATTATTTCGACAGCAGACTGCAAAGCCTGCTGGACGAATATCTGGAGCCGGATTTCGCCGCCCGGGATTACGATGCCGGCGCGAAAAAATTTTTCGACGCGGTATATACCGAGCTGGAAACCTATTCCTATGACGACAGCTATGATGATCAGGAATACGGCCAGGGCGGCGCCAATACGGACAATTATGATTACGAGTACGAAAGCGGCTACCGTGCTTCCGATTTTGTCTTTACGGTTCTCCGGTTTGTATTCCGGATCGTGTTGGTGATCATTGTCATTGTGGTGATCCTCGCTGTGATCCGGGCGCTTTCCGGCGGCGGAGGAGGCCCCGGCAATCCCGGCGGTGGTGGAGGCGGAGGCGGCTTCTGGCGCGGCATGTTCTGGGGGAATATGCTGGGCAGCAGACGGCGCAGAGGCTGGTATGCGCCTCCGCCGCCTCCTCCCCCCGGCGGCTTTGGTCCCGGCCCCCGGCCCCCCAGAAATGGCGGCGGTTTTGGAGGCTTTGGCGGGTTCTCCGGCGGAGGGCGTTCCGGGGGTTTCGGCGGTTCCCGCGGCGGTTTTTCCGGCGGCGGTCGCTCCGGTGGCTTCTCCCGTGGCGGCGGCTCTCGCGGAGGCGGCGCAGGCAGAAGATAAGCGGCTGCACGCACAGTGACGAACGATGGCGGCGCTGTCATGCGGCACCATGAAAAGCAAGGATCCATCAACAGGGATTTTTGCTTTCCTCGAAAGGGGATCCCATATTCTATCAGAGAAAAACAGGCCGAATTTGAAACAGGAAAGGATGAGTTACATGAAGCAATGCTTTCACTGCGGGGCCAATGTACCGGAGGAAGCGGTAAGCTGCCAGAACTGTGGAACGGTTTTGCCCCCAGAGACGCCGCCTGCTTCCCAATCCGCAGGGCCCGCCATGCCGCAGCCTGTCCCGCCGCCCTTTTATTCAGCGCCTCAGCCCCGTGCCGGGGCGCCCTGGTACCCCAGCCTGCCCGCTCCTGTGCCTCAGCTGCGCAGAGTCTTTTCCTGGGCAGACGTGTGTACCATTTTGGGCTTTGCCTCCTCGGTGATCGGCTATTTCTGGGCCAGTCTGGTATTACTGCCGCTGGGCCTGGTGACCTCCCTCATTGGCTTTAAGGGAAATAAAACACGGGCCCTTGCCGTGGCGGGAATCGTGGTTTCCGCCATTGGTCTTTTGATCAAGCTGATGATGATCCTGAACGATGCCAGTTGGCTGCCCTATTGGATCACCAACGGCATTTGGTGAGGAAGTTGTTAGCCGTTAGTTGTTAGTTGTTAGAGAAAGGCAAGGGCGAAGCTTTTTTCCTTAAGAAATGGCCAAGGGCAGGCTTGTCCTTTCTTCACGGCGCAATAGCTGAGCGCGGCTGACGGCTGATCACCGCATGTTCCATCATATTTTACATGATCCTCTAAGGATAGGGGATCATAAAGGAGAGAAACAGTGCCTGCTGTTTTTCTCCTTTGTTTTTCCGGGAAAAGCTTGAAAATGCCATGAGAAACAGTTGCGGCAAAAGGAAAATATTGCTACAATAAAGTAAAGGTTATTTGAAAAATCGTAAACGCCGTCTTTTTGCCCAATGCGGACGGATTTTTGCGTTGGAAATCTCAGACGGGCATCAGCCCGTCTTGTGGTCCTCCGCCTTGAAACCATCTCGCCTTGTACAAAATCCGGCATTTTCTCTGTTTTCAAACAACCCCTAGCCGAACGGTTAAATTCGCACCGACTGGCTAAGAAAAGCAGACCTGAAAAGCGAGGAAGATCTGTGTGAAAAAGCTGCTTTGTTATATGAAAGGGTATCGAAAGGAATGTGTGCTTTCGCCGGCCTTCAAGCTGCTGGAGGCTTCCTTTGAGCTCCTGGTGCCTTTGGTGATGGCGGCGGTGATCGACACCGGTATTAAAAACGGAGACAGGCCCTATATTATCCGCATGTGCCTTCTGATGGTGGCGCTGGGCGTGATCGGCCTTTGCTGTACCCTGGTGGCCCAGTATTTTGCCGCCAAGGCCGCGGTGGGCTTTTCCTCCCGGCTGCGCCAAGCGCTGTTTGCCCGTATCCAGAAGTTGAGCTATTCCCAGCTGGACCGGGCGGGTACCTCTACGCTGATCACCCGTATGACAAGCGATATAAACCAGGTGCAGAACGGTGTGAACCTTACCCTGCGCCTGCTTTTGCGCTCTCCCTTTGTGGTGTTCGGCGCCATGCTTATGGCCTTTACTATTGACTGGAAGGCCGCCCTGGTGTTCGCGGTAGTGATCCCGCTTTTATTTCTGGTGGTCTTTTGGATCATGCTCTGGACCATGCCCCGGTACAAGCGGGTGCAGGCGGGGCTGGACCGGGTGCTGGGCGTAGCCCGGGAAAACCTGACCGGCGTTCGGGTGATCCGCGCTTTCGGCAGGGAAGAGGCGGAGATTCGGCGGTTTGACGAGGAAAACGAGAGCCTTACCCGCATGCAGACCTTTGTGGGAAAGGTTTCCGCACTGATGAATCCTTTGACCTATATTTTAATCAATCTGGCCACCATGGCGGTGATCTGGGTGGGAGGTCTGCGGGCAAATACCGGGGCCGTCACCCAGGGCCAGGTGGTGGCCCTGGTCAATTACATGGCGCAGATCCTGGTAGAGCTCATCAAGCTTGCCAATTTGATCATCAACATTGCCAAGGCCCTGGCCTGCGCGGGCAGGGTGGAGGCGGTGCTGGAGCTGCCTGTGGGAATGGAACTTCCCCGGCAGGGAGAAACGGGGAAACGCCCCGGCGCCCTGGCCTTTGAAGATGTGAGCCTTACTTACGGCGGCGCGGGGGCGGAGTCCCTTTCCCATATCAGCTTTTCCGCAGAGCCCGGCCAGGTAGTGGGGATTATCGGCGGCACAGGCAGCGGGAAAACCAGTCTGGTGAATTTGATCCCCCGGTTTTACGACTGTACCTCCGGCAGGGTGTTGGTCAGCGGAACAGATGTAAGGGAATGGGACCCGGAAGCTCTCAGAAGCCGGGTGGGGGTGGTGCCTCAGAAGGCGGTGCTTTTCTCCGGTACGATCCGGGAAAACCTGTTATGGGGCAAGGAGGACGCCTCGGAGGAAGAGCTTTGGCAGGCGCTGGAGACTGCTCAGGCGAAAGATTTTGTAGAGCAGAAAAAACAGGGCCTGGACGAGCCGGTGGCTCAGGGGGGAAGAAATTTCTCCGGCGGCCAGCGGCAGAGGCTCACCATTGCCAGGGCCCTGGCGCGAAAGCCCG
Organism: uncultured Oscillospiraceae bacterium; assembly: GCA_910589395.1. Lineage (GTDB taxonomy): Bacteria > Bacillota > Clostridia > Oscillospirales > Acutalibacteraceae > Acutalibacter > Acutalibacter caecimuris_A. The sequence goes on from CAJUTL010000007.1 coordinate 82,282, forward strand.
ATTTTCTGATTCTGGACGACAGCGCCAGCGCTTTGGATTACGCCACTGATCTGAAGCTGCGCACCGCCATTGCCGATCTGCCCAACAGCCCCACGGTGCTGCTGGTTTCCCAGAGGGCGGCCTCTGTGCGGCAGGCCGATGTGATCGTTGTGCTGGACGACGGTGAAGCGGTAGGCGTGGGAACCCACGATGAGCTGCTGGAAAGCTGTCAGGTCTACCGGGAGATCTATGAATCCCAATTCCAAAAAGAAAAATCGTGAGCGTCTGACTAGGGTTTGATCTTACGGAGAAAGAGTGGTCGAAGCAATGAGCAGGCAGGTGGAAAAAGCAAAAAAAGGCACGCTGAAAAAGGTGCTTTCCTATCTTCGCCGGTATTGGTTTTTTATGGCGCTGTCCGTTTTGCTGGCGGCGGCTTCCGTGGCGGCGTCTCTCTATATCCCGATCCTTACCGGCAGCGCGGTGGACTTGATCCTCGGTCCCGGGCAGGTGGATTTTTCCGGGATCTTCCGGATCCTTGTGAAAATCGGCATTGCCATCGGTGTGGCGGCCCTGTGCCAGTGGACCATGAACGTAAGCAATAACCATGTGGCCTACCGTGTGGTACGGGATATTCGGCAGGACGCCTTCCGCAGGCTGCAAAAGCTGCCGCTGCGCTATCTGGATTCCCACCCGGCGGGGGAGGTAGTCAGCCGCATGGTGGCTGATGTGGATCAGTTTGCCGATGGGCTGCTCATGGGTTTTACTCAGCTGTTTACCGGGGTGCTGACCATTCTCGGCACGCTGTTTTTCATGTTTTCCGTGAATGTGGGCATTTCTCTGGTGGTGGTGCTGGTCACCCCCGTTTCTCTGTTTGTGGCGGCCTTTATCGCCAAGCGCACCTATGATATGTTCCGGCTGCAATCCCAGGTGCGGGGGGAACAGACAGGCTTTGTAGAGGAAATGGTGGGAGAGCAGAAGGTGGTGCAGGCCTTCGGCAGGGAAAAGAAGGCGCTGGAGCAGTTTGACGAGGTCAACGAGCGGCTGCGCAAATGCTCTCTGCGGGCTATTTTCTTTTCCTCCATTACCAACCCCTCCACCCGGTTTGTCAATTCCCTGGTGTATACGGGAGTGGGCCTGGTAGGGGCGCTTTCCGTGGTGGGCGGCGGCCTTACCGTAGGCCAGCTTTCCTGCTTTTTGAGCTATGCGAATCAATACACCAAGCCCTTTAATGAAATTTCCGGTGTGGTGACAGAGCTGCAAAACGCCTTGGCCTGCGCGGGCAGAGTGTTCGAGCTCATAGAAGAGGAGCCTCAGCTTCCGGACAGCCCGAATGCGGTACAGCTGGAGCATGTGGAGGGCCGGGTCTCCATCGAGGACGTGTTCTTTGCCTATCAAAAGGGTCAGCGGCTCATCGAGCATTTCAATTTAGAGGTAAAGCCCGGCCAGCGGGTAGCCCTGGTGGGTCCCACCGGCTGCGGCAAAACTACCGTCATCAACCTTCTGATGCGGTTTTATGATGTGGATTCCGGCGTGATCCGGGTGGAGGGCACGGATATCCGGGAGGTCACCCGGAACAGCCTGCGGAAAAACTACGGCATGGTGTTGCAGGATACCTGGCTCAAGCAGGGAACGATCCGGGAAAATATCGCCTACGGCAAGCCGGAGGCCACCCTGGAGGAGGTGGTGGAGGCGGCCAAAGCCGCCCATGCCCACAGCTTCATTAAGCGCCTGCCCCAGGGATACGATACCGTCATCGGCGAGGACGGCGGCGCCATCAGCCAGGGACAAAAGCAGCTTTTGTGCATTGCCCGGGTGATGCTCTGCCTGCCGCCCATGCTGATTCTGGACGAGGCCACCTCCTCCATTGATACCCGCACCGAAGCCCGCATTCAAAAGGCCTTTGCCAAAATGATGCAGGGCCGCACCAGCTTCATCGTGGCCCACCGCCTTTCCACCATTCAGGACGCCGATGTGATCCTGGTCATGCGGGACGGCCATATCATCGAGCAGGGAAGCCATCAGGCACTGCTGGCCCAGGGCGGCTTCTACGCCGAACTCTACAACAGCCAGTTCGCGGCGGGGTGATGTAAGATTTAAGGTGTGGGCAGAGTTTGATAAATTGGAATTTAGCGGTTACCCGCCCATTTTCTATTTTGTCATTACTGAACAGAAAGCAAGGCAGCCTTGCTTTCTCGGTGAAGAATCTCGTCCTTTGTTCTTTTGCCCTGGAATCAAGGGCGAGATTCTTCGCCAAGAAAGCTATCGCTTTCTGCGTTCCCCAGAATGACAAAAAAGAGAACTTTCCCTTTGCCCTTCTACACAGAGAATGAAGGACGAGATCCTTCGCCTACGGCTCAGAATGACAGTGAGGGGCTCTCCTCTAACAACTAACAGCTAACGATGAACAACTATTACCCCGAAAGGAGCCGGTCAATATGGAACCTGTGAAAAAGGACGGAATGGAGGGGCTGTATCAAGCACTTCTTCAGCGGGCGGCGGAGGCCAGGGAAACGGCGTACTGCCCCTATTCCGGCTTTGCGGTGGGGGCGGCGCTGCTGTGCGCGGACGGTACGGTGTATTCCGGCTGCAATATTGAGTGCGCTTCCCTTTCGCCGGGAAGCTGCGCGGAGCGCACCGCTTTTTTTCGGGCGGTAGGAGACGGAAAGCGGGAGTTTCTCGCCATTGCCATAGCGGGCGGCCCGGCCCATGAGCCGCCCAGGGAGCTTTGCCCGCCCTGCGGCGTGTGCAGGCAGGTCATGCGGGAGTTCTGCGGGCCGGATTTTGAGATCCTTCTCACAGACGGAACAAACCAAAAGCGGTATACCCTGGCGGAGCTGCTGCCCGTTTCCTTTGGGCCGGAGCAGCTGGGAGAGCGGGAAAAGTGTTGAAGCCTGTTTCCCTTGTTTGTGGGAACAAGCTCCGGAAAAGGAGGCGGTTTTGTGCGCATGGTGGATATCATTCACAAAAAACGGGAGGGCGGTGAACTGACGGAGCAGGAGCTTGTCTTTTTTGTCCGAGGCTTTTCCGAAGGGAAGATCCCCGATTACCAGGCCTCCGCCTTTTTGATGGCGGTTCTTTTTCGCGGCATGACCCGCCGGGAAACGGCCTGCCTCACTTTGGAAATGGCCCATTCCGGAGAGATGGCGGAGCTTTCCGCCATCGACGGGGTGAAGGTGGATAAGCACTCCACCGGGGGAGTGGGAGATAAAACCACCCTGATCTGCGGGCCCATTGCCGCGGCCTGCGGGGTGAAGATCGCCAAAATGAGCGGCCGGGGGCTGGGGCATACCGGCGGCACGGTGGATAAGCTGGAAAGCATTCCCGGATTTCGCACGGAGCTGCCCCGGGAGGAATTTTTCTCCGTTGTAAACCGCACCGGAATGGCTCTGATCGGCCAGTCCGGAAATCTTTGCCCGGCGGATAAAAAGCTTTACGCCCTGCGGGACGTGACCGGCACGGTGGAAAGCCTGCCGCTGATCGCCTCCAGCATCATGTCAAAAAAGCTGGCCGCCGGAGCGGATGCTATTTTGCTGGATGTAAAAATGGGCTCCGGCGCGTTTTTGAAAAGTCGGAAAGATGCCCGTGCTCTGGCGGAGGAAATGGTGCGTATTGGCCAGAGCGCGGGGCGGAAGACCCTTGCCCTGATCACGGATATGGATCTGCCGCTGGGCAGGAAGATCGGCAACGCCCTGGAGGTACAGGAGGCCTGTGAGGTTCTGCGGGGAACGGGAGAAAAGCGGATTTCCGCTTTATGCTTGGAGCTTGCGGCAAACATGATCTATCTGGGCCGGCAGGCGGAATCCCCGGAGGAAGCCCGGGAAAAGGCGAAGCAGGCGGTAAGCTCCGGCGCGGCCTTTGAGAAGCTCTGCGAAACGGCGGAGGCTCAGGGCGGGGACAGTTCCTTCCTGCGGGAACCGGAAAAGCTTTCACTCTCTCCTGTAAGGAAAGAGGTGCGTGCACCCGAAACGGGCTGGATCACCGCACTGAACGCGGAGGAATGCGGGCTTGCCGCCATGGAACTGGGGGCCGGCCGGGAAACAAAGGAAAGCAAAATCGACCTCGGCGCGGGGATCTCCCTTCTCAAAACAAAGGGAGATCCCGTCATAGCCGGGGAGCCCCTTGCCCTGCTGTACAGTGAAAGCGAGGAAAAGTGCCGCCGAGGCGAGGAACGCCTGCTTTCCGCGCTGCGGTTGGGCCCCGCGCGGCCCAAGGAAGAGCCCCTGATTTTAGAGCGGGTCGAGGCGGAATAACGCCTGCCTAGGCCGGGACCTCAAGCGGCTGACCTTTTGACTGAATGAAACAAGAAACAGGAGACATGGAAATATGCCTCCTGTTTTTTGCTTTATTCGGAAAAGAAAATTACAGATCGGATCTGATATTCAGATATGGAACGCAAAGCCGAACCGTAGTCCCTTCTCCTCGCTTGCTTTGATAGGTCAGGCCGTATTCTCCGCCGTAATACAGCTTGATCCTTTCCATCACATTTTTGATGCCGTAGCCGCTGGAAGAGCCGCAAGTAAATAAAATCTATGGGATCAATGCTTTGGGCGGTGCGAACGTTACTTATGATGTTACCGGTTTTGATGATATCCTCTACGACTACATCAATGGAAACCCCATTGCCCGGCAGGTGGTGGATACTAACGATGCAGTTGCCAAGAACGGAACGGATACCCATTCCCACTATAAGGATCTGCCGAAAGATGTGGTGGGGCGTTTTAACTGGCTGTATAGGAACGATGGCCCGGAAGCGGCATATGAGTACATTGATACGGTAACAGATAAGGACTACACCGGGATTCAGGCGCTGCTTTATGGAACCATGAAGGGAGCAGGAACCGTATCTATCGCGGAAACGCTGGGCTCCGGCGCGGCGTTTCTCTTGAACGACGATGAGATGAAAAAGAAATTGAGCGAAGAGCACGTAAAGTTTGAACAGGATTTGGCAGGCGCCAGGGAGCAGCACCCGGTTATGGCAACGGCCGGTGAGGTGGGCGGGAACCTTATGATGCTTTCAACGCTCAGCTCCGGGATAGGCACGGCAGGGAAGGCGCTTGGAGCAGGAAAAGCCGCAACAACCTTTACCGGGAGAGCAGTAAACAGCGCGGCTACCTTTATGGCGGCGGACGCCGTGAGAAACGCGGGCGCGGTATCTACCGGGAACATGAGTCCGGAAGAGTATGGAAAATCTGTGGCGATATCCGGAGCGCAGGGGCTTGCCGGAGGTTTGGCGGAAGGGCTTGTGAATACCGGGATCAGCACCGCGCTGACCAAATCGGGGCTAATGACTCCCTTCATGGAGTTTGTCCGGCAGACAAGCAGCGGCTTTGCGGCGGCAAGCGCAAACATCGGCACCGGGTACGCGCTGCGGGAGGAAAAACCCACGAAAGAACAGATGGCAACGGATTTTGTTACCGCCTTTCTGTTCTCTGTGATTCGTGGGGCAATTTCAACGAGCCAGACCACGCAGGCAGACAAGGCGAGGCTGGAAAACTCTGTGGGCGCTATCGGCCAGAAATATGAGCAAATGGCCCAGAAGTGGCAAACCATGAGCCCGGCGGAGCGCGCGGCAATGGCCGGGGACATCATAGACCAGACAAGGCAACTGCAGGGGGCCTTAAACAGCACCTACATAGCAGGACAGCAGGAAACTGTGAATCAGCTGAACGCGGCCCTGGATTATATTTGCACCGGCATGGAAAGCTATGTGTCCGGAATACAGCCGTATCAGCCCGCGGCAGGGGGAACCGCTGTGGGAGGAAGCGCCGTGGGGGGAGCCTTTACCGGTTTACCCTTCGCAGGTGGGGGGATCACTTCAAGTTCTGAGGTGACAGCCCTGCAAAATCAGCTTCAGACTGCCATTACCCAGGGGATCACCGAGCCCGCAGGAAGCGGACTGGCTGAGGGGGTTGTACCCGTGAGAACCGGGGCGCTGCCTACGGCAGAAACAGCAACGGGATCTCCTGATGCAAATGCTTATAAAAAAGGAGGCGCTGTTTCCCTCCAGACCGTCAACACGCAGGATGCGGGCGGGAACATCACGCCGTCTGTGCCGGGACAGGGAGAAAACACGAGACTTTCCAGGGAGGATTTAAACGATTACTTAAAAACCGGAAAAAAGAAAAGTGTCAGGGACGCAAAGCAAGCAGTTGTTCGTTCTGGGGAAAATGTAATTCTGACAAGTCCCTGGGCAACCAGAGAATTTATTCAGGACGCTATCAGCGGAGAAGCCTTGGGAACCACAAAGGCGTATGGAAAAGTCGGCGTGTCTCTGGCAAATGATGTATATTCTGCCTCTGGCGGAAAGCTGGATATCAAGGATTGGTATCTGGAACTGACACCGTATGATTTGAAGCATGCATTCAGCGAGCATAGCGAAGCGAAAAAAGCAGGCAACATTCCGCTGAGTTTAGAAAACTTTCTCAGTATTCCAGATTATATCGATACCTATGATGATGTTCTGAACGTAAAGGAATATGATTCGGGAGACAAAACGATCACACTGGGAAAGAAAATCAACGGGTACAGCGTGATCGTGGAAATGGTATCGGGCAATAGACATTCTATTCATTTTAAGAATATGTGGGGCCTGGAGACGGAAACGTATGAAAAACAGTATAAAAAAGGAGGCATTGCCTCCCCCCAGACCGTTCAAGCGTCTTCCGCCAATGATCTCACAAGAGGGTACCGCAATGTCTCCGCGACAGCAGAAAGCTCCCAGCAAGTGCCGGGTGTACGAGCCTCCGGCCATACGTCCAAAACCGCTCATGCGAATGAAGCTTCTGCTTTCGATAATAGTATACCCAAGCAAATTCAAAGTGTCAATCCCGGAGTTTTTGGCGAGGCGTCTTTGCACATGACCCCGATGGAGGCTTTGCAGCGGGCGCAAAACAACAACATATTACAGAGAAACGGAGGAAGCGGATATGGAAGCGAACTGGCGGAAAAGAATGGAACAGGGGCGGGAATTGCCCAGGGAGGCACAGCAGACAGCGGACAAGTGGCACTTCCTGATGGAGACCCCGGATGGAGAAGTTATGAGCGTGAAACAAGAAGACATGAGCGAGTACCTGAAGCGGTACGGAACGCCGGTAGAACAAAAGAAAACAGAATCGTCTCCCAGCAGCGGCGAGAAGCGGTAAGGGCTTATGACCCGGTAAGCCCGGAAGAGCTGGGCGTACCCTTTGGTTCCTCTGCCGAAACATGTCTCGCGCTGCCGGAAAGCGAATGGGACGAAGAAATTCAAAGAGGCGTGGAATGGGCCTACAGCAAGGGGATCAGGAAAGTAACGCCTGTTGTTGGAGAAATACTGCTGGAGCAGGACGGGCGAAGCGGGTCGGTGGTGGGAACGATCAACGAGGTTTCCGGAGAAATCTTTGTGCGCTGCGACACAGTGACCACCAGCTTCAGTGAAAACCTGGAACACGAAGTGGCCCATCAGATGGCGGCGCCAAAGGATGCGGCCGCCTTTGAGCGGCAGGTCAGGGAACGGTTTGGAGAAAAGGCCTGGACGGCCATATTCAATACATACCGCCAGAGGTATTCCGCCATCACAAACGGATTTGCGGGAATGGAGGAAGCCGAGATTGCCGCTTATGTCAGTGAGGAGATCATGGCGGACGCCTATTCCGGCGCTGATAAATTCGGGGCAAAGGCCAGCCTGTACGGGTCGATCGCCGATGAGGTGCTGGAAGGGAATGTGCTTCGGGCGAAGCTGCCGACGACCGCACAGCAGAACGGAAACCCACGGCTGACAGAAAATATCCCGGAGGTGCGCGGGCCGCCTGAGGAATTGAATGAAAAACAGCTTGCCGAGGAGGACGAGCTGTGGAACCGGGAAAGATTTGCAGTGGACGAGGAAAACGAGGAAGACATCAAAGATATTTCTTTTGCCGACAGCGCCAGATCCTTGCAGAGCATTGGTAGGAAGAGCATAAACAGCTTTACAAGTGAAGAGATAACAGCGAGCGAGCCGTTTGCAAGAAAATTTTATTCGGAAATGGGCGTGAAGTCCCCCTTCTTCCGGGCATGGTTTGGGGATTGGCGGGTGAACGATGAAACGCCTGTTAATATCGCACGAGTTAAAAATATGAAACAATTCAGTGCTGGTGCGACAGAAAATAAAGACACAGGTGTAAAAATTTCCTGGGGCGATACTATACGGGCAGAGACATGGACGCACGGCAGAAAAAACGGCAGTATAGATTTTCTCAGGAATATCGATGATATTGTAAAAAACGCTATTCTTCTGGATACCCATGCATCTAGTCTTAGCAGCAAGTCAAAATTGAACACCACAGCATTTATGCATTCCTTCTATGCCTTGGCTGAGGGAGAAGATCGATCTGTAAACCTTCTGAAACTGTTTGTTGAAGAGGCTGCTACAAGAAGCGGAAGCGATTCTTTCAAGAGAGCTTACGAATTAAAAAACATAGAAAAGGTAGATACCCGCTACGGAATCCAGCCGCAAAGCGACCTGTCCGATGGCGAGGTATCTACCATAAATACAATAGCAGACCTGTTCCAGCTTGTCAAGAAGAAAGATCCGGCATTTCAGCCCAAGCCTGCAAGCGCGGTGGTGGACGAGAACGGAAAACCGTTGGTGGTGTATCACGCAACGAATAGCCAGTTTTCCATGTTTGATAAGAGCTTACGAGGGAAAAACACGCTGAATAACGCCATGCAGTGGGATCTTGGAGCAACGGCGCTTGTAGGAGACTGGTTTTCAGATCACGATGTATCAGGAAGAACCGGGGCCAAACGAACCATGGAGGTGTTCCTTGACATCAAAAATCCCTATGAGACAAGTCTTTACGAACTGGCAGATATGATCGGAGGATTTGCGGATAATTATGGAGAAACCCAAGATGCGTTTGACTACAGTGATTATGCTCCAGCGAGAGAAGCGGCGCAGGAGTTCGTGGAGAATCTTCAGGCGAGAGGCTATGATGGGTTAATAGTCCAAGATCAGGAATTCGGCGGAGTAAGCTACGTTGCTCTGGAACCGGAACAGATCAAAAGCGCCACGGACAATACAGGAACATTTGACAAAGCGAACCCGGATATACGGTTTTCTGTGTCTGATGAATCGGAAGACAAGCAGGGAATGATGCAGGATATCCGAAGCCGCGCTGACGACCGGGAGGATCACAGATACAGTCAGCCCATCAATCTTCGCACCTATACAGAAACTCAGGCGCAGAAGATCGTAGACAAGGCCCATGGGCAGAATATGAGCGTGGAGAAATATCTGCGGGAACACCGGGAGGTTTACAGCCGGAACGGAAGCTGGGACAAGGAAGCCAGAGAAGCCTTGAAGCTGGAGCAGAAGGCCTGGAGGTTTGCCGCCGGTGGGGAGGGCGAAGCTAAGCTTGCGGAGCGAGAAGGCGGCGCTAATCAGCTGGCAGATCAGAAAACAGATGAACAGCTGGAAACTGAGGTTGCCGCATTACAGCAGCAGCTTCGGGAAGCTCGGAAGGAAATGCGGGCGAGAAACGGAGAAGGGGCTTCGCCGCAGAAAGTGGAGAAGAAGCCTATTCAAGAAAGCAAGCCCATTCTTGCAAAGCGCGACCTGAAGCGGAATCTTCTGAGCCTGTTCTCTATCCCGGAGGGCAGGAAAGCGGAGCTGGGAAACATGATAGACAGCTATGCCGACCGGCTCCGGGAAAACGGACAACTGACCCAGGAGGACAGGGACGCCTTCTTTGACAGAATGTATGAAGAGGGAGTCATGGAAGTACCCGCAGACAGTTACTTCCAGGAGGCGAGGGAAGCTGTAAGGGGCAGGAAAATCTATGTGAACGATTCCGTTCGGGCGGAATTTGGAGACGACTGGGGCAGATTTGCAAGACAGGCTTTCAACTCTCAGATCTATCTAACGAACGACCCTAACGATGCTGGCCCGGACGTATGGAACCAGGAACTGGCGGAGGTGCTACCCGGGCTCTTTGACGATCGGGAAACCGATAGCCGCGCTATGTTGGAACGGATCGTTCAGGTGGCCGAGGAAGGCAAGGCACAAAAGATGAGCCTTGCGGAATACGCCTCTTCCCTGGCAGAGGAAGGGTATGTATCGGAGGACGAGGTTTTAGACAATCTGGAACGGCAAATGGATTGGGCGCTTCGTACCTATGCGGAAAAAGCAAGTCTGGAAGTGCATCTCAGAGACCGCACCGGAGTAAAGCTGGCCCAGGAACGCGCCAGGCGGAAAGAAAGCATGGAACGGCAGCGGAACAACCGGGAACTGAGGGAATTGCAGCAGAAGACCTTAAAACAGTTGCAGTGGATCAGCAAAAACCAGATGAAAGCGCCGGCAGATTTGAAGCAGGCGTTCCAGGACGTGCTGGGAGATATCGATATTTTGGCGGTTGGCGCGGCGAATGAAATGAACTGGAGCGACAAGTATAACGCCACGTGGAAGGACCTGAAGGAGATGTATCAGGCGGCGCAGAAGAACGATCCCAATTTCCTGCCATCTCCGGAGCTGCAAAAGATCGTTGACCGTCTGGATAAAGAGAAGATCGGAGAAATGGACGTGGGAGCGCTTCAAGACCTTTATCGCGCCGCCGTGGGCCTGCGTACGGAATTTTATAACAGGAGGAATGTGATAGACGATGACAGACATCGACTTTTTGACGAGGTGTACAGAGGCTCGAAGGAAGAAATAGAAGCAGCCGGGAAGGGATTCCGCACCGGTGTGGCCGGAGCCCTTGGAAAGCTTTTTAACTATGAAGAAATGACGCCTATGAACGTGTTGGAAATGATGGGCGGCTGGGACCCGGACGGAACCTTTTTCTCCATGGCGAAGCAGCTTGAAAAAGGCGAACGTGATATGCGGGATTATGAAGTCCGAGCCAAGCGCATGTTAGACGGATTCATCCAGGAGCATAAGGACTGGATCGAAAAATCGGACGGCCAGGGAAAAGATGCGATCTGGTATGAGATCGAAGTGCCGGAGCTCATGCAGCTGAACATGGGAGACAAACCGATCTTCGGAGATACTGTGAAGGTGTATATGACTCCTGCACAGAAGGTGCACATGTACCTGGAAAGTAAGAACTATGACAATCTGCGTCATATGGCCGGCGGTAGAACATTTGCCGATAAGAAGCTTTACTCTAAGGGAAAGCGGACAGAAGCCTATGCTCAGGGAACTACAGTAAAACTGGCTCCTGAAACAGTCAAGAAGCTGGTGGCGGACCTGACGCCGGAGGAGGAAGAGCTGGCGAAGGTTTTGGGAGAGTATTATAATACCTTTGCCGCTGAGGAAATCAACCGTGTTTCTAATCCTCTGTACGGGTATGACAAGGCTATTGGCAGCGGAAATTACGCACCGATCTACACAAATCAGAACTATACAAAAAGCGAGATCGGCATTTTCGACGCTACGGCAGAAGGCGTTGGAAATCTGAAGGCACGGCAGTATTCCAAGAATCCCAGCTACAATTTGGGTGCATTTGACGCTTTTGAACGCCATGTTAAGCAGACAGCCAGATTTGTGGGTATGGCAATTCCTGCCCGCAACTGGAATACGCTGCTGAATTGGAGAGAGCAAAGTAACAGTATGGCCGATGTGATAACTCATAGGTTCGGAGATGTAGGAAAGCAATATATTACAGATCTTATCAATTCACTGCAAAGCGGCGGGAAAGTGTCGGAAAAAGGTGTTGTAGACCGTTTTACCGATAAAGTATTGAGTAAATATGTGTCTGCCGTATTCGGGTTTAACCCCGGAATTGTGTTTAAGCAGGCAGCTTCCTTTCCGCAGTTTGCTTCTGCCCTGGGCTGGAAGAACCTTTCCCTGGGGCGCGTGGACGAAAACCTGATAAACACATACACTTCTGAGCTGGCCTATCGGAAGCTGGGGTATGCCACGCCGGAGACGGCGCTCTTGAAGAACCATCCGGGCAAGCTTTCCACGAACAAGGCGTATCAATTTATGTTTGGCGGCGGAGCTATCACCGCCATGGACGCCTTTACGGTGAAAAGGGCATGGACTTGGGCGGAAAAGAAAGTTAGAAATGAGTACCCGGAGCTGGAAACGGGAACGCCGGAACAGATCGCCGCCGGAGAAAGCCCATTCTACAAGAAGGTAGCCGAGGAGTGGGAAAACGCGGTCAGCCTGACTCAGCCCATGTACGATGAAATGCACAGGGCGAATATTATGAAAGGAAGCAAAGGGGTCACCAGAGCGTTTACCATGTTCAAGACTGTGCCGTTACAGCAGTATAACACTTTGAGAAGAAGCCTGGGAGAGTTGAAAGCTGTGAAGCGAAAGTACGGAAAAGATAAAATTCCAGGCAATGAAAGGGCAAAGCAAAGGGCAGAAGAGAAGGTGAGAAAAGCTTCTTGGAAAGCGGCGGCGGCCATAACGGCAACCATTGGCAGTATCCTTATGCTGGAGGCTGTTGAATTTTTGAACCAGTTGTGGAAAAACAGAGGGAAGAAATACCGGGACGAGGAAGGAAATCTGGCCTTTGAATCCATCATGGAACGCGTACTCTGGGATTCCTTTGGCGATGCGGCGGGCATGGTGACCTTCGGCGGGGAAATCGCCGATGCGATCGAAAGCAAAATTACAGGCGGCAAATGGTACGGGATAGAAATCCCGGGCGGAGAGCAGCTGGATGATATGATCGATTCCGTAAGCGGTGCATCGGCAACGATCGAAAAATTCGTGGAGGACAGCTTTGATGTAATCTCGAACGGCGGGGACTGGGCCGAGTATGTGCGGAGGAATGCCGGAGACTACTTGGGAGCCGTGAAGGAGATCTTGGAAAAGGCGTCTATGTATCTGGGCGGGTTCCCCATGGAGAACATAGAAAAGTACTTGATGGGTTCCCTGCCGGAAGAAATCAGAGCCCAGGTGGAAAGCGTTTTCGATACTCCAACCAAAAGCGATTTGAAGGGTTTATCCGGCGGAGCGCTGGAAGCGAGAACGGAATATCTCTTCGGGGTGCGTAATGTGCAGATCGATGAGGGCACAGCGGAAAAGCTCTCCGAACTATACCACGCACAGCTTACTGATGCCATACCGGCAGATACCCCTTCCAAGGTGACGGTGGGTGAAGAAGAAAAAACGCTGACCGCATACCAGAAGCAGACCTATGACAGAGTATGGGGCGGTATCGTGCAGGACTGCCTGGATTCCCTTGTAGGTTCGGGGAGCTTTCAGAAAGCGGAGCCGGAAGTACAGGCTAAGATGCTGAAGAAGCTCTACAGCTATGCTGACGCAAAAGCAAAATCCGTATTGTACGATGATTTCGCACTTGATAAGCAGTACCAAAATGCGGAGCGGATCATTGAAGCTGGCGGAACAGCCGATCAATGGGCCGCGTGGACGGCGGAAAGCTCCGGCATGAAAGCAGAAGAAAAATATCTTATGCTGGCGGAAGCGGGTTATCCGGACGAAGTGAAGAAATCCATGGTTGGAAACGAGATCGGCACGGAGCTGAAAACGGAATCAGGGGAAGATTCTCAGTACGCCAAAATGCTGAAGCTGCTGGAAAGCGGAATGGATATGACGGATTACCTTTTGCTGAAAGCCCAGGGATCCGGAGCTGTGGACAAGTATGTTAAATTTTTAGATTCCGGAGTGAAAGTGGATTACCTTCCCGGTATAACAAAAGCCCTAGATGATCTGGAAGAAGAAACTCCCTCAGAAGATCCTAAGGCCGTGGAAAAGTACATGGCTATTGCCGAAACGCCGTACCCGGAAAGGGAGAAGGAAAGCGCACTGAAAGCAAAAATGAGTGACAGCGCATATGCCAAATACATGGCGGCAAGAAAAAGCGGTGTAGATACCTACACATATTGCAAGTTCCTGCGGGATACCAGTGAGTATTCCGGGAAGAAAAAGCGCGATAAGGTGTGGGAGTACATCAACGCTTTGCCATTATCTCTCGCTCAGAAGGACACGTTACACCTGAGTATGTATAAAGAAAGCTCTTTGAAGAAAGCGCCGTGGCATTGATGGGAGAAACCGGAGGGCTTGATTCATATTTGACTTGTCTGTTGACTTGTCTATCTCAAAAAAACCGCCTGTTTTGGGCTGCTTTAGTGCGAATTTAGAAAAAAGAAAAGCCGCATTGAGTGCCGAAAATGGCTCTACAATGCGGCTTTTCGTGTGGAGCGGGCGAAGGGAATCGACCGGCGGTTTGCACCGCCGCTAACTCGCCCACCTCAAGCCGACGGCTTGAGGTGCCGGGCTCGTCGCTATGGCCTAAAAACATTCCGCCGGAATGTTTTCTGCACGGCCATACCCTCCCGGGTTCGACTCCTATCAAGCTTACAAAAATTTTGGAGCGGGCGAAGGGAATCGAACCCTCGTATTCAGCTTGGGAAGCTGATGTTCTGCCATTGAACTACGCCCGCAAAAATATCTTTATCTATTATAGCGGCTGGAAGAAAAAAAGTCAATGGCAAATCAGAAGAATCCTAAGTGTCCTTTATGGAAAATGTCCCTGTGAAAATTTATGGATTTTGCGGTATTGGCGATATGGCAAAAGTGTAGTATAATGTTGGCAAAGAGCAGAGGCGGTTACGGTTTCAGCCTGATTTTGGCATACTCAAGAGGGCTACAAAGAGCGCGCGGATAAGCGGCACCCCCTGTCGGCGGTGTAATACAGGCGCGTTTATGCCATCCGGCAGGCCTTTTAACATGGTGCGGGTTTTCTTACTCCGATGCTTTTTTGCATTGAGGCGGTAGAGGCCAACACGGACCGCGCCGCATACCGCATTTGAAAAAGTTTTCTTTATTTCGTATTCTTTTCTCTCTGCTTAAGTCTCAGAACATGGCTGTTTTGCATGAAATGAGACAGTATAGAAAAATTTTTTCATAATATCGAGAACGATTCTCATGTTTTAGATTTTTATTCACACAAATTGACGATTTGTGTCAAATCTATGGAAATTTTGTCGAAAGTGCTTTATACTAAAGCATACCGCTTTCGGGAATACTGGTCAAGAAGGAGCGTCAAATCAGACGTGGCCTTTTGATTTTTGCAGGGAGGAAGCTTGAAGTATGGAATTTTTATCTTTTGAAGAAGAACATTTTTTGGGGAACAGGCTGCGGGAGCTGCGGCTGTCCTTTGGCTTTAAGCAGGAGGATATCGCGCGGGCGCTGAATGTCAGCCGTTCCACCTATTCGTACTATGAAATAGGCACCACCAGGCCGGATCCCGCTGTTTTGGGAAAGCTGGCTCAGTATTACAGCGTGCCTGTCTCCATGTTTTATGAGAAGGATATTTCGGTAAAGGAAGCGCTGTATGATTCCGCCGGAAGGCGCCGCCGTACTTCCCGCACCGCTTCCAGAAATCCGCAGAAGGTGGGAGAGCTTTTGCCCATGGAGCGTTCTTTGGTTTTGTTCCTCCGGGTAAACGGCATTGAGCCCGAGGACGTTTTGGAAAAGCTGGAGGCCCATGTGGAGCGGGAGCGCCAGGCTGCCCGGAAGGAAAAAGGAAAAGAGAAGAAGTAAACTGGCTTTTAGCGGCGGGAAAAATTTCCGCTTTTCCAGAATTCGACATATTTCGCCATACGAGTGAGATAAACTAAAAAGACAGTAATTTTCATATTTGGAAGGATAAGCCGTGCTTCGCGGATTATCTATATATGTTTGCGCTTGTAGCTCAGTTGGATAGAGTATTAGACTCCGACTCTAAGGGCCGCTGGTTCGAATCCAGTCAAGCGCGCCAAAAAGCGGGAAAGTTCGTATTGAACTTTCCCGCTTTACAATATATCCGATATGAGGTGTTTGCTCATGAAAAGCATTATTATCGTCGGCCCCTCAAGGGCCGGGAAAACCACTTTGGCAAAAAGGCTCCACGAAGACTTGGGCTACTTTGTCATCAGCCTGGATAAACTTGTCGCTATATTTCATGCGGCATACCCACAGTTGGACATTCGTCTGAACTGGAACAGGGATAAAACAACAGAAAACATAGCTCCGTTTATCGGCCACTTCCTGGGCCTGTTTTCGTCTGATACAGGATTTGCGGGAGAGTTAAATCTCCGTGCACACAATGTAAAAGACAATGCTTTTGTGCTGGAAGGCGGGTACTTTGATTTTGAAAAAATTACCTCTATCCTGAAAGAATATGGGATGATTGAATTGAATGACCGCTTTATTTTGATCGGATTAGTACAGGGCCAAAAGACGGTTGATAAGTATGTAAATGACTTCAAAAAGTACGACACAGAAGACGATTGGACGTACAATTTGAGTGAGGACGAATTGAGAGATTATGTTACCCAAGACGCTATTCCATTTAACAGGGTTATGACAGATTACCTGGTAAAGTATGGCTTTACAATCTACGATACGTCAACGAATCGGGAATCCGTTTTTGATAAAATCATAAAAGACATATCAAAGAGTTGAAGAGGAATGTAAAAATGGAATCCAAATTTTTCAGAGCAAAGAAGATTTACGGCAATGTGACTCTGATTGCCGGTCTGGGCGGCGAGCAAGTCACAAACCGCAGGTGTTTTCTATGCTTTTAACGTGCGGTCTGCGCTGAAATATCTGTTTTGTAGTAGTGACACATAAAAAAAGCTTCTGCCGATGATGTAGAAAGGAAAACGCCCCAAAAGGCATGGAGGAAATGAGGGCAAGGGAAAAGGGGCGGACAGTAGAAAAACGGTAAAGGAAAAAGAGAGAGGATAGGAAAGAAGGAAAGCAAATAAGAAAATGAAACAAGCAAAATAGAAAAGTAACCAAAAGAAGGGATAAAGAAGAGCATCAAAACAGGGGCAAAGGATAGGAAAGCTCAGAAGTAGAAGAAGGAAGAAAAAATATGTTTTTAGAGGAGAGCACCTATGCAAGTGACAGAACGTACCAACGCGATGTGACACGTGGCTGGTAACATAGGGCTTCGCCCGCATATGAAATACCCCCGGCTTCGCCGGGGAATTTTTATGCTTGACAAGATTCGAAAGGCCGCTAAGAAGATGTGCCAGTGGGGCGTGCTCACCCTATCAGTGGTCCAACTGGTTGCTTTTCTTATTCAGGGGGGCAAGGAAGGCTCTTCTGTTCGTTAGTTGGGATAAATTATAATTTAACGAATTAATTGTTAGAGAATGGCAAGTTCTCTCTTTTGTCATTCTGAGGAGTATAGCGATGAAGAATCTCGCCCTTCATTCCCTGAGCAGAAGGGCAAAGGACGAGATTCTTCACTTCGTTCAGAATGACAAGGATAATCGCTAAATTATAGTTTAACGTCCTTAGGCTCCACTTGCGCGAGTAAGGGGTGCTGGTCTCCGGTGGAGACCAGCACCGACCAGAGCGAAGCGGAGAAAGCAGTCACGGCTGTGCCGTGACTGAGGGAATTCTAACTAGCGATTCTATGGCACTTTCTGCGTGTGACTATCCCTTCCACCGTTCTCGCCTGTCGGCTCGGTTGCTGTGCCCCGG
>CAJUTL010000008.1 GCA_910589395.1 uncultured Oscillospiraceae bacterium
CGACCGAAGCGACAGCGTAGAAAGCTGTCACGGCAAAGCCGTGACTGAGGGGTTCTGGGCAGAGAGTTGGGAAATGCAGGTTTTGTGCTGGTTTGTAGCGAGCTGGAACCTCTCCCCCACCTAACGGTGGTCCCAGAAGGTTGCAAAGCAACCTTCTTCCCCTATTCAGGGGAGGCAAGGGGTAGTGCTATTCGTTAGTCAGCTAAATTCCAATTTAGCGAACTTTGCCTTTCCTAATTGCTCATTCCTAATTGTTTTCCGCCTCTTCCATCAACCACTCACAGTTAGAAGCCCAGCTCTTCACGATATGACAATATACTCTCGCAGCTTTTTAAATTTCTTTTCTCCGATCCCTTTTACCGCCATAATATCTTCAATTTCGGAAAAGGCGCCCTGCTCCTCCCGGTACTGAACGATACGTTCCGCCAATTTTGGGCCGATGCCAGGCAGCGTTTCCAGCTCTGACTGGCTCGCCGTATTGATATTGATCTTCTTTTCCGCAGAAGCCCCTTGGCTTTCCGGCTCCTGTAAATTCGAGGCATGGGATTCTTCCCGGATATCCAGCGCTTCCCGAAGGATATCTTTCACAGCACCGGCCATCACTTCTTCCGCTGAGGAAGAAGCAGGTTCTGATGCCGTCTGCAAAGAGTCCGACGGCTCAGAGACGACATAGAGATTCACCGGTTGAACCAGGCGAAATTTTACCAAGACCATGACGACCGCAATGAAAAGGAAAAAAAGAATCGTCAGGCCGATATAGGCGGTCTGCTTTTCCGGTTTTTTCTCTTTTTTCTCCGGCATGAGCAGTCTCCCCTTTTCTCCGTGCTGGATCTGCTTCTATATCCTGCGAAGCTTTTGCAAAAACTCTGTAAAATAGGCGGGCAGCGGCGCTTCAAATTCCAGATATTCTTCGCTGCGCGGGTGCACAAAACCAATACGGCCCGCATGCAGGCACTGCCCGTGCAGAGAGGCGATCACCTTTTTAGGCCCATACACCGGATCCCCAGCCACAGGGTGCCCCAAAGCGGCCATATGCACCCGTATCTGATGGGTACGCCCTGTTTCCAGACGGAGCCGAAGCTGTGTAAAGCCTTCATACCGATCCGTCACTTCAAAATGCGTTACCGCGTTCCGAGCCGATGGGGAGCTTGGCAAAACCGCCATCTTTTTTCGTTCCACGGGGTGGCGGCCAATAGGAAGGTCTACTGTGCCCCGCTCCTGCTTTACAGCGCCGTATACGACAGCGCTGTACTCCCTGGTAAAGGAATGGGCCTGGATCTGCCGGGCCAGGCCCACATGGGAAAAATCATTTTTTGCCACGATCAAAAGGCCGCTGGTGTCCTTATCGATACGGTGAACGATGCCGGGCCGTGCCACACCGTTAATGCCGGAAAGAGAATCGCCGCAGTGAAACAGCAGCGCATTTACCAGCGTTCCTTCCTGATTACCCGGGGCGGGGTGAACTACCATGCCCTTCGGCTTATTGACCACCAGCAGGTCTTCGTCCTCATAGACGATCTCAAGGGGGATCTGTTCCGGTTTTACATCGGGCTGTGTCGGCTCGGGAAGCGTTACGATAACCTCATCGCCGGAGGACAGCTTTGCGCTTTTGGTAAGCGGCTTTCCTCCGCAGGTCACACAGCCTGCCTGAATTAAATTTTGAATAGAAGAACGCGTCATTCCCTCCAGCTGCTCTGCCAGCCACTTATCAAGCCGAAGGCCCGCGTTTTCTACCGTAAGGCAAAGCACTTCCCCGCTCATTCCGCATGCTCCGAAGAAACTTTTGCTTCCTCCTGCATTTTCTTCTCCCGCAGGGAGATCAAAAGCACATGAATGACAAACAACACCGCGCCTACCGTAACGCAGCAATCGGCAAAATTAAAAATATAGTCAAAGAAAAGCACGTGGATATAATCTACCACAAAGCCGTAAAGGATCCGATCCAGCAGGTTTCCTATCCCGCCCGCTATCAAAAGCGCGCAGGAAGCATAGCTGAAAAAGGTGTGCTTCTGATAGCGAAACAGCAGCACCAAAATCACCGCTACGGCAATTACAGTGATCAGAATGACCAGCCACATCATGTTCTTAAACAGGCCAAATGCCGCACCTGTATTTTCCACATAGGAAAGCTCCAAAAGCCCATCGATCAAGGATATCGGCTTCATGGGCTTCAAATACCGCAGAACACAGCGTTTTGCGACAATATCTACCGCAAGCAGCAGGCCTGCGGCGATCAGCAGAGCTACTGCACGTAAAAAATGAGAAATATTTTTTCTTTCTTCCAAAGAACAGCCACCCTTTTTTGTTATTTGATTCGTTTTATACGCTAATACTCTAGCACAAGTATCCTATGAAAAAGGGCGCAAATCCTGCAAAATTTGCGCCCGCAAAATCACTTTTTACGCTTTTTCTTCCCCAGGTCTACATCGTCCCCGAATTCCAAATGGCTGAAATGGCTTTCCTTTTCATGCTTCAGCGTTTCAGGGATATTGCTGTAGGTTTTCAGGTCGATCCCCACATCGGAAAGGTCATCGTCCAGAAACTCTTCCTCTTCCTCGGGAGTAAACCGCTGATCTACCGTATAATCTACCCGGTCATGAAGAGTAGGGCGGCTGGTCTCCTCTTTACGGTTTACCGGCGCAGGCTGGGGCTTTCGCTGCGGGGGCTGCTTTACGGAAGCCTCCTGTTCCGCAGGCGCTGGCTGCCGAACGGGCTCCTGCTGCGGACGAGGGGCCTCTTTCGGGATCTGAACCACCTTTTCAGGCTGCGGGGCCGCCTGCTCTGCCACAGGAGTCAGCGCCTGAACCGGTTCTTCCTTTACAGGTTCTCTGTATTCCTCCGAAACAGCGGATACTTCTTCCTCTTCTGCTTTTTCCTTTTGCCGGAAATTCGGAATGTGATTGATACATTCCAGATGCTTTTTATACATTTCCAACAGAGAAGCACGGAAGGCGGAAACCTGTCGTTTCATTTCTTCCAGCTCTTCCTTCTTCTCCTCTGTCTGGAGCATGTACTGCCTGGTGGCCTTCTCCGCCTCAGACTTTGCGTCTTCCGTAATTTTTCTGGCGGTATCCTGAGCGTCCTGCAAAATAAC
Source organism: uncultured Oscillospiraceae bacterium (assembly GCA_910589395.1). Lineage (GTDB taxonomy): Bacteria > Bacillota > Clostridia > Oscillospirales > Acutalibacteraceae > Acutalibacter > Acutalibacter caecimuris_A. Next base: position 3,095 of record CAJUTL010000008.1, read on the forward strand.
GGCGGCCTTATCCTTTGCCTCCTGTACAGAATCCTTTGCCAGTCTTTGCGCGCTGAGCAGCACATCCTTGATCCCATCTTCATCTTCTCGGTAAGATTCCACCTTTTTGGCAAGAATAGCCAGCTTTTCCTGGATCTCGGCATTTTTCGCGGAAAGCTCAGAATTTTGTACAGTAAGCTCCTGCGCGTGCTTTAAGGCGTTATTCCGCTCTGCCTCCAGCTGCTGAAAGGAAGCGGCGACCTCGTCGATAAAGTTGTCCACGTCCTCCGGCTTATAGCCTGAAAAGCCTGCCTTTCCGAAACTTACCTCATTGATCTCTTTTACGGTCAACATTTGGAAGAATCCCCCTTATTTATATTTCCTGCACTGTACGGACAGCCGCCCCTTACCGGTCAAAGGGCCCAAACGATCTATGATAAACCTTCCGTGCTTCCGAACCGACAGTGAGTCCCCTTCCTTCAACTGCTCAGAAACGGAAAGTGCTTCTTTATGGTTACGGGCCACCATTCCGGCTGTGATCAGTCCAGCGGCTTTTTCTCTGCTGACGCGGCACACAAAAGCAACCAGGCAATCCAATCTTTGTGACGCCACTACGCCAGAAAGCGTTTCAAATTCCTTCCGACCGGGAAGCTCGCCTTCCACTCCGGAAAGCACCCGGACGCCAACACGTCCGATTTTTTTCAAATTTTGAAGGAAATAAGCCTCCATTTCCCTGCGAATAAATGCCACACAGCGCCCCTGACCCACAAGGATATCCCCGATCACGTCTCTTTCGACCCCTAAAGCCATAAAGGAACCCAGAAAATCGCGGTGAGAAAGAGCATCGGCTTCCCGAAACAGGAAGGTCAGGGGAGCAAGCGGGAAAAGCTCTGCCTGCGGCTCCAGATAATCCGGAAACAGACCTAAGAGCCTGCGCTCCGCCTCTTCATGGCCGCCCCAGAAAAGCCAATTTTCCATACGGCTTCTTTTTAAAGCTTCCTCACAGACGGCGATCTCCCCTTCTCCCAAAAATCCCAAAAAGCAGGGGCGTTTTTGAGAAAGGGAAATGCAGTCCTGAAGCTTTGCCAGCAGCAGCGCGTCACTTTCCTTCTGCATCGCTTAGAAATAGATCCCGCTGCTTTCCAGCTCGTCCAGAACGTCGTCTCCCATCACGTCCACATTATAAGGGGTAACGATCACGATATTGGCAGCGATGGGCTTCAGCTTTCCGTTATTGGCGTAAGCTACGCCGCTTAAAAAATCCACAATACGCCTGGAGGCTTCCTTGTCTGTTTTTTCCAGATTCAGCACCACCGTGTGGCGCTTGAGAAGCTCATCGGCAATATTGCGCGCTTCCTCTCCGAAAGAAGTGGGCTTAAATACTACCATTTGAAGCTGAGATTTTGCGCTGAAATTTACCACCTTGTTTTCACGGGGATCTGTACGGGTGGAAAAGGCAGCATAGGAAGAACGCCTGGACTCGCTGTAATCGCCATAGTCCTCGTCTTCCTGTTCCTCCTCATCATAATACTCTTCATACTCATCGTCCGGCGGCCTGATCAGCCTTTGAAATTTATCCCGAAGGTTTGCCATTTCACTATTCACCATCCCTATTGCTCATTCTATCCTTCAGCCTCTCTTTCCAAACAGCGCTGAGCCGACCCGCACCATCGTGGCGCCGCACTCGATCGCCGCCGGAAAATCTGAAGACATTCCCATGGACAGACAATCCATAAATACATTATCCAATTTTTTGGCCGCTATGTCAACATAATATTGTCTCATGGAAGAAAAATACTGAAAAAGGCGGCTGGGATCTCCACAATCCGGCGGGATTGCCATCAGCCCGTGCACGGTAATTCCGGGCAATTCCCGAACCTGATCTACAAGTTCCGGCAAAGCCTCTGGAAAAATACCGCCTTTGCTCTCTTCCCTTCCGATGTTAACTTCGATCAATACGTTCATATGGGTATTTTCCCGCACGCATAGCCGGGAAATTTCCGAAGCCAGCTTCAGGCTGTCTACCGATTGAATACAACTGACCTTGCGCAAAAGGTATTTTATCTTGTTGGTTTGCAGCCTGCCGATAAATTGCAGATCACAGGAAAGGGTGCGCAGCTCCTCATATTTTTCCAAAAATTCCTGTACTCTGTTTTCTCCAATACAGATGATCCCTTGTGCCACGGCATGCCGGATCACCTCCGGCGGGACTGTTTTTGTGGCGGCAAGCAGGGTGATCTCCTGTGGAGAGCGGCCCGCCTTTTCCGCCGCCTTATAGATTTTTTCCGTTACCAGCTTATAATTTTCGTCAAAGTCTTTCAGGCGATCACTGTACCGGCTTTCCATCATATAAATCTGTTCCCTCCACTACAACGTTATCGTAAAGCTGAATGGTGGATTCTGTGACCAGGGCCTCTCTCTCCTCATCGCTCAGCTCCGTTTTGCAGATCGCGTAACCGTTTACTGTTTTATCCGTAAAAATCTGTACAAACTCCAGCTGCCGCCCGTTTTGAACATATACGCCCTTCACATTTTCCTTGACCTTTTCCACCGTATTTCCGTTTTCATCCGTTTCGGTATACGTTACATCGGAAAACCGCAAAGCCCGTTCACTGACCAGCACGCCGGAATACGTATGAACATTGATCTGCACAGTTTCATTGCGCACGGAAGCAATATCGGAATCCATATACGAGCACTCAAAAACCACGGCGGTGTCCCCTGTTTCACTGTCTCTGTTTTTGGCGATCACCACCGCCGGAATGGTCTCCGTGCTGGCCAAAGGAATATCCAAGGATACTTCCTCCACATCTTCAAACCGCCAGATGGCGCTGTCGGAAAATACACAGACAAGATACCAGCTGAAATCCGAACATATTTTTCCTACAGAAGAGCCCAGACCCGTTCCCCGCTCTCTTCCCAGCAGGTCCCGCACGGTATTGGGAGAAATTTCCCGTATTTTTGAAACGTCTACCACATTCTCAAAGCCGTCCGTACTGCTGATAAAATATCCTGCGCCGGGAGACCGGATACTGTCGATTGCTTCCCCAGCGGCGGAGGAGATCTGATTTTTCTCCGCTTCCAGCTCCTGAATCCGCAGCTGATAGTCTTCCGCGCTTTCCTCTCCGGTAATGAGCTGTTTCCGGTTCAATACAGTCTGCAAATTTTCCTTCAGCTCTGAGATCTCGGAAAAATTATGATTTCGGGTCTCAGAAAAAATACTGCCGATGGCGGAATAGATCTGCGTGCTGATCATGGAAGGATTGGCGGCAAAAAAATCCGCCGGCTTGGAAAGAAGCTGCAAATTCGCAATCTCCCGGTCGATCCGGTCGATCTTATTCTGTGCCGCGGCATCGTTTTCACTGGTAAAAATATCGGCGATCACCCCGCCCTGGGATACCCGGGTACCGTCCGCTACCCGGTAGGTCAAAACACCGTTATAGGAATCGGTGATAACTTTTTCGTCCCGAATGGCAAAGCCCCTGGCCTGCAGGGTATCGGAAACCGTTCCGTACATGGCGGTTTCCGTAACGATGCCCTTGTGGTTGGTAAGATATACCTGATAGCCCACATAGATCAGCAGCAAAAAGGTAAGCACCGCCGCGGCAAGGGTCTGCACTTTTTTACTGTTCATAAAGCGGCTCCTCCTTTTCTGAATTTCTCCACCAGACGGATCCCTTCCCGTAAAAGCTCTTCCGGGCCCGCAAAATCGTCCTGACAAAGAAACAGGATCTCCGGCTCCCGGCGAAACCAGGTGATCTGCCGTTTGGCATATCTCCGGCTTTCCCGCTTCATATTTTCCACCGCCTCCGAAAGAGGCAGCTTGTGTTCAAAGTAAGGAAACAGTTCCTTATAACCAATAGCCTGTGCCGCTGTTGGCAAAGCGAGCTGACCGGCGCAAAATCGATAAAAGCATTCCGCCTCCGCCAAAAGTCCTTTTTCCAGCATTTCGTCTACTCGCTTGTCGATTCTGGCGTACAGCTTTTCCCGGTCGCGAAAGGAAACGCACAGCATCAGGGAGCGATAAGGCGAAACGACACTTTGGGAACGCTCTGCCTGCCGGGAAAAGGGCTCTCCCGCAAGCTTACAATATTCCAGCGCCCGGATCACACGCTTTACATTGTGGGGGTGGATCTCTTCGGCGGAGATAGGATCCAGCTCCTGCAATTCCCGATAAAGCGGCTCGATCCCTTCCTGCTCCGCGCGAAGAAACAGCTTCTGCCGCAGGCTTTCGTCCCGGCAATTCTCTTCAAAGGAAAATCCCCTCAGCAGGCTTCTGGCATAAAGGCCGGTTCCTCCTACAAGGATCGGCAGGTTTCCTCTGCCGCTGATCTCGCGGATCGTCTTTGCCGCCAAGTTCACATAATCGGAAACACTAAAGGCAGCTTCCCATTCCAAAAAGGAAACCAGATGGTGGGGCGCCAGCGCCAGCTCTTCAGGCGTGGGCTGGGCCGTGCCAATGGGAAGCCCGCGATAAACCTGCATGGAATCACAGGAAACGATCTCTCCGTTAAATTTTTGGGCAAGCCCTATGCCAAAGGACGTTTTTCCGGCAGCGGTCGGACCCACTACTGCTATCACAGAAATTTTGTTTTCCATGGCGGGTTTCACACCCTCCTAACTTCTGCCGAATTGGCGCTCGATTTCCCGGCGCTTCAAAAGAATATAAACAGGCCGCCCATGAGGGCAATAGCGCACCTGCGGATTTTTCTCCAGCTCTTCCGCCAGAGAGATCAGCTCTTCTCTGGTGGTGGTGTCTCCCGCCTTCATGGCGGCTCGGCAGGCAACGTTGTGATACACCCAATCCATGTGCTCTGTGGTAAAGTCTTTTTTGGAGGAGGCCAGATAACCGGCGATCTCCATGATGGAGGCCGCGGCGTCACTGCCATCTAAAAGCAAGGGCACAGACCGGATCAATACCGTTCCCCTGCCAAAATCCTCCACTTCAAAGCCGGCGCTCAAAAGCTCTTCCTGCCGGGCCAGCACCGCGGAATACTCTTCCTTATCGAGCGTTACGGGTACAGGCTCCAATAGCGCCTGTGCCTCTCCGCTCTGTCCCTGCTGCTTCAGTTTTTCGTAAAGCAAACGCTCGTGAGCGGCGTGTTTATCGATAAACATCAGTTCTTCCCTGCTGTACTCCACAAGAATATAGGTGCCAAAAGCCTCCCCTAAAATTCGGGAATGAAATTCGCCCAGCAGCTGCTTCGGTGCTTCCTGCAGTACAGCCGACTTTTCCTTCAGACTGGGCAAAGCCTCCTCCACCGATTCTGAGAAAGATGGTTCTTTTTGGGAAGCAGACAGTAAAATGGAGCTTTCCTCAACCGGCGTGAAAGCAGCTTTCTCCGGTTCCGGCTCAAGAACGCGCTGTGCAAAGGAGTGAAAAGTATCTCTTCCATGCACGCTGTCCCGCAGTACCGCTGCTTCCCGCATCTTTGGCGGTGCGTTCGTCGGAGTCTGAGGCGCCTCTCCGGGAACCGGCAGCTTCATTTGCTCCTGCCTTTCCAAGACAGGGGCGTAGGGCTGTACGCCGGAACTTTTCAGTTCCATAACCTTCGGCGCGTCCTCCGTGTTTAAGGCAGACTTGACGGCGTGATAGACTGCGTCGAAGATCGGCCGTTCATTGACAAAGCGCACCTCCAGCTTCGCCGGGTGAACATTGACGTCTACAGCTCCAAAGGACAAGGAAAGGTGCAGCACGCAGGTGGGAAACTTTCCCACCATGATCGAGCCCTTACAGGCCTCCTCCAGGGCAGCCATGGCTGTACGGCTGCGGATATAGCGGCCATTGATAAAGAAATTCTGCATGGAGCGGTTGGGTCTGCTTCCGGAAGGCTTGCTGATATATCCTGTGACCTTTACGCGCTCGTATTCATAGTCCACCGGGATCAGAGTGGATAGAAATTCTTTCCCGTAAACGCCGTAAATCGCGGAAGAAAGCTTGTTGTCGCCCGGCGTACGCAGTTCCTCTTTTCCATCCCGGATAAACCGAAAGGAAATTTCCGGGTGGGAAAGGGCCAGCTTATCCATGACGCCTGCCACGGAATTGCCCTCTGTAGCATCCTTTTTCAAAAACTTCATGCGGGCGGGCGTGTTATAAAAGAGATCCCGAATCAAGATCGTGGTACCCTCCGGGCACCCGGCCTCTTCCATCAGGGGCTCTTCCTCCCCGCCGCACATATAGCGAACCCCGGTCTCCGCCTCCGCCGTCTTGGTGAGAAGCTCTACATGGGACACCGCGGAAATAGAGGCAAGTGCCTCTCCCCGGAAGCCAAGGGTCATAATGGAATCCAGATCGTCCTGCCGGGTGATCTTGCTGGTGGCATGGCGCAAAAAAGCCGTGGGTACGTCCTCCAGAGAAATGCCGCAGCCGTTATCTGTGACACGCATGAAGGTGATGCCGCCCCTGCGGATCTCAACGGTGATCACACTGGCGCCCGCGTCCATAGAATTCTCCACCAGCTCCTTGATAACAGAGGAAGGGCGCTCTACCACTTCTCCCGCCGCGATCAGCTCGGCGATCTGTTTTTCCAGCACTCGTATTTTTGGCATCAGGATCCCCCTTTCCAGAGCATTTTCTATGTTAACTCTACTTTTCGTTTTTTTCAGCCAGAAGGATCGACTGCCGCAGGTATCCCTGGTTTTCCTTAAAAAATCCAGAAAAGGTATAACCGCCCTTTTGATACACCTTATGAAAAGCGCTCCAAACCCCAAGGCAGGTAAACTCCATCAGCAGCCACCGGAAAAGCCTTGCCGGAAAGCCGTTTCTGAACCTGCTTAAAGTATAGGACTGAAAAATAGCATGAGGAACCTCATCCTGCAGCATCTGCCCGCAAATGCTTTTCAGCGCCTTGGAATCTGTACAGCGTTCTAACGCGCTGTAGTAGGTAAGCGCTATCATTTCAGCGGTGACCAGTACAATCACCTCACACCGCAGACCGCCTAAGCGGCGCAGGCGCCGAAACACACGATCCAGAAAAGAGTGTGGCAGCTCTGCAATTTTATGATAAGCCATATATTGCTTTAAGTAAGAAGAATGCCAATTCTCCTCCCGAATAAACAAATCCATGGCCTTCTCGTAATCGGGCAGATCGTGCTTTTTACAAAAAGAGGATACCGCAGTTCTCAAAAATCTGCCGTCGGAGCCTTCTCCCTTTTGGAACGCGCGGATCGAGGGAAAAATCAATGCCCGCGCCTGTGCGCTCAGTTCCTTTTCCTCTGAGAAATCTATCTTCAGTCTTTCCTGGTCGTTCCGGGTAAAATGAGAAAGCCAATCCCGGTAGGAAAACCTGCACAGATCAGAGCTTAAGAGATCCACCATTATCTCCGTCCCCCTACTTCAGCATATTGTGAAGCTCAAACAATGCGTTCATACACTCAATAGGCGTAAGGGTATTCACGTCCAAAGCACGAAGCTTCTGCAAAACCTCGCTGTCTACGGAATTCATGGTAAGCTGTATCGGTTCCTCGGCAAATCGTTCCGCTGTGCCGGAAGGCCTTCTTGCACCGTCTTCGGCTTCCAGGTCGGACAGAACCTGCTTTGCCCGCTTGATCACCTTATCCGGCACACCGGCCAGCTTCGCCACCTCAATGCCGAAGCTGTCGTCCGCGCCGCCGCGCACGATCCTGCGCAAAAAGGTGATATCGTCCCCCTTCTTTTTTACGGCAATGTTAAAATTCTTAACGCCCGGTAAAAGAGCCTCCATCTCTGTCAGCTCATGGTAATGGGTGGCGAACAGTGTTTTTGCCCCTACCAGTTTTTTATCATGAACATACTCCAAAACCGCCCTGGCGATACTCATGCCGTCAAAGGTGGAGGTGCCCCGGCCGATCTCATCAAAAATGATCAGGCTGTTTGCCGTAGCGTGCTTCAGGATATCAGCTACCTCCGCCATTTCGATCATAAAGGTCGACTGTCCCGCTGAGAGGTCGTCGGAAGCGCCTACGCGGGTAAAAATATGATCCACAATGCCGATCTCAGCAACCGCCGCCGGCACAAAGCACCCGATCTGAGCCATGATAGTGATGATGGCGATCTGCCGCATATAGGTGGATTTTCCCGCCATATTGGGGCCGGTAATGATCGCCACACGGTTGTCGTTCATATCCATATCCACATCATTCGGCACAAAGGGCGCGTCACGAAGCAGGGCCTCTACTACAGGGTGGCGGCTGTCCTTCAAATAGAGCTTTCCGCTGAGATTGATAACCGGGCGGGTATAATCGTTTTTCACGGAAACCGTGGCAAAGGAAGCCAAAACGTCCAAGGCCGCCACCGCCTTTGCGGCGGCCTGTACTCTGGAAAGCTGTGCCGCCACATGACGGCGGAGCTCTTCAAACAGACGGCTCTCCAGCGCCACAGACTTATCGTGCGCCCCCAAAATACGGTTTTCCAGGTCCTTGAGCTCCTGTGTAATATAACGCTCGCCGTTTGTCAGAGTCTGCTTGCGGATATAATCCTTAGGCACCTGATTTTTATAGCTGTTGGATACCTCTATGTAATAGCCAAACACGCGGTTATAGCCTGTTTTCAGCTTTGGAATTCCGGTGCGCTCCCGTTCCCTGGCCTCCACAGCGGCTACCAGCTCCGTACCGCCGTTCATATCGCGGCGGATATCGTCCAGCTCCTGATGATATCCCTCCCGAATGATACCGCCCTCCCGAATGGTGAAGGGGGGCTCGTCTACAATGGATTCGTCAATAAGCTGTGCCACGTCCTCCAGGCTGTCGATCTCCTGATCGAGATTTTGTAAGAGCGTGGCTTCACATTGGCTTAAAATTTTCTTCAGGCCAGGCAGCTTTTTCAGCGCCGCGCAAAGGGAGCGAAGCTCCCTGCCGTTTGCGGAGCCGTATACGATCCTTGTCATGATCCTTTCTAAATCATAGATCCCGGTCAGCTGCTCGGAAAGCTCGTCCAAGATCTGAGGCGACTCGAAGAGCTCTTCCACAGCGTTTTGCCGCAAGGTAATTTTTGCGGGGCTCAAAAGAGGCTGCTCCAGCCAAGCCTTGATCAGGCGCTTTCCCATGGCCGTTTTGGTTTTGTCCAGCACCCACAAAAGGGAGCCGCGCTTTTCTTTATTGCGCATGGTTTCCGTCAGCTCCAGGTTGCGCCTGGCGGTGATATCCAATCCCATGGCGGCGGAATCCAGATCCAACTCTACCTCGCTGAGCCGTTCCAGGCCGTTGATTTGCGTTTGCGCCAAATATCCCAACAGAGCGTTCAGGGAAAACACGGTCAAGGGCTTGTCTGATAACAGCAGCTCCGCCATGCTTCGATTCCCGAATTGCCGGGAAACCTTTTCCTCCGCGGCAGGAAGATCCCGGTACAGGGAAAGCTCCATACATTCCACAGAAGCGTGCAGCCTGTCCCGAATGAAATCCCGCAGCTCTGTGAGATCGGCCGCCTGGGGATCCAACAAAATCTCGCTGGGCCGGTAGCGGGCAAGCCGGTTTAACAGCAGATGAGACAGCGCTGAAGCGTCGGAAGCAGTGATCTGGTCAGCGTAAAGCTCCCCGGTGGAAACATCGGCAAAGCAGAGCCCGATCCCCCCTTCCCGATAGCAGAGCGAACAGATGTAATTGTTCTTCGTTTCGTCCAGCATACTGTTTTCCAGCACGGTGCCGGGCGTGATCACGCGGATCACATCGCGTTTGACCAGGCCCTTGACCAGCTTCGGGTCCTCCATCTGCTCGCAGATGGCTACCTTATAGCCCTTTTCCACCAGCCTGGCAATATAGGATTCCGCGCTGTGAAAGGGCACGCCGCACATGGGCGCGCGTTCCTCCTGGCCGCACTCCCGTCCGGTCAGAGTAAGCTCCAGCTCCTGGGAAACCGTTTTGGCGTCGTTAAAGAACATTTCATAAAAATCTCCAAGGCGAAAGAAGAGTATCGTATTCGGATACTTTTCCTTCATCTCGAAATATTGCTTCATCATGGGAGAAAAATCCGCCATGGCTTTCCCAGGCCCCTTCCCTTTCCGATTTCCCGGTAAAATTTTGATCAGTGACAGCCGGCGCAGGAAGAGCAATCGCCGCCGCAGGAGGCCGCATCATAATCGCAGGTATCCGGATTCTCACCGTCCGCACAAAGACCGATGATCGCGGTAACACGCTGTAAAAGAGCGTCAAATTCATTTTTGGCAGCATTGTAGCGCGTCATATTTTCGTTTTCCATAATCTGTGCGTAAACAGCCCGGAATTCCTCGTTCAGGCGCTTCAGAGTATCTTCGTTTCTATCGTCCTTCTGGGCTTCGTTGTTAATGGCCATGCGCTTCAAATTAAACTCGCCGATCAGCTCCTGCAAGGCTTCGTCCTCATCACAGGTCTGCTGAGCGGAACGCATGGCAATATAGCTTTCCTCCGCCTGAAGCTGCCTGCCCAGTTCTCTTGTCAGTTCAATGATATCCATGTTTTGTTTTCCTTTCTGCTTTTTAGAATTTATCTATCCTGGTTTTTCCAGAATATAAAATACCCTTTAACTGTAAGCCCTTTGCCTCTGTGACCTCCGTATCGGCATAGTTTCCGATCAGGCTGTCCCCTCCCGGAAACAGCACAATGAGCCCTCCTGCCGTTCTGCCGGAAAGCAGGCCTGTCTTTTCGTCTCTGCCTTCCACTAAGACCCGCTCTTTTCCGCCAACCATTTTTTGACCCTTGCGGGAAGCAATTTTTTCCTGTACCTGAAGCAACTCGGCAAACCACTCCGTTTTTTCCTTATGGGAAACAGGGTCCGGCATATCGGCAGCCTTTGTCCCCTTTCTGGGAGAATAGATGAACGTAAACAAATTTGTAAATTCCACTTCTTCGATCAGCGACAGGGTATCTCGAAATTCCTCGTAGGTCTCTCCGGGAAAGCCCACGATCACATCGGAGGTAAAGCTGATATCCGGCATAACGCTTTTTGCGTACCGGATCAAGGCAAGATACTGCTCCCTGTTATACCTGCGGTTCATTTCCTTTAACACCCTGTCGTTTCCGGATTGGAAAGGCAGGTGAATACAATGCGGAATATGGCGGCTTTCCGCCATCACATCAAACAACTCTTTGGAAGCGTCTTTCGGGTGAGAGGTCATAAAGCGGATCCGGAAATCCCCCTGAATTTTGTCAAGGCTTCTGAGAAGCTCCGCAAAATCCACAGGCTCCTCCAATCCTTTTCCGTAAGAATTCACATTTTGGCCCAGCAGAGTGATCTCCTTGTAGCCTGCCCGAACAAGCGATTCACATTCCCGAACGATTTCCTCCGGCTTGCGGCTTTTCTCCCTTCCGCGGACATAGGGAACAATACAATAAGAGCAAAAATTATCACAGCCTGTCATCACCGTGACCCAGGCCTGCCAGGTTTTATCCCGTCGAACGGGCAATCCCTCCAGCACTTCGCTTTCTTCGCCGCTGCGAAAAAACACGCGCTGAGAGCCGGAAGCCGCCTTCGCCATCATTTCCGGCAGGCGGTGGATCCCATGAGTGCCAAATACGATATCCACAAAGGGAAAACTCTTTTTCAGCCGCTCTGCGACATGCTCCTGCTCCGTCATGCAGCCGCACACGGCAATCATCACGGAGGGGTGACGGCGCTTTATGTTTTTCAGCGCTCCCACATTGCCAAACACCCGATCCTCCGCATGCTCCCGCACCGCACAGGTATTGAACAGGATAAAATCGGCATACTCCAGATCTTCTGTGAAAGAAAACCCCATTTCCGCCAAGATACCTTTGATCTTTTCCCCGTCCGCCACGTTCTGCTGACAGCCATAGGTGCGGATATAGGCTACGGGAACATCTCTCATAGCCCTCGCCTTCAGCGCGGCGGCAGCATCCTCCAAAAAAGGAAGAGACTTCAAAGTACAATTTTCCATAAGCGGCTCCCCCTTTTTCCATACATTCCGGTGCCACAAAATTCTGAAACCATACGGTAAAAATTCAAGTTACAGTATAGCACCTTTCAGGGAAAACTGCAAGAAAAAGAGAAAAAGCCGGCGCCTTCTCTTCGCCAGCTTTTTTCAAAACTCTATTTACAAAACCACTTTCACGCCGCCAAATTGCCGCACAAAAAGCACGTGGCAGCTCCCCGGGCCGAACACCTGCTCCATGGTGCCTTGATATTCGTCCAGCTTTTCCAAGGGAACAAACGCCTGGATCGTTCCGGCGAAACCGCCGCCATGCACCCGGTAAGCGCCGTCCGCGCCCAGCAGAAATTCACTGACGGCCAGTGCCAGAGAAATTCCCTGCTCTCTGGGAGCGACCACGGCAAATACATTTTGCAGCCTCTGATAAGAGGACTGCCCCGAGGTATGTATCATCTTCTTGAAGGCCTCAAAGTTCCCGGCCTCCAGAGCGTCCGCTTCTTCTACCGCCAGCCGGTCGTCATCGAAAAAGTGCATGGCGCGCAAAATGGCCCGATCCCCCACGGCCCGGCGCAGCTCCCGCAGGCTGCCGTAAAACTCCCGTTCGTCTACTTCTCTCAGAAATTCCTTTCCGAAATAAGCGGCCACCTCCTTCATTTCCTTCGGGATCGCGGCATATTCTGCGGTGAGGTCGGCGTGGTTCCCGCCGGTATCCACCACGCAAAGGGCGTGGCCGCAGGAGCTGAAATCAAAATTCACCTGGCGGATCACGGGCTTTGTGGGCTCCTGAAAGTCAATAGAGGTAAAGCCCGCAACCGAGCTTGCCATTTGATCCAGCAAACCGGAGGGCTTTCCAAAATAGACATTTTCCGCATACTGCGCGATAATGGCCGCCGTTACAGAATCAATCCTCCCCTCGTTAAACAGAAGATTGATCACGGTCACCACAAGGATCTCAAAGGCGGCCGAGCTGGACAGGCCGGAGCCCTTCAGCACGCGGGTCATAGTATAACAGTCAAAGCCTCCTACCTGATATCCCAGCTCCAAGCATTTTGCGCAGATGCCGCGGATCAAGGACTGAGAGCCGCTGGCCTCCTCCCGGGCGGACAGATCGGACAAGGACACCTCGTCCAGCTTGTCGTATTCAGCTGATTTCAGCCGGATCACACCGTTTTCCGTTTTCCGCGCCAGGCCGACGATATCCAAATTTACAGCAGCGGTAAGCACATGGCCGTGATTGTGATCGGTGTGATTCCCGCCGATCTCCGTTCTGCCGGGCGCGCTGAACCATTCCGCACCCTCCGCCTTGCCAAAGGTTTTCTCAAACCCCGCCTTGATCGCCGTATAGCGGGCTTTCTGGACCTCCGCTTCTTTCCCATAGAGCTGCTGATAGCCTACTTCCATGATACGCACCTTTCCTTTCCGCCGTTTATTTCTCCAGCATGGTCAAAAGCTCTTCCTCTGTGATCACGGGAATGCCGAGAGCAGTTGCCTTTTCCAGCTTGCTTCCGGCTTCCTCTCCTGCCAAAACATACCCTGTTTTTTTCGATACGGAGGAGCTTACCTTGCCGCCGTGCTTTTCGATCAATTCCGTCGCTTCCTTCCGCCCCATGCCCGGTAAAGTACCGGTCAGAACAAAGGTGATCCCCGCCAGCGCCGTTCCCTTGTTTTCCTGTCTGGCCTCCATGTTGAGCCCCAGCTTCTCGAGACGGGAAACCAGTGCCTGGGCGGATTCCCGTGAGAAAAATTCCACAATTTCCTTCGCCATGATCCCGCCGAAGCCATCGATCTGAGAAATCGCCTCTTCGTCAGCTTCGCGAATTTGCTCCATGCTGGGAAAAGCATTGCACAAAAGCTGGGCTGCTTTTGCACCGATATGGGGAATTCCCAGCGCAAAAATCAACCGGTAAAGATCGTTTCCCTTTGATTTTTCCAAAGCGCTCACAAGATTTTCCGCGCTCTTCTTTCCAAAACGCTCCAAACTCTCCAGCTGCTCCGCTTCCAACGTATAGAGATCGGCAGGAGAAGCAATGAGCCCGGCCTGCAAAAGCTGATCCAAGACCGCAGGGCCCAGGCCGTCGATATCCATGGCGTCCCGGGAAGCAAAGTGGATCAAATGCCGCAAAAGCTGAGCGGGACATTGCGGATTGACGCAGCGGGTAGCAGCCTCCCCTTCTGTGCGAAGCACCGGCTCCCCACAGGACGGACAGTTCTCCGGCAACTGAAAAGGCTCGGAAGCTTCGGGGTTCGCCACTACCAATACCACCTCGGGAATGATCTCTCCCGCTTTTCGCAGGATCACCCTGGAGCCGATGCGAACATCCTTTTCCGTAATAAAGTCCTGATTGTGCAAAGTAGCGCGGCTTACAGTAGTTCCCGCCAGCGTTACCGGTTCAAACCGCCCGGTAGGGGTAAGAACGCCGGTGCGGCCCACATTGATCTCAATATCCAAAAGCGTTGTTTCCTTTTCCTCCGGCGGATATTTGAAAGCTTCCGCCCACCGAGGAAATTTTGCCGTGCTGCCCAGTTCCTCCCGCTGGGAAAAATCGTTCACCTTTACAACAGCGCCATCGATGGGGAAATCAAACTCTCCCCGCTTTTCTCCAATCTCGCGAATAAAGGCGAGAATTTCCTCCATATCGCCGGAGCAGCAGGTCAAGGGCGGTACCGTAAAGCCCAGCTCCTTCAGCCGTTTCAGGGACTGGTCATGATAAGACAGGATTTCCCCCTGAATCTGCTGAACGTTGAACACGAAAATATCCAGCTCCCGCCCTGCCGTAACCTTCGGGTCCTTTTGCCGCAGAGATCCGGCGGCGGCGTTTCTGGGGTTCTTGAAGGGCTTTTCCTCCAAAAGCTCCTGGCGCTCGCAGAGCCGCTCAAAGCTGGCATCGGACATATACACCTCGCCCCGCACCTCCAAAAAAGGAACGGGCTCCTTCAATTTTTTCGGCACGGTGCGGATTGTTCTGATATTTTCCGTTACGTCCTCCCCTGTTACGCCATCGCCGCGGGTAGAACCGCGGACAAAAATTCCGTCCCGGTATTCCAGAGCAACGGACAGGCCGTCAAATTTCGGTTCCACAACATATTGGGGATTTGGGATATCCCCCCGTACCCGATTGTCAAAGGCACGCAGTTCCTCCTCGGAAAAGGCATCGTGCAGGCTTTCCAGAGGCACCTCGTGCACCACAGGAGCAAAGGTATTATAGCCCGCTCCCCCCACCTTCTGCGTGGGGGAATCGGGCGTGACAAACTCCGGAAATTCCGCCTCCAGATCCTCCAGCTGCCGGTAGAGCATATCGTATTCGCGGTCGCTGATCTCGGGGTCGTCCTCCGTATAATACTTTTTACTGTGATAGCGGATCTGTTCTCTCAGCTTTTCCAGTTCTACAGCAGCTTCTTTTCTTTCCATCGCGGTCCCTTTCCTTCCGTTCCTGAATGATATTTGGGGCACATTTACCCAAGTGCGGCAAAATATTTCTACGCAAGCACGCTTTACTTTCCTGTCAGCGCCACATTGGGTACTTCTCCTACTACAACAGTCTCCGCCAAAACCGTTTCCGTATGCTCCTCCACCAGCGCTTCAAACCGTTGCGACTGAGAATAGGCCCTGGCCGTCACCGCCATGGTGATGCGGTGACAGCTTTGGTTGACCCCCGCTGAACGGAATTCCGTTTGAAAAGATATATCGGCGGAGGTTTCCAGCTTCAGCTTTACCGGAACCTTGGGGCCGCGCCCGTTGAATACACCGATCTCTGTCAAGCTTCCCACAGGGATCCATGCGGTCACAGTGCCGTTCAAAGACTTCTCCAATCGGGACAGTACACCCGCCTTCAAGGCATTCAGCGCAGTCGTATTGGCGCTGACAGCAGAAATTTCTCCGCTCCCGGCCCGATCGATTGCTACAAGAACATTCTTCTCCGCCTGCAGCTCTTCATTCACCGCCTGGCTCATTTGAGAAAGAAGATAACTTCTGGCCGCCGTTTCCGTAAGCTCCTGCGAAACGGAGAAAAGACCGATCTCCGCTACTGTTTCTCCGGAAAACAGCAGCAGCAAAACCGCAATCAAAAGCTTTTTTACCAGCTTTCTTCTCCCAGCCGGAGAACGATAACGAGCCGGAAAATACCGATTCCATATGTATCGCACAAAACCACCCCACTGTTTTATACTACACAGCAAGGATGATTTTTGTGCGCCATTTCTAACCGGGTTCCAGCCCCTTCAGGCGACGAAGCGTTTCTGCTACAGGCAGCCCGACAATATTCGAATAATCTCCGCAGATAGATCGTACCAGCGTTACACCCTTTCCCTCAATCCCATAGGAGCCGGCCCGGCCGCGAGATTCGCCCATGGCGACATACTCCGCGATTTCTTCCTCTGTTAACCGGTAAAAGGTGACCTGGGTTACGCTGTGAAACACCTCTTTCTGTTTCCCGGAAAGCAGGCATACGCCGGTAAAGATCTCATGCGTCCTTCCGGAAAGCCTGCGGAGCATGGATCTCGCGGCCTCATCGTTTTCCGGCTTTCCCAAAATCAGCCCATCGATGCTCACAACGGAATCCGCCGAGATCACCGTGCTTTCCGGGCGCAGCTGAAACACCGCCTCGCCTTTCCGTTGTGCCAAGCACTCCACCGTTTGCGCAGGGGTGTACCCCGGCGGCACCGTTTCCTCCACGCCGGAAACGAATACCTCAAATTCCACCCCCGCCCGCTCCAAAAGCATTTTCCGGCTGGGAGAGGCCGAAGCGAGGATCAAGTGCTTATTCGCCGTCAAATCCATTGGGATTCATCCTTTGCCAGCGCCAGGAATCGGCGCACATATCGTCAAGAGTCTTTTCTGCCTTCCAGCCCAGCTCCTCCCAGGCCTTGGTGCAGTCCGCATAGCACGCCGGGATATCGCCGGGCCGTCTGCTATCGATCACATAGGGGATCTCTTTGCCGACAGCCCTGGAAAAGGCCTCTATCATTTCCAGCACAGAATAGCCCTTGCCCGTTCCCAAATTGTATACCTTCAGCCCACAGGCTCCTTTTTCAAAAAGCTTCAGGGCCGCCGCATGGCCTTTCGCCAAATCCACCACGTGAATATAATCTCTCACGCCTGTGCCGTCCGGCGTAGGATAGTCATTGCCGAACACATGCACCTTTTCCCGCTTACCAACGGCGGTTTGGGTGATATAGGGAACCAGATTATTGGGGATCCCGTTGGGATCCTCTCCAATTTTTCCGCTTTCATGGGCGCCTACCGGGTTAAAATAGCGAAGCAGAATAGGATTGAATTCCGGATCGGCATGGGCGCAGTCTGTAAGGATCCGTTCGATCATCAGCTTTGTGGCGCCGTAAGGATTCGTGGTGGAAAGAGGAAAATCCTCCCGGATCGGCACAGAGGCCGGATCTCCGTATACCGTGGCGGAGGAACTGAACACAAAATTGTGAACGCTGAATTCCCGCATGGCCTGCAGCAGAGAAAGCGTGGACTCCAAATTGTTTTGATAATACCGCAGCGGGATAGCTACCGATTCCCCCACCGCCTTCAGTCCGGCAAAGTGGATCACAGCGTCGATCTTTTCCTTTTGGAACACTTCCCGCATTTTCTGAAGGTCGCAAACATCATATTCATAGAACGTCACTTGCTTTCCGCTGAGCTCTTCGATCCGCTCTACCGCCACGCACTTGCTGTTGCACAGGTTATCTACGATCACTACATCGTACCCCTGCTCCAGCAAAACAATGGAGGTATGGCTGCCGATATACCCGGCGCCGCCGGTCACTAAAATTTTCACCGTGAAATCATCCTTTCCCATCGCTGCGTCATATCTTGTTTTTCCCGTACACGTACCTTTCCGATACAACCCCATTATAAGAAATCCCTCAGGAAAACACAAGAGATTCCGACCAGGAAGGCAAAATATTATTGAAACAGCGCAAGATAAGAAAGGTTTTCGATATACAAAGGTTTTTGACTGGGTAAGCAAAATGCTGTTACTCATGCGAAATACTATTCGGTTGTTGGCACAATCAACACCTTAAAGAAATGCCAAAACTTTCTATAACTTTAGAAAGTTTGGATTTTAGGAACTTTCTTAAAACTTTTTCATTATTCACTCTAACCTCTAACTTCCCAAAAATCGACCCATCCTCTTAGTGAAAAGCGAAGATTGAATAGTGAAAAAGTAAAAATCGACAAGCCTCTAAAAGCGGCTTGTCGATTTTTGGCGGAGAAGGAGGGATTTGAACCCTCGCGCCAGTTTCCCGACCTACTCCCTTAGCAGGGGAGCCCCTTCACCACTTGGGTACTTCTCCAGGGGTGGTATTATATAAGCAAGCTGGCTTGCGCCTTGCAAAGCTGTCAGGTGGCGGAGAGGAAGAGATTCGAACTCTTGGTCCCTTGCGGGATCACTAGTTTTCAAGACTAGCTCCTTAAACCACTCGGACACCTCTCCATATCCAGTGCGGGTATTATACTACCACAATCTCCCTGCAAATGTCAATCCTTTTTCGGTATTTTTTCGCCGGGAGATCAAAACTCCGTTTTCTTGCAGATCTCGCACAGGGCCATGGCCGGTAGCGCGAGGCCGCACCACAAGAGAGAATACGGCAAACAGATCTGCCCCATCACATTCATAGGCATATCGGAATAGTCCCATACATTGCAGCCCATCAGATCATTGAAAATGAGGCCTGTAGCCATCTCCACGCCTGTAATGATAGCGGAACCAGTCACACAGCGAAAGGAAAGCCTTCTTCCTCTCATTTTTTCACAGCATACCTTATTGATCAAATATAAACACAGGCCGCCTGCCAGCGCCATGGAATAATGGGTCCTTCCCCGCCAGATCATTTCCAAGGTGGGATAGGCGCAACTTCCCGTCAAAAAAATCAAGCCTTCTTTACTCACAAGCTACCTCCGCCGAAAATGGTGAAAGTAGTATTGCCCGACAGAAAAGCAATTAACCGTCAAAGAGTTCTTTACCGGAAAATCCCAGCAAAGCTTACTGTGTGTCTGACAACCTGATTTCCCGCTCTAAAACATCGGCAAAGCTTTGAATTTCTTTCCCAAGGCCGCCGCACCAGCGCCGCCACTGGGTCTCCTCATGAAACAAATAAGGATTTTTCCGCAGCAGCAAGGCTTTACGCAATACTTCCGGGTTCGGGCAAAACTGATTTTCCAGCGCCCATTCGCCTGCCGCTGTTTTCGCGATCACTGTTCCGCTGCGAAGCGTGTAAAGACAGCGCGCAATGTCAAAAAGCCACCCGCAGGAATACAGGGTTTCCCCTGTTTCTGAAGCATGCTCCCGAATACCGTGATAATGAGCTACCACTCCCTTTCGCAGCTTCTCAAAGGTCGGCAGCTTTCCCTGACCGCGCCGGTCTGTTCCGCAAAGCGGTATGCCGTTTTGCAAAAGCTCGTACAGCGAAAAGCAGTCCAAGGTAAATTCGGAACGAATGCGCTGGCCGCTGGTTCCCCAATACACAGCTCTGGAAGGCTCTTCCTTCCAAAAGGCCTCTTCCCACAAAATACCGCCTTCAAAGGTGCGGTAAACCGGATCTTTCCGGCTGCTTTGAAGTTTTTGCCGCAGCTCCAAAAGGGTTCCTGCTTCCTGCTCAGAAAGCGGCTGTTCTGTCAGGCAGAGAAAATCAATGTCGCTCCAGCCGGGCTTATAGTCGTTCAGCGCAACAGAGCCAAAGAGATAGCAGGATACGGGATAAGCAAGGATCGATCGAATCTCTTCACACAGGCGATCACATTTTTCTCGCAGCGTCTGTTCCATGGGTTTTCTCCTTCCGATAATGAGATACTTTGTTTTAGTATATCAAAATTCAGAAGCTTCTGCAAGAACAAGCGGCGCTCAAAATCAGCATAAAATGGCATAAACATACCAGATTCTGGCAGGAAATCACGCAATAAAAAAGCTATCATTGTCATAGAATCAGGTTCTGATACAGAAAAGAAAGGGTGTGCTCACATGGAAAGCAAAAAGCCGGTAAAGGTCGCAATGATCGGCGTTGGCGCCATCAGCGGTATTTACCTGCAAAACATCACGAATACCTTTCGGGAAGTAGAGCTTACAGGTTTGTGCGATCTCATCCCGGAGCGGGCGGAAAAGGGTGCCGCTTATGTAACAGGCGAGATCGAAAAGGGTGCGCAGGCGCCCCGGCCAAAAATCTACCGGGATATGTTTGAAGCCTTTAACGACCCTGAGGTGGAGGTCATACTGAATCTTACCAGGCCCTATGAGCATTTTGAGGTAACGAAGCAGGCCCTGCTTCACGGGAAGCATGTCTACTCTGAAAAGCCTTTGGGCGTGGATATGGAGGAAGCGAACGAGCTGATCTCTCTGGCCGAGGAGCACGGACTGCTGTTAGGCGGCGCACCGGATACCTTTATGGGTGCCGGGGTCCAAACCGCCCGCAGGCTTATAGAGGACGGTATGATCGGTGAGCTTGTGGGAGCCAGCTGCGCCATGGTATGCCACGGACACGAGACCTGGCACCCGGATCCTGAGTTTTACTACAAACGGGGCGGCGGCCCCATGCTGGATATGGGCCCATATTACATTACCGCCCTGGTTCAGCTTTTGGGAGAAGCAAAAGGCGTAATGGGAATGACAAAAAAGTCCTTTCCCCAGCGGCTGATCACTTCGGAACCCCACCGCGGAGAAATCATTGATGTGGACGTAGATACTTATCTTGCGGGAATGATCGAATTTTCCAGTGGGGCAATCGCCCAGGTGTTCACCACCTTCGATGTTCATTACACCGCCCAGGCCCGGTTTGAGGTATACGGCACCAAAGGCAGCCTAATGGTGCCCGATCCCAACACCTTCGGCGGGCCGGTGCTGCTTCTGCGCCCGGAAGACGCTGCCGCGGCCCCCAAAACCGATCCGGGACTGGCCCGGCATGGCGTGCCGGATTTTTACGCAGGCTGGAAGGAAATGCCTCTGCTTTATGACTATGCGGAAAACAGCCGGGGCCTGGGGCTTGCGGATCTGTGCAAAGCGCTGCGCACTGGGCGGGAGCACCGGGCAAATTACCAGCAGCAGCGCCATGTGCTGGAGCTCATGACAGACTTCTCCCGTTCCTGTGAGGCAAAAGCCTATCTTCCCCTGCAAACGCACTATTCCCCCTCGGCACTGATGAAAAACAATCCCATGCACGGCATTTTAGACGATTGATTTTACGAAGCGGCTATAGTATACTATAAATCACTCAGAAAAGGATGAAAAATAATGAAAGCAGCATACACAGGCTGGACCTGGATCCATGGCGATGAAGAAACCGCCAAAAAGCAGTTGGAGCAATCCTTCCGGGAATGCAAATTTTTGGGCTACGATACCGTGGAAAATTTTGCGTTTATCCGCGATTATTACAAGAATGACCCCAGCGAGCTGAAAAAGCTGGCGGCCTCCTGCGGCGTGGAGCTGGTAAACCTTTACGGCCATTTTTCTCTGGACGTGGAAGCTTCCTTAAAAACCGCCATGGAGCAGGTGGATTTTCTGGCGGAGATCGGCGGTACCTGGTATAACTGCCAGCACGGCGGCTTTGGTGAGGCGCCCTTTGAACGGCCCACTGATCCCGCGATGCTCGATCTCATTTGTGAGATCGCAAACAGGCTGGGAGCCTATGCAAAGGAAAAGGGCGTTACCGTATGCTTCCACCCCCACTACGGCACCTGCGTGTTCAGTCAAAGTGATATTGATTATTTTGCCGCCCATACCGATCCCGCTTTTGTTTCCTTCTGCTTTGATACCGCCCATACCACTCTGGCCGGGATGGACCCCGCGGCGCTGATCCGCCAATACGGCAGCCGTGTTGCCTACATGCATTTGAAGGACGTGGATACTTATGCTCTTTCCAAGGCGGAGGGACAGGCAAAGATGGCCTCCTTCCGAGCTCTGGGCCACGGCACTGTGGATTTTCCCGCTGTGAAGGCCGCGCTGGAGGAAGCGGGTTATGACGGTGTGCTCTGTGTTGAGCTTGATCGCCCTGAGGTCTGCAATTTCCATTCCGCTGAAGTATCCCGCATTTATTTAAGAGACGTTTTAAGAATATAAACCCGGCACAATATGGCCCGGGAAAGGAGAAAAGCCTATGGAGCACCATGCGTTTTTTGAAAACCGCACAGAGCGTTTCCATGCGGTCTCCTGCCCGGGCTTTTCCTTTCCTCCCCATCTTCACCCACAGCTGGAGCTGCTTTTTGTAAGGGAAGGCACGGCGGGAATTACCGTTGGAGACCACAGCGCCGTATTGCCAAAGGGAAGCCTTGTGGTGATCTTCCCAAACCAGATCCACAGCTACCAAAGCAAGGAGGAAGGCGCTGTGATCACCATGCTGATTGCCGACCCTTCCTATGCGGGCGGTCATTTGGATTCTTTGCTGCGCTTCTACCCCACTGTTCCTTTTTTGGAAGCGGTGCACCCCAACATTCTTTTTGCCATAGACGAGCTTTTGAAGGAACAGGAAAAGCCAAAACCGGACGAGGCCGTTTACGCGCCGCTGATCCAGCTGATCCTGGCCCGTGCTTTACCGGAGCTGGAGCTGCGGCAAAAACGCGGCGACCACCACCAAAATCTGATCTGGCAGATCGCGAGCTATGTAAATGAGCATTACCAGGAGCCTCTCACTTTGGCGATGCTGGCCAAAGGCGTGGGGATCAGCCCCGGAAGGCTTTCTCATGTATTTTCCGAAAAGATCGGGCAAAGCTTTCCCGCGTATCTGGCCCATATCCGTCTTTCCCATGCGCAGGCGCTGTTGCAGGGAACCGAGCTCTCTATTACGGAAATCGGAGAAGAATCCGGCTTTGAAAGCCAGCGCACCTTCTTTCGGGTTTTCCGCCGCTATCATGGCACAACCCCCATGGAATACCGAACTCAGAGCCGAGCGGGAGAAAAAAGTGAAAAGTGAGGAGGATTTTTCTTGTCTGATGTTACCTTGCTGCGCCAGGCCGAAGCTCTGATAGAAGGAGAGCGAAGGCTGATCCCCAATCTCGCAAACCTTTCCGCCCTGTTATGGGAAAGACTGGAAACTATCAACTGGGTCGGCTTCTACCTGATGGAAGAGGGAAAGCTTTTGCTGGGGCCTTTTCAGGGAAAGCCTGCCTGCATTCATATCCCTCTGGGAAAGGGCGTCTGCGGTACTGCCGCGGCGGAAAGAAAAACACTTCTGGTGCCGGAGGTGCATGAATTTTCCGGCCACATTGCCTGTGACAGCGCCAGCCGCTCCGAACTGGTGGTTCCCTTGCTGGAGCCTTCTAAAAAGGTTTTAGGGGTCCTGGACATCGACAGCCCTCTCCCCTCCCGTTTTACGGAAGAAGACGCCAGAGCTATGGAGAAGCTGGCTGATCTCATCGTTTCGGCTTGCGATTGGAGTAGTGGCTTACAATGAAGAAATTTTTTCGCTCTCTGTTTGCCGGTTTTCCGATTATTTTGCTTTTGTGGGCGTTTCCTATGCAGGCCTCAGCTAACGCCGCGGAGCCACCCTGTTTTACGGTGGTTGTCAACAACGCGCCAAAAGAGTTGAAGCTCTCTGTAGAGTATGCGGACGGGAACGACTGTGAGCTTCTGGAGCTGGGCCCACAAGACAGCCGCGTCTGGGAACGCTACTACAGATTTTTCTTGATACACAACGAAGCTTCAGAACTCAATTTACAAAAAATGCGGCTTCGTGTGGAGTTTGAAAGCACAAGCTTTACTTGCGCTTTTCCTCAGGAATGCACCCGACTTTACAATGGCCTGATCATCCTAAACTTGAAACAGCGCACTCTAAGTACGAAAGCCTCTGCTTTACGCACTTTTCTTCTGGTATCACTTCGTATTTTGCTGACTCTTCTCATTGAAGGACTGGTATTTTTTCTGTTTGGTTACCGAAAAAAAGGCAGTTGGCTTTTGTTTGTTCTTACAAATTTGGTCACACAATTGGGCCTTAATTTTCTTATTCTCGTCGGTGCTTCCTCTGCGGACCCCTCTTCCCATTCTTTCCTGATTTTCTTCTTACTTGTCAGTGAAGTGTTGATTTTTCTGACTGAACTTCTTGTTTTTACGATCAGATTGCGGGAACGCTCTAAAGGGCGTGCCGCACTTTGTGCTTTGGCCGCCAATACCGCCAGCTTGCTTTTGGGCAGTCTATGCCTGATGTATCTTCCATTCTAGGCCGAAAAACTCTCTCCAGCGCAAGCAGCACTCCCGAATACATGCGGCAGGGAAAATTTCAAAGAATTTATTTCTGATTTTCAGTCGTTTTCTTTTGCCTGATAGCAACACCCCTTGAAGTAGATAACACACTACTTCAAGGGGTGCCTATTGTTTAGCGTTCAGCAATTTCAGTTTTTTGGCATTCAGTATGATCACTCTGATTTTTCAGCAGGATATCTCTATATCCCGCGGTAATGTTTTTATACCAACGGGAAAAAGAGTGGAACAAAAACCATAATACCAAGATAGCCTACTAAAGAAAGGAGCCAACCATATTTTAGATAGTCAGAAAACTCGTATCCAGCTACCTGCGTCATGGTAATCTGGGCAGCAGCCAGAGGCGTACAACAGGCAATACTGGCTGCTAAAGTGATACCTACACAGAATGGCATATAAGAAAAACCGTACTGTTCACACAGAGAAAACGCCACTGGAAGCACAATAATAAGCGCGGTAGAATTTGTAATAAACTGACTGATCAACAGGGTCAACAAAGTCAGCACCGCAAAGATCAGTAATGGCGAGGCTACTTTTCCCAAAGCTAAAGATGCTGTCTGTTCAATCAACTCTCCAGACCCTGCCACGGTCAACCCCTCGGCAAGGCCCAGACAAGTAGCCAGAAACACCACCGACTCCCAATGCAGCTTTTTAACGATATCTCTCATGTGGCAGCAACCGGTAAGAACACACAGCATAGCGGCACACATAGCGGTTTCCGCAGTGGGCAACAGAGAAAACGCATAAGAAATTATCATCAAGATAATGATGACAAACATGATCGTCAGTTTTTTCTTGTTCACACCGTTTTCCTGCGCCTTGCTGTGCTCATTCTCGTCAAGACCCATATTCACTTCCGGACGCTGGCCCCATACTCTCTTACTGTTCCGATATCCCCAAGTAAGGGCAAAAATCAGAAATAATGCGAACAGGCACAGTCCCGGCCCTGTCAGTGTCCACATACCCATTTCTTTTCCTACCATCTGGCTCATCAGTCCATTAGCCGTAAGCTGAGGGGTACAGCCCACAAGAGTACTGGCTCCGCCAAACATGATGGCACAAGAAATGGGCAGGGTCAAATTACGCCGTTTCATGCTCTCTGAACTAGTACAGACGCTGTCGATAATAGGAATATAGGCGGAAAGGATAGCGGTATTGGCCAGAAACATGGAAGCCAACCCTGTCACTACACAGCTTACCGCAAGAAAGATCCATTCATTTCCTCTGGACCAGCGAATAATGGCTTTCCCTATGACTTGAGCGGCGCCGGTCTGAAACATGGCAATACCCACAATCATAGTGCTGGCCATCAGCAGCACTATGCTGCTGGAAAAGCCGGAAAATACTTCCTGAAAGCTGGCTACCCGCGTCAGTACCATAAGCAGGCACCCCAAGCAGCCTGTGACCGCCAAAGGAAGCCGCTCGGTAAGGAAAAGAACAACACATATTCCTAAGATGATAAGACCCAAAACATCTGGTTGCATTTCATGACCCCACAAAAAGGAACCATGTCTGCCTTCCTCCGACAAGAAAAGAATCTGCCGGGGCGAAAACAGGCATGGTCAAATTCGCCTTTTAGAAAGTAAGAATGTGGAAACGAAGCTTAAACGATAGTCCAGCCGCCGTCTACCAGCAAAAGCTGTCCGGTAACATAGCTGGAAGCATCGGAAGCCAAATACAGCATGGCTCCGTTTAACTCACCGGGATTACCACGCCGGCCCATGGGACAGTTGTTCTTAATGGAGTTTTCGTATTTATCGTCAGCCACCTTATCGGACATCTCACTGGCAAAGTAGCCGGGGCCCAGAGTGTTAACGGTAATGCCGCTCTTAGCCCATTCCGCAGCCAGAGCCTTCGTCATCATATATACGGCACCCTTTGCGGTGGAATAGCCGGAACGGGGCACCCCATTCATAGTAACCTGACAATGGAAAGAACCAATATTGATAATCTTGCCATAGTTTTGCTTCAGCATGACCTTCCCCACCTCACGGGCAAAGTAGAACACGCCGTTTACGTTTGTATTGATCACACGCTCCCATATCTCGTCGGTAGTGTCCACAACAGGAGTGGCAAAACCGGCAGCCGCATTATTGATCAGAATATCAATGCGTCCGAATTCTTTTTCAGCCGTTTCTACAGCATTTTTGATTTGCTGTGTGTCCGTAACATCACAAGGCACCACTACACATTTTACGCCGTAAGCTTCTACTTCCTTCTTCACTTCTTCCAGCTTTTCCACGCGGCGGGCCACAATAGCAACGTTGGCCCCCTGCTCTGCCAAACAGATCGCAAACTGTCTTCCCAGTCCGGAAGAAGCACCGGTGACGATTGCGTTTTTGCCGCTAACATCCAAATAATTTTTCATCTTGGCACACTCCTTCTAAAAAACTGATGCAATGATAAAACGAAAAGTTCGTAATATGATCTTTGCGGATATCCAACCATTTATCCCGGCGTATAGCCCATTGCTTCGATTTGCTTTTTGCTGCTGTGATTGGAAAGGAAATACAGAACGGCCACCAATACCATCAATGCCGCAAAAATAATCCAGGCTATGAGATAGCTGCCGGTAATATCAAAAATAAAGGAAGCTATTGTAGGGCCAATGATCTGTCCTACATTACCGGCCATGTTCATCCATCCGCTCATAACGCCATACTCTTTATCTCCGAAGTTGTATGTAATGATCAGGAAAGGAATAACAGAAGGAACAGCTCCGCCAATCATATATAGCGGAATCATTACAGTTGAGAAAGTCATATTAGTCGCAGCCAACGCCAAACAGACAAACACCCCCGCATAGAACAGCGGCGCAATCACTGAGGTGCGCTTGATATGCAGTACATCTGTCAATACGCCCAGCAAGAATTTGCCTAACACCAAAGTACCCAGAGCGCCCGCATAAATTACGGCGGCGTTATCCCCGTTACCGGTCAAGTCAGTAAAGTACGCTTTGCAGTGATACGAAAATGCCGAAGCACCGATCATGGTAACAAGACCGGCGATCCACATTAGCCACCACCGGGTAGTTTTCAAAGCCTGCTTACCAGTAATACCGGCTTTTTGTGCCGGAACCTCATTCCCTGCCGCTTCTTTTTCGCCCAGTACCGGATCGCCGATACGAGTTTCAAAGCCCTTATCGCTGGGCATGCTGACCACCAAAAGAGCAATAGGGATCATCAGGGCATTAATGCCAGCCATCGCCAGATAACCAGTACGCCAACCAGTGGAGGTGATAATGCCGTTAATAATATTGATCCACACCAAAGCACCCGCACCGCTGCCAAGCATAGCAATGGACATAGCCGTTCCCTTGATTTTGGGACCAAACCAGTTACTTACCATAATCGTAGCAGGCAAATTGGTAGCACCGGCCCAACCAATACCTTGGAGAGCCGCCAAAACATAAAGCTGCCACAAAGAAGTAACACGAGACATCAGCACATAACAAATACTGGTTAAAGCTACACAAGCGACCAGTACCCATTTTACCGGATACTTTTTATAAATTTTTCCAATCACGATGGAACAAAGCAGCATCGTCAGGGTCATAAGCGTATTTGTCTGAGTATACGCAGTACGTGTGATACCTAATTCTTCTGTGACTGGAGTTAAGAACAGCGGCGCACAGTTCACCTTAATAACATAACAGATGAACATAGGCATAAACGCACATATCAGCATAATCCAGCCGTAATAGAACCTGCCATCGACCTTAAAAATGTTTTTTTTCAAGGTAAACATCCCTCTCGAAAAATTTTGATAACTGATGGAACAAGATAAATCGGTTCTTAACTTTTTATCACCTCCTCAAATTTTTTATAAAAGCAGCGTTAATTTGGAAAACGCCACTTTTCATTGCTTATGATAGCTTCGCTTCTCACACAGAAAAGCGATCAGTAATACCAAGAGAGAAAAAACAAAAGTGGCTACATTTTGAAATGTTTTTGCCTGATACAAAAATACACTTCTTACAGCTGCGCTTTCCTCACTCAGTTCTCTTATCAGTCAATACTGTGCCCGCACGTTTTTTACGGCATGCATCATAAATGCATGCCGTAAATTCCGTTTCTATAATAAAACTACTTACCGCTCAAATACTCGTCAATAGACTTGGCGGCCAGCTTGCCGGCGCCCATGGCGGAAATTACGGTAGCGGCCCCGGTTACGGCGTCGCCGCCGGCATATACGCCCTCGCGGCTGGTCAGACCGGTATCCTCATTGATAATAATGCCGCCCCACTTCTGGGTCTCCAGACCCTTGGTGGTAGACTTGATCAGCGGGTTGGGAGAGGTGCCGATGGACATAACAACGGTATCCACGTCCAGGACAAACTCGCTGCCCTCTACGGGAATGGGACGGCGACGGCCCTTTTCATCAGGCTCACCCAGCTCCATCTTGATACACTTCATGCCGGTTACGAAGCCATTTTTAGGATCACGCCGGTCATCGGGATTTTCATAGCCCAGGATCTCTACCGGGTTATTGAGTACGCGGAAATCGATGCCCTCTTCCATGGCATGCTCCACCTCTTCCTTACGGGCGGGGAGCTCCTCCAGAGAACGGCGATATACGATATAAACCTTTTCAGCACCCAAACGAAGCGCAGTTCTGGCAGCGTCCATGGCCACATTTCCGCCGCCTACCACGGCAACTTTGCCGCCCTTCATAATGGGGGTAACAGGATCGTCCAGATAGGACTTCATCAAATTGCTGCGGGTCAGGAATTCGTTGGCGGAATACACTCCCTTTAAGGACTCGCCGGGGATATTCATAAAATTGGGCAGACCGGCGCCGGAGCCGATAAATACGGCTTCATACCCCTGCTCAAACAGCTCATCGACCGTCAGCGTCTTGCCGATGACGATATTGGTCTCCATGTCCACGCCCATCGCCACCAGGTTATCCACTTCCTGCTGCACAATGGCCTTGGGCAGACGGAACTCCGGAATACCGTAAACCAGTACGCCGCCGGCGGTATGTAAGGCTTCAAACACAGTGACTTTATAGCCCTTCTTGGCAAGATCACCCGCACAGGTCAGGCCGGAGGGACCGGAGCCTACAATAGCCACCTTGTGGCCGTTGGAAGGAACAGGCTGGGGCTTTTCTGTAGCGTGGGCATTGTGCCAATCTGCCACAAAGCGCTCCAAACGGCCAATGCCGACAGGCTCGCCTTTAATGCCACGAACACACTTGCTTTCGCACTGGGTCTCCTGGGGGCATACGCGGCCGCAAACGGCAGGCAAACTGGAAGTGATATTGATGATCTGATAAGCGCCCTCAAAATCCCCTTCCTTGATCTTCGCGATAAATTCAGGAATATGAATATTGACGGGGCAGCCGGTTACGCAAGGCATATTTTTGCAGTTTAAGCACCGCATGGCCTCATCAATGGCAACCTCTTCAGAATAGCCTGTAGCGACCTCCTGGAAGTTATGCGCACGAACCGCCGCCTCCTGAGTGGGCATGGGGTTCTTCTTCGGGTTCATATTGGCTGGCATTTCTAGCATCTTCCTTTCCTTGGGCTGGGAGCTTTTCGGCACATTTCGCCTCCCCCCCTACAGCCCAAATGCTGTTTTCAGTTTTTATTTCTTAAAGAGATTGCAGGTTTCCTCGTAGGCATGCCGCTCAAAATCGTGATACATGGCACCTCTGGACATGGCCTCGTCAAAATCTACCTCGTAGCCGTTGAAATCGGGACCGTCTACACAGGCGAATTTCGTTACCTTCTTGCCATCCTGGTTCAGGGTCAGGCGGCAGCCGCCGCACATGCCGGTGCCATCGATCATAATGGGGTTCATAGACACTGTGCAGGGAATTCCGGTAGGCTTTGTAGCGGCCACAACAAATTTCATCATGATCAGCGGCCCAATGGTGATCACCTGATCAAAGGTTTCCCCAGCGCCGAACATTTCGTTCAGAGGAACGCACACATTGCCTTCTCTGCCGTAGGAGCCGTCGTCCGTCATGACAAACAGGCGGCTGGAAGCGGCGCGGAACTCGTCCTCCAAAATGAGCAGGTCCTTGGAGCGGAAGCCGATCACAGAGGTCACGTCACAGCCCAGCTCGTGCAGCTTCTGCGCGATGGGCAGGGCAATAGCACAGCCCACGCCACCGCCGACGATGCAGACCTTTTTCAGGCCCTCGGTATGGGTGGCGACGCCCAGCGGGCCGACAAAGTCATGCAGAGAATCGCCCTCTTCCAAGTGATTCAGCTTTTCCGTGGTAGCGCCGACGATCTGGAAAATGATCGTAACAGTGCCCTTCTCACGGTCGTAGCCGGCCACGGTAAGAGGAATACGCTCCCCCGCTTCATCCACACGCAGGATGATAAACTGGCCGGGCTCCGCTTTGGCAGCAACGAAGGGAGCTTCGATCTCCATCTTTGTCACTGTGGGATTTAATTCTTTTTTGCTTACGATTTTGTACATAGCACTTACTCCTTATCAGGAACTTGATTGTAAAATATTATACCGCAGTTTTTACTCAGGGTCAAACGGTAATTCACAAAAAACAAAAAAATATCAAATTTTTTTCTGATACAGAGAAATTCTTTACAGAAATCCTATTTTTCCTATCATTGCAAAACCGCCGGGGCATTGCCCCGGCGGCCATACTATTAACTGTTTTTAGAAATCAACTTCCGTATCGTAATAGCAGCACTTCAGCAGCTCCTCCATCTCCTTCTGGCTGGGCTGGCGGGGATTGGAGCCGGTACAGGCATCTCCAATGGCGTTCTTGGCGATCTCAGGCAGCCTCTCCAAGAACACTTCTTCCGGCACAAAGCCATTTTCAGCAGGATAGCTGTCTGCTCCGTAATTTTTGATGCAGTGCGGGATCTTCAGATCGTCATTCATGCCGCGAAGGTATCTGATCAGCAGCGTTACCTTTTCTTCTTCGCTGGAGCCGCCCAGGCCCATGGAATCGGCGATCTCGCCATAGCGCTTTTTCGCTTCGGGATCTTTGGCGTTAAAGGCAATGACCTTCGGCAGATACATGGCGTTGGCAGCGCCGTGAATAATGTGAGCGCCATAGTCGGCAAAGGCGGCGCCGGTTTTGTGCGCCATGGAATGAACGATACCCAGCAGCGCGTTGGAGAAAGCCATACCGGCCAGGCACTGGGCATTGTGCATATTGTCACGCTTTGCCATATCACCATGATAGGAATCCACCAGATCCTTCTGGATCATTTTAATGGAATGAAGCGCCAGAGGATCTGTATAATCACAATGGGCGGTAGAAACATAGGCCTCAATAGAATGCGTCATGGCGTCCATACCGGTATGGGCAACCAGCTTTTGCGGCATGGTTTCCGCCAGATCAGGATCGACAATAGCTACATCGGGTGTGATCTCAAAATCTGCAATGGGGTACTTGATCCCTTTCTGATAATCGGTGATAATGGAGAAGGCCGTCACCTCAGTAGCTGTACCGGAGGTGGAAGAAACAGCGCAGAAATGAGCTTTTTTCCGAAGCTTCGGAAGCCCAAACACCTTGCACATATCTTCAAAAGTCACCTCAGGATACTCATACTTGATCCACATGGCTTTCGCCGCGTCAATGGGAGAACCGCCACCCATGGCAATGATCCAGTCCGGCTGGAACTTCAGCATGGCATCGGCCCCCTTCATGACAGTCTCCACAGAAGGATCGGCCTCAATTCCCTCAAAAAGCTCGACCTCCATGCCGGCTTCCTTTAAGTAAGAAACAGCTTTATCCAAAAAGCCAAAGCGCTTCATGGAGCCGCCGCCAACGCAGATGATCGCACGCTTGCCTTCCAACGTTTTCAGGGCTTCTAAAGCGCCCTTTCCATGATACAGATCTCTGGGCAGTGTAAACCGTGCCATACTACAGCTCTCCTTTGTAAAATATTTTTTCAGCAGCTTCTGCTGAGCAAAACTTTATAACGCAAGTATAACGTTTTCCATTCCGAAAGTGAAATATGAATCTCTATATAGCAGGAGCGTTTCTTCCTCAAAAACACCACTTTTTCACTTTTCTTTTCTTATCCACTTTTCGCCGGTCAAGCGAATATCAAAAAAGCTCTTCTTATGAATTTCAGAATCTCGTTAAATTTATAACAAGTTCAGTGCTTGTCAACAATTTAACATTCTTAAGTTTTTCGTTTTAATATTCCTTTCAAAAATTAATTTTTGAAGAATGGGAAAATTCGATTTTAAAAGCAGCCCTCAAAATGATGAAAACTGCCATATCAATTTTGATATGGCAGTTTTCATCATCAGTTTTATAGTTCAAGATTTTGGCAGTTTTCTGCCGCGAAGCGCTTGTACAAACTTTCGGGCGGTATCCGTAAAACGGTATTTTTCAGAATAAAGCAACGCTTCCTGAAAACGTTCCTCCAGGAAAGCACAGCCGCGTTGAACAAGGCCGTACCTGTCCAAGATTTCTTTTTGCACCGGCGCTGTCCACATATAGGAATATCCCGCCTGCTGGAGAATAGAAAACTGTTCCCCGCTGTCACAGAAAAGACTTTTTCCCGATAAATCAGTCGTTTTCTTCTCCGTGTTTGCCTTTTCCAGAAAAGGAACAGAGGGATCCTCGCAGAAAATTTCCAAATAGCCTTTCAGGTCGTTGGAAGAGATTTCCTGCTTCTTGGCCAAAGGGTGACGATAGGAAAAGAGAAGCACCTGCCGGTACTCCCAAAGCGGCTCACTTTTTATCTGCCGCTCCTTCAAAAAATCTGCCAGTCTTTTCTCCGCAGAGCAGGGATAGCGTATTACGCCTAAATGACATTCAGCCTCAACCAGCATACGAATCGCTTCAAAGGTGCTCGTTCCCTGGAGCTTTATTTCCAGTGCGTCTTCCTTTTCCAAGCTTTCCAAAAAGCTGGAAAGCCCCGCCGGAATAGCGCTTCCCCTGGGAATTGCGATTTTTAAGCACCTCTTCCCTTTTCCGGAAAACAGGAGCTCCATTTCCTCCAGCTGCTCCAAAATGGACTCTGCGTATTCCAAGAAAACTTCCCCCTTCGCAGTGGGGATCACGCCCTTGCTGCTTCTTTTGAAGATAGGAAATCCCAGGTCATCTTCCACTTCTTTAATAATGCGGCTTAAATTTGGCTGGGCCATATACAAATTTTCCGAGGCCTGTGTAATAGAGCCGGTGCGTTCCACCTCTACCATGTATCTGAAAAATTGGGTATTCATCTACTTTAGCCACCCTCTTTTCTGTCCCGCAAATTTCACGGGAACCACGCTGCTTCTCAAACAGCGCGGTATTGCTCCTGAAGCCAGGTTTGTACCTCGGACAGTCCCTGTTCACTGAGGGAAAAAGAAGCCTCCTGCCGTTCCTTGGCCCTTTCAAAGCAAACATCTGTTGTCCATGTATAGGCGATCAGCTTCTCATTTTCCCGGTCCGGATACACGAGATACCGAAGCAGCGCGCCTGTTTTAGGGTCTTTTGTTTTGCTGCCGGTAAAAGTATTGCCTTCTGTAAAAAAAGTCAATTTTTGCAGATCCATCACTTCTGTTTCCATAAAAGCACGCCGCCCCTCACAGTAAAATACACTTAAGGCAACCCCGCGCAAAGATTGTGCGCAAGAAGTTGCGCAAGAGTTAATTTCCGATTAACTCTCCAGATTTTTCGTCAGAGTGCACAGATTGAGTGCAGTCAATCTCGCGATTGACAAGCGAAAGCTGTACGCTATGACGGAAAATATGCAAGCAAATTGTGTACAAAGGCCTCCGGCCGGTCTTTGTGCGGGGTTGCCTTAAATTATATACTAAAGTAAAACATCCCGCAACAAAAATATCAACCGCATACTGTCTTTTCCGTTCGCATAGTTTTGGATAAAGCATTCTGGAAAGGGGTTGCGGTATGGTAATTCACACAGTCAGACCGGGAGATACCGTATGGAGGCTGGCCCGTCAATACGGCGTATCCGCCAGCCGAATCATCAGCGATAACGGCATCAGAAATCCTCAGCAGCTGCCCATAGGACAGGCACTGATCATTCTCATTCCGGAGCTCACATACACCGTACAGCCGGGCGACACCCTGGGAACCATCGCGGCGCGGTTTTCCGTGCCGGAAATCGTACTGCTCCAAAATAACCCCGAATTGATCTTTTCTTCTTATCTCATGGCAGGTCAGACCATTGTGATCCATTTTCAGGAGCCAAAGCGCCGGGAGGTATTCATCAACGGCTACGCCTATCCCTATATCCGCCGGGATATCTTGCTGCGCTCCCTGCCCTATCTCACCTATCTCACGATTTTTGGCTACGGCTTCACCGAAACAGGAGAGCTGATCCCTATTGACGACCAGGCCATGATCAACCTTGCCTATGAATACCGGGCAGCCCCTGTGATGCTGCTTTCCTCCATCACAGAGAACGGCAATTTCAGCGAGCAGAGAGCCAGCCTGCTGTTTCGGGATATTCCCTTACAGGATAAGCTGCTGGATCAGATCGTGGCGGTCATGAAGGAAAAGGGTTATCTGGGGCTGGATATCGATTTTGAGTTTGTCAACCCGGAGGATGCGGGGAATTTCCAAAACTTCCTGCGCCGCTCCATAGAGCGAATGCACGCGGAGGGCTTTTTTGTCAACGTGGACTTGGCCCCCAAATCCTCAGCCGGACAGGCGGGGCTCCTGTACGAATCTCACGATTACGCCGCCATCGGCGCGCTGGCCGATACAGTGCTGCTGATGACCTACGAATGGGGCTATACTTATGGACCGCCCATGGCGGTAGCGCCCTTAAACCAGGTGAGAAGAGTCATCGAATACGGTGTTTCCGCGATCCCTGCGGAAAAGATCCTGATGGGACTGCCGAATTACGGCTATGACTGGATTCTTCCTTTTGAACGGGGGATCACAAGGGCTACTGCCATCGGCAATGAATACGCGGTAGAGATCGCTCAAAGAAACAACGTACCGATCCAATTTGATAACACCGCCTATTCCCCCACCTTTGAATATTTCGGGAACGCAAACCGAAATCATGTGGTTTGGTTTGAAGATGCGCGAAGCGTTGAGGGAAAATTCAACCTGATGGACGAATTTTCCCTGCGCGGCGGCGGATATTGGAACGTAATGCGGCCCTTTGCGCAAAATTGGGCTTTTTTAAGTGCCAGATACTCCATCGGAAAAATCGTTTGACCGCTGCCGCACCGTGCTGGAAAGCTTTGTTTTGGAAAGCCTGCCGTGAAGGTAATCTCTTCCCAAAACGGAATTGTGATTCTGCACGGTATCCACCAAAAACCACAGCAGCACTGCCAAACTCAGCCCGATCTGTAAAAAAGCGCCGAACAGCACGGAGCCAAGCAAATCAGAAATCAAATCAGAAATCAGAGAAAATGCCACGGCGGCCGCCCAGAGGAACCCATACCGCAGCGTCAGCTTTCCCAGCGAGGGAGCATGACCGCTCTCGTCTACCACACAGAGCTTTGTCAACCGTTTTCCCAGGCTTTTCCCTTTCCAAAGCCATTGCAGCAAAATGAAATACAAAAGGTAGGAAACCGCAAACGCATAGCTCTCCAAAAAAACAAATGCCAGCCCTATTCCCACCGGCCAGGAAAGCAGGAAAACAAACAGCAGATCCACACAAAAGGAAAGAAGCCTTCTGGGAAAGGTGACACGCATTCCCTTTTGGTAAGAACGCTCGTCTATTTTCTCCCGGTCCGGCAGGATCTTCAAAAATATGCCTGTAATAAAGTATCCAAGCATGCCGCCCAGGGTATTGCAGAGCAGATCATCCACGTCAAAAAGCCGGTAAGGGCGCGGATAGATTCCATAGAGTCCCGAAAGCTGTGTCAGCTCAAAAAACAAGCTGACACAGAAGCACGCAACCGCCGTGCCCAGCGCTTTTCTGCGAAAATAGTAGCGCAGATAAAATCCCAGCGGGAACAACAAAGCGATATTAAACACAAATTGCAGCGTAAAATTGCTGGTAAGCGCCGGAAACCATGTAGAAGGGGCCGTCAGCAAAAAGTCTGTTTCCCGGGAAAGCTCCCGAAAAAAGCTGAAGGGCAAAAGCTGTGTTGTAGGGGAAGTCAGCTTCGCCACTTCGGCTTTATCCGGCAAAGGCAGGATCACCAGAAAATAGGCGCACATCAGGTACAGTACAAAAGAGTACACCAGGAAAACACGCGGAAAGGTAATGCTCCCGAATTTCCGGTAATGGTGGATCAGAAAGGGCATTGTAATCAACAGTGCGGCCAGTGGAAAAAGCACCAGCGCCTGAAAGATCACCTCAGTATAACCGCTCATTTTTCTCCTCGCTGTTTCGTTGGTATAAGTAGGCGTTTTTTCGCTTTCCTACACGCTTCAGCACGCCCATTGAAAACAACACATTGACTGCCACAGACGCTTTTTTTCCTGAAAATCGGGACGCCTTCGCGTATTCCTTCACAGTAAACTCCTCTGCCAGGTTTTCCGGAAGTAAAGCCAGATAATCTGCCGGCGCGCGCAGCCAGACCTCTCCCAGCAGATCCACAGGCAGCCGTTCAAAACGGGTGGAGCCCCGCTTTCGGTCCTTGCTCCACCCATTTTTCAGCCGGTATTCCTCCAACTCTAAAAGCACCGCGCAAAAGCTGAGTCCCTGCCGCCCCAGCCAAGGCTTGAGCTTATAGAGCTCCGGCAGAATATCCGCCGCGCTGCCTTTCTTGGGGCTTTTTCGCTTTGGGGACGCCGTTCCGTCCTCTTCCAGCCAGGAAAGCCATTTTATTGCCGGAACAGGATAGATCACCGTAACGGGCGCTTCCGGCAGGAAAACCTCCAGTTTTCCCCGCAGGCGATCAAAGCCACGGGTTTGGATCTCGAAGATCCCCTTTTCATTCCGAATGTCGGCAACATAGGAGCCCACTCTGATTTCATGGTGCTCTTCCCTGGGATCGAAATAATGCTTCAGCACCGCGTGAAGGGTCTTTTCTCCCAGGGTACCGATCCCGCGGTTTTGCCGCCCCTCTTCCATTACTTTATGACAGGCCAGCAAAAAAGCTGTTTTATCCATTTTGAGGCCCGCTTTCTTTCTCCGGATCCAGATGAAACAGTCGGGCGAAATTATCGTAGAGGATCATCCGGTTTTCTTCCTCGGTCAGCTCCAGCGCAAAAAAGCGCTCCAGCTCTTTCACGGGATCCCACATGGGAAAATCTGTTCCGAACATGGTGTGTTCCACACCAAAATGCGCAATGCTTTCACAGGCCTGTTCTCTCGTAAGGGCAAAAAGAGAGCTGGAGGTATCTACAAACACGTTTGTTCCCTTTAACGCTCTGCGGGCTTCCTCCCACTCCGTATAGCCGCCGAAATGCGCGGCGATACAGGTAAGCCCCGGCAGCTTCTCCAGCACGTTCATCAGCCTGCGCGGAGAAGAAAAGTCCGTGCGGTTATCTCCCATATGAAACAGGATAGGAAGCTCACGCCGATCTGCTTCCCTGTAAAAGGGCAGCATTTTTTCATCGTCAAGAAAGAATTTCTGAAAATCCGGGTGCAGCTTGATGCCCTTCAGGCCCCGCCGCTGAATATCATCCAGCTCCGCACCGATATCCCCTATCTCCTGGTGCCAAGCGGCAAGTCCGGTAAACTGCGGATATTCCCCGCACTTTTTTTCAATGAATTCATTGATGGACCGTACCTGCTCCACCTTCGTGGCCACAGAGCAAACCAGAAAACGATCGATCCCGGCGGCGCCGCCCCGCTCTGCCAGCACGTGGGGCAAGCCTACGTTCAGCATATCCACATGATAAAAATCGCCCACGGAGGCTGTGGCCTTTTCCGCGATCTTTCCGGGATAAATATGGGCGTGAGTATCCGCGGCACGGTAAGAAATTCCATGATACGTAACGGGCACGCCTATCCCTCCTTTCCGGTCACTTCCCGCTGTGCCTTGGAAAAAACACAGCCGCAATAATTCTGCCGATACAAAGAGTATTCCCTGGAAAGTTCAATGGAACGCTTATAGCCCTCTTTCTTTTTGAAATCGGCTGGCAGATGCGCCACGCCGAACTCCGCTCCGACCTCTTCTCCGATCCGGTTTAGGAGCTCCGCGTTTTTCAACGGACTGATGGAAAGCGTTGTGGTAAAGTAATCAAAACCTTGGGTTTTTGCCTCCTGTGCCGCCCGCCGCAAGCGAAGCCGAAAACAGCGCTCGCAGCGCTCCCCGCCCTCCGGTGCCTGCTCTAAGCCCCGGGCCGCTTCTAAAAAGGCTTCACCCTCATACGCGCAGGGCAGCAGCGTTACAGAGCCCTCCAGAGGCATAGCGGAAAGCAGCCGTTCCAACTCGGTTTTTCGTTTCTCATATTCGGCTTTTGGGCTGATATTGGGGTTATAATAGAGAACAGAAATAGAAAAATAACGAGAAAGGTATTCCAGCACATAGCTGGAACAAGGCGCACAGCATGCATGAAGCAGTAATGACGGGCGCTTACCGCTTTGCCCGATCTCCCGGAGAAGCGTTTCCAGCTCTTTCCCATAGTTTCTTTTCCCTTGGCTCACGGCGTCTGCTCCTTTCTCAGCAAAAACTGCTTTATTTTAGCACAAATTCCTGTAAATTGCAAGCAAAAGCCCTTCCCGACCGGTTGACAGGAAAACGCAAACAAGATATCATAGAGCTTAGAAAATAAGCTTTGGGAAAGGTACTTTTATGAATCTCACCTTCCTGCTCTCCAACCCCTTGATCAATGTCAGCGTCGCGGCCTGGCTCAGCGCGCAGCTGATCAAAACACTGCTTGACGCGTTAAAGCACAAGCAGTTTGACCGCCGCCGTCTGGCGGGAGCCGGCGGAATGCCAAGCTCGCACTCCGCCGTTACCTGCTCCGTACTTTTAACAGCCTACTATCATTATGGCTTTGACTCCCCCATTTTTGCCCTTGCTTTTGTTTTGGCCCTCATCGTGATGTACGACGCCACCGGCGTGCGCTGGGCCGCCGGGCTCCACGCCAAGGCCATCAACCATATTGTGGCGTATTTAGAAAAGAACGATGGCGAGATGGATAAAAAGGCATTGCAGGATATGATCCCCCGCTTAAACGAATCCTTGGGCCACCGGCAAATCGAGGTCGCCTGCGGCGCGCTGCTGGGCTTCGGCATTGCCGTGATTGCTTATTTCTTTTTATAGAATACCCCCAATTTTATTGTCAAGTTTCGTCTGAAAAGCTCCTTGCAAAAAAAGCAGGGAGCTCCTTTTTTTCTGCTTCAAGCAACCAAGCTCTGTGAATTCCATTTTGCAACCAGCTTTGTTTGCTGAAGAGACTGCTTTTTTTAGAGAATATCATAGCAAGACCTTATAATTTATATTTTTCAGGAATATTTTAAGAAGTTTTGTTGACAAAGAGATTTTTCAGGCGTATTATCAGGGTAAAGAATAAGTCCTTAAGCTGGATTTATCTTACAGGACAAGCTGTAAAACAGCAGGGAGGTAATATGATGGCGACCGAAACTTACAAGGTAGTAGTGTACGGTGCAGATCTGCCGGGAGTGTTTGCTGCGGCAAAGGCCGCCGCTGAGCTTACCTCCAGTGCGGCAAACGGCAAGGTAGCCTTGATTGTTCCCTATCCGAAAACCACCTTTCAGAACCAGTCAGGCGGCTGGACGGAGGATTACCTGCTGGGTGGCATTATGACGGCCGGTGGGTTGAATTATTGGGATGATCGCGGATATCAAAGCACAACAGCCGCGAGTGCAAGTAGCGCGATTCAGCAGGGTTCGTACTTCTATTACAGAACCTCTTTGGGAGATGGCTTTAACCGCATTATGCTGTCAGATAAATGCCAAAACCTCCATGAACAACGCCAATGTAAAAGTTTTCTATGGGCAGGATATTTTCAGCTTTTCCGCTGGAGGCTCTCCCTACAAGATTAATTCTGTCACAATTTCCCCCATTCATCGAGACAGTACGGGAAATGTAGCTTGGACGAACACGGTCACAAAAACGACCTTGAACGCAACTGTGTTTATTGATGCCTCCACAGATGGGAGAATTGCGCGCAAAGCAAATTCCGCCTGTACTGTGGGACGTTACAGTTGGCCAGCCGATTATTTACCGACAGATGAAAGAGCGGCTACAGATTATGTAGGTAGACAGCAGGCGGCTACATTGATGATCAAAATGACTAATATTCACCCAACGATACATGGCGCATCTGGTGAGGGTGGTTTCAAATGCAAGCCAAACACAGAAATCCCTGTAGACTTATGGTCAAGTTCAAAAATTTATGCTGACCCAAATGACCGTATTGTTGCGTTTAACAATAAATACAAGGATACCGAAGGGATCATGATTAAGCCAGTAAATGCCGCAAGAAATGGCAATGGGACTGCCAGTGGTGGGAAATTGAGCGATGACTGGTGGGTCAACGGCATCTTGGTTTTTAATGTTGACGGACGTTCCCACTATCGCGACGATGCGGCAAACACCACCTTCAAGGTAACTCGTAAGTACAATTCCATGACCACCGACGAGGCATGGATCAAGGCAAAGAATTTTGTGAAACATCACAAGGCAGAATTGGAAAGAGCTTTCGCCGCATATGATGGTTTTGAGAATGTAAGTATTGTAACAGACCCCTGGGGAGACCCGGTAGTGGGAGATCAGTTGTACATTCGGGAAACGGTACATATGTCCATGGTTTCTTCCAATCGGGCACACGGAACTTATAATACTAATTACCAAATAACAGCTAACGAGGCTTTGGACGCAGGAACTTCGCCAACGACTGGCTTGGATAAAGGAAATTATGCCACAAGAATCGGTCTTGCTAAGTACGGTTGTGATATTCACCCCTATCAGCCCAGTGATTACATGAATAAAGAAGGAACCAAATATATTTGCGGCTTGGAATCTGCAAAAAGAATGTGGAACAAATATGCGGACAATCCGAAAAATCCATTATATGTTCCTTATGAGGTTCTGAGGACTAGCTATGTATCGAATCTGTTAATTCCTGGATATGCTGCAGGGGTCTGTTCCTATTCCTGGGGCGAGGTACGTGTTTTCTCCAATCTTAGTGTGTTAGGAGACGCTGCGGGAATCGCTGCGGGATATTGCTGTAATAACAACATGCTGCCCTATGTAGTGCAGCAATCCACAACTGCTATAGCGGCGATACAAAACAAGATCGTGGCGGCACACGGCAGAATTAACAAATAAAGAAAACGGAGGGAAATTCCTATGAAAAAGCTTTTTTGCGTCTTATGTGCAATAACCCTGCTGCTTGCAATGTTTCCCTTGTCCGCCATAGCGGCAGAAGATTTTTCAGAGTATGACTATTTAGGAAAGCCTGAGAATTGGCCGTATGCTCCCTATTATGGGAGAGGATTTCAATATCCCATAGGTGGAGGGTTGCTGTTTTGTGCAGATCGTGGAGATCACATTGAGATTTATGAGGCCCGTGGGCTGAAAGGCGATGTCATTATCCCGGAAACGATCCAGGGCAAACCTGTGGGCACTCTTTCCTTTGAAAATTATCCCAGCGTGGAAGGCTCACATTTCTTCTGCTTTGAATTGTGCGACGAACTCACGTCGTTAACACTGCCCGCCTCTCTAAAAGAATTGGATGTGTACCCGGATAATATTATTTATTCAATTTTTGGTGGCAAAAATCTGAAAGAATTGATTTTTCTGGGAGACGGGCCAGAATTACTTCCCTCCGGCTGTATCAGTTGC
The DNA here is from genome assembly GCA_910589395.1 of uncultured Oscillospiraceae bacterium. Taxonomy (GTDB): domain Bacteria; phylum Bacillota; class Clostridia; order Oscillospirales; family Acutalibacteraceae; genus Acutalibacter; species Acutalibacter caecimuris_A. Next base: position 44,717 of record CAJUTL010000008.1, read on the forward strand.
TTTGGAAACTTGGAGCGCGTTGTTCTTCCCAAAAAGGTTCGGGAAATGGAAGGCTTTTTTTCAGGAGTAGACCCGTATTCTGTTCAGGAAGGTCCCAATCTCCTGCAGGAAATTGTATTAAATCCTTCCAATCCCAGCTTTGCGAAAGATCAGCAGGGCATCATTTATAATAAATCACTGACAAAGCTGATTACCGCAGCAGGAGGAAGTGCAGGGCGTACAGAGCTTACTTTACCTCATACTGTAACAGAGATTGCTGAAAATGGTTTGAGTCCGAATCAAGAACTTGAGCGAATCTACGGCGGCGAAAACGTGACGAAAATGAGAAAGGACGAGCTCATCGGCCGCAAAAATCTGAATCCCTTTGAGGACACCTATGGCCATTGGGGAAAGGAAAGCGCCAAGTGGGCGTTCCAGAATCAGGTGTTTTCCGGTACAAGGCCCTTCCGGTTCAGTCCGGAGGGGAAAATGACCCGGGGCATGATGGTTTCGGTGCTGTACCGTATGGAGGGAAGCCCCGATCCCGGTTGGGGCAGCCCGTTCCCGGACGTACCGGCGCCCATGTACTACGCGAAGCCCATCAAGTGGGCCTCTGCAAACGGGATCGCCGTGGGGTATTCCGAAAGTCGCTTCGCGCCGGAGGAACAGATCAGTCGGGAGCAGATGGCAAGCATGCTGTACCGCTATGCCCAGCGGAAAAAGGAGCCGATGGATATCTCCGCCCGGGGAGGCCTGACCACCTTTACAGATCACAGAAAAATCAGCGATTACGCGGAGGAGGCCATGGCCTGGGCCGTGGGAGAGGGCTTCCTCTCCGGCAAGGGAGACGGCAGGCTGGATCCCCAGGGGACAGCCACCCGGGCCGAGGTGGCTTCCATGCTGCAACGGTTTTGGGGAAAGCAGACTCCGATCGATGAGTAAGTAAGCTTAAAATTGAGTAGAGTTTGAGAAAGGGAGCGGCTTATTTTGCCGTTCCCTTTCTCTTTCACTCTTAGAACCTGTATTCACAACCTGCAAACGCCGTCTGAGCGGCCTTTTTCGTGTTGCTCGTCGTTAAATTTGCTTGCCATACGGCAGTATGCCTGCCCAAATTTGCCTAGAGCAACACGAAAAATTCTCGCTCATCCGGCGTCTTCGGTTATGAATACAGGTTCTTAAAGCTCTTCTCTGTTCCCGCTCATCATTCGGTGAAGCTGCAAAAGACTGCACAGGCCTTCCTTTTGCCAGCGGCAGCCGCCGCAAACTGCCTGAAAGTCTTGTTCTGTCAGCAGAGAAAGACGGCTTTTTGCCTGGGCCCAGGTCAATTCCTCACCGGGCGAGAGACGCAAGACCCGCAGCGCCGCAAGGTCCCTTTTTTCCACGTCCTCGGTACTTAGGACGCAGCCGCCTTCCGCTGTTCTGTTGGGGCAGGCGGCGCAAACCTCGTCCGCGCCGATGAAAACAGAAAGCCTTTCCCCATTTTGCATCGCCCGGATAAGCTCCGTCATTTTCTGCGTAAAGCTTTCACTGTAGCCGTGCCCGGAAAACAGGGCCGTACAAAGCAGATGATGTCCCCGCAGCTTCATTCGCCCACCAGCCTTGCCTTTTTCAGGCTGTACTTCACCGCCTCCGCCGCCAGATAAGCCGCCGCTGCGGAAACCACGTCCTTCAAAAGATAAGGAGCGGAAGCCAGCAAAAAGGCCTGCCAGGGAGAAATTGCGGAGAGCAGAGCAAATTGAACCGCGCCGCACAAATGACATACGCCAAGGCCGGCGATCCCCAGAGCGATCGCCGAAGCCCGATGCTTCCGGTGGGTCCCCAGTCCGGCAAGAAAAGCCATAAACAGAAAGCCCCACAAATAGCCGCCGGCAAGGCCCGCAAATGCTCCTACGCCGCCGCTGAAGCCGGCGAAGACAGGCACCCCCACGGCACCTATGGCAAGATAGACGACAACGGACAAAAGCCCCAGCCTGGGGCCCAGCACAAAACCGCACAGAGCAACAGCAAAGGTCTGCAGCGTTACCGGTATTCCAGAGGGCAGCGGAAAAGAGATTTGGGAAAGCACCGCAAGCATTGCGGCGAATACTCCTGTCATCACAATTTTCCGAACTTTATTTTGAACTTCCATTTTCATAGCTCATTCCTTTCCTCTCTCCTGCTCTTCTCGCAGGCTCTCCAAAAAATCTTTATCGATAGCCACTTCCCCAGCCGTGAAGGCTGCCTGCTCCCCGTTTTCCAAAGAAACAAGGAGCCGGGCTTCCTCATCGATTCCCCGTACCGTGCCGGAAAGCTCTTTCTTTCCGCAGATAAAACGGATCTTTTTCCCTGTGAGCAAAGACCGATTTCTGTATTCCGATAAAAAGGGCCGCTTCTCCAGGTTTTGATAAAATCCGAAAAAGCTGTTCAGGATCTCTGCGGCCAGGGCGGCCCTGATCCCGGGCGGCGGCGCCTCCGTTTCCTGATAAACGGCCCCGGCTATTTCCTTCAGTTCCCCCGGAAAGCCGCCCTCGGGCTCCTGAAGGTTTACACCGATCCCCAGCACCGCATAGTGCAAGCCATTGGTTTCAAAATCGATGGAGGCTTCCGTCAGAATGCCGCAGATCTTATAACCGTTCAAATACACATCGTTGACCCATTTGATCATTGCTCTGCGGCCCGTTACCCTTTCCACCGCCTCGGCTACTGCCACCGCCGCCGCAGTGGTGATGGAAAGGGATTCCTCGGCGGAAAACCGGGGCCGCAGCAGAATGCTCATGTAAAGCCCTGTTCCCCGGGGAGAAGCAAAGGAGCGGCCCAGCCTTCCCTTTCCCGCTGTTTGCCGTTCGGCGATCAGTACGTGACCTTCTTTTTCCCCCTGCTCCGCAAGCTCCTTCAAAACCGTATTGGTAGAGGTGACCTCTTCCCGTATGTCCACAGTAACACATTGCGCCGCTCCGGATAAACGGCGGCATACATTTTCCGCAAGAAGCGCATCACTTTCTGAAATCAGCTCATAGCCGAGATTTGTGCGGGCCCGTATTTCATATCCGGCCGCCTGCAGCTTCTTCACAGCCTTCCACACGGCATTGCGGCTGACCTTCAGTCTCTTCGCCATTTCTTCTCCCGATAAGGGGCCGCCGCTTTCTTTGAGCAGCGCTAAAACCATGCCGGAAAAATCCAAGCTTTCCCCTCCCTTTGTTTTTGCTTTCCTCTTTCTTTTTTCAAAGAATAGCACAGCGAAAGCATATTGTCAACCTAATATTTTATAATTGGTGACAATGAAGAGAAAATAACAACGGGATCTCTCCCGTTGTTATTTTAAAGCTGATTCCTTTTTCTCTGAAAATCGGGCACTCCAAAATTTATTCTTAAGCTCCCGGCTTAAAGCTGTCCTTCAACTTGACGGAACGGTTGAACACCAGATGACCCGGAGCGCTGTCCCGGTTATCCATACAGAAATACCCCTGCCTCATAAACTGGAAGCTTTCTCCCGGCTTTGCGTCCTTCAAAGAGCTTTCCAGCTTGCAGCCGGAAAGAACGGTGAGGGAATCTCCATTCAAATACTCCAGGAAATTCCCATCATCAGGGTTTTCCACAGTAAACAGGTTGTCATACAGACGCACCTCGGCATCCAGGGCGGTAGCGGCGTCTACCCAATGCAAAGTGGCTCCCTTCACCTTTCTGCCGTCCGCCGGATCTCCGCCGCGGCTTTCGGGATCATATTCCGCCCGAACTTCTACAACATTTCCCTGATCGTCTGTTTCAAACCCGACGCATTTGATCAGATACGCGCCCTTCAAACGGCATTCCGGCCCTTCCGGATACAGCCGCTTATACTTGGGAACAGGCTCCTTGAGAAAATCCTCTCTTTCGATCCAGATCTCTCTGGAGAAGGAGACCTCTCTGGTTCCCTCCTCCGGCTTGTTCGGATTGTTTTCCACAGCCAGGTTCTCGCTTTCTCCTTTCGGGTAATTGACAATGATCAGCTTCACAGGATCCAGTACTGCCATGACCCTGCGAGCGTTCCAGTTCAGATCCTCCCGCAGGCAATGCTCCAAAAAGGCATATTCCACGGTGGAATTCACTTTGGAAACGCCGTTTCTCTCACTGAAATTCCGAATGGAGACAGGAGTATAGCCCCGGCGGCGCAAGCCGCAGATAGTGGGCATACGGGGATCGTCCCAGCCACTTACATAGCCGCCCTCCACCAGTGCTCTCAGCTTTCGCTTGCTCATGACCGTGTTGTTGATCCCCAGCCGGGCAAACTCGATCTGACGGGGCTTTGAGGGCAGGGTCACATTCTGGATCACCCAGTCATAGAAGGGCCGGTGATCCTCAAATTCCAGAGAACACAGAGAATGGGTAATGCACTCCATCGCGTCCTCAAAGGGGTGGGCGTAATCGTACATGGGATAAATGCACCACTTGTCCCCGGTACGGTGATGACGGGAATGGTTGATGCGGTAGATCACCGGGTCGCGCATGTTGAAGTTGCCGGAGGCAAGGTCGATTTTGGCCCGAAGGGTCATTTTGCCGTCCTCAAACTCCCCTGCCCGCATTCGGCGGAACAAGTCGAGGCTTTCCTCCCGGGGGCGGTCCCGATAAGGGCTTCTGGCGGGAGTGGTCAAATCGCCGCGCATTTCCTTCATTTCTTCGGGGGTCAGCTCACACACATAGGCAAGGCCCTTTTCGATCAGCTCCTCCGCCCCCTTGTACATATCTTCAAAATAATCGGAGGCATAATAGAAGCGATCCTCCCAATCGTAGCCCAGCCAGTGGATATCCTCTTTGATGGCATCCACATATTCCACATCTTCCTTGGTGGGGTTCGTATCGTCCATGCGGAGATTGCAGATACCGCCGAAGCGCTGTGCCGTGCCGAAATCCACATAAATCGCCTTGGCGTGGCCAATGTGCAGGTAGCCGTTGGGCTCCGGAGGGAACCGGGTATGGACCTTCATTCCCTCTGTACGCCCGCCGGAGCTCATATCTTCTTTTACAAAATCGTCGATGAAGTTTGTAGAAGCCACTTCATGGATCGCTTTTTCTTCGCTCATTGTTTTCCCTCTTTTCTTACAGGAGAATTCCCCTAAAACTTTTCAAGTCCCGCTTTCAGTCTGCGCAGGGCTTCTTCCTTTCCCAAAAGGGTCAGGATCTCCATGGCGCCGCCCGGCGTGACAAGGGTGCCTGCCGCCGCGATCCGCACCGGCCACAGCAGCGTGCCGTTTTTCACTTCCAGACGCTCCGCCAGGCCGATCAGGCAGTCGTGGATCGCGGTAAGCTCCCAATTCGGAAGCTGCTCCAACACCTCGATGGCCTCCCGGAGCATCTGCGGGGAATTTTCCGAATCTGTTTTGCTTTTTTTATTGGTGAAGAACTCTACCGGGTATTCCGGCAGTTCCTTGAAAAAGGACAAAAGCGCAGGAATCTCCCGGAATTTTGTAATGCGGGCCTGCAAAATGGAGTGGAGAACCTCCCAGGGCTTCTCCTGCTCCCCGAACACCTCCCGGTAGTAGGGCATCGCATGAGAAAGGAATTCCTCCTCGTCCATAGCCTTTATATATTCGCCGTTGAACCAGGCAAGCTTATCATAATCAAATACCGCCGGAGATTTGCTGATTCCCTCCACAGAAAAGCTCTTTGTCAGCTCTTCCAGAGAAAAGATCTCCTGGTTATCCTTGGGGCACCACCCCAGCAGGGCAATATAATTTGTGATCACGGCGGGAAGATAGCCCTCCTCTACCAGCCCTTCAAAACTGGTGGAGCCATGGCGCTTGGAAAGCTTCGACACACTGCCGTCCTCGTTTCTGCCCATGATCAGGGGCAGATGGATATAGGTGGGGATCTCCCAGCCGAAGGCCTCATACAGCAGATTGTATTTGGGAGTGGAGGTCAGATACTCGCTTCCCCGCACCACATGGGTGATGTGCATCAGGTGATCGTCGATCACGTTGGCGAAATTATAGGTGGGATAGCCGTCCGCCTTTAAGAGGATCTGATCCTCGATCTCTTTGTTTTCAATGGTGATCTCCCCGAACACGGCGTCCTGAAAGGTGGTGGAGCCGGTAAGCGGCACCTTCTGGCGGATCACGTGGGGCGTGCCCGCGTCCAAAAGGCGCTGTACCTCTTCCTTCGGCAGCTCCCGGCAGTGCCTGTCATAGCCGCCGAGGCCGTTTTCATCGTGAAGAGACTCCAGCCGCTCCTTGGAGCAGAAGCAGTAGTAAGCTTTCCCCTCTTTTACCAGCTGCTCCGCGTAAGGACGGTACAACTCTTTTCGCTGGCTTTGAACATAAGGGCCGAATTCACCGCCGATATCCGGGCCCTCATCGTGCAGAAGACCCACCTGCTTCAAAGTGTTATAGATCACGTCCTCCGCGCCTTCCACCAGGCGCTCCCGGTCCGTATCCTCGATCCGCAAAACGAATTGCCCGCCCTGAGACTTTGCCACCAGATATTCATACAAAGCCGTGCGTAAATTCCCCACATGCATAAAACCCGTGGGGCTGGGCGCAAATCTTGTCCGAACTGAAGCCATAGGTTTTCCCTCTTTCGCAAAAAATCATATTCTATTATATAGCAAACCTGTTTCTTTTCGCAATAGAAATCTGCATTTTCTCCGCTTCGTTCGGCAAATTTGTGTTTTTTCCCTGCCAAAGACTTAGAAAAACGTGGTAAAATAGGCTTGTAATTCTCAAGAGATCCCCTGCTGTTTCAAATATTCCACATACTCCTCCAGACAGAGATCCAAGCGCGTCATTTCCCGAGCGTGCTTCTTTCCCACGTACCGATAATGCCAGCTTTCCCGGTCGATACCGGTGATTTCCGTCTTACTTTTTTGATACCGCTGCACAAAGCCGTATTCCACAGCGTGAACGGAAAGCCACCGGTAGGCCTTGCTCTCTTCAAAATTGTCGCTTACATCATTTAGATCAACGGCCAGGCCGGTGTGGTGCTCGCTGTAGCCGGGATGGGCCACGGTACGCAATGCGTCCTTTTCCGCCTCCTCCCGATTTAAACCGCTCTTCAAATTTTCACGGATCGCCCGCTCCAAAACGATCTCCTGCTGCCCCACACTGCGGTAGCCCGACACCACCCAAAACCACACATCGTCTTCGGCAGCTGCCTGAAACATTTCGGAAAGCGCCTGGTAGGCCCGCAGGTCCACCTGCTCATCATCGATCATTTTGGGGGTGACGGTCCAGTCCTCCGGCAGCGGGATCTGATCGTTTACCAGCACAAGCAGCGGGTCGGACAGCTGCGTGTATTCCTCCGGCTCTTGCTGAACGCCCGCCGCCGTCTGCGCGGCTTCCCGGGTATCGAGAACTCCCAGATAATTGATAAAAAGGCTGAGAAAAACCGAAAAAAGAATCACCGCGCCGGAAGCGAATTCTATTTTAGGAGCCCTTTGACCTGTTCTTTTCATTTCCTTCTCCCCCTTTTTCTTCTCTCTGCCTATTCTAACCAAACTCCGCATATTCATCATAAACGAAAGCTTTCAGGCAACACCGCACAAAGACCGGCCAGAGGCCTTTGTACACAATTTGCTTGCATATTTTCGTCATAATGCACATATTTCGCTTGCCAATCGCAAGATTGCCTGCACTCAATCTGTGCACTCTGACGAAAAATCTGACTGTGAAACTTGCGCACAATCTTTGTGCGGTGTCGCCTCAAGTTTTTATCAAGCCATTCTCAGCGGCACAAAGGAGGAACTTACCCATGAAAAAAATTTTTGTCTGTGGAAACCGGGAAACCTATCGAAATTATGCGGAAACCTTACAATTCTGTGGAGCCATGGGAATCTTTTCGGAAAACACCCAATATGCCGGAGATTGCGACGCGCTTTTACTTCCGGGAGGAGCGGACATTGACCCCGCCCTTTACGGCGCTGAAAATCTGGGAAGCAGGGGAATCGACAGGGAAAGGGATCTGAAGGAGCTGCGGCTGGTAAAGGATTTTTGCAAAACGGAGCGCCCGATCCTGGGGATCTGCAAGGGGCTGCAAATTCTCAATGTAGCCTTCGGCGGCAGCCTCATTCAAGAGCTCCCCACAGCCAGCGCTCACAGGTGGGAGGAGGCCACAGGAGACAAGGTGCACTCCGTAACAGCCTCCCCAAATGGATTTCTTTTCCCCCTGTACGGGGAATGCTTTTCGGTGAACAGCGCGCACCACCAGGCCGCAGACCGGCCTGCTTCCGGGTTTTCCATTGCCGCTCGGGCCGCGGACGGCGTGATAGAAGCCCTGGAATACCCTGCCAAAAAGATTTACGCCGTACAGTGGCACCCAGAGCGAATGGCTTTTCGGAAGGCAAGAAAGGACACGGCAGACGGGCGCCGCCTGTTCGATTTTTTCCTTTCTCTATGCTGAAATACCGTTTTCCTGTGGACCGGACCGCAAAAAAGAATTGCCTGTTCCGGCAAAATTCTCCCTTGACAACAAGTGGGGCTGATGGTATAATTTTCAGCGTTGGTTATGCGCGAGTGCTGGAACTGGCAGACAGGCACGTTTGAGGTGCGTGTGTCTACGACGTACGGGTTCAAGTCCCGTCTCGCGCACCAAAAGCCGGAGGCTTTTCCCAATAGGGGAAAAGCCCCCGGCTTTTTTGTAAAAATATTTCAAAAATCGGTGGTGCTTTTATGGACAAGCTTTTACTGGTGGACGGCAGCAATCTGCTGTTTCAAATGTTTTTCGGTATGCCCGCGCGGATCGTAGGCAAAAACAGCAAGCCGATCCAGGGTGTGCTTGGCTTTGTGGGGGCGCTACTGAAAATTATTAAAATGACAGAGCCGACCCACATCGCCGTGCTGCTTGACGGAGAGCATGAAAACGGCCGCTCTCTGCTCGATCCCGCATACAAGTCAAACAGAGCCGATTACGGTGAACTGCCGGAGGAGGAGAACCCCTTTTCCCAGCTGCCTGCCGTTTATGCCGCTCTGGATTATCTCGGGATCAAATGCTCGGAAGCCGATTCCTGCGAAGCGGACGACGTGATCGCCGGATACGCGCTTACCTGCGGAAAATATTGTGAGGTCGTAATTTCCTCTTTTGACAGCGATTTCTTTCAGCTGATCTCCCCCAGGGTATCGGTGCTTCGCTACCGGGGAAAAGACACCGTGCTCTGCACGCCGAAATGGTTTGAGGAAAAGTTCGGGATCACGCCCGCGCAGTATGCGGATTTCAAAGCGCTTACCGGGGACAGTGCCGACGCCATTAAGGGCGCGGAACAGGTGGGCCCAAAGACAGCCGCCGCTCTGCTTCGGGAATTTGGAACCCTTCAAGACCTTCTGCAAAACGCGGAAGCTGTGAAAAAGCCTTCTGTAAGGGAATCGATCCGCAAAAACGCTGACAGGCTGAGGATCAATTACAGGCTTATCAAGCTTACCAACGCCGCTCCCCTGCCCTTTTCTTTGGACGAGCTCGCGTATCGCCCTTCCGAAATCACCACCACTGAGGTACTGCGGGGGATCGGGCTGAAGTAAAAGCTTCTTTCAAACCCCTTTCAGGCCTTGGGAGCAATGGTAAACCGCCAGGGAAAATCCACCGCTTCCTCCGCGTAATCGATTCCGATCCGTTTGCTGACTTGTATCTCAAGCTTCTGCTTATCTGCGGAACAATCAGGAAGCCCCGCTTCCGAAAGCCTGCCGCATACCTCAAGCTCCGGAGAACCGAAAGGCAGGGCGTTTAGGCTTCTGTCGATTTTCAGCCCGGCGCAGAGCTTTCCGGGGCCGTTTAAGAAGTTTTTCCGCTGATAGGCCGTAAGCTCCTCCGCATCGCGGCCAAAGCGATTTTTGGCGATCTCGTTCAGGCCGTACCTTGGCTCCACGGCCCGGATCAGTACCGCTGCGGGTTCCCCTTCCGGCTCCGTGACAAGGTTCAGGCAGCAATGCATGCCGTAGATCAAATAGACATATACGGTTCCCGGCGGGGCAAAGAGTACCTTTGTTCGCTCCGTTTTGCGGTACTGGTAAGCGTGGCAGGCCTTATCCATTCGCCCGATATAAGCTTCCGTTTCCGTGATCCGGGCCGCTAAAACCACTTCGCCGTACCGCCGGACCAAATACTTTCCAAGCAGCGATCTGGCAACCTTCACCGTATCGCCGGCAAAAAATTCCTGGGTAAGAGCCATAGTTACGTTCCCTCCCTCTTCTTCTTTTTATTATAACTTTTTTTACCCCTCTTGTCATTTCCTTTTCCCGGCAAATTGACAGGCGATGCGCGGAATGGTAAGATACCTATAGCGAAAGCTTTATATGACCTTTTACTTTTTGAGAGGAGCTGCGATGTATGGAACTGCAAAAAAGAAAAGATATTCCGGCAGAGCTTACCTGGGATCTTTCCGCTATTTATGAAACCGAGGAAGCCTGGGCTGCTGATGTGGAAAAGATGGAAGCCCTTACCGCAAAATTGGAACGGGACTATCGGGGAAAGCTAAACACGCCGGAAGCTATCAACGCCTGTTTGGATATCCTTCGGGAGCTGTATGAGATTTTGATTCCAGCCAGCACTTACCGGGACCTGGCGGCCTCGGTGGATTACAGTGACGCCGCGCTTCAGGAGCAAAATGAAAAAATGTCTCAACTGGTTTCCCAAACGCTCAGCCGCCTGAGCTTTATCAACAGCGAGATCATCGAACAGGACGAAGAGGTTTTGCGGGAAGCCATTGCCTCCGGCGGCGGAAACAGCGGCTATCTCAGCGACCTGCTCCGGCAAAAGCCTCACCAGCTTCAGCCGGAAACAGAGCGGGTGCTCACTGCCCTTTCCCCCTCCTTCAACACGCCCTATCAGGTGTACAACATGGCGAAGCTGGCGGATATGCGCTTCCCCACTTTTTCCGCCGGAGGCCAGGAATTTCCCTTGGGCTATTCCCTTTATGAGGACGATTATGAGTACGACCCCCGCACCGAGGTGCGCCGGAACGCTTTTACCGCTTTTTACGGCAAGCTGCGGGAATACGAAAACGTCACCGCGGCGGCTTACCAGAGCCAGGTACAGACAGAAAAGACTATGGCCACTCTGCGCGGCTTTTCCTCTGTTTATGACAGCTTGCTGTTCGACCAAAAGGTCTCAAGGGAACTGTATGACCGACAGATCGATCTCATTATGGAAAAGCTGGCCCCGCACATGCGGAAATACGCCAAGCTGCTTCAAAAGATCCACGGCCTCGATTCCATGACTTACGCCGACCTGAAGCTGGCGGTGGACCCGGAATACGACCCGAAGGTGACCATCGAGGAATCCAGGGAATACATCGAGAAGGGCCTTTCCATCATGGGCGAAGAATATCAGGAAATGATCCGCACCGCCTATCGGGAACGGTGGGTGGATTTTGCCCAAAACCAGGGAAAATCCACCGGAGGCTTCTGTGCCAGCCCCTATGGCAGCCATTCCTTTATCCTTCTGACCTGGCATGACAGAATGTCCGATGTGTTTACCCTGGCCCATGAGCTGGGGCATGCCGGGCATTTTAAGAGCTGCAACGCCGCACAGTCTGTATTTGACACGGAGGTATCCACCTATTTTGTGGAGGCGCCCTCCACCATGAACGAACTGCTGATGGCTCATTACATGCTGAAAACCAACCCTGATAAGCGCTTCCGCCGGTGGGTATTGAGCTGTATGATCGGCAACACCTACTACCACAATTTCGTCACCCATCTGCTGGAGGCCGCTTATCAGCGGGAGGTCTACCGTATCATCGACAACGGCGGCAGCGTACAGGCGGAAACCCTGAACCGTATCATGCGGGAAACCCTTACGAAATTCTGGGGGGACGCGGTGGAGCTGCCCGAGGGCGCAGAGCTCACCTGGATGCGCCAGCCCCATTACTACATGGGCCTGTACTCCTATACCTACAGCGCTGGGCTGACCGCTGCCACCCAGGCGTGCAAGCGGATCGAAGCCGAAGGCCAGCCCGCGGTAGAGGACTGGAAAAGGGTCCTTGCCGCCGGAAGCACCAAAACCCCGCTGGAGCTTGCCAAAATGGCAGGCGTGGATATTTCCACAGACGCACCCCTGCTGGACACTATTGAAACCATCGGCGGCATAATCGAAGAGATCTGCCAGCTGACGGAGGAGCTGGGTTAACTGACTCTTTTTTCCGTGTAAAAAATGAAGCAGCTGCTGCAAAATTTAACGTTTTGCAGCAGCTGCTTTGCTTTTTTGATGCTGGACGGTGGATACAATGAGCAATTAGGAATGAGAAATGAGCAATTATAAGGGCAAGGGCAAAATAGTAAATTATAGGGAGTCTCTAAAAACTCAGGAAAATGCACTTGTAAAGTCTGAAAAGGCCGATTTTTCTAAATCGTTTCATCGGAACAATGAGTTTTTAGAGGTTACCTATAGTTTGCACACAGTTCCCCACTGTCATTCTGAGGAACGAAGTGACGAAGAATCTCGCCCTTTATTTCCCCGCAAAAGGGCAAAGGACGAGATTCTTCGCTTCGCTCAGAATGACAGGCGGAAGGTGAACGGGTAACCGCTAAATTCCAATTTATTGAACTCCGTTCATGTCCTTAAATGCTCATTGCTAATTGCACACTGCACTCCTTACTTCTGCTACATATAGCAGAAGTACACCGTAGTACCCAAAACGGAATCGTGGTAGCTTTGGTAAACACCGCTTCCGGTGATGATGGAATTTTGGCCCACCACATTGGCCGGGCAGATGCTGCCGTGCTCCAGCAGATATTTGGCATTTGCTATCGTTCTGGAGTCCGGCTTTTTATTGATGGAACCGTCCCAGGTGGGCGAATACTGACCAGGCTGATAGATGACCTCCCGAATGGTGTTGGGATAATAGGAGCTTGCCACCCGGTTTAATACCACGCTGCCCACCATGCGCTGTACCCAATCGGGGATCCAGGTACAGCCCACCTCGGCATAGATCACCCGGGAAAGCAGATCCAGATCCTCCTGGGTATATTTCGGCCTGGCGTCAGCCGCCATGGCCTCCTTGATCTGCGCCGCCGTGGTGTAGCTGCTGAAATAAGATGTCTTTTTCTGAGAAAGCTTCAAAGAATCGATCTTCAGATTTCGCTGCTTCTCATAGATTGCGCCCACCTGCAGTGCATAAGCGCTGCCATCGTTCAACGCCCGCTGCATTGCCTGCATATAATCCGTATCCGGATCATACCCGGTCACGCTGATATAATCGCTGAGCCCGGCGGCGGAGGCGGGGATCCCTCCTACCAGAAAAACGGTCATTACAAGAGCCGCTGTCAGAAACAGTGATAAAATTCGTTTCATTGCGTTTTTTCTCCTTTCCAAAGAAGCTTGGTTTTGAATCAATGTCGTGCAATTCACGGCAAAACTCCATAGCGCTGATTTTACTTTGCGCTGAAAAACGGGAAAATATACCAGCACAGCTTCTTTTTGGTAAAAATTCATTTTCCTTATGCTTCTTTTTGTTCTGACCGCCCTCTATTTTATGTCACCCTGGTTTTGAATTTTGTCAAAGCCAGCCTTAATTTTCAGAGAAAAAATCGCAAAAAAAGAGAACACCCTGTCTCTCAAAAAGAGAAACAGAGTGTTCTTTGAGAAAAAAGAGGATTTACGCGTTCAAATTATCCAGCAGGGTTTGGAGCATTTCGGGCTGTACGGTATCGCCCGCGAACATCATTACACCCCGCAGAGGCATGGAATTCATCATGGCCTTCATGCCTTCGTCATCAAAGAGATCGCCGGCGTCCGGTCCACCGCCAGGCATCATGGCCTGCATCATCTGCCCCATTACCTGGGCTCCCTTGGGGTCCGCCATAATATCGCCCATGGTGCTGTTGATGGTAAACACCTTCTTGATCCGCGCGGTGGATTCCACAGTGACCGTGCCGGAAAGCTGGATATCCCGGCTGGATTTTCCGATATGAATGGTAAACTCACCGGTTTCCACGCGCCAATCGGCAAGCTCGGTATCATAGAAGGCAAAGGAACGCTTCTCCAGCGTAAAGCTCACGGTTTTTTCCTCACCGGGGGCAAGCTCTACCTTTTCAAAGCCCTTGAGCTCTTTTACGGGACGGATCACGCTGCTTTCGTTATCCTGAACATAGAGCTGCACGATCTCCTTGCCCGCTCTTTTCCCCACATTTTTCACCTTGACGGAAACCTGAAGCGTATCGGTATCCTTCAAAGAGGTTTTATCAAAGGTCAGATCGCTGTAAGCAAATTCCGTATAGCTCAGGCCGTGCCCGAAGGGGAACAACACCGGAAGGTTCTTCTTGTCGTAGTAGCGATAGCCTACAAAAATCCCTTCCCGGTATTCGGTACGGTCGCCCTCGCCGAAATAGTACAGATAGGAAGGGTTATCTTCCAGGCGGAGCGGGAAGGTCTCTGCCAGCTTACCGCTGGGGTTTACATCGCCGAACAAAATATCCACCGTGGCGCTGCCTACCGCCTCGCCGCCCAGATAGGCGTACAGCACGGCCTTTACGTCATTGATCCAGGGCATCTCGATGGGAGCGCCGCAATGGACCACGACCACTGTGTTCTTTTGGACCTTTACGACCTCCTCCACAAGCTTTTCCTGACAGGCGGGGATCTTCAGATCCTTCCGGTCAAAGCCCTCGGACTCCATGGAATCTGTAATGCCGATAAACAGCACAGCGCAGTCCGCCTCCCTCGCGGCCGTTACCGCCTCGGCAATCAACGCGTCATCGGGCTTTTGGGTATCCGTGGGATAGCCCTGGGCATAGGTCACAGACAGGCCCTGGGCCGCTTCCAGCGCGCCCACCACCTGATAGCTGTTCACGTGAGAGCTGCCGCCGCCCTGGAACCTGGGCAGCTCCGCAAATTTTCCGAGGAAGGCAACCTTCTTCTCCTTGGAAAGTGGCAAGATATTCCCCTCGTTTTTCAGCAGCACCATGGATTCCGCCGCCATTTGGCGGGCCTTTTCGTGGTCCCGCTCATACTGGAATTTCACACTGGGGTCCCGGTTTTCCAGATACTGATAGACAAACTTCAGTATGCGCTCCGCGGCAGTATCCACATCTTTTTCCGCAAGAGTGCCGTTTTTTACCGCCTCAATGATCTTTCGCGTATTTGTCGTACCGGGGCCGGGCATTTCCAGATCAAGCCCGGCGGCAACGCCCCTAGGCCGCTCGTTGACGGCGCCCCAATCGCTCATCACGGCTCCCTCAAAGCCCCACTCGTCCCGGAGGATCTCAGTAAGTAACCGATGGTTTTCGGAAGCGTAGGTGCCGTTCAGCTTATTGTAGGAGCACATAAAGGTCCAGGGTTGGGCCTCCTTCGCCGCTTTTTCAAAGGCGGGAAGATACAACTCCCGCAGGGTGCGCTCATCTACCACGCTGTCGCTGGTCAAACGGCGGTGCTCCTGAGAATTGGCGGCGAAATGCTTAATGCTGGTACCCACATGCTTGCTCTGTACGCCCTTGATATACGCGACGGCCATTTCCCCCGCCACATAGGGATCCTCGGAGAAATATTCAAAATTTCTTCCGCACAAGGGAGAGCGCTTGATATTCACGGCAGGCCCCAGCAAAACAGCCACGTCCTCCGCCTGACACTCTTCTCCCAAATATTCGCCGGATTCCCGGATCAAAGCCCGGTCAAAGGAAGAGGCGATGCAGGAGCCCGTGGGGTAGCTGATAGCCTTTACACTGGCGTTTAAGCCCAAGTGATCCGTATCCCCCGCCTGCTTCCGCAGGCCGCAGGGGCCGTCCGTCACCATGACCGCCGGGATCCCCAGGCGCTCCATGCCCCGGGTATGCCAAAAATCGGAACCGGAACAAAGCGAGGCTTTTTCTTCCAATGTCATTTCAGAAATGAGCTTTTTCAAATCCATCTGCTTCACTCTCCAATCAAAGATAGCGTTTAGATTTATTTTACTATTTTACGGAGATGAAGTCAATGTTTTTAGTTGTTTTATCACAAAAGGAAATTCACGACCGTGCCTGCCAAATGACACAGAGCAAACAGCACGGAAAACACCATGGCAAAGAGATTTTTCCTGTTCCAGGCGAATGTAAAAAAAGCCGCGCAGGGAAACAGGCACAGCGACAGAATAAGCGCCGGGCTTGTATTCCCGCTGTAATAGAGCACCCAGCTGAAAAAATAGCAGCCGCAGAAGGCCGCGGCCAGCCAAAAGGATTTTTTTCGGGAAAAGGGGGCTTCCGCAGAGCTATTCTTAAAGGCGCACAGGGAAACCGCCAAAAGCACCTGAAAACAGGAGGTCGCCAGATCCCAGCCGGGCGTATGGGATTCCGCCCGCAGGATATCCCTGGGCGCGGGAACGGAAAACCAAAGTATGTTGGGCAGCATGATCAAAAGAAACAGGCCAAGCCCCCAGGGGTCAAATCCAAATCGAAGGCCGATTTTTCGTGTCATTGTCATTTTTCCTTTCTCACGCAAGCAAGGGAATACAGAAGCGCGTGATCACAATTCAATAGCCCCACATAAAGAAAAGAAGCGTGAAGCCGCCTCTATTTTTGTTATTCCCCCAACTCCTTGACCATGATGAAATCGTCCATCACGTAGCCGGAGCCGATGTCTGTTTTCACCTTTTCCACCGTGCGGAAACCGTAATGCTCGTACACCTGCACGGCATGGGTATTGCCTTTGTTCACCGTCAGCCGTATTTTGGAAAGCCCCTCTTTCCTGGTTTCGTCTTCCACCAGGGCAAAGGCGGCCCTTACCGCCCCCTGGCCCCGGAACTCCGGCAGGAGGTAGACCTTGCTGAGAAACATTTCCTCCCTGCCCTCATACCGGGGAGAAAAGCCCACAAAGCCGGCGTTTTCCCCGCCGCATACCAGCAGATAATAGCGGTAATTCAGCGTGCTCATCTGCTCCTTTACCGCATGGGGAGACTGAAACTTTTCCAGCATATATTCCACCTGGCCCTTGGGGACCAGGGAATCATAGGTCAAATGCCAGACTCTTTCCGCGATCCCGCACAGCGCTTCGATCTCTGCCTCCGACGCCACGGGCTTTAGCCGCACTTCCATTCAATTCACTTTCCTTTCCCTTGTGGAACGCTCGCAGTAATTGCCCAAAAAGGAAAATCTGGGCAGCTCATCGTGAAGGGCGCAGATCAGGTTCAGCGCCTCTGTTTCATGGATGTTTCCGGTAAAGTCCAGGTAAAAGTCATAGGTAAAGGCCTTATCGGGAATGGGCCGGGACTCGATCTTCGTCATATTCAGGCCGCACAAAGCAAACCGCGCCAGCACCGTGTGCAGTGCGCCGGGCGTATGGGGCAGGGAAAAACAAAGACTGATCTTCTCCGCGTTCTCCGGGAAAATCGGTTCTTTGGAAATGATCACGAACCGCGTGGTATTGTCCTTTTCGTCCTGCACATTTTCCTCCAGAATGGAAAGCCTGTACTGCCGGGCCGCTTCCCTGGAGCAAAGGGCGGCAACGCCCTTTGGCTTTTGCTCCGCCACATATTTGGCCGCCGCCGCGGTATTGGAATATTCCACCGCCTTTAAGCCATGGCTTTCCAGATACTCGGCACACTGGGAAAGGGCCTGAGGGTGAGACACCACAGCGGTGACCGGCGTTTCTCTGTCGGCGGCGGCAAGGCAGTGCTCCACCCTTACCGCTTCTGCCCCTACAATGAAAAAGCGATACCGCAGGATCAGATCATACACCCCGGTAACAGAGCCCGCGGCGGAATTTTCCACCGGCAGCACGCCAAACTGCGCCCGCCCCGCTTTTACGTCTTCAAATACCTGTTTCCAGGTAGGGGCGAAGGAAATGGGGGCCTCCCCAAAAAAGGACAGCGCCGCCTGATGGGAATAAGCTCCCTCCACGCCCTGGCACACTACCATTTCCGGGCGCTCCGGCATAACACGGGAAGCCTCCCGCTCCAGCACGCGAAGCTCCTCCCCGCCGGAAAGCAGCTTGTGCTGCCGCATTCGGCTGATCGACATGATCGAGCGGTACAGCGCCTCCGCTTCAGCGCCGTAGTCCCCTCCCTTCTCCCGAACGCCCGCCAGAATTTCCTGCTCCCGTCCGGCATTGAGCACCGGCGCGCCCGCTTCCCGCTTCAGCGCCGCCACCTTTTCCGAGCATTGCATTCGCTTCAAAAACAGCGGCAAAAGCTTTCTATCTATCTCGTCTATTTCTTTTCGTACCTCCGCAAGCTTTTCCTGATATTCAGTGATCTCCATGCTTTCCTCCCGAAATGCCCCACAATGAATTTTGCTCTTCCCGAAGCTTCTCTTCCTTTGCCTCCTGATAAACCGATAAAAATAACTCATATACCGGCAAAAGGCTGATAAAAGACACGGTCAACAGCTTCGGCAGGCGGGGGCCGAAGAGCTCCTGCCCAAAATAATTGTCCCAGCCAACGCTGACCTGCTTGCGGTTATACCAGGGATCGATCACCGGTCCAAAGGAGCCCTTTGGGCGCTTGTATTCCTCTCCCCACAGGCGAAAGCCTTCGGGCAAACCCACCACCAGCCGCTCAAAGGCTTTCGGATCCCGGCCGATCCTCTGCCGGAACAGCTCGCCCTGCCTGGCGTTTCTTTCCCAAAAGCCAACTCCGTGCGAGGTGCCCTCTCGGTTCAGTTCAAACCAAAACACAGGGCCTTGATCGGAGGCGTTCTTCTCCTGAAGGGAAAACCAGAGATTATCCTGATAGGGCCCCCGTCCAAACAGCCGCCGGGCGTCCCGGTAAATGCGGGAAATGTGAAGCCGCAGATCCCTTTTTGGCAGCTTTTCCTTCAAAAGTCTCTCGGTTTCCCGTGCCAGCGCCTGAAAGGGCTTATTCAGCACGGCGGTAAATTCTTCCTTATGCGCCTGAAACCAGGGCCGCTGGTTGTTCAGGGTAAGCTCCCAAAGGAAGTCGATACTTTTGGGACTCAGCATTTCCATGAGGATCTCCTTTCTTTCCCTTTTGATAGAACGGCGGAAACCGGGGCCAACAGGCAGGTTTTCCGCCGGCTTTCCAAGCGTTACAGCATTCCGCTTCGGGCCAGCAGCTCCAGGGAGGCGATACAGGCCGCCGCTTCCACAACAGGAGCGGCTCTGGGTACGATACAGGGATCATGCCTGCCTTCGACAACAAGCTTTGCGTTTTCCCGGGCTTGCAGATCGATGGTATCCTGTTCTCTGCCAATGGAGGGCGTGGGCTTAAAGGCCGTTTGGAAAATCAAAGGCATGCCGCTGGTAATGCCGCCTAAAATACCGCCGGAATAGTTGGTACGGGTTTTTACATTGCCCTCCGCATCATAATGGAAGGCATCGTTGTTTTCGCTGCCTCTGAGGTAGGCCGCCGAAAAACCAGCTCCGAATTCTACGCCTTTTACCGCAGGAATTCCAAACAGGATTGAAGCGAATAAATTTTCCGTCCCGCCGAACATGGGTTCTCCCGCTCCTACTGGAAGCCCCAGCACGGCGCATTCCACAATGCCGCCCACACTGTCTTTTTCCAGCCTGGCCTTTTCAATCTCCTCCCGCATGGCAAGCTTTGCCGCCGGGTCGATCACCGGAAAATATTCTTTGTTCAGCTTGTTCAACAGCTCCGATGCTGTATTCACCGGATCAAAGGGCGCGTCCCCGATTGGGCAGCGACCTACCGAAACCACATGGGAACCGGTCACAACCCCTTTTCTCAATAAGATCTGCCTTGCCACCGCCCCGGCGAACACCAGAGGCGCCGTGAGCCTGCCGGAAAAATGCCCGCCGCCCCGCACATCGTTATGACCGCCGTATTTGACGGCGGCGGTATAATCCGCATGGCCGGGCCGGGGCTTGACGCGCAGCGCTTCATAGTCTCGGGAGCGCTGGCTGGTATTTTCGATCACAGCGGTCAAGGGCGCGCCAGTGGTCGTACCGTTTAACAGCCCGCACAGCACCTTGGGCATATCTCCTTCCTTCCGGGTGGTGGCTGTCGTGTCCTGCCCGGGAGCACGCCGTGCCATCTGTGCCAAAACCGCTTCCGAATCGATCCGCTCTCCGGCCGGCAGGCCGTCGATCGTTACGCCGATGGCCGCGGTATGGCTGCCGCCAAAAATGGAGATTCGTATCTTTTCACCCCACATGGAAGACATTGGCAGTTCCTCCTAACGCTTTGAAATCTTTAAAAAAGCCCGGATAGGTTTTTTGAATGCTGTGTTCATCGGTCACAAAAAGCGGTCCACTACACCGCAAGGCCGCAGCGGCCAGCGCCATAACGACACGGTGGTCGTTTTTCCCCTCCGCCGTGCCTCCTCGAAGCGACGGCACGCCCTGAATAGAAAGGCCGTCTTCCGTTTCCCGAACATTTCCGCCCAGGCTGTTGATCGCTTCGCGCATGGCCGCCAGGCGGTCGCTTTCCTTCAGGCGAAGACGCTCCGCGTGAATAATTCTGGTTTCTCCTTCGGAAAGCGCCCCGCACACTGCCAGAGCCGGAACCAGATCGTTGATTTGAGAGGCATCGATCACTGTTCCGCGCAGACCGCTGAAAGGCCGGCCGGCCGTTGGGTTCCACGCAGCAAGCACCTCTCCTTCCCAGCGGGTAGAAAGGCCGAAGGCTTCAAAGCAGGAAACACACGCTTTATCACCCTGGGCGGAATTTCGATCCAATCCGTGAAGGCGAACGGTTTCCCCGCCCGGAGACAAGGCCGCCATGGAAAGGAAAAACGCAGCCTGAGACCAATCGCCTTCTACTCTGTACTCTGTGGCCCGATACGTCTGGCCGCCGGGCACCTTCCAGCCTCGCTCTGTTTTCAGGCATTCTATTCCAAAGGCCCTTAGAACGGCCAGGGTAAGCGTTACATAGCCCTCCGATTCCAAGGGAGTGGTGAGAATGATCTCGCTTTCCTCTTCCAGCAAAGGCAAGGCAAACAACAAGCCGCTGATAAACTGGGAGCTGATATTTCCCGGCACCTCAAAAACACCGGGCAGCAGCTTTCCGGAAAGCTTCAGGGGAAGATTCTTTCCCGCCCCTTCGTCACAGGGAGAATATGCTGTTCCGTGCTTGGGGAAAAGCTCTCGATAAACGGACATGGGCCGTTCCGGAAGCCTGCCGCTGCCGGTAAAAAGCCACTCTCCGCCTAAAGCTGCCGCCACAGGCGTAACAAACCGCAGGGTGTTGCCGGATTCCAGGCAATGGACGTCTTCTCCTTTTCCCGGGTGTGGCGCGGCCTCTCCAAACAAAACGGCGTTCTGGTCCTCCCGGTAAACCGCTTTTGCTCCCAGCGCACAAACCGCACCCAGCATTGCCTCCATATCCTTACTTGTATCAATGGGAAAGATCCTGCCCGCCCTGCCGGAAAGGGCGGCACAGAGCAGGGCGCGGTGAGCGGCACTTTTGCTGGGCGGAAGAAAAACATCTCCGCCGGAAAAGCTTTTTCCGTATTCTACCATGAAGCACACACTTCCCTTCCGGCCGGTTCAGCCTACCTCCCGCTTGATCTTTGCGGCGGTACGCAGCAGCTCTTTGAGCTGTTCTTCATCTTCTTCGGCGATGGCGTTTTGAAACGCCCCGATATTTTTGACGAGCTCCTCCAGCTCCAGCAGCAGCTCCTCCCGGTTGTCCAGGAAAAGACGGCTCCACAGCGCGTCGTTGATATTGGCCACCCTGGAAACGTCCCGGTAGCTTCCTGCGGAGAAACCCTTGTGCTCCCGGCACCGGGGACTCATCACATAGGAGCAGGCCAGTACATGGGGCAGCTGAGAGGTAAAGGCGATCACCCTGTCGTGCTGCTCCGGCGTGGTCATTACCACCTGGCCGAAACCCATCTTCTCCGCCAGGGAAGCAACCTCCCCCACCGCCCATTCCGGCGCGCCGCAGGGGGCGATCAGATAAGAGGCCCCCAGAAAGATCCCGGCGTCGCTGGCGGAAAAGCCGCTGAGCTCTTTCCCCGCCATGGGGTGGCCCGCCACAAACACATAGCGCCCTGTTCCCCGCAGCTTCTCCATACCGGAGCAGATCTCCCCCTTGATGCCGCAGGCATCGGTGAGAATGCAATTTTCCTTCAGCTCTGGGCCGTGCTGTTTCGCGAATTCCAAAGCACTTTCCGGATAGACGCAGAGATAAACGAGATCCGCCGTGCGCAGATCCTCCGGCCCAGCCTTGCCGTCAATGGCTCCACAGGAGCAGGCGTCCAGCAGGGCTTCCTCGCAAAGGTCCATTCCCAGCACGGTATGCTCCGTATTGAGCTTCAGGGCTTTGGCAACAGAGCCGCCGATCAGGCCCAGCCCCACGATCACGATTTTTTTACTCATAATCCCTGTACCAGGCCGGAAACCTTTGTAACCTTCTTTGCCAGCGCGTCAAACTGGACGGGCGTAATGGACTGCGCGCCGTCGCACAGGGCGTGGCTGGGGTCATTGTGTACCTCGATGATCAACCCGTCCGCGCCGACAGCCGCCGCCGCTATGGCCAGGGGCTCAATGAGCCAGTTGATGCCGGAGGCGTGGCTGGGGTCTACGATCACCGGCAGGTGAGAAAGACGCTTCAGTACGGGAATGGCAGAAATATCCAGGGTGTTCCGGGTGATGGTCTCATAGGTTCTGATGCCCCGCTCGCAGAGAATGACCTGCTCGTTTCCCTCTGCCATAATATGTTCGGCGCTCATCAGCAACTCCTCGATGGTGCTGGCAAGCCCCCGCTTAAGCAGAATGGGTTTATCAAGCTTTCCCAGCTGCTTCAAAAGCTCAAAATTCTGCATATTCCTAGCCCCTACCTGGATCACGTCCACGTCCTCGAATAGGGGCAAATGCTCAATGCTCATGATCTCCGTCACAATGGGTAAGCCTGTCTTTTTCTTGGCTTCGGACAGCAACCTCAGCCCCTCGTCCTTCATCCCCTGAAAGGAATAGGGCGAGGTGCGGGGCTTAAACGCGCCGCCGCGCAGGAAGGAAGCTCCGGAGGCTTTCACGCTTTCCGCCACAGAGCAAATCTGCTCCTCGCTTTCCACGGAACAGGGCCCGGCAATAAGAGCCAGGCCTCCCCCGCCGATCCTTGCGCCGCCGGGCAGGGTGACGGCCGTATCGTCCGGGTGGAATTTCCGGTTTGCCTTTTTATAGGGCTCCTGCACCCGCTTTACGCTCTCCACAAAATTCTGAGCCTGGATGTACTCGCTGTCGATCACGGTGGTGTCGCCGATAAGACCCAGCACCGTGCTCTGGGTGCCGATCCAAGTATTTACCTGAACGTCATATTGTGAAGTGAGTTTTTTGACGAAGGAATCTACCAGCTCCTGTTTTTGATTGGGCTTTAATACAATGATCATCGTGTTGTCTTCCTTTCACAAAGCATTTTTGTATGTAACAGAAAAACAGCGGGGCCACAACGCGGCTCCGCCAGGGTACATGTATTCCCGCTTTCGGCCCGTTACAGAGAACGCCGAGCCCGCAAAGAAACAGAGCCGCTAAAATTTTTTCCAGCACAAAAAGCCCGCAGGGTAAATCGCGGGCGATAATAGCGGCTAAATCGCTTTGTCATAAGAGGGCTGCTCATAAAAACGCTCCTCTGCCGGGAATTTTCTTCATGATAAAACAGAAGGCCCGATTTGTCAAGGCTTTTCTGCTTTTCCGCCTTCCTTTTTCAGGGATTCGCGCCCGATCGCCGCCACTTTTTTCGCAACGATCCAAAAAGGCGCGGAAGCCTTCAGCGTGAGGTCAGAGGCGGCGCGGTAAAGAGGCAGGCGCTCACGGTAAAGGCCTGCGATCACTTCCTCCCGGTTGGGCTTTTGCAGCAGAGGGCGTTTTGTATCGTTTTCCAAACGCTTTTGCAGAATATCCAGCGGTACGTCCAGCAAAACGATCGTGCCGCTATTTTGATGAAAGGCCTCCACATTTTGCGAGAACAGCACCGTCCCTCCGCCGCAGGCGATCACAGCTTTTCCCTTTTCCGAAAGCTCCGCCGCAGCCTCTGTTTCCAGGCGGCGGAACTCTGTTTCCCCCTGCCGTTCAAAGATCTCCGCCACGGTGAGCCCGGTTTTTTCTTCAATGTAGAGATCCAAGTCGTAAAAATCCCACTTCAACAGTTTGGCCGCCCGCTTGCCCACCGTGGTTTTGCCGCAGCCCATAAAGCCGCATAAAATGATGCTGCCGCTCATGCTATTTCCCTCCGAATATCCGTTCCATTTCCTCTCGCGCGTCATGAATCAACTGGTGCAGATCGTTGTTTTGAAATTCCGTATCATACCATATTTTATGGGAATAAGCGGCCTGGCACACCAGCATGCCCATACCTCCCAAAACCTTTATTCCCTGCTTTTCCGCCAGCCTTAAAAGCTCTGTTTCCGCCGGGTTAAACACCGCGTCAAACACTGCGGCACACCGACTGACCACCGCCTCGCTGACCGGGCTCATTCCGGTTTTGGGGTACATGCCCACGCTGGTGGTATTGATCAAAAGATCGTACCGCTTTGTATCGAGCTCCAGCTCCTCATAAGACTCTACCGTGATGAGGAACTCCCGGTCACCCCTTGCCCGGGCATAATCCGCAAGCTTTTCCGCAAGCTCCATCGCCTTCTCATAGGAGTCAGCCCGGTGCGCGAGCGTAACGTGAAAATTCGGGCGCTCCGCCGCCTGAAAGGCAATGGCTTTCGCGGCGCCGCCGTTACCTAAGATCAAAAGTTCTCCCTGAAGGCTCATGGAATGGATCTTGAGAGAAACCGCCGCCCCCGGCCCATCGGTGGTAAAACCGTAAAGCTTTCCTTCCACTACTTTGACTGTGTTGACGGACCCGCAGAGCCGGGCCCGGTCGTCAATGCCGTCCAGATAAGGGATAATAGCGCTCTTATGGGGAATGGTGACATTGAAGCAATCCAGGGCCCTGAGCTCCGGCAGGGCGGCAGAGAGCTCCGGTACGTCCAGCACCCGGTACTCCATAGGAATGCCGGAAAGCTCAAAAAGCCTGCGCTGGATAAAGGGAGACATGGTGTGTCCGATAGGGTGTCCGATCACTGCAGCATTTTGCGTTCTGGTCATAAAACCAGCACCTCTTTTCCCGAGAATTCCAATTTTTTTACAATTCATGGTTGACAAAGCACATGGGAGTCAATAAAATGTAGGTAACAGGTACAGCCCTGAAAGAAAAAACCTGTATTTAGGGATTGTACCATACCAGAGCCGGTTTTGTCCATTCATGCTCTTAAAATAACACATATTTGGACACACCGCGGAATCTTGAGTTTTCAGAAAATATTTAGGAGGCACGTAACATGGTACTGGAAAAAATTAAAGCGATTTTGAGCGAGCAGTTTGACGCGGACGAGGACTCCATTACGGCGGAAACTACCCTGGCTGACGATTTGGGCGCGGATTCTCTTGATGTAGTTGATCTGCTCATGTCCATCGAGGACGAATTTGAAGTGGAAATTCCCGATGAGGAAGTAGAAAACATTAAGACTGTAGGCGCTCTTGTGGAATATATTGAGAGCCACGCCAACGTTTAACTCTAAAAATAGGCAAACAGCTGAAGTCCGCGTTGCAGAAAGAAAACTGCAACGCGGACTTTTTTAGATTCTGGACTCCAGAGAAATTCCCAAGGAAAGGATCAAAGAACGAGATTCTTCACTAAGAAAGCAAGGCTTGTCTTGCTTTTTATTCAGTAATGACAGTTGGAGAGTAGGCGGATAACCGCCAAATTCCAATTCAGAAAATTTTGTTTTTCATCGCTCATTGATCGCGTTGTGCACTCCCCCTTCCCCAAGTTTTTCTTGCAAAAAGCGGTTTCTCCCTATATAATTGTGTCGAGTCATAGTTTGCTATGGAAAATTTGCCGAAAGGATCTGTTTTTATTATGGCACAGCAAAAGAAAATGGTGGAGGATATCACCTCCATGGACGAAAATTTTGCCCAATGGTACACGGATATCGTAAAAAAGGCGGAGCTGATGGATTACTCCAGTGTCAAGGGCTGCATGGTGATTGAGCCTTACGGCTATGCCATCTGGGAAAATATCCAGAAGGACATGGACGAACGCTTCAAAAAGTTGGGGGTACAAAATGTATACATGCCCCTGCTCATTCCGGAAAGCCTGCTGCAAAAGGAAAAAGATCACATTGAAGGCTTTGCCCCGGAATGTGCTGTGGTCACCCACGGCGGCGGCGAGGAGCTGACGGAAAAGCTGTTTATTCGCCCCACCAGCGAGGTGCTGTTCTGTGAGCACTACCAGAAGGTGATCCATTCCTACCGGGATCTGCCGAAGCTCTACAACCAGTGGTGCTCCGTGCTTCGGTGGGAAAAGACTACCCGCCCCTTCCTCAGAGGCATGGAATTTCTGTGGCAGGAAGGCCATACCATGCACGAAACCGCCGAGGAAGCAGAGGCGTTCACCCTGAAAATGCTTCGGGTCTATGAGGACGTATACCGGGAAACCCTGGCGATCCCTCCTGTGGTGGGAAGAAAAACCGAAAAAGAGAAATTTGCCGGTGCGGAAGCCACTTATACCCTGGAGCCCATGATGCACAACGGCGTTGCTTTACAGGGCGGCACCACCCATTATTTCGGAGACGGGTTTGCAAAGGCTTTTGATATCACCTTTACCGGCAGGGACAACACCCTGCAGCACCCCTTCCAGACCTCCTGGGGTATGAGCACACGCCTGATCGGCGCTGTCATTATGGTTCACGGTGATGATAACGGCTTGGTACTGCCCCCGAAGGTGGCTCCCATTCAGGTGGCGATCGTTCCCATTGCCCAGCACAAGCCCGGTGTGTTGGAAAAGGCCAGGGAGCTCTATGAAAAGCTGAAAAAACAGTTCCGGGTCAAGCTGGACGACAGCGACAATTCCCCCGGCTGGAAATTTGCCCAGTATGAGATGCAGGGGGTTCCGCTGCGGCTGGAGATCGGCCCGAAGGATATGGAGCAGAACCAGTGCGTTCTGGTACGCCGGGATACCGGAGAAAAACAGTTTGTTTCTCTGGATCGGCTGGAGGAGGCGGTCGAAACCTCTTTGACTGCTCTGCATGACGCTTTGTACCAACGCGCTTTGGAAAACCTGGCTTCCAAAACCTTTACCGCCGGAAATTATGAGGAATTTCTCACGATCGCGAAAAACAAGCCCGGCTTTATCAAGGCCATGTGGTGCGGAGATCCCGCCTGTGAAGATAAGATCAAGGAAGATACCGGCGGTGTAAAATCCCGCTGTATTCCTTTCGAAGAGGAGCACATTTCCGATGTGTGCGCCTGCTGCGGCAAGCCTGCCAAGCACATGGTATATTGGGGCAGGCAATACTGAGAAGCTTTTTCTTTCCGAGGCGCCTCCGAAAAAGCTCTATCAAGAGCGTCTTAGCCCGAAATATCTGTTTGTTGCCTGAACAAATATACTGATTCCCGGAAAAATTTTTGCTGAATTTTAGAAAATCTCACAGAACACCCCTTTACTTTTCCAATATCTCATAGTAGAATGTAAAGGACAACTTACATACAGTACTGTATGTACATACTTAGGAGGAGATCCAAATGGCAAAATTAAAAATCGGCTTCATTGGCTGCGGCGGCATTGCCAATCAGAAGCACTTCCCCGGCATGGCTCAGCAGACTGAGCATGTTGATCTGTGCGCTTTCTGCGACCTGATCCCGGAAAGAGCTGAAAAGGCCGCCAAAGAGTACGGCACCCCCGACGCGAAGGTCTACACCGACTATCATGAGCTGCTGGCTGACCCCGCCATCGACGCGGTTCACGTACTGACCCCCAACATCGCTCACTGCGAGATCACCATCGCCGCTCTGGAAGCCGGCAAGCATGTGCTCTGCGAAAAGCCCATGGCCGCTACCACCGCTGATGCCAAGAAAATGCTGGAGGCCCGTGACCGCACCGGAAAGATGCTGACCATCGGCTATCAGTACCGTCACTTTCCCGCCAACCAGGTGGCGAAGAAGGTCGTAGACGACGGCTGGCTGGGCGATATCTATTATGCGGAGGCTTCTTACCTGCGTTATCGCGGCGTTCCCACCTGGGGCGTGTTCACCGATAAGTCCAAGCAGGGCGGCGGCCCCCTGATCGATATCGGAACCCATACTCTGGACTTCACCCTGTTTCTGATGAACAACTACGATGTGGAATATGTTGTAGGCACCTCCTTTGAGAAGCTGGGCCGTATTCTGGATCCCGATCATCAGGGCCAGTACAACTGGATGGGCAAGCAGGACGCCTGGAACAATGAGACCTATGACGTGGAGGATTCCGCAGTGGGCCACATTAAGATGAAGAACGGCGCTGTCATCAACCTGCGTGCTTCCTGGGCCATCAACATGGCAAAGGAAACCGGTGCCAACGGCGAGGCCTATACCACGCTGGCCGGCACCAAGGGCGGCCTGGACACCAAGGAAGACCGCGTTCGTCTGAATCATGTGGTTGCCGGTTATCCCACCATCTCTTGGGTAGGCGACAAGGTTGCCGGTTATATCCCCGGCTTCAGCCAGGGTCCCGCTCCCGTTTCCAAGGAGCATGAGATCTGGGTCAAGGCTTTGATGAGCGGCAAGAAGGAAGATCTGTTCGTCACTGCCGATCAGGCTTTCGTTGTCACAAAGATCCTGGATTCCATCTATTATTCCTCCAAGCACAACAAGCCCGTTTACTTTGATGCTGAGGGTATGCCGATTTTTGACTGATTTTATCAGCGTTACGATCAAATAGCATTGATCCACAGTTTTGTGCCTTTGTCGTCGGGAGACTGGCGGGAAAGGCACAAATTCCATAACAAGAAAGGAATGTTTCCTTATGGCAAAAATAAATTTACAGCAGTATTCCTTCGGGTTTGACTGCCCCCTCTCCCCTCTGGAGAAAATTAAGACCACCGCGGAAATGGGCTATGCGGGTGTGGAATTTGCCCGCGAGTATGCCGGTCTGCCGGTAGAAGACGTAAAGAAGGCCTTGGACGATGCCGGTATCACCGCTGATTCCGCTCATGTTGCCTTTGATTTCATGGAAGAGGATATTCCCTACCTCGCAAAGCTGGGCGTGAAATTTGTGGCCTGCCCCATGACTGCCTTTAACTCTGCCGAGGAAGCCAAGGAAGTGGCCGAAGATCTCAATAAGTTCGGAAAGTTTGCCAAGCCCTACGGCATTACCATCGGCTATCATAACCACACCCAGGAATTTAATACCGATCAGGGCAAATACCTCTTCGACTGGGTGATGGAGAATACCGATCCCGAAACGGTGGCTTTTGAGATCGACTGCGGCTGGGCCTCCGCCGCGGGGATCAATCCGGTGGACTATATTCAGAAGCATGCGGGTCGCATTGCCGCGATCCATATTAAGGAAAACGGCGCTGTTATCGGCCCCGATCCGGCGGATTCCCGCCATGAAAAGAAGGAATGGCCCAAGTTTGAGCTGGACGAAAACGGAAAGCCCATCTTCCCCCCGGAGTTCCTGAAGATGATGGAAGAACGGGATAAGCTGAACGTACCCACCGGCACCGGCATTGTGGACTGGAAGGCCGTAAAGGCGGCTGCCGACGCTCAGCGCCAGGGCGTGCTCTACGTGGTGGAGCGTGAAGCCAACTATGGCGGCAAGGACCGCATTTCCTGCCTGAAGGAAGACATTGCCTGGCTGAAAGCCAATCTGTAAGGCTGAATTTTATAAAACAGGGCTCCCGGCTTGATGTGCTTTCTGCACATCAGACCGGGAGCTTTTTCTTATCACAAAAACAGAGTATCTAACAGCTTTCTGCCGGTTTCGGTACGAAAAATATTTTTTCGCACTGCTTCGATTTCCGGGCGCTTCATTTCTCCCTCAAAGATATTGACGAGAAAATCCGCCTCTACCAGCGCCTGATAATCCCTGCCGTCAATTTTACTGTAGGTATGATGATGGCCAACAAGATAGCACACTCTTTCCATGATCTCCGCGGAATACCCCAGCTTTTCCAGCATTTCTTTTGCTACGGCCGGGCCTTCCCGTTCCTGGTATTCTCCGGCGGCGCTGCCGTATTTCTCCAGGCTGGGCTTAATGCCGATATCGTGAACGATGGCCGCGATCTCGGTAAGCCGCTGCTCCGTTTGGGAAAAGCCCTCCCCCTCTCCAATGGCCTTCGCAAACGCGTACACCTTTAGAAAGTGGTTGACCCTCGGCACATTGCCGCTTTCGTATTCTGCCATGGCAAGCAGTAACGGCGTATGGTTCATTTTGCTTTTCCTCCCAGCTTGATCCAGTAGCGTCGGTAGACCCCTCCTTCCTCTTCCAGCTTGTTTTCCAGAACACCGCCGCAGGCCTCAATCACAGCGGCAGAGGCCCGGTTTTCCTCCACACAGGTAACCAGAACACGCTCCATGCCCCGTTCTTCCGCCTTTTCCAGGCACAGGGCCAGCATACAGGGGGCATAGTGTTTTCTCCGGCAGGAAGGGCGGACGCCGTAACCAATATTGCCTCCGGTGCGAAGCAGAGGCTCTGACAGCCGGTGCCGCAGATCGATCCCGCCCAGAAGCTCCCCTGCCTCATTGGTCAGGAACCATGTATGGGCGGTCACAAGCTCCGGACTTGCCTGGTAAACACGCCCGGCAATATTGTGCTCCAGCCACTGCTTCGGACTTTTTCCCTCCTTCGGGGCCAGCGCGCCGGGAACGATCCGCTCCTCTCCCCACTCGGCCTGGTAATCCGCAATTTTCTCCAGTGTGGTTTCCTCCGGCAGAATCAGAAAAAGCCCCCGTTTTTTTGCCTGAAGCAGGTAATACTCCGCGGCAGTCATGGAATAGCAGCAAAGATCCAGCACCGTACCGTCATAGCGGCGGCTCGCCTGACGAAGGAGGCCCTCATAATAGAAGCCGGATTTCTCGATCACCCGCCGGGAGCGTTTGTTAAAGGGATAGTGAGTCACAGAAAACAACTTCGCGTGGCAATTCTGAAAAGCATAGTCAATGGCGGCGCTGACCGCCTCTGTCATCAGGCCTCTTCCCCAAAACGCCTGGGAAAGAACATAGCCCAGGCTGAAGGCGCCCTCTACCTGGGGGCGGCGGCCGTCCTCCTCGATCCCCAGGGAGCCGATGACCTTTCCGTTCTCCTTCTCTTCTATGGCAAAAAGCACGCCGGGCTTTTCCGGAGCGGTAAACATTTTGATGATCTCCCGGCTTTCCTCTATGCTGTCGTGAGGCTTCCAGCCCGCATTGGGGCCCACCTCCGGATTTTTCGCGTATTCATACAGATCCTCAGCGTCTTCCATCTGCCAAGGACGCAGGATCAGCCGTGCCGTTTCGATTCGCTCCATACGGTTCATTCCCTTCTCTCCAGCAATTCGCCCAGGATCTTTTCCCGATTCTGGATAAACATTTTTGTGATCTGATAGCTGTCCGTTTCTTCATAGGTACAGGCGTGAACCGGCCCCCGGTCAAAGGTCAGAAGCTCTGCCCCTGGCAAGGCCAGCAAAATGGGAGAATGGCTTACAATAAAGAACTGAGAGCCCTCCTGAACACATCGGCTGATCTCCAGCAGCAGGGTCAGCTGCCGCTGGGGCGACAGGGCCGCCTCCGGCTCATCGAAAAAATAGACGCCCTCCGGGCGCAAATAATCCTGAGCCAAGGCCAGAAAGCTTTCTCCATGGGATTTTTCATGGTAGCCCCTGGAGGGGATAGGCGTAAGACCGCTTCTGGCGTAAACCTCTTCCTGGGTCGCCACATTGTAAAAGCTTTCCGCCCGAAGAAAATAGCCGTGAGTCGCCCGCCGGTGGCCCTTTCCCAGGCGGATCGCTTCCGCAAGGGGCGAATGGGAATCCCG
The DNA here is from genome assembly GCA_910589395.1 of uncultured Oscillospiraceae bacterium. GTDB lineage: Bacteria > Bacillota > Clostridia > Oscillospirales > Acutalibacteraceae > Acutalibacter > Acutalibacter caecimuris_A. The sequence continues at coordinate 76,284 of CAJUTL010000008.1, forward strand.
GGTGGAAAAGCTGTAATTTCTGGTTCCCCCCTCTGGATTGAAGCCGTAAGCAATGGCCATGGCCTCCAGCAGGGTGGATTTTCCGCTTCCGTTTTCTCCTACAAAAAAGGTGACGGGCCTCTGAAAGCTGAGGCACTCCACGCCATGGAACGCCTCAATATTTTGCAAATAGCCGGATGCGGAAAGCTGCTCCCACTCGATCCTTGCCTGATGGATAAAAAGGCTGTCCATGTCTGTTTATCTTCCTTTCAGTGCCATGGCCACCCAGCCGCGTTCCTCTTTCCGCTCTATGACGGTAAACGCGCCAGCCAGCGCGTTCAGCACGTCCCGCTCCCGGGAATCGATAATGCCGCTGACAATGTATACACTGTCCTTTTCCAGGAAATTCGGCGCGTCCTTGCTGAGTTGGATCACAATATCCGCCACGATATTGGCCGCCACCACCCGATATTTCTGAGGAACCGCGGAATTTCCCGCCACCTTTTCCGTAAGGTTTCCGCAAATACCCGTAAAGCGTTCCTCTACCCCATTGGTCTTGGCATTTTCCACCGCCGTTTTTACAGCAAGAGGATCGATATCCACGCCCACAGCGCTTTTTGCGCCCAAAAGCAGCGCCGCCACAGACAAAATGCCACTGCCGCAGCCCATATCCAGAAAATCACAGCCCGGGGTAATATAATTTTCCAAAAGCTCCAGGCAGAGCCGGGTGGTTTCATGGGTGCCGGTGCCAAAGGCAAGCCCCGGCTCCAGATCCAGCACAGTGCGGCCCGTGGAATCAAATTCTTCCTCCCACACAGGACGGATCAGCAGCTTTTTTCCTACCGGAATGGGCTTAAAATACTTTTTCCAGTTATTGATCCAATCCTCCTTCACACAGGAAGCACAAGTGATCTCATGAGGAACTTTTTCCGCCTGATACCGTTCCTCCAAAAAAGAAACAGCCTCGGCGGGATTTTCTTCAGGACTGATATACACATGGATCACAGCCTTGCTCCTGTCTTTTTTGAGGAGCTCCTCATCGATCAGATCGATATGGGCGATCTCCAAGGCCTCGGCTTCTAAATTGGAGTAGTCCTCAATATAAATACCGTAGGGTACTACCATGTTCGCGATATCGCCCGCCAGCTCCACCTGATTTGCGGGGATCTCTATTTTTACTTCCGTCCAGTTTTCATTCATAGGGTTCTTCTCCCTTTCTCAAAAAGCCTTTTTCCGGCATTTATTGCTATGATACCATAAGCACCGAAGGTGCGTTGGTATCATGTGTCCATCGCCCGTCTGAGCGAAGCGAAGAACCGGGCGGGACAATTAAAATCCTATAATATCCGCGTCCTTTGCGAATATTATACCGAATTCCCCCCGGGTTTTCAAGCTAAGTGACGCAAAACAGGAGGATACAGTCCATGACAAAACAGAAATTCTTTCTTCAGGGCGCGATCCTCACCGCGGTATCGCTGTTTCTTCGCATTACCAACATGGGATACCGCTCTTATCTCTCCCAAAAGATCGGGTCGGAAGGTATGGGGCTGTACCAGCTGATTTTTTCTATTTTTATGCTTACCGTGACCCTTTCCACCTCCGGAATCAGCCTTGCCGTGACCCGCATGGTATCCGCCGCCATCGCCTCCGGACGCCGGGAGACCATACGCTCCACTGTGGCCAGGTGCTTTGCCTTCTGCTTGTCGATCAGCTCTGTGATCTCGCTTTGCCTGTTCTTTTTATCGGACTTTGCCGCCCTCACCTTTCTGGGAGACCGCCAAGCCGCCCCCTGCCTGCGCATTTTGGGAGTGGGCCTTCCCTTCATGTCCATGTGCACCTGTATGAAGGGATATTTTTTGGCGGTAGATGAGTCTCTTTCCACAGCCGCCTCCGATACGCTGGAGCAGATCTTGACGATCCTTGCCACAGTATATCTTTTCTGGCATTTTGCCCCGCAAAGCATTGAAACCGCCTGCTTTGCCGCCATGACAGCCTCCACCCTGGGAGAAGCCGTTTCCTTTTTAGTCAGCTGGTCTGCCTACCGGCACAGCCTGAAAAAGAACACACCGAAGGAAAAGAAAAAGAGCCGGGGCGTTTTGAAGGGGCTTTCCCATATTGCCCTGCCCTGCACCCTGAGCTCTGCGGCGAAAAGTCTCTTAAATACCGGGGAAAATCTTTTGATCCCCCGCGAGCTGCGGAAATTCGGACTGAGCTATTCCCACTCTCTTTCCCAATACGGGCTTTTGCAGGGCATGGCCATGCCTATGTTGTACTTTCCCTCCTCCTTCCTTACCTCCTTCGCTTCCCTTTTGATCCCTAAGATCGCCAAGGAAAGAGAGCAGGGCCACCGCCGGGAGGTGGCATATATCACCGGAAAGTCCATTCGCTCCGCCCTGGCTTTCGGCATGTTCTTTGCCGCTGTTTTTATCGCCTTCGGAGATGGCTGGGGCAACGCCTTTTATCACAGTGACGCCGCCGGGGAATATCTGCGGGTACTGGCCCCCATTGTGCCTTTGATCTATTTGGACGTGGTGGTCGACAGCCTCCTGAAGGGAATGGACGAACAATTCAATTCTATGAAATATAATTTCTCCGATTCCCTGATCCGTGTGATCCTGATCCTCTGCTTTCTGCGCTTTTTCGGCATGGAAAGCTATGTGTGCATTTTGTTTTTCAGCACCATCTTCAACGCGGCGCTGAGCTTGCATCGGCTGCTGAAGGTGACAAACGTGTGTCTCTCCCTGGGCTGGCATGTGCTGCTCCCGCTGCTGTGCGCGGTGCTTTCCGTTTCCTTGGGGAGCTATCTGCTGCGCGGCATAACGCTCTCCAATCTCTTTTTTCAGATCGGTTTGGAAACCTTGGTGTGCGGTCTCTTTTTCGGGGCGGGCTACTATGCGCTCTGCCGTGTTTCCGATGGCAAGGCTATACGGAAAAAAGGCAAATCCTCTTTGAGAGAAGACTTGCCCTGAAACACTCAAAACTGAAATTTTTACTAAAAATCCGCTGAACTCAGGATTTGTAGAGCTTTGCCAAGCCCTTGGCCTTTTCACGGAATTGCTCCACCAATTTTTTGGGGGCTGTCAGGCGGATCTCCGGGCCGTGGGAAAAAAGCCAGAGAAAAAGCTCCGGGCCCGCCTCAGCCTTTAAAGCCGCGCGTACCCTTCCTTTCCCAGCCGCTTCCACGGTAAAATCTGAACCGAACCGCTCTGTTACCGCTGCAAGCTGGTCTAAAGGAAACTCCAGGACAAGCTTTTCTGCTTTTTTCTCCTGCTTCGCCGCTTCAGGCGGCTCCGGAAAAAGCTCCCGTTCCTCCGGAAGAAGCGCCAGGCCCTCCAGCTTTTCCAAAGGAAGACGTACAACAGCCCCTTCTTCCGTAAAGGCCAACAGCTCACAGCGGCCACGCTCCACAAGGAGCCTCCAGGGGCTGACAGCAACAGGCCGGGAACTGCTTTTTGCAGCATATTCCGGTTTTCCCTGAGAGGTCAGCTGCCATTTCCAAGGGGTAAAACACACCTTTCTGTTTTCTGAAATGGCGCGGCAAAGGAGCTGTACCGCCGCGGGAACATCTTTTTCAACAGGCTTGTCCACAGTAAATATCTTCTGCCGTAAGGCCTCCGCCTGATAAGCGCTGCACAGAGTCTCCAGCCTGGATCGAAGCGCCTCCGCCTGCTTGCTTGAAAGAAAGGGCGAGACACAGATAGAACCGGCAATCAACTGAAGCTCTTCCAGGGTAAAGGTGCGATCTTCCAAAAAATACTGATACGTTTTTCTCTTTCTGGTTCCGATCTTCAGCCCGGTGCTGCGAAGGGTCTCAATATCATCATAAATGCTTTTTCGCTCTGCGGAAATCCCCATGTTTTCCAGCTTTTGCAGCAGCTCCTGCAGGGTCAGGGTATGCTCCGGATCGGTCTCTGAGAGCAATATTTGACGCAGGCAGAGCAGCTTTTTCTTTTTCTCTGAAACATTTGGCACAAGCGCTCCTCCTTTTTCGCCTGAGTCCTGCTCTATCACTCCGGCTTCGGCGCTTTCCTAGCCGGTCTGCCCTTCCGGGCCGGAGCTGACTATTACTGTGATCGTGGAACCATAGTCCAGGGAATCCCCTTCCACATGATCTTTATAGCGGATCACATAACCCGGCTCCACATCTTCGCTGGCTTCTTCCTCCTGCACCGGAGTAAAGCCGTTTTTAATGAGGAGCTGCTGCAGATCGGCAAAGCTGATCCCCTTGATAGAAGGCAGCGTTCTGGTGGGGCTGCCCTTGCTTACCGTTACCAACACGGTATCTCCCCGTGCTATGGTTTCCCCTTTGAAGGGGCTCTGGCTGATAATGTTGCCTTCCTCCACCGTCTCACTGAAAATGCGGTCAGAAACCTTCAGCTTAAACTGGTAGTCGCCGCTTCCCACCTGTTTGACCCACTCGTCATAACTTTCGTTTACCAGATTGGGAACGACCACGGCTTCCTCGGAAGCACTGCCGCCATCAAAGACCTTTTGGATATCACCGATGGACAGCCCCGCGTCCCCCAGCCACATAGAGGCCACAATGACCAACGCGATCAGCGTAACTACACAAGAGCCGATCAGCCATACGGCGGGCGGAAGGCCTTTATTCTGCGGCAGATCCATATCAATGGGCGGCAGACGGCGGATCGCCTCTGTTTGATCCACCTCGTTCACAATGGCGGGCGCTGCGGAAAGCTCGGTTTTGAACCGCTCAAAGCTGGCCGTGCGCACATTGGGCTTTACCTGCAGGGCGTTGGCAATGGCCGTAACGGCAAAAGGAGGCAAAGCCTTCAGCACCTCCTTGGAAATCATAAGCCGCTGGTCATGTAAGCGCTTCGGAGTCTCCTGAGGCAGCTGCCCTGTCAGGGCAAACAGCATAGAAGCGGCCAGACCATAAACATCGCTGGCTTCTCCGCAAACAGCTTTCTCGCTGTACTGTTCGATAGCGGAGCAGCCGGGAAAAAGCTCTTCTGCCAAGGGAGAGTCTGCCTGCCGGATCGAAGCAATGGAAAAGCCCGTGATAAAAAGCACGCCGCTTTTTGTGACCCGCAGCGTATCAGGGGACACACCCAAATGAGAGATCCCCAAAGAATTCATCAGGCCCAGTGCGGTCAGCACCGGCATAAACATGCGGTTCGTCTCATTCCAGCTGAGGCTTCCTCCCGCGTTTTCCACATAACGCCGCAGGGAAGGGGCGGGTATGTATTCGTAAACGGCATAGGCCGTATAGTTCTCTTCAAAAATATCCAGCACGGAAGCAACTACCGTAAGCTCCCGCAGCCTGCTGACGCCTTTGGAAAGCTGGATAAAATCCTGCAAATGGCGCTCAAACTCCACTTCACACCCTGCTATGGGGATCACATTCTGATCCTCCGCATGCCGGGAAGCTAACGATGCGGGAAAAAACTCCCGGATCTCCACCACACGCTTTGTGGTGCGATCCAGAGCCGCATAAGTAACGCCTTCCCCATTGATCGCCTTGACACGCCCGATCACATACCGGGAGGCAAGCACCGTATGGTGCCGAAGCCCGCCTTGGACTTGAGCTTTTCCATTGTCCCATCCGCACACGGGACAAATTTCGCCCTCCTCCGGGCGGTAACCGGCAAAGCAATTCATGCACAGCTTGCTTTCCATCTCGTCCTCCACTTTTCCCGTGAAGCCGCCTCAGGTGGGGCTTCTCTAACCAAACAAAAACCTTTTTTAGGGCATAGCCCTGACTTCTGGCATATATTTTATCATAAAAAGCCCCAAAAAACAAGAAAAATGATTCCATATCCCCACAAAAAGGGAATGGCGGTACGGAGAACCGTACCGCCAGGGAAATTTCAGTATCTAAATCAGGCTTTATTAATAGAACCGAAGAGTTCCATTTTTTCCTTGACTGTGGCCTTGATCGCCTCAAAGCCGGGAGCCAGCAGCTTGCGGGGGTCGAAGCCCTTGCCCTGCCGGTCCTTTCCCTCTTCAATGTACTTCCGGGTAGCGGCCGCAAAGGAAAGCTGGCACTCCGTATTGACATTTACCTTGGAAACACCCAGAGAAATGGCCTTTTTCACCATTTCCTCGGGAATTCCGGTGCCGCCGTGCAGCACCAGAGGCATGGTTCCGGTCTTTTCCTGGATCTTAGCGAGAACATCAAAGTTCAGGCCCTGCCAGTTTTCGGGATAAACACCGTGAATATTGCCGATACCCGCGGCCAGCATATCCACGCCCAACCCGGCAATGCTCTTGCACTCATCGGGATCGGCAACTTCGCCGCCGCCTACCACGCCGTCCTCTTCACCGCCGATAGCGCCTACCTCAGCCTCCACGGAGATGCCGCGCTCTCCCGCGACGCGAATGACTTCCTTCGTCTTCTCGATATTTTCTTCGATCCCGTAATGGGAGCCGTCAAACATGACGGAGGAGAACCCAGCGTCCATGGCCTTGAAGGCGCCCTCGTAAGAACCGTGATCCAGATGCAGGGCCACGGGAACGGTAATACCCAGGGTGTTGATCATGGCCTTTACCATAGCGGCAACGGTTTCAAAGCCGCACATGTACTTGCCCGCGCCCTCGGAAACACCCAGGATCACAGGAGAATTGTTCTCCTGCGCGGTGAGAAGGATCGCTTTCGTCCATTCCAGGTTGTTGATGTTGAACTGGCCGACGGCGTATTTGCCGGCCTTTGCCTTGGTGAGCATGTCTTTTGCGGAAACCAACATTTTAAAATTCCTCCCAGATAAAGAGATTTTCAACTGCTTTTATTATAGCGAAATCCGCTGGAAAAATCAACCGCTAATTCGTCCCATGCGGAAAGACTCCTGCTGGAAAATCAATTCCGTTCTTTGCGCTGGAGCAAAACCGCTCCGATAATGATCGCACCCTTAAAGGCGGAGCTGAGATAGGGGTCTACCCCGATCAAATTCAACAGATTATTCATCACCGCCACAATCAGCGTGCCGAACACCGTACCGATAATAGAGCCCCTGCCGCCAGACATGCTGGTGCCGCCCACCACCACCGCGGCAATGGCGTCCATTTCATAGCCGCTGCCGCCGCTGGCGTAATCCAGAGAGCCCACACGGGAAAGCTGCAAAATGGAAGCAACGCCCACCAAAAGTCCCATTACGGCATACACCCGGCGCTTTACGCTTTTCACATTGACGCCGGAAAGACTGGTGGTGCGCTCGTTGGAGCCCACCGCAAATACATGGCGGCCGAAAGCAGTGTGCCTGGAAACAACGAACATGGCGACCACGACCAGCGCCCAGTACAGAATGGGCATGATCCGCTGCCCACCGATAGAGGCCTGGGAAATAGCCAGAAATTCGCTGGGAAGGGCCACGCTTTTCCCCTTCATGGAATACTGGGTCACGCTGCGGAAGATCTGCATGGCGCCCAAGGTAGCAATAAAGGGTGGCAGCTTCCCGTAAGAGATCAAAAGGCCGTTGCACTCGCCCAGCGCCAGCGCGAATAAGACTGTAAGCACCACCGCCGCCAAAATGGCGGGCACGCCGGTCAGGCCGAGCTTCCCCAGCAGGCCTACCGTACCGGTGTCCAGCAGCACCAGGCAGAAAGCCCCGGTGGCCGCGTAAAGAGAGCCTACGGAAAGATCGATGCCGCCGGAAATGATGACAAAGGCCATGCCCAGCGAAATGATACCGATCCCCGCGTTATTGCGCAGAATATTGACCCAGTTGGAAAACCACTTTCCCAGCCAGTCCGCCGGAGAAGAAAAGCTGGAATTTACAGTGATCGCGATCGTTTGCAGAATCACCATTACCACCAGGGCCATGCCCGTACTGAACAGCGGATTTGTCCGCCAAAGCCGCGCGAACCGCACAAAAGGATTTTGTTTTGCCTGTTCTGTCTTTTCCACTTACACTGCCTCCCCTGTTCTCATTTCGCCGCCTGTAGCCAGACGCATGATCTCCTGCTCTGTCATTTCCTCACCGTGCAGCTCACCCTGCACCCTGCCGTGGTACATTACCAGGGTACGGTCGCACAGGCGAATGATCTCCTGGGCTTCGCTGGAAAGCACGATGACCGCCACTCCCTGGGCCGCCAGCTCCAGAATGATATCGTAGATATCCTCTTTGGCGCCTACGTCCACGCCCTGAGTAGGATTATCAAAAATAAGCACCTTGGGGTCTGCTCCCAGCCATTTTGCCAGCACTACCTTTTGCTGGTTTCCGCCGGAAAGGCTGCCGATCGGATTTTTTTCGCTATCCATTTTGATCCGCAGACCATCGGCCCGGATCGCAAAGTCGTTGTGAAGCTTTTTCCAATCCAACAGAAACGCTTTTTTATTTCTGGGCCAGATGACGATGGAGCCGTTCTCCAGAATGTTCATATCGGCAATAATGCCATTTTCCTTCCGGTTCCGGGGAACATAGCCGATCCCCAGCGACATGGCTTTTCTGGTAGAATGGATCTGCGCCGCTTCGCCGGAAACTCTAATCTCGCCGCTGTATTTTCCGCCGCAGCCAAAAATGGTCTGAAAAAGCTCGCTTCTTCCGTCTCCCAAAAGGCCGGTAAAGCCCAAAACCTCACCGGAGCGCACGGAAAAGCTGATTTCCTGGAAGCTGCCTTCCCGGGAAAGGACAGAAGCGCCGAGAACCTCCTGCCCCAGCTCCCGCTGGGTCCTGAGGGATTCGGTGCGTACCTCGTGTCCCACCATGTGCCGGGCAAGCTCATCCACACTGGTATCCGCCGTCTGCCCCTCGGCAACCACCACGCCGTCCCGCAGAACAGTATAGCGAGTACAGATCTCCATGACCTCCTTCAGCTTATGGGAAATGAACACAATAGCGACCCCCTGCTTTTGCAGGGTGCGCATCATATCGAATACCCGCTGGATCTCCGGATCTGTCAGCGAGGTGGTGGGCTCATCCATAATGATAATAGAGGCCTCCATCAAAAGCGCCCGGGCGATCTCCACGATCTGCTTATAGGAAGCGTCCAGCTCCCGCACCATTGTGCGGGGATCCAGCTGAATATCCATCCGTTCAAAAATAGCAGAGCATTTCTCACACATGGCCTTCGCGTCCAGCCAGCCTGCTTTCTTTTTCAACTCTCTGCCAATGAACATATTTTCATATACGGCAAGATCGTTTACCAGGTTTAATTCCTGATGGATAAAGGCAATGCCCGCCGCCAGAGATTCCGCCGGGCTGCGAAACTGTACCTGCTTTCCGTCCAGAAAGATCATACCGGAATCAGCAGGCAGAACGCCGCCGAGAATATTCATCAGGGTAGATTTTCCCGCGCCGTTTTCCCCCAGCAGCGCTGAAATTTCTCCCCTCTTCATGGAGAAATCGATCTGCTTCAAAACATCGTTTGCCCCGAAGGATTTGGAGATCCCCCTCATTTCCAGGGTCATACTATGGATACCTCCCCTTTTTGAAAAAGGCTATGACGCTTCCGCCATAGCCCTTTTCGCTTCTTTCCGGAATTTCACTTTTTAGTAGGGAGAGCTCTCGTCCAGATACTCGCCGCAGTTTTCCTTATCCACCACGGTAGTGGGAATGATCTTTACTTCCTCTACTTTTTCACCCTTCAGAAGAGCAAGAGCGTTATCTACGGCGTCCTGCACCATGATGGGGCTGTAGAGAGCGGACTGAATGTTGATATCGGCGTTTTCTGCGTCGGCCATCATCTTGAAATACTCCTGGCACCCACCGCCGCCGGTAATCACTTTGACGTCGGTACGGCCCGCTTCCTTCAAAGCGTTCAGAACGCCGATGGAAGTCTCATCATCCATGGAGAACACGGCGTCGATCTGATCGTGCTTCGCGAGGATATCGGAGAAATCCTTCTGGCCGTCGTCACGGGTAAACTTTGTGGCATAGGTCTCCACCGTCATATCAGGAGCGATCTCCGCGATCTTCTCCTCAAAGCCCTTCTGGCGCAGTTCGGAAACAGAGCCGGAGGAGGGCACGTTCAGCATGATCACGGTGCCGGTGGTGCCGATCTTATCCACAATGTACTGAGCGCTCTGGCGGCCCATGTCCTCGTTATCGCCGGAAACGCGATACACGCCATTACATTTGATCTCGATATCGAAGTTCACGACCGGGATCCCTTCATCGATCAAAGTCTGAATGGGGCTCTCCATGCCTTCCCACTGGGGGAACGCCACCACAGCCTGTACCCCCCAGGTTCTGAGGTCGTCGATCTGGCTGGTCATTTCTTCAGCGTTGTTGCTGGTGAGCAGCTTGTACTCGATCTCGCCCTTGCCGGCAAGCTCGTCACAGCGCTGCTGGGCATAATAGGCAACGCCCGCCACCCAGCCGTGGGTCACAGCCGGAGCCAGCACGCCGATTTTGTACTTTTCGCCGGTGGCGGCAGTGCTGCCGGTAGAAGCGGTGGAGCCTGTGGAACCATCAGGATCCGCAGAAGAATTGCCGCCGTTGCCGCAGCCGGCAAAACAGGCGCACAGCAGCGCCAATGCCAAAATCAGAGAAAGAACTTTCTTCATGGTAATTTCCTCCTAGAGCTTTCGCTCTAACATATTCGCGGTATGCCAAATACTGGCTTCCGCTTTCCGTATTATAGCAAAGGCTTCCGAACATTTCAAGTATAATCCATGATTTTTTCCATAAAAGGGAAAGCCTGCTCCCTTTCATTTAAGAAAGCAGAATTTTCACATTTTCGTCAATGGGCGTCTCCGGAAAATCCTTTTATGAAATTTTTCGCCGCCTCCCGGAACGAAGATCCCCTGCTCTTCCCCGGAAAAGGGAATCAATCCGCCTTCTCCTTTATCCGGTGATAATCGGAAATAACGTTTTCCAGCGTAATGGTTTTCAAGCTGTCGCATAAATCGTTTCGAATTTTCTGATAAGAACAGTTGAGCACATTGTGAATATTCCTCCCTACAGGACAGAGGGCGGATGGCAGCGGATGAACACCGATCAGCTTTGAAGAAAAATCCGGCTCGATCGCCATGCAGATGCGATAGATGGTTATTTCATCGGCAGGACAATTCAGCGCGGCGCCGCCGGTTCCGGCTTTAACTGATATTATCCCTTCCTTTTTCAAAGCGCTTATGATCGTTCGGACCGTCACAGAGTTGATTCCTGTAGAGCGTGACAAAAGTCCGCTGGTAACTTTATGAATGTTCCCGTATTCATAGATAAAAACAAGGCAATGAATTGCGATAGAGCACTTGGTAGTGATATGCATGGAGCTTCTCCTCCTTAAAAGCTTAGAACAGTATATCCCATACTATACCACAGGGTTTTTTAGATGTAAACGTTGACATTACACCTCGGCACTGCTACAATGATGTAAATCTAAAAATTACAGGAGCGTGTAACTATGAAGCTTTATCAAATTGATTTCAGCCCGACCGGAGGAACCGCCAGGGTGGCGGACGTAATAAGCAAGGCGCTGGAAATGCCTGTCAGTAAAATCGATCTGTCTGAAGCAGCGACAGATTTTTCCGCAGTCAGCTTGGAGAAAGAGGATCTGGCGGTGATCGCGGTTCCTTCCTATGGAGGACGTGTTCCGGCGACGGCGACCCAACGGATCGAAAAAATCAACGGCAACCACGCGGCCTGCGTGATCGTCTGCGTATACGGCAACCGGGCCTATGAGGATACCCTGGTCGAGCTGAACGATATCGCGGAAAAAAGCGGCTTCCGGGTCATTGCCGCCATCGCCGCTGTCGCGGAGCATTCTATTCTGCGTCAATACGCTTCGGGAAGACCGGATTCGGAGGATGAGGCTGAGCTGCGCCGCTTTTGTGATCGTATTCTGGAAAAGCTTCGTGAAAAAACATCAGATTTCTCAGCGCCGCAAATTCCCGGAAGCCGCCCCTATAAGCAGACGGGTCAGGGTGGCTTGATCCCAAAAGCAAACAGCAAGTGTACCGGCTGCGGTCTCTGTGCCGAGAAGTGTCCCACGCAGGCCATCAGCAGAAACGATCTGAAGCTTGCTGACAGCAAAAAATGCATCTCCTGTATGCGATGCGTCGCATTGTGCCCCCAGGGAGCCCGCAGCGTTAACAAAGTTATGGTTTCCGCCGCCGCATTGGCGATCAAGAAGGCCTGCTCAACAAAAAAGCGGAATGAATTATACCTCTGAACAGCATACTATTAAGATAACGCACGGCTTTTCCGGCGCTCGATCTTTTCCTGTTATTTGTCGGAAAATAAAGTATAGTAATTTAGTATATTTTTCTTGACAAGCACCTGACCAAGGTGCTACAGTATAGAAAAATTAAAAATTTGGGCTTTCGGGCCTTCGGGCGTGTTTTGAAGCGCTTTCTGCTTCTGGAAAGGAAGGGTATTCTATGACAAAGGAAAAATTCTCCGTTACCGGCATGAGCTGTTCCGCCTGCTCCGCCCATGTGGAAAAAAGCGTTTCCGCACTGACGGGCGTACAGGAGGTCACGGTAAACCTGCTGACCAACAGCATGCAGGTGGAATACGATGAAACCTCTGTTTCGGAAAAAGACATTGTAAAGGCTGTCAAAAAGGGTGGTTACGGCGCCGCGCCGGACAAGGCGGAAGGAATGCGCGCAGCCGCCGCGGAAGAAGCCCTGCCGGAAAGTGCAGCGGCGTTAAAGCAAATGAAGTTTCGCTTTCTGTTTTCCCTGTGCTTTTTGATCCCTCTCATGTATCTTTCCATGCACCATATGTTTTGGGAATGGTTTGGGCTTCCTGTCCCCTCTCTTATCACACGATACTTCCACGGTACGGAAAACGCCGTGACCTTCGCGCTGACTCAGCTGCTTCTGCTGCTCCCCATCGTATTCGCCAACCAGAAATACTACCGGAACGGGTTTCCCTCTCTGTTCCGGGGCCACCCCAACATGGACAGCCTGATCGCCATCGGCTCCGGCGCTGCCATTCTTTACGGCATTTTCGCTCTGTACCGCATTGGTTTCGGCCTGGGTCATGGGGATCTCGCCACGGTGGAGCACTACTCCATGGATCTTTATTTTGAATCTGCGGGTACGATCCTCACCCTGATCACACTGGGAAAATATCTGGAAACAAAATCAAAGGGGCGCACCGGTGAGGCCATTACAAAGCTCATCGGACTGACCCCGAAAACCGCTCTGGTCGTGCGGGACGGCGAGGAAGTGGAGGTACCTGTGGGCGAGATCCTGGTAGGCGACTGCATCGCTATAAAGCCGGGAGCTTCCATTCCGGTGGACGGCGTGATCACCGAAGGCTCTACCAGCATCGATGAATCCGCTATTACGGGAGAAAGCATTCCTGTGGAGAAAAAGGAAGGAGACTCTGTGATCTCTGCTACCGTCAATAAAACCGGATATTTCCGCTTTCAGGCTACGAAGGTGGGAGAAGATACCACTATCTCCCAAATCGTCCGGCTGGTGGAGGAAGCCAGCGCCAGCAAAGCGCCTATCGCCAGGCTGGCGGATAAGATCTCCGGCATTTTTGTGCCCACGGTGATCGCCATTGCCCTGATCGCCTCCGTGGTTTGGCTGCTTTTGGGCGCTACGGCGGAATTTGCCCTTTCCATCGGCATTTCCGTGCTGGTGATCTCCTGTCCCTGCGCATTGGGGCTGGCTACCCCCGTGGCCATTATGGTGGGTACGGGAAAAGGAGCGGAAAACGGCATTTTGATCAAATCCGGCGAGGCGCTGGAAACCGCCCACAGCATTGACACGGTGGTGTTGGACAAAACCGGGACCATTACACAGGGAACTCCCAAAATCACGGACGTGATCCCCCTGGCGGCAAGCGCCGAAAAGCTCCTGGCCGTAGCCTACAGCTTGGAAAAGCAAAGCGAGCACCCGCTGGCTGAAGCTGTAGTTGCTTATGCGGAGGAGCAGGGGTGCTCCCCGCTGCCAAGCGATGAATTTCAGGCGGTATTCGGACGGGGCATTTCTGCCAGTATAGAAGGAAAAAAATATTTTGCGGGAAATCTCGCCTATCTGGAAGAGCTGGGAATTGCCCGAGCGGAGGAACACAAGGAGCTTTGGGAAACCGTGGCGCGGCTTGCCGATGAAGGAAAAACACCGCTGCTTTTCGCGGACAAAAAAGATGTTTTAGGGCTCCTTGCCGCCGCCGATGTGATAAAGCCCACCAGCGAGGAAGCGATCAAGGCGTTCCGGGAGCTGGGCGTTCAGACTGTAATGCTCACCGGAGACAACGCCCGCACAGCGGAGGCGATCCGGAAAAAGCTGAACATTCCGGAGGTGATCTCTGAGGTGCTGCCCCAGGACAAGGAACGAAAGATCGCCGAGTTCCAGAGCCGGGGAAAAAAGGTGGCCATGATCGGTGATGGGGTCAACGACGCCCCCGCCCTGACCCGGGCCGATGTGGGCATTGCCATCGGTGCGGGCTCTGATATCGCCATTGAAAGCGCCGATATCGTATTGGTAAAAAGTGATCTGCTGGACGCCGTAACGGCGATCCGCCTGAGCCGGGCCGTAATGCGGAACATCAAGGAAAACCTGTTCTGGGCTTTCTTCTATAATTCCATCGGCATTCCGCTGGCGGCAGGAGCGCTTTTCTTCCTGGGCCTGCGGCTGAACCCCATGTTCGGCGCCGCCGCCATGAGCCTTTCCAGCGTGTGCGTAGTCTCCAATGCCCTGCGCCTGAAATTTTTCAAGCCCACAAAGCGGCGCACCTGAAAAAACAGGTAAACTGGAATTTGTAGGGCTAACGAACAGCAGAAACTTCTTGCCTCCCCTGAAAGGGGAGGGGGACCACCGTCAGGTGGTGGAGAGGTTCCAGCTCGCTGGAAATCCGCATAAAACCAGTGATTTCCTTTTCTTCTGTCGGAACCTCTCAGTCACGGCAAAGCCGTGACAGCTCCCCTTTCAGGGGAGCCAAGGGTAACTGCTAAATTATAATTTACCAACGAACTGCCACCTTCACAAAGAATGACAAGTAATATAATAAAAACACCTGAAAACAAGGAGCGCTGCTAAGACATCCCTTTGCAGCGCTCCTTGTTTTCGCACTATTATCCCTTCCTGCCAAAATAGCGGTTTACCTGTTTTTGATAGCTTTCATACTGCTCACCAAAGGCTTCCCTTAAAAAATCCTCTTCCACATTTACAATTTGCAGGTGCAGCATAAGAATTGCAAAAAGTGTGGGTACCAGCAGCCCCCAGTGAAAAAACAAAAGCAGCAGGCCGATATAAAGAAGATCGAAGCCAAGGAAAGCGGGGTTACGGCTCCAAGCGTAAATACCGGAGGTGACCAATTTTGTTTGAGCCTCTTCCGGTACGCCGGCGCGCCAGCTGTCCCCCATGGTCACCACCGAAAGGGCAAACACCACCACACCCAGGAAACCGAGCACAACGCCTGTGATCCTGGCCCATACGGGGAGCACGCACACATTCAGGCAAAGCATGACTGCCTCCACCGGTACTACCAGATACGTGGAAAGCTTTGTCAGAAGCTCAACTGTTCTGACAACCCCCTGTTTTCCCTTTCCCAGCTGGTCGGTATCGATCCCCCGCTTTCGCTGTGACAGCATTTTCCAAAAATAGCAGCCGTAAAACAGCGTAAGCAGGCATAGGCCGATGATCTGAAAAACCATGCTTCTGCATCCCCCAATCTGATCGATTGAGTTAAATGATAACCAGTTTCCCCGGATAAAGCAAGAAAATAATTTTTTGCACAGGGTCTTCTCAAAAACGGTCAACAGGGTTACAATGAAAGCACCTTGACCGAAGCGGTCTATCACAGGAGGCAGTATGAATCCGAAATTTTTTGAGCTTTCCCCGGAAAAGCAGCAGAGGATCCTCAACGCGGGGTTCCGGGTTTTTTCGGAAAACAGCTATCGAAAAAGCCCGGTGCGAGAGGTGGCGGAAGCTGCCGGGATCAGCAAATCGCTGCTATTTCACTATTTTCATAACAAAAAGGAGCTTTATCTGTTCCTGTGGGAAAAGGGCGCTGAGATCACCATGGAGGCCTTACAGGAGTCCCGCTGCTACGAGCCCACCGATCTTTTTGAAATGATGGAGCGGGGCATGCGGGCAAAATTAAAGATCATGGAGCAATACCCCCACATTGCCGTCTTTACGGTGAAGGCCTTCTATGAAAAGGAGCCTGAGCTTCGGGAAGAAATACAGAAAAGCTACCGTAGGCTGTTTGACGGCAAGGCGACCGCTGCCCTGGCGGCGCTGGACCCCCGGGATTTTGTTCCTGGGCTGGACCTGCAGATGATGTACCGGGAAATGTACTGGGCGTCTGAAGGCTACCTTTGGGAAATGCTGCAGCGGGGCGGTCTGGACCCGAAACAGATGGAGCGGGATTTTCAAGGGCTTTTGGCGTTTTGGAAAAGCATTTATCAAAGCCGGGAGAAAAAAGCGGAGAAAGAAGGGAAAAAGTATGAATGCTATTGAAATGAACGATCTGACAAAATATTACGGGAAAACCCGTGGGATCGAAAACCTAAGCCTATGTGTTCCCAAAGGTGATTTTTTCGGCTTTATCGGCCCCAACGGCGCCGGGAAAAGCACCGTGATCCGAACGCTGCTGGGCCTGATCTCCCCTACCGGCGGCTCCGCCGCGATTTTCGGAAAACCCATAGAAGCCTACAAAACTCAGCTGCTGGGGGAAATCGGCTACCTGCCTTCCGAAACCATGTTCTACAGCAGTATGCGGGTAAGAGATGTTCTGAAGCTCTCGGGGGAGCTTCGAAAAAAGGACTGCGCTTCGGAGGCGAAGCGGCTTTGTGAACGGTTGAAGCTGGATCCCGCCCGGCGAGTGCGGGAGCTTTCTCTGGGCAACCGAAAAAAAGTGGGGATCGTCTGTGCCCTGCAGCACCGGCCCACCCTCTATATTTTAGACGAGCCCACCAGCGGCCTGGACCCCTTGATCCAGCGGGAATTTTACCGGCTTTTGCAGGAGCGCGCGGAAGAAGGCGCCACCGTGTTTTTATCCTCCCACGTTCTTTCTGAGATCCAGCGCTACTGCCGCCACGCCGCCGTGATCCGGGAAGGCAGGCTTCTTGCCTGCGACAGCGTGGAACGACTGGGTCATACCGGGGCTAAGCGTGTGACCCTGCGCGGCGTTACAAAAGCGCCTGCCCTGGAACAGATCAGGGATATCAGGGTATGGGAAAGCTCTGTCAGCTTTCTGTACAGCGGCGAACCGAACCTGCTGCTGAAAGAATTATCCGCCCTCCCCCTTTCTGACCTTACGATCACAGAGCCGGATCTGGAGGAGATATTTCTTCACTATTATACCATAAGCGCCATGGGCGCGTTGGTATAATGTGTCCATCGCTCGTCTGAGCGAAGCGAAGAACTGAGCGGGACAATTTAATTTGTATAATATCCGCACGCTCTTTGCGGATATTATACCATAAGCGCCATGGGCGCATTGGTATAATGTGTCCATCGCTCGTCTGAGCGAAGCGAAGAACTGAGCGGGACAATTTAATTGGTATAATGTGCCGATTGCCCGTTGTCGAAGCACAAACTGGGCAAGGCAAATTTTAATCTTATTCTATCCGCACGACCTTTGCGGATAGAATACAAAGGAGGAGCCTGCGCATGACCATTCTGAAGCATGAATTGAAGGAAGGCCGAATTTCCCTGCTGATTTGGGCGGCCGCCATTTCTTTTCTTCTCGGAGTCTGCATTTTAATCTATCCCGAAATGGAAAAACAGATGGGTGAGATCAGCGCCATGTTTGCCGATATGGGAGGTTTTTCCCAGGCCTTTGGCATGGATCGGGTCAATTTCGGGGAATTTTCCGGCTTTTTCGCGGTGGAATGCGGCAACGTACTGGGGCTGGGCGGCGCCCTTTTCGCGGCGCTGCTGGGGATCTCCGCTTTCGCCAAGGAAGAAAAGGAGCACACGGCGGAATTCCTGTTATCCCACCCCGTTTCCCGCACCGCCGTAGCAGCCGGAAAGCTGGGCGCGATCCTTGTACAGCTTTTCCTGCTTACTCTGGCGTCCATGCTGGTCACCCTGCTGTGCATGGTCATGATCCGGGAAACAATACCCTTCTCCACCCTGGCCCTGCTGTTTTCCTCGTATTTCTTCATGCAGCTGGAAACCGCGACGATCACCTTTGGGATCTCCGCCTTTCTGCGCCGGGGCGGCATGGGGATCGGCCTGGGGCTTGCGGCTTTGTTTTACTTTGTAAACCTGCTTTCTAACCTGTTGGAGGAAACGAAATTTCTAAAATATTTCACCCCCTTCGGCTACGCGGAGGGAGCGGATATCCTGACAGAGCATTCGATCCCGCTGAATTATTTCGCGGTGGGTATGGTCTTTTCCCTGGCCGGGATCCTTCTGGCCTTTTGGCAGTACCGAAGAAAGGATATCAGCTGAACAAAGGGCGGCGCTGGCACTCGTGAAGCTGCTTGGTGCAAACGAACAGCTTCCGGCCCGATCACAACCAGGCAGACAAATTGGAATTTAGCGGCGAGAGAAAGCCTACCCTTACTTGTAGAGGGAAAACAGACTGCTGCGCAGTCTACGGGGACCACCGATAGGTGGTGGAAAGGATAGTCACACGCAGAAAGTAGGATAAAACCGCCAGCTTCAATCCCCTCAGTCACGGCTTTGCCGTGACAGCTCCCCTTATAAATAAGTGGAGCCTAAGGGCGATAAACTATAATTTAATAAATATCTACTTGCTTGCCTCTTATTCTAGCCCGATCCCCAAAAAAGAAGTGATCTTGCCATAAGGGTATTCCCCCTCGATCAGACCAAACTCTGGATCGTAATAGAGGCCGTGATGCAGCAGCGTCCAGTGGGTGTATCCGGCGTTTGTATGTACGGTCAGGATCGAAACCTCCGCGGGGATCGGGTTTTTCTTGGAGATCCGCGTGTTTCGCTCTCGGTGCTTTATGCCGTAAAAATCTAAAATCTCCATGAGCTGCCCAATGCTGGTGGGGCCAGCGGTTTTCATATCCCGGATCACCTCGTCCACCGATTTTTCCGTGAGCATAGCGATACAGGCCTGCCCACAGGTTTCCGGCGTGGGCTGCATAATAAGCTCCATTTTATTTTCTCCTCTGTAAAACAGATTTTATCTTGCGATAGAAAAGAAAGCAAGCTATACTGAAAGGAAACCATAGAAAGGCGGAATCTGCTTGAAAAGCTTTCCAAAAAGGATCTATGACTTGGTTTCACAAATTCCGGCGGGCAAAGTGGCGACCTATGGCCAGCTTGCCGCCATGGCCGGCAGCCCAAGAGCCGCCAGGATCGTGGGAGCCGCCATGTACCGGGCTCCTGCCGGGCTTCCCTGCCACCGGGTCCTCTACAGTGACGGCAGGCTGTGTTGTGACCAAGCCTTCGGCGGAAAGGAATTTCAGCGCGATATGCTGGAGCGCGAGGGTATCTCCTTCCTTTCAGACAGCAGAGTGGATCTGAAACAGCACCTTTGGGACGGTGAAGGCGGCTTGCGGATAGAGTAATTTCCCTATTCTCTGGCCAAGCTGTTTATCAGTTCCGTCACTTTTTCCAGAGTTCCGTCCAGAAAATTCATAGCTACCGGGCGGTGGGCCACCCCGGAGATCAGCGAAAGATGAAATTCGTGAAGCAGAGAATCGATCAAGAACATTTTTTGCGGATAGCCTTCCGCCGCGCTCCAATCTCTGAGAAAGGCCTCAAAAACCTTGGCCGCCGCGCCGGTAGGCATATTGTTTCTGCGATAGTTTCGGCGGTATTCCCTATAGGAATACTGATAACCGCACCGGCACTCTCTGAAATCGTCATCTCCCGACAGCTCAGCCTGACAGTGGTGACATCGGATCGCATATCTTTCCATACGCTCCATATCTTCTTTTCCGTACTTGCAGCGAAGATACAGAGTTAAACCGATTTCATCGGCAAGCTCTGTGTCCTGAATCCCCTTGGCGTCCAGCAAATAAAGCCTTCTAAGCTTTTGGGGCTTCAGCTTTTCCGGCCAATGAAACACATTATATTTCTGCGGAACGATCCGGTCCCGCAACGCCGCTTTCTCTTCGCGCTCCCGTTCGATCCGCCTTTTGTTTCTTTCCGCCTGCCTTATGTTTTTTTTCGCAATTTTACGCACAAGCGTCTCTCCGTTTTCGGCATAAAGGCTGTCAACATATTCCAACAGCAGGCGATAGCTTTTCCGATCCTTTACTTTGATTTCTCCTACCAGAAAGGCATCCTGATCTATTATGATCCCGGTGATCAAATACACGCCGGATCTGCCAACGCGATACGTCCAGCCATTCTTTTCCGACCAAACCGGAATACCGAACCTCAAATCAAAATGCTCCTGAAGGTATTCGGCAAAGCCGCGAAACAGCTCTGAGATATCGCTGCCCCAAAACGCCTCCAGCTCTGCCATCTCCGGAATATGATTTTTGGGAAAGCACTCCCGAAAGCTGTTCATCACAGAAGCTCTCCTTCCCGCTTATTTGGAAAGGCTGGGCTTTTTGACTTTTCAGGGTTTTCTTTTGCTCATGTGAGATAAAGAAGTAAAAGAAGTGTAAAAAATTTTGCCGTTC
>CAJUTL010000009.1 GCA_910589395.1 uncultured Oscillospiraceae bacterium
ACCGGGGCACAGCAACCGAGCCGACAGGCGAGAAAGCCAAGGGGTGCCATATAAACTATAATTTACTGGTTATCCGCCTGCCTTCCTCCTGTCATTCTGAACGAAGTGAAGAATCTCGTCCTTTTGTCTTTTCTCTGGGAATTAAGAGCGAGATTCTTCGTCACTTCGTTCCTCAGAATGACCAAAAGTGCGGACTTGCTCTTTTCTAACGACTAACAACTAACGGCTAGTTTGTTAAACTACAATTTACCCCTCCCATTTTCACACTTACCCCGCCATTTCAAATATGAAAAAGGCAGACCTGAACCAGAGATTCCAGGTCTGCCTTATGTTTTTAGCGGCTTTTTTATAGCCCGCAATACCTCATCAGCACCGAAGCCACTTCAGCCCTTGTGGCTTTCCCTTGGGGATCGAGAATTCCGTTTCCCTTCCCGGAGAGAATCCCGGTTTCCACTGCCCAGCAAAGGGCCGGTTTTGCGTACTTGCTGGCTTTTTTGCTGTCTGTGAAGGCTTCCAGATTTTCGGTAGTTTTCGGACTTCCCGCATAGCGGTACAGCATGCTGACCAGCTGCTCTCTGGTAACGGGATCGTCCGGGCCGAACAGGGTTTCGCTGTACCCGGCCACAATTCCCTGCTCCGCCGCCCAGGCGATGGCTTCGGAATAGTATTCTCCGGGGTCTATATCGGTAAACGACATAGACGCGTTGGTTTCCGGGTTTCCCTCCAGGCGGTATAGAATTGCCGCGATCATGCCTCTGGTAGTGGCCGTATTGGGTGAGAAGGTGGTTTCTCCCGTACCGGCCATTAACCCTTGCTCGTACATGAACTTTACAGCTTCATAGTACCAGCTGCTTTCCGAAACATCGGTAAAGGGTAATTCAACAACAGGCGGGTCTGGCGGTATGAAAATCGGAGGATTAGGCGGTGTGGGCGGCGTTGGTTCTTCCGGTTTTTCCACCTTTACCGTGCGGGTTATCTCCGTAAGATTTCCCGCTTTGTCAGTGGCGCTGTATCTCACTGTGTAGGTTCCAGCCGTTTCAGTATCTAATTCAGAGGCGTCGATCTCCAGCTTGCTTTGTATCTCCGTATCCTGGTTATCTGCCACTTCCGCGCCCGGCTCTTCGTATACTTCCCCCAGCTTAATTGTAAGAGGGTTCTCTCCCAGCAGGGTGATCACCGGCGGCTCTTTATCGATCCAGTCCACCGTGGCGATAGCTGACCCCTTATTTCCTGCTTCATCTTCAAACTCGTAGGTGAAGCTGCCGTTTTCTGGGAAGGTGTGGCTCAGGCCTCCGTCACTTGTTACCGTTACTTCTTCTGATGGAGTAATGGCAGCAATCACGTCCTGGTTCGTCAGCTTGTGGGGGGAATACGTTATGGTGGCGGTGGGCGCTTCTTTATCGATCCAGGTAACTGAGGCGGCTACTGTGCCTTTTGTTCCTGCGGCGTTTTGAAGTTCGAATTCAAAGCTTCCGTTCTCCGCAAACACATGGGTATTGCTGCCGCCATTATTGAGGATCGTTGTTCCGGAGGGAACGGTCAAAGTAGCGGTAACATCTTGATTGGTTGGGTCGGTGATATCATAGCTCATAGTTCCTGTAGGCAGGGATTTATCAATATTGCTTACCGTGGCAACAGCTGTGCCCTTGTTTCCAGCTTCGTCTTCAAATTCAAAGGTGAAGCTGCCGTTTTCGGTGAAGGTATAGCTTAAACTGCCGTTCTCAGTGTTTGTCACTGTCACTGATTCTGAGGGGGTAATGGCAGCTACTACATCGCCGTTGGTGGGCTGGGTAGTGGAATAGCTTACAGTAGCAGTCGGCGCTATGGTGTCCTGCACAATAACTTCCCGCTCCACGGTGGTTTCATTGCCTGCGTGATCGGTAGCGGTGTAGGTCACAGTATAAGTACCGCACTTTGCTGTGTTTACCTGAGAAGCGTCTATTTCAAGCTTGCCCTCCAGCTTTCCCGCTTTGATATCCGGGTCTAAATTGTCTGTTACTGTGGCTCCCAGCTCGGTATAGGATTCTCCACATTCTATGATTTGTGGAGAAGAGCTTTGCAGTTCTATTTCCGGCGAGGTGTAATCCACATACATTACCGGAGATAAAGTTTCCAGGGAATATTTCCCTTTATATTTCACAGCTCCGGCATTGAATTTCATACGGAATATTCCCTCTTCATTAGCGTGGGGAGTAAATCCTATTCTCATAGGGTTTTCCATTTCAACCACATAGGGGTCCTTTGAAACAACATGAATATAGTAACTAAATCCTCCAGAGGCAGACGCTGCTCCTTCTCTAACAGTGTCATAGCTATCAGCTGAAAATTTTGCAATCTTTTCTGCCGGAACAAGCGCATCTCCCGATTTAACTGAAAGAGTACCTGGAATGACACCACGCCAGGGCTTTCCCACAGCTTTAATAGAAAATTCAGAGAATTCCAAAGTAGGCGGAGGTGTTAAATCCGGATCACGAAACCCTGCCTTTATCACAGCCTTTTCCGGTGTGATGCTTTCTACCTTCAAATACGCTCCTATGTGAACATTGTCGTAAAAATTGCTGTTCACCGGGGTGCTATCCGAAGAAAAAGCATCACCCACAGCGTAAAGGTCTGTGGAATCAAAATTGAAATTTGTGTAAGAAGTATCAGGCCTTGTCCGCCCACTTTTATACACGGGGTAAACGTATCTTGTTTCATCTTTATAGACCGTGTATGGACCGCCATTGGCAGTATTACAGTGCCAGATCACAATTCCGGAATTGTTATACATGAGCTCACTATAAAAAGAAGATGTATAAATTGATTTTTGAGACCCATTTCTGTATTCGACAATATAATATTCATCAAAAGGAAACATTAGGGGATCAGGAATCAGAACAACCGCCTTGGTTTGTTCCATTCCTGAATAATCTTCCGCTGCATACAATTCCATCTCGGTTACTTCATTTTCATTTGTTAGAATAACAGGATCTACCCACCCTAAAAGCACTTTATCATAGATGTTCAGATAGCAGTCACCACCACCCATATATTCCGACAAGCTGTAATCGATCCATGTATAGCTTGATGTTGGGTAATGGTCAGGCAGCCCCATCATATGACCAATTTCATGGCATTCTGTCCTTCGCTCTTCTGCCCCCCAAATATCCACTGCTTCCTGACTCCAAGGGTCTTTTTCAAACATAACCGTGGTAGAACATGACGAAAAGCCTTCTAAACGACCTATACTTGATACATGGTTTCCGAAAACACCACCTTGGTTTACCGATGTTCCCTCCGGCGTCAGTTCCGAAGTCACATAAAATCTGACGATTACACCATCTACCAAACCATCTTGGTCACTGTCGTAATCTTCTTTTTTCAAAACACCTGTTTCTACATAACTTTTTAGGATTTCGACTACTAAATTAGTGCCGTCTGACCGGCTCTTAAAGTGATTAGCAGGGTATTCTGAATGATAGATTGGAAGGATATCCCCGGTAAGGTCCAATCTACCATAAGACAGCTTTTGATAAGCGCCCCGAACAGCCTGAGCAAAGGGAGATTCCTTTGCCAACGCAGGGTCATATTCCGCGTTAAAGTATTCCTCGCACTTTTCCAGGAAGCCCTTTTCGTCCTCTATCCGATATCCATCAAAATCCACCAGAATAACAGGAAGCCTTACCGAGCCAATGGAAGGCATAGCTTTCGGTTCCCGCTGCTGTTTCATATAGGTTGCAGAAGGGTCAAGATTTTTCCTGCTTTCGTTCTGAGATAGGTTATTCTCCGCAAATGCAGGAATAGCTTGTGCTGCCAACAGAGAAAACGCAAGCAGAATGGAAAGTAAGCGTTTCATAAAATCACCTTTGGGGTAGTTGCTGGGGGATAAGGAAGAGCACTTTCAAAAGGAACGGGCAGGAAATAGTGCTGGTATTTCCTGCCTGCCTTTTTATGTGTGGAAATACGTCTCACGGTGAGACGTATTTCCAGTTGTGTCTTTTGATCACTTTTCCTCTGAATACAGAGAAATCACTTCTTCTTTTATCGTACCATCTTTATACTGAAGTTTCAACAAATACTTGTGTTCCACGTACCTTGGGATTTCTTCCGTTTTTGCCTGATTTGAGGATAGGGAACCTCCAAAAATCCTCCCGAACGGACACGGTTTTACCTCACCGGCATAACATGGACTTTCAGAGATCCCCTACAGATTTGCTATCGGCAAATTCCTTATTAAATTGCAAAGATTTTACTTTCTCATGTCGCTGGGAAAGCTGATTTCCAGCTGTTTTCTGGCAGCTTCCATAAATTCAGAAACCTCCAAGCTCAAGGCGGCGCAGCGCAGATATTCTTCCCGTGAGGCCTCCGGCTCTATGATATAGCGGTAGAAGTCCTTCGCTTCCCAGCCCATCAGCTGATATTTTTCGTCGTTGACGCCGTGCAGCTGCTCCGTGGAGCCGTCCTTGTACCGCAGGCTGATCCCTGCCAAGCGGGAAATGGATTCTACACTGACGGTTCCGTCCGTTCCCTGAAAATCGCTGTTCGCCCCGGCCTGTCCCATTTTGGAATAGGTGAGCGTCACCAGCTTGTCAGGGTAGCGCAGGGTAAGAATTCCGCCGCCGTCCAGGCCGCTGGTGGTGGAAACCGAATCGGCATGAACGCTTTCCGGTTTTCCGAATAAGGCCAGGGCAGGGTAGACGCAGTAAACACCCAGGTCCATCAAAGCGCCGGTTTCCAGCTGGGGGTTGAAAATATTGGGCAGGTCCCCGGCAAGGTAAGAATCCAGCTTGGAGGAGCGCTGGCAGAAATCCAGCTTGACCATGGTGATCCGGCCGATCCTGCTCAAGGCTTCCTCAAGGATCTTTCTCTGGGGAAGGTGGAGATACATGATAGCCTCCAGAAAGATCAGGCCCCGCTCTTCGGCAATGTCTTGCAGTTCGCAAACCTTGTATGCCTGAGCACACAGCGGCTTTTCGCAGATCACATGCTTTCCATGCTCCAAAAGCAGCTTGCATTGGCTGTAATGAAAGGCGTTGGGACTTGCCACATATACAGCGTCCAGGTCGGGGGAGGAGGCAAATTCCTCCAAATCGGTAAAAACAGATTTCGCGCCGTGTTTTGCGGCATATTCTTCTCCGCGCTCCCGGGAACGGGAGTATACGGCGGAAAGCTCCCATAAGCCGCTGTCTTTCGCGCCGTGTATGTATTCGTCTGTGATCCACCCGGAGCCTACTGTACCAAAACGCAGCATAAATTTATACCTCTTCCCAGTAGCGCTTCAAATTGGCAAGGCCAATGCGCAAAGCGTCGATAGGATCCTCCATGCCTTCAAACTCAATGGCGATGGTATCGTCATATCCGGCAGCCTTTAAGGTGCGCAGGCACTGCTTTACCGGCACATTGCCATGGCCGATGATGGTGCCGCGAAGATAATTCCCCGCCCTTGTCTGGAAAGCGCCCTCGCCGGGATCGGCATCGTAAAAGCTCTTCCATACGAAATCCTTGGCATGGACATACTTGGTATAGGGAGCTACTCTGGCTACCGCTAAAGAAGGATCCTCGTCAGCGCACATGAAATTTCCCATATCGCAGAGCAGGGCGAAATTCGGGTGGTTTACAGCATTGTATAGCTTTTCCACACGGTCGGAATCCTGAGAGAAAAAGCCATGGTTCTCCGTCATGGTCATCACGCCCTTGGAGGCGGCGTATTCGGCCACCTGGCGAATGGGTTCCACCAAAAGGGGAATGGCGCTGTCATAACTGCCGCGGCAGGCGGCGTCTTTTGGGGAAAAGCCGGAGGTAACATCGTGACGCATTCTAGACGCGCCTAGCGCGGCGGTAAAATCCACATAGGATTTGATCCTTGTCACTTCTTTCGCCGTGTCGCCGTCGCTGCCGTTTAAGAAATCGGCGCCGATGGCCACAGAAGAGATCGCAAGGCCATGCTTATCGGCTTCGGCCCGAATTTCCGCCGCCCGCTGAGGCATTTCCTCCGGCGTGCAGTCCACATTGACAAAATCCACGATCTCAACGGCGTCAAAGCCAAGCTCCTTCGCCTTGGCGATGCACTGCATGGGGGTCAGCGCGCCGCTGCGGATAGATTTAAAAAAGCTGTACAAGCTTACTGAGAATTTCATAGTAATATTCCTTTGCTAAATATAGTGTGATTTAATGGGAAACTGTCCTTTAATCGCCAAAGCTGATACCGATCTGACGGGCGGCCTGGATCTCACTGCAATCCACAGGAACAGCCTTCAGCTTTCCGGCCACGTCCTGAAGGGGAACAGGAACCGTGTTTCCATTCACCATACCCACCATTACGCCAAAGCGTTTTTCTTTAATAAAGCGCGCCGCTGTAGCGCCCAGCCGGGTGCACAGCACACGATCATACGCGCAGGGGCTGCCGCCGCGCTGGAAATGGCCGGGAACGCAAACGCGGATCTCATTGTCGATTTTCTCCTGAAGCTCCTCGGCGATCCGATAAACAATAGAGGGGTGCTTGAAATCAGCCCGGGCTTTTTTGAACTCTTTCTTGGAAAGGGCGGCTTCTTCCTTGGAAATAGCGCCCTCGGCCACGGCCAGAATGGAGAATTTCTTGCCCTTCTCAATGCGATTATTCAAGGTTTTGGCAATCTTGTTGATATCATAGGGGATCTCCGGCAGCAGGATCACATCGGCGCCGCCAGCAATACCGGCGGACAGGGTAAGCCAGCCCACCTTATGTCCCATCACCTCTACAATAAAGATCCTTCCGTGGGAGGTGGCGGTAGTGTGGATACAGTCGATCACATTGGTGGCGATCTCCACAGCGCTGTGGAAGCCGAAGGTGATGTCCGTACCCCAGATATCGTTATCGATAGTTTTGGGAAGATGGATCACATTCAGGCCTTCCTCCCGAAGAAGATTGGCTGTTTTTTGTGTGCCGTTGCCGCCCAGGATCACCAGGCAGTCCAGCTTCATCTTCTTGTAGTTGTCCTTCATGGATTTTACCTTGTCCACGCTGGTTTCATCGATCACACGCATGGTCTTAAAGGGCTGCCGGGAGGTTCCCAGCAGAGTGCCGCCCAGAGTGAGGATCCCGGAAAAATCAGATTCCTTCATCAGCTTGTACTCGCCGAAAATCAGGCCCTTATAGCCGTCTTTGATCCCGTAGATTTCTACATTGTCGCCGAATTCTTCATAGAGACCTTTCGCAACGCCGCGAATGGCGGCGTTCAAGCCCTGGCAATCTCCGCCGCTGGTCAGAATACCTACTCTTTTCATGAAATTTCTCCTTCCAGAAATAAAATGATATATCGCGGAACAGGCCGCTTTTTCAGATGCCTGTTTCTTCACCGGAATGAATGGGGATCAAGGGACTGTCGGCCAGAGCCGGCTGAAGCTGAGATAAACGCTCCTGCGCCTGCTTATAAAAGGTAAGCTGGCTGCTGAAGGCCGGCTTGCCCCGGCGGTTGACATGGTGGTAGCTGGTGTTGGAGCCCATGACCCGGGCGTTGGTGTTGTCCTGTAAGAAGGTATCAAGAATTTCAAAAGCCCGCTGCTTTAGGTCCTCGTCCTCTACCGGGAATACCAGTTCGATCCGGCGGTCCAGATTTCTGGGCATCCAGTCCGCGCTGCCCAGATAAATTTTTGGGAACCCGGCGTTTTCAAACCGGAAAATGCGGCTATGCTCCAAAAGCTGCCCGACAATGCTAATCACGCTGATGTTTTCGCTGATCCCCTCCAGCCCCGGGATCAGGCAGCAGATGCCCCGCACCACCAAACGGATCGGTACACCGGCCTGAGAGGCCTCGTACAGCAGCCCGATGATCTCGGGATCCACCAGGGAATTTACCTTGGCGGTAATGCCGCAGGGAAGCCCCTGCCGGGCATTGACGGTTTCCGCCTTGATCATGCGAAGAAAGAAATTCCTCATGCCGTGAGGCGCCACCACAAAATGCCTGTACTCCGGCGGGCGGGAATAGCCTGTGATCACATTGAACAGGGAAGAGGCATCCGCTCCGTATTGGCTGTTACAGGTGAACAGTCCCAGGTCTGTGTATATTTTTGCTGTAGAATCATTATAATTACCGGTTCCCAGGTGCAGATAGCGCCGAATGCCGTCATCTTCCTGGCGCACTACAAGGGCGATCTTACAGTGAGTTTTCAGGCCGTGAAGACCGTAGATCACATGGCAGCCCGCCTTTTCCAGCTTTGTGGCCCAGTTGATGTTGTTTTCTTCATCAAAGCGGGCCTTCAGCTCTACCAGAACAGTGACCTGTTTCCCGTTTTCCGCTGCCTTGATCAGCGCCGCTACAATGGGAGAATTGCCGCTGACCCGGTAAAGGGTCTGTTTGATGGCAAGCACATTTTCGTCCTGCGCCGCCTGCTCAACAAATCGAACCACGCAATCAAAGCTTTC
Source organism: uncultured Oscillospiraceae bacterium (assembly GCA_910589395.1). Classification (GTDB taxonomy): domain Bacteria; phylum Bacillota; class Clostridia; order Oscillospirales; family Acutalibacteraceae; genus Acutalibacter; species Acutalibacter caecimuris_A. The sequence goes on from CAJUTL010000009.1 coordinate 8,381, forward strand.
ATATGGGTGATGCACCATTCTGTCCTTTTCCCGAATGGCTTCAAAAAGATCGTCATATCCCCAAAAATCTGCGGGGGCAACAGGCCGAATGGGCTTGAAGCACATAGCTTCAAAACCGGATACACCGGCAAACTTCGAGAAGAAGGTTAGATCCAGCGGGCCGGGCAGCTGGTAGATCTCATTCTTTTTGATTTTGAGCATTTCCGTGAGAAAGCTGCGAAGGCTTTTCTCGCACTTCTGCAGCAGCTCCAGGCGGACGGGCCTGCCGCGCTTTCTGCGCTTGATCGATTTCTTGACCTCGCTCATGAAATCCTCCGCTTCCTCATCGATCTCCAAATCGGAGTCCCGCGTAATGCGGAAGGGGCAGGCGGCCTTGATCTCATGCAGCTCAAACAGCTCGTTGAGCTTATAAATGATCACGTCTTCCAAAAGCGTAAATGCCCTTCCATCATCGGAGGGAAGCTCCAGGAAACGGGGAAGGATCGAGGGGACCTGAACAATAGCAAAGCATTTTTCTCCCTCCTTGCTTTTCAGAAAGACGGCGATATTTAAGGACTTATTGGCAAGAAGGGGGAAGGGGCGGCTACCGTCTACCGCCAGCGGAGTGAGAACGGGAAACAGCACCCGCTTGAAATACTCAGAAAGATATTGAAGCTGCTCTTCGCTCATTTCCTCACAGCTCAAAAAGCGAACTCCCTGCTGCTGCAACGCGGGCAGGATCGAGCGGTGCAGGCAGGAATACTGCTTTTCCATAAACTTATGAGTTTTCTCTTCCAGCTCTGGAAGCAGTTCTTCAGGCGTAAGATCAAAGCTGTTTTTCTGTTTATAGCCGGAGCTTACCTGGGCTTTTACCCCGGCAATGCGCACCATGAAAAACTCGTCCAGATTCGAACCGGTGATCGCCAGAAACCGCAGGCGTTCCATCAGGGGATTCTCTTTTTTGGTGGCTTCCTCCAGCACACGGGCGTTGAAATCCATCCAGCTCAGTTCTCTGTTATAATAGGGTATTTTCTTATCAGCCATAAAACCACCTCTTACAGCAATTCAAATTTTACGGAAAGCTCAGGGGAGATCCCGAATACGTCCTTGAAAAATTGGGCGGATTCGGAAAAAGCCCACTGTTCCAGCATGATATCCGAGGACACGGCGGCCTTAAACAAAACCCGATCCTCCTCCATGGAGATCTTCAGCCCCCGCAGTTTTCCCCGATGGGATTTATCCAAAGCGTTTGCCATTCGGAACATGGCGGCCAGTTTTGAGATAATCAGCTTTTCCTCGTTGCTGAGCCTGGAAAAATCCGGATCGCTTTCTGTAGCGAGATTTGTAGAAATACTGCCGCTTATAAAGGCGACCTCCAAAACCTCGGCCCTGCTCAGCCCGAAAAGATCCATTCCGCGGATCAGATCAAAGGTACATCTGTTATGCTGGCGTACACTGACAAAGCTGCCGCAGCTGTGCAGAATGGAGGCAAGCTCTAAAATCAGACGTTTTGAGGAATCCAGGCCGTGAATATGCTTTAACTTGTCGAAAATCAGGCAGGAGCAGTCGCGAATATACTGAGAATGGGAAAGATCGCATCCAAACTGCCGGGCAATGGTTTTCGCGCAGGCTACGGCGCTTTTTCGGAAATATACGGTGCGTTCACCATCGGCTTTTGGAGAAAGCATGCACCGGATCACCGCCTCAGAAATATCGGCGGTAGGGGCACAGATAGTTTCCGCATCAGGACAAAAACGGAGCATTGCCTGATAGATGGAAAGCGCTGTGTAAAGAATGGCTGCGTCACTTTCTTTCATTCCGTATCGAAGCGCGATCCCTTCAGGCGTTAAGGTTTTCAGAGTGTCATACAGCTCGGAAAGCCGTTTTGTGCCGAACTGCAATACGTTTTTTGCGTATTTTGCGCCGCAAAGCTTTGCCACCAGATCGATCTGGGAACCGGTAAGGATCAAATTTCGAATGGAAAACTCAGAAACGGCGATACGGTTCAAGATCGTATTCAAATACTCTTCCACTACCGTGTGAAAATCCTGAGAGGAATTTCGCATTTTGTGCAGGATTTCATGGAGCTTTAAGGCGCCGATGGAAATATTCTGAAAGTAACTGATTTTAGAACCGTCATATACCGCAATGCCGATGCTGCCGGAGCCTACATAGGCAATGACCGAGTTGCCGGGCCGCAAAAATTCCGCTTCTTTCAGCTTTGTGGCAATTTCGGAATAGAGATAGGCCTTTTCCTGGCTGTCCTCCAAAACTGTCACAGTAAGGGCGTTGCGCACTCGAAGTTGGTCTACCGCAAGCGAGCGGTTTTGTGCGTCCCGCAGGGCCGTACAGGAGATAACCCTGGGCTTTTGAATATGGTAGCTTAGCAGAGCAGAGGTGTATTTTCCCAGAATGGCTGAGAGCTCCCGCAGGCTTTCAAAGCTGATATTTCCCGTTTCAAATACATCGTAACCCAGCCTTACCGGATATTCCAGTGAATCCAGGGTAGAAAGCTCCCCCTTTGTCAGCTGAGAAACCCGCATACGCACGGTGTTGCTTCCTATTTCAATGACCGCCGCGGTATTGGCGCCGCTCTTTTTATTCAAAAAATCCCCTCCTGAAGTCTGTTTATGATCTCTGATCTCTGTAAAGGGCAAAGCAAGGCTTGTGTTAAATTCTAAAAGAATTGTGTGCTTTGCGGTTATTATACCAAATTATACTGGGAGATTCAAATGGATTTTTGGAAAAAAAGCCCATTTTTTTCATGATTTTTTCACGGAGCAATTTTTTTAGAAAATGGGGTTGATTTTTTTAGCGGGATTCGTTATAATAGATAAGCCGTCAGGATATGGAGAGGTATTCTAATTGGTAAGGAGCCACATTGGAAATGTGGTGTGCCGCAAGGCATTGTGCGTTCGAGTCGCATCCTCTCCGCCAAGAAGAAGGCGTCGGAGGTTATTCCGATGCCTTTTCTTTATATTACTTTCGAAATCGGGGTTGAAAGGCATGCCCAGGAAAATAGAAGCCGAGCTGACTACGATGTGCATGGTCACGAGCGGCAGCAAGGTTTTAGTACAAAACAGGCAGGGCCATGGCTGGCCGGGGATCGCTTTTCCGGGCGGGCATTTGGAAAATGAAGAATCCATTACAGATTCTGTGATCCGTGAGGTACGGGAGGAAACCGGGCTTACCATCTCTTCGCCTAGGCCCTGTGGGATCAAGGATTGGTATTCTGAGCAGGGCTTCCGCTATATCGTGTTCCTTTATCGGGCAGAGGAATTTTCCGGAGAATTGAAAGCTTCGGAGGAAGGGGAGGTCTTTTGGGCAGAGCGTAACGATCTGCCCGGTATGAATTTGTGCAGCGGAATGGAGGAAACCTTTCAGGTTTTCTTTGACGATGCTCTCAGCGAGCTTTATTATGAAGATAATGATTCCTATCAGATTTTTTGAATAGAGTAAAACTTGAGGAAAAGAGGCAAAACGTATGAAACGTCAGGAAATATCCGCAATTTATAAAGATCTGTCCGCGTATGCCGGCAAAACGGTGACTGTGTGTGGCTGGGCCCGTTCGATCCGGGACTCTAAAACGCTGGGCTTTATCGATTTGAACGACGGAAGCTCTTTTAAGGGCGTTCAAGTGGTTTTTGAAGATGAGAAGATCGACAATTTCAAGGAGATCGCATCTCAAAATGTGGGAGCGGCATTGATCGTTACCGGTACGCTGATCGCCACGCCGGAAGCAAAGCAGCCTTTTGAGATCCATGCGGAAAAAATCGAAGTGGAGGGCCCTTCCGCACCGGAATATCCCCTGCAGAAAAAGCGCCACTCCGTGGAATATCTGCGCACCATCGCTCATTTGCGTCCCCGCACGAATCTCTATAGCGCGGCATTCCGCGTCCGTTCCGCCGCCGCCATGGGAATACACAAATTTTTCCAGGAGAACGGTTTTGTTTACTGCCACACCCCCATCATCACCGCCAGCGACTGTGAGGGCGCGGGCGAGATGTTCCAGATCACCACACTGGATCTGGAGAACCTGCCCCGCACGGAAGACGGCGCTGTAGACTACAAGCAGGACTTTTTCGGCAAGCACACCTCGCTGACAGTTTCCGGCCAGCTGGAGGTGGAGTGTATGGCACAGGCCTTTGGAAAGGTTTATACCTTTGGCCCCACTTTCCGCGCTGAAAATTCCAATACCACCCGGCACGCGGCGGAATTCTGGCAGATCGAGCCGGAGATTGCTTTCGCGGATCTGAACGACGATATGGACGTGATCGAGGCAGCTATCAAATATGTGATAAACTATGTGATGGAAACCTGTCCGCAGGACATGGAATTCTGCAATACCTTTGTGGATAAAGGGCTCATCGAGCGGCTGCGCCATGTGGCGGATTCCGATTTTGTGCGGGTCTCCTATACCGACGCCATCAAAATTCTGGAGCAGCACAATGATGAGTTTGAATTTAAGGTCTCCTGGGGCGCTGATATCGCCACGGAGCATGAACGGTATCTTACCGAAAAGCATTTCGGAAAGCCTGTATTTGTCACAGATTATCCCAAGGAGATCAAATCCTTCTATATGCGCTTGAACGACGATGGAAAAACGGTTGCCGCCACTGACCTGCTGGTGCCGGGCATTGGAGAGCTTGTGGGGGCCAGCCAGCGTGAGGAGCGGTACGATGTGCTCCTTGACCGCATTCACGAGCTGGGCATGAAGGAAGAGGACTACTGGTGGTATCTGGAGCTGCGGAAGTACGGCGGCACCAAGCATTCCGGCTTTGGCATCGGCTTTGAGCGGCTTGTCATGTATCTCACCGGCATCGAAAACATCCGGGACGTGGCGTTGTTCCCCAGAACCCCCGGCGCGGTGGAATTTTAGTGATCAGTAGTTGGATCTTATTCGTCGGAAATGGAAAAAGGGCTTCCGGAAACCGGAAGTTCTTTTTTTCTTTCAAGCTTTGTCAGGAATCGGGTATTTGAACGGAACCGGAATGTATGCGCCGGAAAACGGCTGCGATTACAGATCGTTCCAGGATGTGATGGAACTCTATAAGCCCTATGAAGAGCGTGGGTATGTTTCTACGCGTTGATTGTGCCGCACAAAGAGGAGGCTGTTGCGTTTTGCAACAGCCTCCTCTTGTCGTTATTATTCTTTGCCATTCCAGCAGTAGGTGCACAGCTTGCATTTGTCGATCCCCACAGAATCCATCAGGTCGTCCAGCCGGTGATAGCGCAGAGAAGTGAAATTTCTCTTTTTTCCGATCAAATCTACCATGGTCTGATGTTCCGGTGTCTCAGGGTCGGTATATTTCTCAATATCCTTGGGCTCCGCCGTTCCCTCCATTTCACGGATGACGCGACGGGTGGCAAGCTCTGTCAGGGAAGTGGAGCGGGAGAAGTTCAGATATTTGCAGCCATAGAGCAGCGGGGGACATGCCGGGCGCACATGTACCTCCTTCGCGCCGCTTTGATAGAGAAAATCGGTGGTTTCCCGAAGCTGTGTTCCGCGGACGATGGAATCGTCAATCAGAAGAAGGCTGCGGTTGCGAATCAGATCGTGGACAGGAATCAGCTTCATTTTTGCGATGAGATTGCGGTCGCTTTGCACGGTAGGCATGAAAGAACGGGGCCAGGTAGGCGTATATTTGATCAATGGGCGGGAGAAAGGAATACCGGATTCATTGGCGTAGCCCACCGCGTGGGCTGTACCGGAATCGGGAACACCCGCCACGATATCCGGCTGAACGGTATCGCGCTTTGCCAGCATGGCGCCGCACTGATAGCGCATCTGTTCCACGCTGACGCCTTCATAAGAAGAAGACGGGTATCCGTAATAGACCCACAAAAAGGTGCAGATCTTCATCTCTTTTCCCGGAGCCGCCAAGGTAGTGGCACCCTCAGGCGTGATCACAGCGATCTCTCCCGGCCCCAACTCTCTGGCTTCGGTATAACCCAGATTCAAATAGGCAAAGCTTTCAAAGGAGACACAATAAGCATGCTCCTTTTTACCGATCGCTACAGGGGTACGGCCCAGCTTGTCCCGGGCAGCGTAGATCCCCTGCGGAGTTAACAGCAACATGGTCATGGAGCCGTCGACAGTTTCCTGGGCATATTGGATCCCCTCGATCAGGTTGTCCCGCTGATTGATCAGCGCGGCCACAAGCTCCGTGGCGTTGACATCGCCGCCGCTCATCTCCAGAAAATGAGAATAGCCGCTGGCAAAGAGCTTTTGCACAATTTCATCGGTGTTGTTTATTTTGCCAACGGTAACAATGGCATAGGTGCCGTGGTGAGAACGCACAATCAAAGGCTGTGGCTCATAATCTGAAATGCAGCCAATGCCGATTTTTCCCTGCATGGCGGAAACATCTTTATCAAATTTTGTACGAAACGGAGAGTTTTCAATATTATGGATCGCGCGGTCAAACCCCCGTTTTTCATCATAGACAGCCATTCCGGCACGTCTGGTTCCCAAATGGGAATGGTAGTCGGTGCCGAAAAACAGGTCAAACATACAGTCTTCCTTTGAAGCTACGCCAAAAAAACCACCCATTGTTTCTGTGCTTCCTTTCTGAAAGTCAGAGATATGATAAACCGTTTGGAAAGAAGTAAGATGCTTTTCGTGCCTATGGAAAAGAGAGCGGCTTCACAGCATGACACTTCTCCCGGACAGCTAGCGCCATTATAGCACAAATAGAGGCTTTCTGCAATTTTTTTCACGGTTTCAGAGTGGTGCACAGAAAATGAAGAAAAGAAATCGTTGAATCATGCAAAACGTAAAATTTGCAGGATTTCATAAATTGACTTGCATCTTTAAGGCGTATGGAGTAAAATGTATCACGTTTGATGCCTTAAAATGATGATTTTGTCAACAGCGAGATTCAAAATGAATTAGGGATAAGGAGATGCCTCGATGAAGCTGACAGCGATGAAGAAGGAAGAGATCCAGAAGATCAATCAAGAGGCGGCCCGCCGGTATGAAGCTTTCAAAAGCAAAAGGCTTCAGCTCAATATGGCAAGAGGAAAACCCTGCGCGAAACAGCTGGATCTGGCACTTGGCGTGCTGGAGGCCTTACACGCCCGGAGCGAATTTGCCAATTCCAACGGGGACGACTGCCGTAATTACGGCGTATGGAATGGTCTGCCGGAGATGCGCGCTATTTTCAGCGATATGCTGGGGGTTCCTGCCGATCAGATCGTTTTGGGCAACAATTCCAGCCTGCAAATGATGTTTGATTGCATTTCTCAAGGATACACTCATGGCTTCGGTGGTTGTGAACCTTGGTGCAAACAGAAAAAAGTAAAATTTCTTTGTCCGGTTCCCGGGTATGACCGGCATTTTGCCGTAACTGAATATTTTGGGATCGAAATGATCCCCGTGCCCATGCTGAAAACAGGGCCGGATATGGATATTTTAGAGGAATTGGTCAATAAGGACGAAGCGGTAAAGGGGTGCTGGTGTGTTCCGAAATACTCCAATCCCACAGGGATCACTTATTCTGATGAAACAGTTCGCCGGTTTGCGGCACTGCGTCCCGCGGCAAAGGATTTTCGTGTTATTTGGGATAACGCCTATTGTGTGCATGATTTGACGGATACGCCGGACACCTTGTTGAATCTGTATGAAGAATGTATGAAGCAGGGGACCGAAGATTTTGTATTTTTCTTTGCTTCTACCTCAAAAATATCCTTTCCCGGAGCGGGTGTTTCCGCTTTAGCCGGCAGTCCGAAAAATATTGCGGATATCAAGAAGCGTATTTCCGCGCAAACGATCGGACCGGATAAGCTCAATCAGCTCCGTCACATTTTGTTTCTCCATGATATCAGCGGTGTACAGGAGTTGATGCAGGGACACCGGAAGATTCTGGAGCCGAAATTTCATCTGGTAGAACAGGCTTTAGAAAAGGAATTGGGCAATTTAGGAATTGCCAAGTGGAGCAAGCCCAATGGCGGCTATTTTGTGAATCTTGACGTGATGAACGGCTGCGCAAAAAGAGTGGTATCCCTGTGTAAAGAGGCCGGGGTGATCCTGACGGACGCGGGCGCCACCTTCCCTTACAGCGCGGATCCTAACGACAGCAATATCCGTATCGCGCCCACCTTCCCGCCGGAGGAAGAACTCACCCAGGCCATGGAGCTGCTCTGCATCTGCGTTCAGCTGGCCGCTTCTGAAAAGCTGCTTTTTGAGCGGACCTGAAAGCTGGGAAGAAAGCTCTATTTTTCAAGGACGGCATCGCCTTTTTCCTTTGTGCCTTTGATCACCGCGGGCAGCGCCCCGGTTTCCCGGAAAATGGAATACAGCATGCATAGTCCCATCACGTAAAACAGGATCCACAGATTTTTTCCTGCCAGAGAGAAGTATATGGCAGCCAGCATGGCAAGCGGGTGTATTTTGACTGTAGAAGAGATCAGCTTGGGCTCCATGATTTGGCGGATCAGGCTGATGATCCCCCAGCCGATCAAAAGCCCCAGCGCCTTGGCGTATTGCCCGATCAGAAGCTGATAAAGGATCAGGGGAAGAAAAACAAAGCCCGGCCCCAAAACCGGCAAAACATCCGCAACGGCGGTAAAGAACGCTGTGGATAGCGGATAGGACAGTGATAAAATTTTCAGGATCACATAGGTTTCACAAAAGGTGATAAAGTACAGAAAGAGATAGGAAAAAATATATTTTTGACCAACGCCGCCGTTGCTCTTGGCGGCGGTTTTCATGTGTGACGCGAAGGTACTGCTGAGCAGAGCTTTCAGCCAGGCCTTTAGCTTCTCCAGATCTCTGGCGATAAAAAAGGCGGAAACCACGGTGACGATCAGCATGGTGATCACTGCCGGCAAAGACGAAAAAAAGCCCAGTACCATACCTAGAAAGCCTAAAATGAGGTCCATGCTCTTTTGCAGCTGCTCTAAAATCATTTCTTTATTTTGCTCCCAGAAGGTCAGATCGAATTTTTGCAGATATCCGCCGATTTTGTTCAAAAAATCCGATACGGGCTGTGAGAATTCCGCAAATCCATTTTCTGAGGCCTGCATGAGAAAAGCGGTGATCTCCTGCACTGCTATCACACCGAGAATAATAAACAGCGCACCCAGCGCCGCGAGAAAAAGGAAAACCGTTACCGCTGTGGCTGTTGTGTGGCTCCAGTGAAGCTTCTTTTCCAAAAATTTGATAGCCGGCTGCACAAAGGTCGCGATCAATAAACCAAATAGAAAGGGCAGCGTATAGAAAAAGGTTTTGGCCCAAAGGAAGAAAAGCGCGGTATAGATCACCCAGAATAGGAGTAGGGGAGATAACCTTTTCAGTTCTTCCTTTTGAAAAATAAGCATACCTTTTCCTTTCCCAAACAGCCATATTTGCGCTTGTGCTTTCTGAAAATAGTATGGACGATTTTTCCCTCTTTTTTCATTGGCTTTTGCTTTATAAGACTTTTGGTGAAAAAGAAAAACGACGCAGCTAAAAAACTGCGTCGAAGAAACTTCTATTTTTCGCGTTGTCAGCGCTCGAGACCCGTCAAAAGCCAGGAAACAGAAACATTCAGAATATCAGAAAGGGCCAACAGCTCAAAATCTGTAACAGAACGAATCTGCCCTTCCAGTTTGGAAAGGCCGGAGGCGTTCAGATCTACACCGCGCACCTGAAGCTGGGCAAGAAGCTCCTTCTGCTTCATTCCCTGGCTTTTTCTGGCGGCTTCCACTCTGGCGCCGATCAGATTTTTGTCGCCTAAAGGCTGATTTCTCAGTCTCATATGCCGAATCGCTTTCCTTTCTGAAATGGGAGAGTTTTGCGGATTTTTCTCTTATAAAGGCATTATAAAGGAAATAGAGTGGAAAAGCAACAGCATTTCCGGAAATTGGCTTTTGAAAAGGGAAAACTTTTGAGGAAGCTTACAAGAAAATATTGCTGTACTTTTCGGTGAAAGCTGATATAATAAGAAAAAGTCTCCAAACTGAAGGGCAGGGCGATGTACCGTGAATAAGACCTTTTACGATAAGGACAGCAATCTTACCATGCTGACGGATTTTTATGAGATCACCATGGCAAACGGCTATTTTGCAAATGGGTTTCGGGATACTATTTGCTATTTTGATATGTTTTTCAGAAAGGTACCGGACCACGGTGGATTTGCCATTATGGCGGGTGTGGAGCAGCTGGTGGAATATTTGAAAAACCTGGAATTTTCTCAGGAAGATATTGAATTTCTGCGCTCCAAGCATATTTTCAGCGAAGAATTTTTACAGTATTTGAAGGATTTTAAATTTTCCTGCGATGTGTGGGCAATTCCGGAGGGCACGCCCATTTTCCCGGGAGAACCTGTCGTTACGGTGCGGGGTCCGGCGATCCAGGCCCAGTTTATCGAAACTATGGTGCTGCTGTGTATCAATCACCAGAGCCTGATCGCCACAAAAGCCAACCGCATTGTACGGGCGGCGCAGGGAAGGGGCGTAATGGAATTCGGCTCCCGGCGGGCTCAGGGCTTTGACGGTGCCGTGTACGGGGCGAGGGCCGCTTATATCGGTGGCTGTGTAGGAACCGCCTGTACCATCAGCGACCAGATGTTCGGTGTGCCGGCTCTGGGTACTATGGCCCATAGCTGGGTGCAGCTTTTCGACAGCGAATACGAGGCTTTTCGGGCGTATGCTCAGGCTTATCCCAGTAATTGCGTCTTGTTGGTAGATACCTATAATGTGCTGAAGTCCGGTGTGCCCAACGCCATCAAGGTATTTAACGAGGTGCTGGTGCCTCAGGGTTTCCGTCCGGCGGGGATCCGCATTGACAGCGGCGACATCACTTACCTTTCCCGGAAGGCCAGGAAGCTGCTGGACGACGCCGGCTTTGAGGATTGCCAGATCTGCGCTTCCAATTCTCTGGACGAATATATTATTCGGGATATGCTGATGCAGGGGGCAAAAGTGGATTCCTTCGGCGTGGGTGAAAGAATGATCACTTCTTCCTCCGAGCCTGTGTTTGGCGGCGTGTATAAGCTGGTAGCGGTAGAAAAGGAAGACGGCACGTTGATTCCGAAGATCAAGATCAGCGAAAACGTGGCGAAGATCACTACACCCTGCTTCAAAAATGTGTGGCGGCTTTTTGACCGGGAAACCGATAAAGCCATTGCGGACGTGATCACACTGCACGAAGAAACCATCGATGATGAAAAGCCGTATACAATTTTCGACCCCGAGCATACCTGGAAGCGCAAGACGGTAGAAAACTTCCATGCCGTACCGCTAATGAATCAGATCTTCAAAAACGGGGAATGCCTGTATACACCTCGCGCGCTGAAGGCGGTAAAAGCGTATTGCCTGGCCCAGGTGGACACCCTGTGGGAAGAAGTGACCCGTTTTGAAAACCCGCACAATTACTATGTGGATCTTTCCCAAAAGCTTTGGGACGAAAAGAATCGGCTGCTTTCGGAAAAGAACTATTGACAAACAGGAAGCCGTTCCCGTAAAATAGAGGTCATGTGAGCAGGCCGGACAGTCGCGGATATTCCGCGAAAGCGAATATCTGAGGAAAGTCCGAGCTCCCCAGGGCAAGAATAACGGCTAACGGCCGCCGGGGGCGACCCCAGGGATAGTGCAACAGAGAAATACCGCCGATTTTTCGGTAAGGGTGGAAAGGCGAGGTAAGAGCTCACCGGCGTGTGGGAGACCACACGGCCCTGTAAACCCTATTCGGAGCAACACCGTGGAGGAACAGAAGCTTTTGCTTCAAGCGCAGCCCTGCGCGTTCTATGGAGGTGGCGTGAGCCTGTCGGCAACGGCAGGCCAAGATAGATGACTGTTCAAGACAGAACTCGGCTTACAGGCCTGGTCACATACGAAAGCAGCGCACGGAAATTATCCTGTGCGCTGCTTTCGTATGTGGGGAGGCAGCCGAACTTTTGCGGGCCTGCCCGGCTGGCTTTGAAAAAATCAGAATACGCTTAATCCTGTTTCGGCTTTCCTGTCCAGTTTTTCAGGATCTCTTTTGCGGAGCGCTCCATTTCCAATGCAAACTCGGAGGTGTACTTGTTTTCGCAAATGAGCTTGGCGCGGTCGCTTTTGCAGAAATCGTTCAGCTCTTCCTCCGACAGATCGCGATATTGATTTTCAAATACGATCGTTTCTTTTGGAAACCTGGAAACCAGAGGACGCTCCTTCTGCTGCTGGGTAGGATATCCGAATACCAGCATGGACACGGGAGCAACATATTCGGGAAGCTGAAAGATCTCCCGGTGTGTTTCCCATTGCTCGATGATATCTCCGATATAGCAGGAGCCCACTCCCAGGCTTTCCGCAGCCATACAGGCGGCGTGAGCGGCGATCATGGCGTCGTTCATGGAAAGCATAAAGTCGCTGAGCCTCGGAGCGGGAGGGTTGCCGCCGGCTTGCTGAAATTTCCGGTACCAACGGCGGTAATCCGCCAAAAAAATCAATACCATGGGCGCGGTGGCAATAAAGGGCTGGTGGTCACAGGTAAGGGCAAGCTTATCCTTCAGCGGCTGCTCGGTAACGTCCAAAATGGAATAGAGCATCAGGTTTCCAGCCGTGGGAGCCCGCATCGCCGCCGATAGGATCGTTTCCTTGACCTCCGCCGGAATTTCCTTTTCCTGAAAGGCCCGGATCGATTTCCTGTTCATCATCAGCTCAAGGGTTTCGTTCATGGCAATTTCCTCCCTGAAATTCAGATTTTATTATAAAGTATAGCATAAAAAATCATGCTTGTAACGAAAAAGTTTTAATTTGACATCTCTAAAAGTGTTTTTCGGAGCTTGTTGTGTAATATGCAATAAGAAAGCTCACAAAATATAGCGGTATTTTTTGGAAAATAAACTTTGCAAATACAAGGCCGATAGAGTATAATCACCTTAGTCGGACGGTTCCATTTTATGCTGTCTGACTGAAGTAAGCGTCCAACTGCGGCGCTGTAAAGGAGATTTTTATCATGAAGGTCGCCATCATTGGCTGCGGAACCATTGCGAACGCGGCTCACATTCCTGCCTATGTAAATAATCCGGAGGCGGAGATCAAGTATTTTTGCGACATTATTCCGGAGCGGGCGGAAAAGGCTGTAAGGGATTACAACTGCGGTACCGCTGTGACCGATTACCATGAGGTACTGAAGGATCCTGAGATCGAAGCGGTTTCTGTGTGTACCCCCAATAACGTACACGCGCAAATTGCTATTGACGCTTTGCGGGCGGGAAAAAACGTGCTTTGCGAAAAGCCCGCCGCCAGGGTGTATTCCGAGGCTCTGGAAATGCAAAAGGCTCAGCACGAATCCGGAAGAGTTCTGAATATCGGTGTGGTGAACCGCTTTAACGACAGTGTAAACCGCATCAGGCAGTACATTCAGGAGGGAAAGCTGGGCAGCATTCATCATGTATATGTCAGCTTCCGGGCTCATCGCTCCATTCCCGGGTTGGGCGGGGCGTTTACCACCAAGGCCATTGCCGGAGGCGGCGCTTTGATCGACTGGGGTGTGCATTATTTGGATATCGTTATGTATTGCTGCGGCGATCCCACGGTAAAAACTGTTACGGGGGAAACCTTCTGCAAGCTTGGGAAGGATATGAAAAATTACGTGTACACCGATATGTGGGCCGGTCCTCCGAAGTACGATGGCGTGTATGATGTAGATGATTCCGTAACAGCTTTGATCCGTACAGAGGGCCCTGTGATCACAGTAAACGGCGCCTGGGCGCAGAACATCGGGGAATCTGAACAGTACATTGATTTCATGGGCGATAAGGGCGGGATCCGCTTGCACTATGGAAAGGATTTTGATGTGTATACCACAGAAGACGGCGCCCTGGTCAAATACACGCCCCAGTTCCAAATGAGAGATCATTTCCAAAATGAGATCGATGCTTTCCTTCGGTGCATCAAAACCGGAGAAAAACTGCCTTCCCATATTGACACGGTGATCGTTACTGCTGAAATGATGCAGGCAATTTACGATTCCGCCGAGCAGCACAAAGAAATTGCATTGTAATAAGAGAGGAGTTTATTAAATGTATCCGTTTTCTATCGGCGTTATGCTGGATTCCTTCCGCGCGGAATTTCCGAAGGCCCTGGATAAGGCGCAGGCTTTAGGCGCAAAGGGAATTCAGGTCTATGCCACACGAGGTGAAATGTCGCCCCAGCAGATGAGCCCGGAAAAGCGCCGGGAATTTTTGAAGGCTGTAAAGGATCACGGCCTTACGATCTCCGCGCTTTGCGGCGATCTGGGGCAGGGCTTTGTAAAGCCTGAGTTGAATCCCGGCCTGATCGAGCAGTCAAAGCGAATCCTCGATCTGGCGAAGGATCTGGAAACCGAAGTGGTGACCACCCATATCGGCGTGGTGCCTGAAGATCCTTCTCATCCTCGATACGCCATTATGCAGGACGCCTGCGGTAAGCTGGCAGAGTATGCCGATTCTTTGCAGGCTCATTTCGCTATTGAAACGGGCCCTGAAAAGGCGGCTACCCTTCGGAATTTCCTGGACGGCCTTCATTCCACTGGTGTTGCGGTAAATCTTGATCCCGCTAATTTTGTCATGGTTACCGGAGACGATCCGGTACAGGCCGTTTATACCTTAAAAGATTATATCGTTCATACTCACGCCAAGGATGGCCGCCGCCTCCATTACCGTGACCCTGAGATTCTGTATGGCATGGTGGAGTCCGATATGCTGGAGGATTCCTCTTTCATCGAGCTCCCCTTGGGCGAAGGCGATGTGGATTTCCCCAATTATCTGAAAGCCCTGCATGAGATCGGTTTCACGGGCTTCCTCACCATTGAGCGCGAGGTAGGGGACGACCCGGAGAAGGATATCGGCGCCGCTGTTCATTTCCTGGAGGCGCTGATCCGTTGATCAGAATTTTTGGCCGGCACAGGTGTTTACTGTACCGGCTTTTTATTTTGCAAAAATGGTTGTAAAACGGGGAACACTGTGGTAGAATCTGTGAGGATTTTCAGAGCACACTGATTTTGTAGCGAAAACAGAGACAGCGGTGAGGTGCCGGAAATGGTAAGGAATTCAAAAAAGCAAAAAATTTTTTCACGGAGCGATCTTCCCAATTTGAAAACCTTTGGCATTGTAAACCTGGGGGTATTTCTTCTCTCTTTAGGTGTTTATTTTTTCAAATTCCCCAATCATTTTACAACAGGGGGAGTCAGCGGTATTTCCATTATTTTGGGAAACGTGATCCCTTTTTTATCTCCGGCAACGATCATGTCTATCGTCAATGTTCTTCTGCTCGTGGTAGGTTTTTTAGTGATCGGACGAGAGTTCGGAGTTTTGACCACCTATTGCAGCCTGATGTTTTCTTTTGAGACCTGGCTTTTGGAAAAGCTGTATCCCATGACGGCGCCTTTTACAGACCAGCCGCTTTTAGAGCTTTGTTTTGCCATTATGCTGCCTGCGGTTGGTTCAGCTCTATTGTTCAACTGTAACGCCTCCAGCGGCGGAACAGATATTGTTGCGATGATCCTGAAGAAATATACCGGCCTTACGGATATTGGAAAGGCCCTGTTTGTCAGCGACAGCTTGATCGCCTTTTCTGCCTGCTTCATTTTTGGCATGAAAACCGGACTTTTCTCTCTGCTGGGGCTGTTTCTGAAAGCTTTTGTTGTGGATTCTGTGATCGAAAGCATCAACCTGTGCAAATTTTTTTCCATTGTGACCTCCAAGCCGGAGGAGGTTTGCCAGTATATTATTCACACTTTGAACCACAGCTCTACTGTGCTGAATGCGGAGGGCGCCTATTCTCACACAGAGCGTAAAGTGATCCTCACCGCTTGCCGGCGCGGCGAGGCAGTAAAGCTCCGCCAAAAGCTGAAAGAAATAGACCCGCAGGCTTTCATGTTTATTACAAATACCAGTGAGATCATCGGCAAGGGCTTCCGTTCTGTATAGAGGTCTTGAAAGGCAGACTGGCGGTCTGTCTTTTTTCTTTGGAGATATCGTTTGAAAAAAGTGTTGGCAAGTGGTATACTGAATGGAAAAGATAGGTTTTCGGCAGACCAAGGGATTTTTTCTTTTCATCAACATGAGAAAAAACTTATAGAATAGGGAAAGAGGCGGAGAAATGGCGGACAATTTATATCAAGAAGAATTTTGCAAAATTTATCAGGAGCATGTGACCAGAGAAGGGGGAGACAGGCTGCTTTCCTGGCTTTCCACCACAGATTTCTTTTCCGCTCCTGCCAGCACGAAGTACCATTGCGCCTGTGAATTTGGCTTGGTTCGTCACAGCGTCAATGTGTATCAGGTTCTAAGGGATAAATATTTTGAAGAAGGGGACAGTGAAGAAAGCTTTGCTTTATGCGGGCTTTTGCACGACGTGTGTAAGGCGCAGTTTTACAAGGTGTCCACCCGCAATGTAAAAAATGACGAGACCGGCGCCTGGGAGAAAAAGCCATACTATACGATCGAAGACGCGTTTCCCTACGGTCACGGTGAAAAATCTGTTTATCTGATCGAGCGTTTCGTTCGTTTGAAGCCGGCGGAGGCTATGGCGATCCGCTGGCATATGGGGGGCTTTGATGATGCTGTAAAGGGAGGAAGCTTTGCAAGCAGCGCTGCTTTTGACCGTTACCCGCTTGCGGTAAAGCTTCACTTAGCTGATCTGGAGGCGACCTATTTGAAGGAGCATGGAACCTCTGAGATCCGCCGCGGATAAACTTTTATCAAAAAAGAGGGCGTGTTTTATGGAAGCAATCTCAGCATATGAGCTTTCTAAAAAATATGGCAGTATCTCCGCGCTTCATGGCTTGAATCTCCAGGTTTCTCAGGGAAGTATTTTCGCCTGTGTCGGGAAGGAAAAGTCAGGAAAAACCACGCTGATCCGACTGTTGGCCGGGCTTTGCCGCCCCACGGCGGGCGAATGCTCTTTATTGGGTTTTTCTCCTGCTTTTGAAGCGGAAAAGCTGCATGGTGTGACCGGAACCGTGCTGCATACCTCCCGGCTTTACCGGGAAATGACCCTTTCGGAAAATCTGCGTTTTTTTGCGGATATCAACGGGGTGGACCAAAACGATGCGCTGGATCGCGTTTCGTTTCTTCTGCATCGTTTGGATATTTGGGAGGGTCGGGATGAAAAGCCAAACGCGCTGCCCACCGATGTGCTGCGGCGTGCTTCTCTGGCAAGAGCATTGATGCACCGCCCTCAGGTGCTTTTACTGGATGAGCCCGCAGATGGATTGGATACGGAGGCAGCGACCAGCGTGCAGGAGCTTCTCACATATTTGATTTCCCAGGAGGGTATTACCGTACTGCTTTGTACAGAAGATATGAAATATGCCCAAGGCCTTGGAGACGAATTTGGCTTATTGCGAGAAGGCTCTTTTCTGGCAAAGGGAGATCTGGTCAGTCTGCGTCAGGATTCCGGCGTTCCTTACCGGGCGGCTTTTCGTTTTGAAGAAGGTGAAACACCTTTGGCGGGTTTCCGGCTGACGGAGGGTCTATGGAAAAAAGAGATCCCTTCGGAAGAGGAATTGCCGAAATTGATCTCGCAGGCAGTGAACAGCGGGAAAAGACTGTATGAAGCGAAGCTGATCAAGCCCTCACTGGAAGAGATCTATACCGCTTATGCAACTGGCAGAGTACAAAGGATAGGTGATGCTGATGAACAGGGAAACAAATACGACAAGTACGAGGAGTCATCGGAACCAGCAGCCGATATCTCGACAGAAGGCTTCACGGACCAGACAGCCGCAGAAGCAGGCAACGGAGAATGGCAGGACTACGAGACAGGCGACCCGGGCGAACCAGAAGCCCCGTAAGCTTTTTTCTTCCGCTGAGTCCGTGCTGGTCGGAAAAGATCTTGGCGCAATTTGGAAACGCAAGGGAATTCGGGCTCTGCTGATGGTACTGCCGGTCATTTTGGTAGTGATTTTGCCGCTGACCTATTTTGTGGCGATCAGCTTGTTTCCTGTACCGAAAAATACGTCCTTTTCCGATTCCATACAAACGCTGCTTTCTGAAAAAAGCGGAGAATACGGTTACCGCCAATTTTGGCTGGACGCTTTTACTACACTACTGTGTCCGCTTTTGTTTTTGATGGTTCCCGTTGTTTGTGCGGTGGCTTCCGCTTCCTGTGCCTTTGTCGGAGAAAAGGAAAATGGCACATTAGAAACATTGTTCTTGACCTCCATGAATCCCAAATCTGTGTTCAGCGCTAAGATCACGACCTGTTCGCTGATTTCCGTGGTCATTTCTCTGGTTTCCTTTTTGGCTTTTTCCATTATTGCCTCAGTAGCGGATCTTTTGCTTTCGGCGCCTTATTTCTTCAATTTGGAATGGCTTGTCACAGTTCTTTTTCTGATGCCGGTGCTGGCGCTGTTTTCTGTTACGTTTGTCAGCCTTGTCCTGCCAAGAGTGTACAGTGTAGGAGAGTCTCTTCAAACTATGGGATATTTGATCCTTCCCTTTATTTTGTTGTATTTGGCCCAGTTTACCGGGATTTTTCAGATCAATGCGCTGCTGCTGATCGGTCTTGCTGTTCTCTTGGCCGTTTTTTCCATTCTTTTATTTAATCTGTCTTCCCGAAAATTCCAGGCGGACTACTTGCTTACAAAGGAAGCGGAAGACTAATTGTTTCCAGATGCATTTACTTGACAAAGGAAAGAGAGTTTGGTAGATTAGTAGCATTGGATCGATGATATATTTTATTTTTAACACAGGAGAGCGTATAAAAATGGAGATTCATTACATTCCCCAGGGCGTTTGTTCCAAGCAGATCGATATTGTTTTAGAAAACGATATCATTCAGTCCGTGAAATTTACCGGTGGGTGCAGCGGCAATACCCAGGGGGTCGCTGCTCTGGCACAAGGAATGAAGGTACAGGAGTACATTAAGCGTTGCAAGGATATTCGCTGCGGCGCAAAATCCACCTCCTGTCCTGCTCAGCTGGCGCTGGCCTTACAGGAGGCGCTGGAATCTGTTTCGGCCACTTGATAGATGGCAACACCGCACAATCTTTGTGCGGTGTTGCCATCGGAAAAAACGAGAGAATAGGGAAAGGGGCACTGCTAAAAGCAGTGCCCCTTTTTTGCTGGCTTAAAAAGCGAATAGGGCAGATGCCCGCACGCTATTTAGCAGCAGCCGCAGCCATTGCCGCAGTCGTTGTTGCCACAGCCACAGCCGCCATTATTGGCGAAGCTGCCGCAGCCACCGCAGCAGAGAAGGATCAGGATGATGATGATGATCCAAGAGCAACCTCCGTTACCACAACCACACATGGAAGAGCGCCTCCTTTCATTTACACTCCTATCATATGGCGAACCCCAAAAAGTGTTACAGAAGTTAAGTCAGCCTCGCATAATTTACGAATATTGCCTTGAACGACATCTCCGGCATGCGAAGTCGGATTGCAGGGCATCAGCTGCCTGCGCTGCCTTTCTGCACTCTGCTGAAAAAATTTTTGCCGCGCTATATCAATTAGAATGATGAGGTGTTTCCTTAAAAATAAAAGAAAATCGAAGCATAAGGGAGAAAACAAGAGGATTTTTCGAATTGAGCGTTGTTAAATCGCCTTGTTTGACTTTTTCTGATCTTGATTTTCCATGAAAATCAGGTATAATAAAAGTCAAAGAAAGTCAAAGACAGAAACGGAAGTGGTTTTGTGCGTATCAGCGACAGTGTGGCAAACTATATTTTAGAGCTGCTAAAAGAGGCGGACGGTATTGCGGAAATTCAGCGAAATGAATTGGCAGGCTCTCTTGGCTGTGTTCCCAGTCAAATCAATTACGTTCTTGCTTCCCGTTTTACACCGGAGCAAGGGTATTTGGTGGAAAGCCGCCGGGGCGGAGGAGGCTACATTCGAATCACCAGACTTCAAATCTCTAAACCGGATATGATCATGCATATTATCAATGCGGTAGGAGATACCTTGGACGCGGGAACAGCTCGTGCCATGTCGGAAAACATGCTGCAAAACGGAATACTCAGTAAAGAGGCGGTAGATTTGATCCAGGCCGCCGTTTCGGAAAAGGCCTTGGCTCTTGTCCCCAGGGAGCTTCGGAACTATGTACGGGCTTCGGTTTATAAAAACATGTTGATTGCCGCAAGGGCATAATTGGATATTTGGTTAGCAAAAAAGGAGGAAAGCTTTATGATTTGCCAAGTCTGTGGAAAGAAAACAGCAACGACCCATATTAAAACGATCGTCAACGGGCAACTGACACAATATCATTTGTGCAGCGATTGCGCCAAAGAAAAGGGATATGGAAACCTGTTTGATACATGGGATTTGGGATTTGGACCCATGCTGGGAGGCCTGATTGGGAAAAGCCATGGAGAAAATTCGGTGCTGCGCTGTAAAAAGTGCGGTTCCAGCTTCGCCGAAATCGCGAAGACGGGGAACCTTGGCTGCGAGGAGTGCTATAAAACCTTTCGCCGCCAGCTGCTGCCCCTGATCCAGAGGATTCATGGAACTGTTCACCACAAGGGAAAAAGACCCGGCAGCTCCGCACTGCGTATTTCCGATTCTACCGGGCAGATGGTGCCGGTACCGCAAGCCTCTTTGGAGGAAAAGAAGCTTCTGCTGCGTCAGGCGATCGAAGCA
Source organism: uncultured Oscillospiraceae bacterium (assembly GCA_910589395.1). GTDB lineage: Bacteria > Bacillota > Clostridia > Oscillospirales > Acutalibacteraceae > Acutalibacter > Acutalibacter caecimuris_A. The sequence goes on from CAJUTL010000009.1 coordinate 28,890, forward strand.
CAGGAGTTTGAGAAAGCCGCGGTATTGAGAGATGAAATAAAGGAGATGGAAGGCAATGGCTGAGGTACTGAAGTGGTACGAAAAGGCGGGAAACCACAGTGATGTCGTATACAGCACGCGGGTGCGTCTGGCTCGGAATTTGCAGCAATATCCTTTCCCCGGCAAGGCAAACGCGCAGGAAAAAGCAGAAATTGAAAATAAAATAAAAGACGCGCTGCTTTCCGGAAACAGTGCGGCGGCAAAGCAGTTTTCTTTTGTTCCCTTGGATTCGCTTTCCGAGGAAGAGGCCGTTTCCCTGGTGGAACGCCATATTGTAAGCCCGGAATTTATTTCTGACCGCCAGGGAAAAGCGCTGCTTCTTTCCGAAGATGAAAGCTTTTCCATTATGATCAATGAAGAAGACCATCTTCGGATCCAGGTAATGAAGGAAGGACTTTCTCTCAAGGAGGCTGCCGAATCCGCCGATCGATTGGATACACTACTGGGAGAAAGCCTGCGCTTCGCGTTTGATCCGGAGCTTGGATACCTGACGCAATGTCCCACAAACCTGGGTACAGGAATGCGGGCTTCCGTAATGCTTCACCTGCCCGCCTTGACGGAGAGCGGCGCAATGCCCCGTATTTCCTCTAATCTGGCAAAGCTGGGTATGGCTTTGCGTGGAAGCTATGGGGAAGGAAGCCAGATTACCGGAGCAATGTACCAGCTTTCCAATCAAATCACTCTGGGGCTCAGCGAGGCCGAGGCGATCGACAATCTAAACGCAATCACCGCACAGGTGATCGAACAGGAGCGCAGGGCCAGGGAAGAACTTGGTTCCAATCTTGTGATCCAGGATAAGATCCAACGGGCGGCAGGCGTGCTGAAAAGCGCCAAAATACTTTCCAGCGGAGAGCTTATGGAGCTGCTTTCCTATATCCGGCTGGGCTTATCCATTGGTTTGCTTCACGGCGTTACCCAGGAAGAATTGAACAGCCTTTCCGTAAAGGCGCAGCCGGCCACATTGGCTTCTTCCGGTGAACAGCCGCTGGAGCAAACCCGGCGTGATATCGTTCGCGCTCAACTGGTACGCCAGGTGTGCGCCAAGCTTTCAGATGTTTGAACGAGAAACTATATACTGAGTTTTTGTCAAAGGAGTTGAGAACTTTATGTATCGTTTTAATGGATTTACAGAAAAGGCCAATCAGGCTTTGAATCTGGCGGTTGCTTCCGCCCAGGAAATGGGACACGACTATATCGGCAGTGAGCATGTGATACTGGGCCTTTTGAAAGAGGGGACCGGCGCCGCCTTTACTGTGCTGAATAAGCTGGGAGTGACTGCGGAAGCCTATGAGAACCTTGTTCGTGAAAGGGTGGGTTCGGGCGAGCCTACAAGCCTTTCTCCCGATGCTTTTACCCCCAGGACAAAGCAGATCCTGCAAATTGCTGTCATGGCCGGGGCGCGGCTTCATAACGCCTATGTAGGTACGGAGCACCTGCTGATCGCCGTAGTTGAAGATGAAAGCTGTTATGGAATGAGGTTCCTTCGGATCCTTGGCGTGGATCCTGCCCGTATCACCGCGGAATTATCCTCTCTGCTGAGCAATACTGCGTTTTCCTCCGGCGAACCCGCAATGGGTAATGTGGATGGAGAACAGGGCAATGGAAAGGCCTTGGAACAATTTGGACGTGATTTAACTCAGCTGGCGGCACAGGGAAAGATCGACCCTGTGATCGGAAGAGAGCAGGAGATCCAGCGGGTGGTTCAGATCCTTTCCCGGCGCACAAAGAATAACCCGGTACTGATCGGCGAGCCCGGTGTGGGAAAAACCGCTGTTGCGGAAGGCTTGGCCCTCAAGATCCATGCGGGGGACGTACCTGAAACCTTAAAGGACAAACGCCTGGTCTCTTTGGATCTGACCGGCATGGTAGCCGGAACAAAATACCGGGGCGATTTTGAGGAACGGATCAAAAATGCCATTGACGAGGTAAAAAAGGACGGCCGCGTGATCCTGTTTATCGATGAGCTGCACACGATCATCGGAGCAGGTTCCGCGGAGGGCTCCACTGACGCCGCGAATATTCTGAAGCCTGCTCTGGCTCGCGGCGATTTCCAGGTGATCGGTGCCACCACCATCAACGAATACCGGAAGCATATTGAAAAAGATGCGGCCCTGGAACGGCGGTTCCAGCCCGTTACCGTGGGAGAGCCCAGTGAGGAAGAGGCAATTTCTATTCTCAAGGGCCTGAAGGATCGCTATGAAGCGCACCACAAGGTGCAGATCACAGAGGAAGCCATCGATGCGGCGGTGCGGCTTTCCGCACGCTACATTTCAGACCGGTATCTGCCGGATAAGGCAATTGACCTCATTGATGAGGCAGCTTCCCGTGTAAGGCTTCGTGCCTTTACAGCGCCCGATAATCTGCAGGATATGGAAAAAGAGATCAAAAAGATTGAGGGAGAAAAGGCCGCGGCCATCAACTCTCAGGAGTTTGAGCAGGCGGCGTCTCTGCGAGATCGCCAAAAAGAGATGCAAGAAAAGCTGGAACGGGCCAAAGACGAGTGGGCAGCAAAAAATGAACGAAATAACAGCATCGTTACGCCCAATGATATTGCGGATATCGTTTCCATGTGGACCGGAGTTCCGGTATCGCAGCTTACCGAAGAGGAAAGTAAAAGGCTGCTGCGCCTGGAGGAAACCCTGCACAAGCGTGTGATCGGACAGGAAGAGGCGGTTTCCGCCATTGCCAAAGCGATCCGCCGGGGCCGGGTGGGCTTGAAGGATAAAAACCGTCCCATCGGCTCCTTTATCTTTCTTGGCCCAACAGGCGTAGGAAAAACTGAGCTTTCCAAAGCCCTGGCGGAGGCCATGTTCGGCGATGAAAAGGCCATGGTGCGCTTTGATATGTCAGAATATATGGAGAAGCACACTGCCTCTCGGCTGGTTGGCTCGCCTCCCGGATATGTCGGCTTTGAAGAAGGTGGTCAGCTTACGGAGGCTGTACGCAGAAAACCCTATTCTGTGGTACTTTTCGATGAGATCGAAAAGGCTCACCCGGATGTGTTCAATATCTTGCTGCAGATCCTGGAAGATGGCCGGGTCACCGATTCTCAGGGAAAAACAGTGGATTTCAAAAACACGGTCATCATCATGACCTCCAATGTGGGCGCGCGCCTGATCACAGAAAAGCAAAAAAACCTGGGCTTTGCGGAAACAGGCGCCAGCGAATCCAGTGATTTTGAGAAAACAAAAGAACTGGTGATGAATGAGCTGAAAAACCTGTTCAAGCCGGAATTTCTGAACCGGGTGGATGATATTATCGTGTTCCATAAACTGAACAAGGAAAACACCTTGCAGATTGCTGAGAAAATGCTTTCCAGTTTGCAGAATAAGCTGCGGGAAATGGAGATAACAATAGAATTTACGCCAGAGGCGGTTTCCGCGGTAGCCGATAAGGGGTACGACCCCATTTATGGAGCTCGTCCGCTTCGCCGTGTGATCCAAAGCAGCATCGAAGATACCATTTCCGAAAAGATGCTGGAAGGCACTATTGTTACCGGAAAGAAGTATCAATGCTCTTTTGAAAATGGAAGCTTTTCTTTTACGGAACAGTGAGCAAGGAGAAGCTTTCACAGCAAAACAGGCCGGACGATACCGTCCGGCCTGTTTTGCTATTAGGCCTCAAATTTCGTGGCGATATACTTTTCACTTTGCGGCGGTGAATAAACAAATTCGTCCATATGAGAGCCGTGGAAGTAATACTCCGGAGGAGATGGTCTTGTGGGATCCCCATCAAAGGTATCAATGATGATAAGCTTGATCTTCATTCTGGGGATCAGGATATTCTTGATAAATACGCTTGCCTGCTGGCCGGGAAAAATATTTTCCCGCACCTCCGCAAGCCCGGCAAGATTGGGAGTAAGCTCCACGAAAACACCGTAGCTTTCCATGCTGCGGATAATTCCCGATACCGTTTCACCGGGCCGAAATTTTGCAGCGTTCTCTTCCCAGGTTCCCAGCAGCTCCTTATGAGAAAGTGTGATCCGGCCATGATCCTTTGTTTTTACCACAGCCTTGATATCCATTCCTACCGAAAAACGCTCTCTTGGATGCTCAATGCGGGAAACGGAGATCGCGTCGATGGGAAGCAGAGAAACCACGCCGCAGCCAATATCGACAAAAGCTCCAAAGGGCTCAATGTGTGTGATCCGCGCGTCTATCACATCTCCCGGCACAAGGGTAGTTATGTATTCCTCCTGACATTTTTCCTGCGCGGCCCGGCGTGACAAAAGTGCCGTGATTTTTCCGTCGCTTTCCCGTATAAAATCCTGTATCAGAAAGCAAACGGGCCGGTTGACCCGGGAAATAATGGCAATATCCCTGACGGTGCCCTCTTTAATACCGACAGCGCCTTCCTCACGGGGAATGATCCCTTTCATAAATTTGAAATCCACGATTAGGTTATGGCTGCTGTCGCACATGACCGCACGGGCTTCCAATATTTTTTTATCGCGCATGGCTTCCGATAAAGAGGCGGGAGACTGAAGCGCAGCTCTGTTTTCAAACGTATCGATACGGCGCCCTTCCGGATAAAATTTCATCGTGTTGACCATTCCTTTCTTAAGAGGGAAACGTCCTTCCTTCTTTACACTACAAAAGAATATATGAGGCCGGAAGGTATAAAATGACGATAGAAAAAGAGGGGAGGGCTTGCAAGTTTCCAAAATTTGAGATACAATAAAAACATTCTTTCTGAATTCCACCATGCGGATTTTCACCGCCAATTTTCGAAAGCGAGGTTTCCCATGAAAAAAGTAACACTTTCTTTCGCACTGCTGTTTCTCTGTGTTTTTTGTACTGCCTGCGCGGCGAAGGCTTCTCCTGCCGCCCGCGTACTGGAGCATTCGGAGGAGCTTGTTGAAAAAACGCAGCTGACCGCCTCTTCAAATCATGAGAAAATCGGATACCAGCTGGATCCGCCCGAAAAAGGAGAGGAAATCGCCGTGGTGACCATGAAGTCCGGCGAAACATTTAAACTTCGTTTTTTCCCGGAGGAAGCGCCGAAAGCGGTATACAATTTCAAGCTTCATGCTATTCAGGGATATTATGACGGACTCACCTTTCACCGCGTCATGGAAAATTTTATGATCCAGGGCGGAGATCCCGATGGCAACGGCACCGGGGGAGAAAGCGTGTGGGGGGAAGCCTTTGAAGATGAATTCCAGTCCAATCTGCTGAATATTGACGGATCAGTTTCCATGGCAAACAGTGGCGCCAACACCAACGGAAGCCAGTTCTTTATCAACGCTACCGGCGGTACTCAGGTAAATTGGGAAAATTATGAAGAGGGGTTTAAGCTGTATCAGGAGGATCCTGACGCTTTCTCCGCCACCTACGGAAGGTGGATCAAAATGGACCTTGTACCGGAGGAGATGAAAACGCTCTACAACGAGCACGGAGGCAATCCCCATCTGGACGGTTATTATTCTACCATGGGGATCGGCCACACTGTGTTCGCCCAGGTATTTGAGGGCTTCGACAACGTGCTCGCCCTTTCCAAAACAGAAGTGGGAGCCGATGGCAGCACGCCTGTGGAAGATGTGGTCATTGAAAAAATAGAGATCACGACCTATTAAAAGCACAAAAAATCTCCCGGCAAAGCCGGGAGATTTTTTGTGTGCTTTTGTTGCCGCGTTTTATTCAGAAAGTGTGTAGAGTTTATAACACAGCGTCATCATACTGTCGTTCATGTGCACGTTTTCGACGATGGCATCGGGATACTTCAGGGAAATATCATAGTGGCTGAAATTCCAGAAAGAGCGGATCCCGATCTCATACAGCTCATCGGAAATCTCTTCCACTGCGTCACGGGGAACGCAAAGAATAGCCATGGTAGGGGACTCTTTCTTATAAAACTCCCGAATTTTCCGGTAGTCGGAAATTTGGCAGCCGCTGATCACGGTACCGATCACCTTCGGGGAATTATCAAAAGCGCCGATCAGTTGAAAGCCAAGCTGCTCAAAGGGCATATGACCCATGATCGCCCGGCCAAGATTTCCGGCCCCAATTAAAACACACTTGAATTTGTTCTGAAGCCCCAGAATTTTCCCGATTTCTACACAGAGCTGCGGTACGTTATATCCGTAGCCCTGCTGCCCGAAGCCGCCGAAGCAGTTAAAATCCTGACGGATCTGTGAAGCGGTGAGTCCCATTTTTTCAGAAAGCTCCTTGGAAGAAATACGGGTTACATCGTTTTTCTCCAGTTCTGATAAGAATCTGTAGTATCTGGGCAGGCGGCGAATAACGGACATGGAAATGTTTTCTTTTTTCTGCATGATACTGATACTTCCTAAAACAAAATTTTACAGAAGATTTTCCAGGCTGTCCCGGACAGCAAGCAAAAATTCCTTTGTGGAAACCTGATGAATTTCCGGCAGGGTAGACATGGACGCCAGATCACCGGTCATAATGCCGTTTTCCAGGGTGTTCAGAGTAGCCCTTTCCAGCTTATCGGCAAACTCCGAAAGCGCCGTGTTTTGATCCAGCTCTCCACGCTTACGCAAAGCGCCTGTCCAGGCAAAAAGAGTAGCTACGGAATTTGTGGAAGTAGCTTCTCCCCGCAAATGCTTGTAATAGTGGCGCTGTACTGTACCGTGAGCGGCTTCATACTCGTAAACGCCGTCAGGAGAGACCAACACAGAAGTCATCATGGCAAGGCTTCCAAAGGCGGTGGCTACCATATCGCTCATAACATCTCCATCATAATTCTTGCAGGCCCAAATATACCCGCCCCTGCTGCGGATCACCCGGGCAACAGCATCGTCGATCAGTGTGTAGAAATACTCAATTCCCGCTTTTTGGAATTTTTCAGCATACTCCTTCTCGAAAATCTCCTGAAAAATATCCTTGAATCTGTGATCGTAGATTTTGGAAATAGTGTCCTTTGTGGCAAACCACAGGTCCTTTTTGGTGTCCAGCGCGAAATTGAAGCAGGAGCGGGCAAAGCTTTCAATGCTTTTGTCAAGATTGTGCAGTCCCTGAATAATTCCGGAGCTTTCTGAAAAATCGTGGATCGGGTACTTCTTTTCAGAGCCGTCCGGCAAAGTGACCAGCAGCTCAGCCCTGGCTCCGGCAGGAACAGAAGCTTCTACGTTTTTGTATACGTCTCCATAGGCATGGCGGGCGATTGTGATAGGCTGCTTCCAGCCAGGCAAATAAGGGGTGATCCCCTTTACCAGAATCGGCGTGCGGAATACCGTGCCGTCCAAAATAGCGCGGATCGTGCCATTGGGAGATTTCCACATCTCCTTGAGATGGTATTCCTCCACTCTGGCGGCATTGGGCGTGATCGTGGCGCACTTCACAGCAACTCCATACTTTTTTGTCGCCATGGCGGAATCTACTGTTACCTGGTCGTTGGTTTTATCCCGGTTTTGAAGCCCCAGGTCATAGTATTCCACGTTCAGGTCGAGATAGGGGAGAAGCAGAATCTCTTTGATCATGCTCCAGATGATCCTGGTCATTTCATCTCCGTCCATCTCCACCAGGGGAGTGTTCATTTCTATTTTTTTTCGGTCAGCCATTATTAACCTACCGTCCTTTCCCGGGGCGTTCCCCCACAATTCAAAAAAAGTTACGATTTTACTTTTTGAGCCGCTTTTCCTGTGTAATTTAAGAGGCCTCCGGCTAAAACCATTTCTCTTTGCCGCGGGGTCAATACGGCGGTCAGCTTGATTTCAATGCCCTTTGTCAGGTCTTTCATGGTTACAGCGCAGCCCTTTTCCAGCTCGGCGCGGATATTGGGGAAGCTCAAATCGTCCATCTGGTCAATACTGTCATAGTCTGCTTCCCGGTCAAACTGCAAGGGGATCAATCCGGCGTTTGCAAGATTGGCACAGTGGATCCTGGCATAGGACTTTGCCACTACCGCCTTAATGCCCAGGTACAGCGGTACCAGGGCCGCATGCTCCCGGGAAGAGCCCTGGCCGTAGTTGTGCCCGCCGATCACAATACCGCCCTGATTTTCCTTGCAGCGGGCCGGAAATTCCCGGTCGCACACGCCGAAGCAGAAATTGGAGAGATAGGGGATATTGGAGCGATAGGGCAGGATCTTCGCGCCAGCGGGCATGATATGATCCGTTGTGATATTATCCCCGACCTTCAGTACAGCCTTCTTTTCTATTGCGGGCTCCAGCTCCTGAGAGGTGGGGAAGGGCTTGATATTGGGGCCGCGTTCAATCTCCACGGTCTCCATCAGCTCCTCCGGCACTGGGGGAATGATGAGATTGTCGTTTATGAGGAATTTCTCCGGCATAACGATTTGAGAGGCCTCGCCCAGATCGCGGGGATCTGTGAATTTTCCTGTCAACGCGGAGGCAGCGGCCGTTTCGGGGCTGACAAGGTAGACCTGAGCGTCCGCCGTGCCGCTGCGTCCCTCAAAATTCCGGTTGAAGGTGCGCAGGGAGACACCGCCGGATTTGGGAGATTGTCCCATTCCGATGCAGGGGCCGCAGGCGCATTCCAGAATGCGGGCTCCGGCAGCGATCATATCGGCCAAGGCGCCGTTCATGGCTAGCATGTGATAAACCTGCTTGGAACCGCAGCCAATGGTGAGGCTGACATCCGGGTGCACCGTTTTCCCTTTCAGAATAGCGGCCACCCGCATCATATCGAGATAAGAAGAGTTGGTACAGGAGCCGATACAGCACTGATCAATCTTCATACCCGCCAGCTCTCTGACCGGCTTTACCGCATCCGGGCTGTGAGGGCAGGCCGCCAAAGGCTCAAGGCAGGAAAGATCCAGGTCGATGATCTCATCATATACCGCGTCTTCGTCAGATTTGAGCTCGATCCAGCAGTCTCCGCGGCCCTGGGCCTCCAGAAACTGCCGTGTGATATCATCAGAGGGGAAGATGGAGGTGGTAGCGCCAAGCTCTGTGCCCATGTTGGTAATGGTGGCACGCTCCGGAACAGTCAGGGTCTCAATGCCTTCTCCGCCGTATTCTAGTATTTTTCCAACGCCGCCCTTAACGCTGAGCCTTTGCAGGACCGCCAGGATCACATCTTTCGCGGAAACCCAGGGGGAAAGGGTGCCGGTGAGATTTATTTTTACCATGGCCGGCATAGTGATATGATATTCACCGCCGCCCATAGCAACTGCCACGTCCATACCGCCTGCGCCAAAGGCCAGCATGCCGATACCGCCGCCAGTGGGGGTGTGGCTGTCGGAGCCGATCAGGGTTTTTCCCGGCGCTCCAAAGCGCTCCAGGTGAAGCTGGTGGCAGATCCCGTTACCGGGCCGGGAAAAATAAATGCCGTGTTTTTTGGCAATGGACTGGATATACCGGTGATCGTCCGCGTTTTCAAAGCCGCTCTGCAAAGTGTTGTGATCGATGTAAGCCACACTGCGCTCGGTTTTGACCCGGGGAACGCCCATGGCCTCAAATTCCAGATATGCCATGGTGCCGGTGGCGTCCTGAGTTAATGTTTGATCGATTCTCAGGCCAATATCCTCGCCAAGATTCATTTCACCGCTGACAAGATGGTCGTGAATAATTTTTTCCGCAATCGTTTTTCCCATGTTTTTTCTCCTTTTATCATGATATGGATTTCATAAATGGATTTTATAAAAAAGACAACTGCTTCAAGAGGAAGATAAATAAGAACATCGTTCCCACCGCAAGCAGTGAACTGAATACCACAAGCTGCCCCGCCAAGGCTTCGTCTCCTCCCATTTCCTGCGCCATGGTAAAGGAAGAAACCGCCACGGGAGAAGCAAACACAACGAGCAGTACAGCAAGCTCCGCGCCTCGAAAGCCCAGCAGAACGGCCAGCACTAAAAACAAAGCGGGAAAAAAGAGCAGCTTCATGCCCAGGGCAACGCACAGGCTTTTGATACTGTTTCCCAGCTTTCGAAAGCTGAAGGAAGCGCCTAAAACCACAAAGGCAAGAGGAGTGGCGATAGACGCCAAATTGGAAACCGTAACATCGATCACACGGGGCAGAGTAACGCGAAAAGCCAAACACAGAATTCCGAGAGCGGAGGCAATGATCAATGGATTTGTAAAAATTCCCTTTATAACACGGAGAAAGCCGGGGCGTCCTCCCTGAAAAAGCTCCAATGAAATCACCGCGAGAATGTAATAGAGAGGAATGATCACCGCTACAAGAACAGAGGCGGGCCCGGAAGCCGCACTGCCAAACAAAGCATTGCAGATCGGAATGCCAAATAGCACAAAATTACTGCAGAACATGCCCTGCAAAATAACGCCGCGTTTTGCGTTTTCATTTTCCGACAGAAAAGAAATGCACAGAGCAATAAGAAATTGGAGAAGAATTCCTGCCAGCAGATAAAATAAAATGCGGGAATCGAAATTATTTTCCAGGTCTTCCAGATCAATGGCATAAATATTTTGAAATACCAGCGCGGGAAGAAAGACCCCAAAAATAACCCGGTTGGTCTGGTATGCGGAGGTTTCGCTTATGAGCCCTGTCAGCCGCACCAGATAGCCCACCGCCATCAGTAGAAACAAAGGCAGAATGATCTCAATCGTGATTTTCAGACTCTCCAGAAAGCTTCCCTCCTTGTAGAATCAAAATTATATAAATAAAAGTATACCACGAATGAAGCTTTCAGGCAATGAAGTTTTTTTCTGAATCCCCATGTTTTTTCTTGAAGCTTCCCAAAACAAATGCTATAATAAAAAATACATGCGGCTTGAGAGAGATTTCAGCGGCGGTTTCTTTCGCTTTTTGCATGAATCTTTCTATTTCTGGCAAACTATCCTTGTAAAAAGGAGGTTGCCCTATGAAAAAAGAATCCGCAAAAAAGAATCAATATCGATATTCCGAGAGCAATGACGAAGGAACACAGGAAAACGAGCAGGAATTCAGCTCGGAGCAGCAAAAGCAGATCACGGAAAGCGGCTCTGTGACAACTCGAAACAACGGACACACGGTTCACTGCCTTACCATTATCGGTCAGATCGAGGGGCATTACATTTTGCCTTCTCAAAATAAGACCACAAAATATGAACATGTGATCCCCCAAATCGTAGCGGTAGAGGAAGACCCGCAAATCGATGGACTGCTGATGCTACTCAATACGGTAGGCGGAGATGTGGAGGCTGGCCTTGCTTTGGCGGAGCTGGTAGCGGGCATGAAGAAGCCTACGGTTTCCCTGGTGCTCGGTGGGGGCCATTCTATCGGTGTTCCTCTGGCGGTAGCCGCAAAGCGCTCCTTTATCGCGGAATCCGCTTCTATGACGATCCACCCGGTACGAATGAACGGTCTTGTTTTGGGAATCCCCCAAACACTGGAGTATTTTCAGCGAATGCAGGACCGTATTACAAATTTTGTCACACAGAATTCCAATATCACCAAGGAGCGTTTTACCACGCTTGCCATGAATACGCAGGAGCTTGTGATGGATGTGGGCTCTGTGTTGGATGGTCCAGACGCTGTGGAAGAGGGGCTGATCGATTCTCTGGGGTCGCTTTCCGACGCCATGGATTGCCTGAATCGTATGATCGAGCGGGAAAAAAAGAAAAAGAAGCCAAAGGCATCACAGACGAAGAAAAAGGAAGGGTAAAAGCTTCCGGCGGCTTTGCCGCTACATAAGGCATTCACGATTTTTGTACTTAAGGAGGTAAGGTATGTCTATTTTAGACGCTATTATTCAGGGAATCATTCAGGGCGCTACTGAGTTCCTGCCGGTTTCCAGCAGTGGTCACTTGTCCATTTCACAGCATATGTTCGGCATTGAGCTGCCGGGGATCTTGTTCGATATCATGCTTCATTTAGGCACTCTGATCGCGGTGATCTTTGTTTATCGCGGTTTAGTTTGGCGGCTGATTAAGGAGTTTTTTGCCCTGTGCGGAGATATTGTTCACCGGCAATTCAAGTGGAGCGAAATGAACCAGGACCGCAGGCTGTTGATGATGCTATTCATTGGGCTGCTGCCTCTGTTCCTCCTGTTTTTACCCATTCCAGGTACCGGAATGAAGGTAAAGGATTTTTCTGAGCAGCTTGCTTCCGACAAGGGGATCGTGATCGAAGGCCTGGCGCTTCTCGCCACCAGCACTTTGCTCTTTCTGGGAATCGTGGCCAACAAGCGGATGCGTCAGGAAAAAGCAGTGGTCAACCGGGAGGGAAAAAAAGTAGCCGCCAAGGGCAGAAGAAAAATACATACCATCGATGCTCTTTTGATCGGACTTACCCAGTGCCTGGCCGCAATTTTTCCTGGCCTGTCCCGTTCCGGCTCTACCTTGTCCGTGGGGCTGCTTCGGGGCATTAATCAGCAAACGGCGCTGGACTACTCCTTTGTACTGGGAATTCCTTCCATTGCGGCGGCTGCGCTTGTGTCTTTAAAGGATCTGGGCTCGGCGGGGGCAAAGATTGGTGCCGCTCCGCTGATAGTAGGAATGCTTACGGCAATGATCGTCGGATTTCTAGCCATTAAGCTGTTAAAATGGATCGTAACTACCAACAAGCTGGAGATATTTGCTTACTACACACTGATTGCTGGCGGTGTGATCACGATTTTGGGAATTATTGAACATGTGATGGGGCAGAATCTGTTTACCGGACGCCCCCTGTAACGTAAAAAACTTTGCTGAAGGAACGGAGGGAGATTTTTGGCGGAAAAACGACCGGTATCTTCCGGAAAGAAAAAGACAACGACAAAAAAGGGAACGCCAGCTTCCGCAAAAAGAAAGCCTGCACAGGGTCAGCATGGGCGTGGTACCCCTTCCCGCCGAATGACGGCAGAATCCATACGCCAGCGCAACCAGATGCGCGCGGTGGTGCTGTTTGCCTGCTCCATTTTTCTGGCGTGTTTGGTGCTGATCCCTGGAGATAATCTCTGGAAATGGGCTCATGGCGCTTTTCTTGGCATATTTGGAAGTTGGGCGCTGCTGTGGCCAGTGTTGATTATTTATGTGGCTATTGTCACCGCTCTGGACAACCCCAGAGGTTCGATCAGCGGAAAAATATGGATGACAGCGCTTATCATTATTCTTTTTTGTGCCACCGGATATATTTTTAGCGCGTCTCTTCCTGCGCCCGGTACGAAGCTGTGGGACTACATAGTTTCCCTGTATTATCAGAATTCGGGGATCGGCGGCGGTGTAGTCGGTGGAATGCTGGGCTTGCCCCTGATCAAAGCGGTAGGCGGCTTAGGCGCAAAAATCATTGTGATCTTGCTGCTTTTTGTCGCCGTAATGCTTCTTACCGGTACCACGCTGATCAGCTTGTTCCGCACGATCAAAAAGCCTGTGGACGTTGTTTCGGAAGGGCTGCAGAACGCACGGCAGAGACGGGAGGAGGAGCGGCTGATCCTGGAAGAGGACAGGGCCGCAAATATCGATATTCCGCTGGAGCCCCGTTCCGCGGCAGCTGCCATTTCTTCAGAGGCTTCCCGTCTTTTCCCGAAGGCAGAGCCGAAACGGAAAAAGAAGGAGAAAAACGAAAAGCTGGATAAGCTGGGCGAGGTATTTGGATTTGAAGATCCGCCTCTTGATTTGCCTGTAGAAACGCCGGCTTTACCGCTGCACGAAATGAACCATGGAATAGCGAATTCCCTTTCCGAAACAGCAGGTAAAGCAGCGGAGGAAGCTGCTTTACCCGTCATAGAGCAAAACATAGCTGCGGAAGTAGCACAAAAATCTGAAATGGAAGATATTGGGGCAGGGGCCGATGCAAACACGGATGCTTTTGTAGAATCTACTGCTTCTCAGCTGCATACAGAAGTGCCTTCGAACTTTGCCAAAGAACCCGCCGTACCGGACGAAGTTCAGGAACTGACCCAGGATTTCATGAAGAAAAAAGAAGAGAATGACCGAAGGGAAGCCACTTCAGAGCAGCAGGCACTGTATCAGGCCGCGGAGCAAATGAAAACGGTATATTGTTATCCTCCTGTTACCATGCTCGCTGCCAGTCCCTATTCCGATCCGGCGCAGGAAACGGAAGAACTGCAAACGAACGGACGAATTCTGGTAGATACCCTGAAAAGCTTCGGCGTGCAGACAAAAATACTGGATATCTGCCGGGGCCCTTCTGTAACGAGATATGAAATACAGCCAGCTGCCGGTGTGAAAATCAGCAAGATCACAAATTTGTCTGATGATCTGGCGTTGAATTTGGCTGCCACCGGTGTACGTATTGAAGCTCCGATCCCCGGAAAAGCCGCAGTGGGAATCGAGGTGCCCAACAAAACAAGGAATACGGTGCGCATGCGGGAACTGATCGAATCCAATTCCTTCCAAACCTCGAAAGGAAAGCTTTCTGTGGCGCTGGGCCGTGATATTGCCGGACAGCCTGTAGTGGCGGATCTTTCTAAAATGCCCCATTTGCTCATTGCGGGTACTACCGGTTCCGGTAAATCAGTGTGCATCAACTCTCTGATCATCAGCATGCTTTACAAGGCCAGCCCGGACGAGGTTCGATTTTTGATGATCGATCCAAAGGCGGTGGAGCTGACAGAATATAACGGTATGCCCCATATGCTGGTTCCTGTTGTGACAGATCCCCGCAAGGCTTCGGGCGCTTTAGGCTGGGCTGTATCGGAAATGATGAATCGCTATAAGATTTTCGCGGAATTTAACGTTCGTAATCTGAAGGGCTATAATTCTCTGGCGGAATCACAAAATTTCCAGGATGAAAACGGGCAGCCCATGCCTTTTATGCCGCAGATCGTCATTGTTATCGATGAGCTTGCTGATCTGATGATGGCTGCTCCGAAAGAGGTGGAAGATTCCATCTGTCGGCTGGCTCAGCTGGCCCGTGCGGCAGGCATGCATCTGGTGGTTGCCACACAACGTCCTTCCGTTGATGTGGTGACGGGTCTGATTAAGGCCAATATTCCCAGCCGGATCGCGCTTACCGTATCTAATTCTGTGGATTCCCGTACCATTTTAGACGCAGGCGGCGCGGAAAAGCTTTTAGGAAACGGCGATATGCTGTTTTCTCCGGTAGGGGCCAATAAGCCCGTCCGTGTACAGGGCTGTTACGTCAGCGATGATGAAATTTCCTCGATTGTTGAGTTTGTGAAAAAGACGAAAACCATTGAATACGATGAAGCCGTGATTCAGGAAATTGAGCGAAACGCGGCAAGCGAAGGGGAAAAGGGAGACGCCTCAGACAGCGACGGCGGCTCCAGCGACCCCATGATGGAGGAGGCGATCAAATGCGTGATAGAGGCCGGGCAAGCCTCTACCTCTTTGCTGCAAAGGCGGCTCCGTTTGGGTTATGCCAGAGCGGGCCGCTTGATCGACGAAATGGAGCAGCTTGGCATTGTTGGGCCTCATGAGGGCTCCAAGCCTCGCCAGGTGCTTATGACTTACGCGCAGTGGGCGGAAATGCATATGCAGAAAGCTGACCCCGCGCAAACGGAATCGCTTGATGACGAGTAAGAAGAAAGCTTCTCAAAACGGAGAAGCAGATTTGGAAAACCGGAAAAAGAGAAAAGCGCTTCTCAAACGCTGCGGCTTGTTGGCGCTTGCGTTCCTGCTGGTCTTTTCGCTTACTTCTCAGGGAAGGGCTTTTTGGAGAGAGCTGTTTCAAGTTTCGGGATTTGGCGGAACAGCACAGGCGCCTCTTGCGATCCATGTGCTGGAGGTCGGCAAAGCAGATGCCATTCTGATTGAATGTGAGGGAGAGACGGCTCTTTTAGATGCCGGCACCGCTGTTTCCGGGGAAGTGATCGTGGATTATATGGCCCGTCACCGAATAGCTTCTCTAAAGTACGCCATTGCCTCTCATCCCGATAACGATCATATCGGCGGTATGAGCCAGGTGCTTTCCGAGGTGGAGGCTGAGTGCTTTCTTCGAGCTCCTTATTTCAGCAAGAAATATGAAGAAGTTCAGGCGATACTACTAGAACAGGGAATTCCGGAAAAAATTCTTTCTGCCGGGGATACCATCAATTTGGGAAGCGCGACTCTGCAAGTTTTGGGCCCCATAAAGAAGTATGAAGATACCAATAACAGTTCTCTGGTCATACGCTTGGAATATCAGGGTTTTACCGCTTTGTTCTGCGGAGATATTGAAGAGGAAGCCGAGCGTGATTTGGCCGAAACTTACGGCGCAGAGATTTCTTCAAAGCTTTTGAAGGTTCCGCACCATGGAAGCAAAACCTCCTGTACCGATCAGTTTTTGGAACTGGTAGAGCCAGAATACGCTATTGTTTCTGTAGGAAGAGATCAGAACAACCTTCCGGCGGAATCGGTACTGAAAAGATTGAGTGGTATTTGTGATGAGATCTATCAAACCGACACGGACGGCACTGTGATCTTTACCTTTCAGGAAAACCGGGTACAGGTTTTTAGAAACCAGTGAAAATAATCAGGCCGCACGGATTTGAACTGTAGTTCAGCACAGAGCAAAAAGGAGAACAAATATGACAAAAAAACTTGTGATCGATCGTTTTGAGGGAAAATACGCCATCTGTGAAGATGGGGAGCAAAAATATTTTGCCATTGAAAGTTCGGAGCTTCCGGCCGGAGCGGCAGCGGGAGCTGTGCTCCTGATTTCTGAAGAGGGAGAGCTTACTTTGGATCTCGAAGAGACAGAGCGCCGCAAAAAGCTCATGGCGGAAAAGCAGCGGAAAGCTTTTGGCGATTGATTTTTCCAAAAAAGTAAAAGAGGAGAAAAAGCAGTGCGTTCCTGCTTTTTCTCCTCTTTTGTTTCAATATTTCAAACCTGGAGAGATGAATCAGTAAGGTTTTTCAGTTCAGTGGCATAGCGAACGGAGGCCATGGCGTCTTTTCCGTAAAAATCAGCGCCAATGCGGTCTGCGTATTCCTGGGTCAGCACCGCGCCGCCCACCATGATTTTGCAAAAAGGCGCTTTTTCCCGTAACACAGTGATCGTTTCCTTCATATTTACCACGGTAGTAGTCATCAGAGCGCTAAGCCCCACAAGCTCCGCGTGCTCCCGCAAAACTGCTTCCAGCACAACCTCCGAGGAAACGTCTTTCCCCAAGTCAATGACATGGAACCCATAGTTTTCCAAAAGTACCTTCACAATATTTTTTCCGATATCGTGAACATCACCCTTTACCGTGGCAATTACAACGGTAAATTGAGATTTCTTCTGAGGGGCAGAGTCTTTTTGTCCCAGCTGCCGCTTGATCGCTTCAAAAGCAGCTTTTGCTGCTTCCGCACTCATTAAAAGCTGAGGCAGAAAAAGAACCTTCTTCTCAAATTTTTCTCCAACC
The DNA here is from genome assembly GCA_910589395.1 of uncultured Oscillospiraceae bacterium. Lineage (GTDB taxonomy): Bacteria > Bacillota > Clostridia > Oscillospirales > Acutalibacteraceae > Acutalibacter > Acutalibacter caecimuris_A. The sequence continues at coordinate 46,083 of CAJUTL010000009.1, forward strand.
GCGTCCAGAGCGGGCACAATGTGAGAATTGATGAGCTCCAGTCCGTCTGTGCCGTTCCGGATCATTTTTTCCGCCGCCAGAAACGCGGCCTCCTTCAACCCTTTTTCGATCGCGGCCCCAAGCTCCTGGGGGTCCTGAGAAGGAGCTGATAGGGGAGGGGATTGCTCCGCCTGGGCGTAGGCGGCAATATAACCCATACAGCTTTTATCCAGACCGGACAGAGCGCAGTAAGAGCGATAAACGCGCATCATCATTTCCGATTTTGGATTGAGGATCGCGGCGCTGAGTCCGCTTTGCAGCGCCATCAGGAAGAAGGAAGAGGTAATATTTTCCCGTTGCGGCAAGCCAAATGAAACATTGGAAACCCCTAAAGAGGTAAATACTCCAAGCTCACGCCGGATCAGACACAGAGCCTTCAGCGTAACCAAAGCGGCGTCCTGCTCAGCGCTGATCGCCATGGTAAGCGGGTCGATCACAATATCCTTTTTTCTGATCCCGTATTGCGTCGCTGTATCTACAATGATTTTAGCCGCTTCCAAACGACCTTCCGCTGTTTCGGGAATACCGTCCTCTGTGATCGTAAGCCCGATCACCACACCGCCGTATTTTTTTACCAGTGGAAAAATAGCCTCCATAGAGGCGGCCTTTGCCGTTACGGAATTGACCAAGGGCTTTCCGTTATAAAGCCGCATGGCGCGTTCCATTGTTTCAGGATCGGAAGTATCAAGCTGCAAGGGGAGGGGGGAAACCGCCTGCAGCTCCTGCACCACCTCGCACATGAGCGCGGGCTCGTCAATTTCCGGGAGCCCTACATTCACGTCCAAAACATGGGCTCCGGCATCCTGCTGGGTGATCCCTTCCTGTAAAAGATAGGGAATATCGTGCTCTCGCAGTGCCTGTTTAAACCGGGATTTTCCGGTGGGATTGATCCTTTCTCCAATGAGAACCGGTAGCGTTCCGAACTCTACCGCTCTGCTGCCGGAGGTGATCACCGTCCTGTAAGTGGGGGAAAGCGTTTGACAGGGAAGGCCTTTACATTGCCGCACCATGGCTGCAATGTGTTCGGGAGTAGTGCCACAGCAGCCGCCGACTGCCTGAGCGCCGGCCTGTACAATAGCTTCCATGTGCAGGGAAAATTCCTCAGGAGAAATTTCATAAACTGTTTTTCCGTTTTCCTCCTTTGGCAGGCCCGCATTGGGATTTACGAGAATCGGAAGATCGGTAAAGGCCCGAAGGGATTTTGTGAAAGCTACCATTTGCTCCGGTCCCAAGCCGCAATTTAACCCAATGGCATCGGCGCCCAGACCCTCCAGCACCGCCGCCATTACGGAAAGATTGCCGCCTGTCAGCAATTTTCCGGTTTCATCAAAGGTCATGGTAACAAATACGGGCAGAGTAGAATTCTCTTTCGCGGCCAGAAGCGCGGCTTTTGCTTCGTAAATATCGGCCATGGTCTCAATTAGAATGCAGTCCGCGCCTGCTTCTGTACCAGCTGAAATCATTTCCTGAAAAATCTCCACTGCGGCTTCAAAAGCCAAGTCGCCCAAAGGCTCCAGCAGCTTTCCGGTCGGACCGATATCCAGCGCCACCCAGCCGTGCCCTACATTGGAAACAGCCTTTTTTGCTAAAGTGATCCCCTGAAAGATCACTTCCTGTACAGAGTGGCCGGAATCCGCCAGCTTACAGCAGTTAGCACCAAAGGTATTGGATTTCAAAATGTCCGCGCCCGCGTTCAAATAGGCGGTATGGATCTCACAGATCTTTTCGGGGAAACGCAAATTCCACAGCTCCGGCAGCTCTCCCGGCAGCAGCCCCTGGGCCTGCAAAAGGCTGCCCATGGCGCCGTCAAAAAAAAGCAGCTCTTTTCCAAGCTTTTCTCGAAGATCGTTCATAGTCACGGCTCCTTTCTAAACGGACAGGACGGTAAATTACAGGTCATACATTTTCCCACATGGCAGAGGGAAGGATCAGGAGAAAGCCCGATCACCGCAGTAATGGACTTAAACGGCACCATCAGGCAGCTGTCGGTCAGGCTTACGCCGATTTTTTTGGGGAGCTCCAAAACCGCGAAAAGAAATCGCTGGTACTCCAGAGAAAAATCTCCGTAGCCAGGGCTGTACCTGGGCCTGAGATACAATCCCCGTTCTGCGGCAAGCCGCTCTAACTCCAGCTGCGCCTGATCGGCGCATTCTTCTGTGTAGGCGGCGGCACAGGCCTGCAGAACAGGTACAAAAGACAGCTCGGAAACACTATACCGGCGAATCAAAAAATCCACCTCAGGGCCTAGAGTCATCGCAAACAAAAAGGCTTCTTTACAGCCCTGTAAATGACGGCACAGGTTTCGGCTGAAAATTTGTGTTTGGCCGATCGTGACAGAATCTGTTTCCGCACAGATGGGGAAAAGGAGAAAAGTCGATCGAAGCCGTGCAGCGGCTTCGATCTCCCGCTGTGCGCGCGCAATGCTTTCGTCCAGCTTCTCCGTACCTTCCTGTGCTCCCAAATACCGCAGGATCTCTTTTTTATTCATAGCTTGAATCACGCTTTCACACAGTGTCAGGAGGAAGTCAGGATATGGCTCAAATTCTGAAAAATCTTTTCCGCGGTTTCCGGACGATTCATGGTATACAGATGAATATATTTCACCCCATTGGCGATCAGGTCAATGATCTGCTCTGTGGCATAGGCCACTCCGGCCTGTTCCATAGCCGCGGGGTCTTCGGAAAATTTATCAGCAATCGCCTTAAAGCGGGGAGGAAGCACTGTGTTGGACAGCTCACAGCTGCGCTTGATCTGCCGGGCGTTGATGACCGGCATAATGCCGGGGATCACCGGAACTGTAATACCCGCCGCCAATACGCGGTAAAGAAAATTGTAGTACACATTGTTGTCAAAAAACATCTGCGTTGTAAGGAAATCACAGCCTGCGTCCACTTTTTCCTTCAAAAACGCAATATCCTTTTCCTTGTGCTCGCATTCCACATGCCCTTCCGGGTAGCAGGCCCCGCCAATGCAGAAATCGCCTTGAGAACGGATCTCCCGAATCAATTCAACTGCATAGGAATAATCGCCATCTCCTGTAAAGTCCTTTGGCTTGTCTCCACGCAGAGCAAGAATGTTCTCAATTCCATTCTGTTTCATTTCTGAAAGTCGGTTTTTGATCTCTTCCCGGCGAGAGCCGCAGCAGGTCAGATGTGCAAGCGCCGGCGTATTCATTTCTTTTTGGATATGCGCGGCAACCTCCACTGTCTTTTTGGAGGTGCTGCCGCCGGCTCCGTAGGTCACGCTGATAAAGTCAGCGCCCATTTCACAAATTCGATCCGCTACCTGAAGCACGTTGTCAAATCCGTTTTCCTTTTTCGGGGGAAAGATCTCACAGGAAAAAGTGACTTTCTTTTGAGCCAGGAGCTCTTTGATTTTCATAAGCCCAAATTCATTCCTTTCCAAGCGCAGTTCTCTTCACAATATTTTGAGAAACACCTGTTGCGCATTGATAACAAAACCCATGCGGATATGATACCATAAGCACTGAAGGTGCGTTGGTATCATGTGCCGATTGCCCATTGTGCAAAGCACAAACTGGGCAAGGCGATTTTAATTTCATAATGTCCACACGCCCTTTGCGGATATTATAGCATGCCTGAAAGCTTTTTGAAAGGGATTTGTTGTACCTCCGAAAATCAGAAAAGGAATGAAGCGGCCGTTCTTTACGTATATCTTTTTCAAAAAAGAGCAGGGAGAAGGCAGTATGGGAAAAAAATTTGTGTTTTTGTTGCTGTTTTGTGCTTCTATCGCCTTATTTGCCATGCAGACAATGCAGGCCTTCGGGATCGTTCATTTTCATGCGGAGCTTTTCAAGAAAAAAGGAACCATCGTTCTCGACGCCGGGCACGGAGGGGAAGACGGAGGAGCGGTGGGGGTCAATCAAAAGCTGGAAAAGGATATCAATCTCTCGATTGTTTTGGAATTGGAAAAATATCTGAAGCAGAATAATTTCGAGGTTATTATGATCCGTTCCGGCGATTATTCTGTGGGAGATCAAAGCCTTTCCACCATTTCAGAGCGAAAGAAATCCGATACGAAAAACCGGCTGCAAACGATAGAAGAAGCCGGGGAGTGCATCTTTATCAGTATTCATCAAAATCATTTTTCGGAAAGCAAATATGATGGCGCTCAGGTCTTTTACTCCGGAAACCGGGAGGAAAGCGCTGTGCTCGCCGAAGCGATCCGCCAAAATATCGTTTCTTCCTTGCAGCCGGAAAACCACAGGGAAAATAAACAGGCGGAAAAAAGCATTTACCTGCTGTACCATTGCCAGGTGCCTGCGGTGCTAGTGGAATGCGGGTTTCTTTCCAACCCTGCCGAAGCTGAAAAACTGAGCCAGGAAAGCTATCAAAAGGATATGGCTGCGGCAATTTATAACGGTCTGATCGATTATTTGCAGGCAAATCAGAAAAGCGAAGCTGAAAGTCTTGCCGCCTCTGACCCCTCCTCAAGCTTTGCAAATTAGAGAAAAGCATGATATACTAAATGCCAGAGCTTGAGAGAAAGGCACGGTATATCGCTATGGCAGGAAAAAGCAAGGTCGTGTATCAATGTACGGAATGCGGTTATGAATATCCCAAATGGCTGGGCCAGTGCCCTGGGTGCGGCGCATGGAGCACCATGGTAGAAACAGTGGCGGAGCCCGCGATATCGTCTAAAAGCGCTTCCGTGCGCTCAGTAGGCGCTCTTTCCAGGCCACTGCCGATCAGCGAGATCAGCACGGAAGACGAGCACCGCTACCATACCGGGTTATCTGAGTTGGACAGAGTATTGGGCGGGGGGATCGTAAAGGGCTCTTTGGTACTGATCAGCGGTGATCCCGGAATCGGAAAATCCACCATGCTGCTGCAAATTTGCGAATATCTCGGGAAAGAACTGCGAATTCTTTATGTTTCCGGTGAGGAATCCGCCCGTCAGATCAAGCTCAGAGCCACCAGGCTGGGGGTTCACAACCCCAATCTTATGATTTTAACGCAGACAGATGTGCAGTATATCACCGAAGAGATCCGAAGCGAAAAGCCGGATCTGGTGATGATCGATTCTATCCAGACCATGAACCATACGGAGCTCAGTTCTTCACCGGGCAGCATTACCCAGGTCAGAGAATGTACCAATACCATGATGCGCTGCGCGAAATCTCTGGATATTCCCATTATCATTGTAGGCCATGTCAACAAAGACGGTGCTATTGCCGGGCCCAAGGTGCTGGAGCATATTGTAGACGCGGTTTTGTATTTTGAAGGAGACCGCCAAATGACCTACCGCATTCTGCGGGCTGTGAAAAACCGCTATGGCTCCACCAATGAGATCGGCGTGTTTGATATGGGGGAGGAAGGCCTGAAGCAGGTGGAGAATCCTTCTCAGGCAATGCTTTCCGGCAGGCCTAAAAATGCTTCCGGTACCTGTGTTACCGCTGTGATGGAGGGCTCCCGACCGATCCTGGCGGAGATCCAGGGGCTTGCAACCACTTCCGGCTTTGGGACGCCCCGTCGTATGGCCACCGGCTTTGATTATAATCGTATGGCCTTAATTTTAGCTGTACTGGAAAAGCGGGCGGGCTACTATTTTTCCAATTTAGACGCTTACCTGAATGTGGTAGGGGGGCTTCGCCTGGACGAGCCCTCGGTAGACCTTGCCGTAGCCGTGGCGTTGATTTCCAGCTTAAAAGACACCCCCGTTCGGGAAGATATTGTGGTATTTGGAGAAATCGGACTGGCCGGAGAGCTGCGCAGTGTCAACCGTGCGGAGTTGCGCATTGCGGAAGCCGCGCGGCTGGGCTTTTCACGCTGCATCATACCGTATCACAACCTGAAAAATCTATCGCATACACAGGAAATTGAAGTGATCGGCGCAAAAAATATCCGGGACGCTTATACCGCCGCCACAGAAGCATGAGTAAGCTGCTGCGATGCCCCAGGCTGCCGGAGCGCCCAGTGAGGCTTGTTCTGATTTCCGGGGAATATCCAGTCTTGGGACAACGCTTGCGAGAGCTGAAAATAGAAGTAATAGAAACAAGCTTCGACAGCAGGCTGCCGAAACCAACGGCCTTTCATCCAGATATGCAGGCGTGTCCGCTAGATCTTGAAACTTTGTTCGTTTTACGCGAAAGCAGTTTATTGAAAAAGCTTGCTTTTTATGATATTATCGCCACAGAAACCGCGGGATTCCCGCAAAGCCGCTATCCAGGTGATGTTCTGTGCAACGCTTTTGCTTGGAATGGATTTTTGGTGGGAAACATGGGTGCCATAGATAAAAAGCTTCGGAAAAAGGCCCTTCAAGCTGGGTTGCGGGAGCTGCCGGTCAGGCAGGGCTATGCGTCCTGTTCAGCGGCTTTGGTAACAGAAACCGCAGCTATGGTATCGGACCCGGGAATGGCAGAGGCTTTGGAAAAGAAAGGCTTTGAGATTTTACGGATCCGCCCGGGCTTCATTGAGCTGCCCGGCTATGATTACGGCTTTATCGGCGGCTGCTGCGGCAAGCTGGCGCCGGAGCTGCTTGCTTTTTCCGGCTCTTTGCAGAATCACCCGGATCGGGAGAGAATCTTAAAGTTCTTATCTCGCCATGGGGTGGAAACGATCGAATTGACAAATGAAGTGCTGACCGACGTGGGCGGGATCATGCCGCTGCTGTAATCAGGCAAATGGTGTTTCAGCTTCCAGCAGCGGATATACGAGGAAATAAAATGAAAATAATCTATCATGATTTATGCATTAGAAACGCAGAGGGGAAGGATTGCGAACAGCTTGCAGCTTGGTGGAATGACGGAAGTATTATGGCTCATGCCGGATTTTCCAATGGACTTGGAACGACAGCGGAAGAAATTAAAGAGCAGATCGTTAATGACAGCGATGATACAAAAAGACGACTTATGATTGAATATCAAGGAACATCAATCGGCGAAATGAGCTTCTATGTTTATGAAGGGAAAAAGGTCGAGATCGGAATCAAAATCTGCAATTCAGCTTTTCAGGGGAAAGGTCTGGGACGAGTACTATTAAGTATGCTGATTGAAAAGCTGTTCAGTACAGGTTATGAGCTTGTTTTTTTAGATACCAACCTAAAAAATACAAGGGCGCAGCATGTCTATGAATTGCTGGGCTTCAAAAAAATTGCCATACATGAGAATTCATGGAAAAATCAGTTGGGAGAACTACAGACCTCGATTGATTATGAGCTCAGAGCGTCTGATTTTTGCAATGCCAAATCAATAGCTTAAAACAAGAAAATCCAGTTTGCTAAAGGTCTGGGGGATTCTCAATCAGAGTAACATGGAAAAAGTGGTTTCGATCTTTCCGCATGGCACGGATTTGTTCCGGATTGTTTAGTAGACTCCAAGGTCAAGAACAAGATCTAAAGCAGACCTGAAGACTGTGAGAAAAGAGGCTCAAAAAAATATTCTCAATTATACAAAATTGATATTTTGTATAATTGAGGGGGGAGAAAATGCAGCGGCCCTCCGGGGTGATGCACTCCCGCCGCCCAGGACGCTACTCCGTGTCTCAGCGGTCAGCCGCTACAGTTCAGCCGGTTTCCGATTACCCATCCATATTCTATTCTGCTTCCAATTTCAGTGAGGTGATTTTATGAGCTTTTCCATTAAAGATGAGATGCCGTATGTTGTTCAGGAATACGCCATGTACCTTAGAAACATCAAGGGCTTGTCCCAAAAAACGGTGAATGAATACTGTATGGATCTGCGCACTTTCTTCAGATTTATGAAACAGTATCGCGGCCTTGCGGAAGGCTGTGCGCTGGAAGAAATTTCTGTAAAGGATATCGATGTGGCTTTTCTGAAAACCGTAAAAACCTTCGACGTCTTTGAGTTTATGAACTTTGTCGCCGATGAACGTAACAACATGAGCTCTACACGACAGCGGAAGTCTTCTTCCCTGAAATCTTTTTTCAAGTATCTTACGGTTCATGAAAAGCTGCTGGAGGAAAACCCAACAGAGAATCTTACCCCGCCGAAAAAGAAAAAGTCTCTTCCCCATTTTCTTTCTCTCGAACAAAGTATCGAACTTCTGAACGCGGTGGACGGGCCCGACCAGGAGCGGGATCGCTGTATTCTTACCCTTTTTCTGAATTGCGGCATGCGGCTTTCCGAGCTGGTTTCCATCAATATTTCCGATGTGATCCACAACAATTCCACCATGCGTATTTTGGGAAAGGGCAATAAAGAGCGGATCGTATATTTGAACCAGGCCTGTATGGATTCCATTGAAACCTATCTGGCGGTACGCCCAAAGGACGGTGTGATCGATCGGAACGCGCTTTTTTTAAGCAGCAGAAAAAACCGTATCAGCCCTAAAACTGTGCAGTTTCTTGTAAAAAAGTACCTGGCGAAAATCGGTTTAGGCGGCCCTGGGTATTCCGTTCATAAGCTTCGCCATACCGCCGCCACCTTGATGTACCGCTATGGAGATGTGGATATTCGGGTACTCCAGGACATTTTAGGGCATGCGAATCTCGGCACCACAGAGATCTATACCCATACCTCCAGCAACCAGATGGAGGCTGCCATCAATTCCAATCCGCTGGCAAAAATCAGCGGAAAGAAAGGAAAAAGGAAGACTTCTGCCAGTAATGAACCTGATCCTTCCAGCGGCGAAGATGATGATTTCGCCGATTCGGAAGAGTTGTAACCTTAAAAAACAAAACAAAAAAGAGCTTCGCCTTTTCTAAAAGAATCAGGCGAAGCTTTTACTATTTCTTTATAGGACTTCTGACGAACGATATTTTTCAGACGGCAGAAAAAACAAGTAAAAAATCATTCCAGCCCGTCTTTTTGCTGTTCTTCCAGCTTGGATTGCTTCACCAGCTTGCCATTGACATAGACATACTTGTCCTCTGCCGGTGTTTCTTCTGCTGGCGCCTTAAAAAGCTCGGGGAAGGTTTCCTTCAGGTCAGTCCTCCGCCCTTCCTGAGAACCGGCTTTTTCTTCAGCCAGTTTTCTTTGATAAGGCTGGATCAGATATTGATCGATGACAGGATAGATCGCAAAATTGATCAAAAAGCTGATGAAGGAAAAAAGCAGGAAAACTACAAGCAGGAAAAGCAGCAGTATCGTAAGGGGCATAACGGGAATAAACAGAACTCCCACGATCAGAAGGGCGAAAATCGCGGTGACCAGAAGATTTCTGCCAAAGCCCGCAAGCACAAAAATAAACGCGTTTTTGTATACCTGCCCAAATTTCAGATCAAAGGTGACAAACATGACAGGGATATAATATTGGGCAAATAAGAATACCACCGCGACAACGATGCAAAGCCAGAACGGGACGTACAAAAGTACGTTCTGCACAGCGTTATTGTAATAATAGATCAGAGCAAAGCTTAAAATGAAATACAGGAGATAGATCACAACGCCGTTTAAGAAAAAATACTTCCAGTTGCTTTTGACCGCGCTCCAAAAGTCCGACCAGACGAACGCATGCTCTTCCCTGGCGAAATTTCTGGTAACAAAGGTAAGCCCGGCAACAAAGGGAGAAAGCAAAAGCAGGGGCAGCGGTACTACGTATAAATTCCACACATCCAGTACAAGCGTACCGCTTGCAGTAGCCATTTGAAAAACCACATGAGGAAAGAAAAGATAAAGGCAACCCATAAGAACAGCTACGACCAAAACGGGAAGCATAAAGATCATATTCAGCTGAAGAAGCTTCGTAAACTTTCGGCCAAAAATTTCAAAGAAACGAATCGGGGCGGCTTTTGGAAGCTCGTCTTTACTTACTCCCGGTCCCGGTTTATCATAATTTCCCCAAAAATTGAAAAGTCCCATGCAGTTCCTCCTGTACTGTATAAAGAATTTTATATATAGCTTGTCCTCCCTAGGGCTTGTTTGAAAAATCGAAAACGCCGTCTTTTGGCCCATAAACGGACTTCCTACGTCAAAAATCCCGTCAATCGCAGGATTGACTGCAATTTCTGGTCAAAAATTCGTCATTTCCTCTCTATTTTCAAACAAGCCCTAGCCTATTTTGGCTTTGGGATGGCAATCTTGATAAACGCGCTTCACATGATTATCTAAAAGCTGCACATAAACCTGTGTAGATGAAATATCGGCATGCCCCATCATGGTTTGGATATCTTTTACGGAAGCTCCGTTTTCCAGTAAATGCAGCGCAAAGGAGTGACGCAGCGTATGGGGCGTGATCTCTTTGCTGATCCCAGCCTCTGTGGCATAGCCTTTTACGATCTTCCAGAAGCCCTGCCGGGTAAGCCTGCCTCCGTTCAAATTGACAAACAGAGCATTCTCGCTTTCCGGACCGGTGATTAGGCTGCGCATACGATAAATATAATCAGAAACAGCCACCACGGCAGAGGGGTAGATCGGGATCGGACGGATCCCTTTGTTGCCACGGCAATACAGCACGCCGGAACGCAGATTGATATCCTTGATATTCAGGTTGATAAGTTCGGATACACGAATTCCCGTGGCATATAAAAGCTCTAGCATGGCCTTATCGCGGCAGCCCTTGGGCTCTGTAATATCCGGCTGTGCCAGAAGCAGCTCGATATCTTCCCCGGAAAGAACCTGCGGCAGTTTTTTCTCCGTTTTTTCCAGCTTGATCCCCTTGGCAGGGTTTGTATCCAGCAAGCCGCGGAAGATCAAGAATTTATAAAAGCAGCGCACAGAAGCTAGATTTCGGGAAATGGTAGTGGGAGAACGCTTGAGATCATGAAGGTGATCCACATATTCCTGAATCAAGCTTTCATCAGCCTCAACAGGAGATAAGCCGCGATCCGAAAGAAATTCTAAAAAAGACAGTACATCCCGGAGATAAGATTCCCGGGTGTTTGCCGAATTTGCTTTCTGGTTTGTCAGGTAGTCACTGAACATGGAATAATAATCGTTCATGTTCTGGTTCCCCCTCCTTCTGAAATCACGATACAAAAAACACCGCACTTAAGGCCGCCAAGGCGGCGCCGAAAAAAGAAAACAACACTGAAACGCAAAGAGTTCCAATATATTCTGCCCCATAGAAGCGAAAACTTATCCCTTCCTGTTCCAAGGACAGGCCGCTTTTTCGAAATTGCTTCGAAAAAGCCATCCCCTGCTCTCCCAAAAAGAGAAGAAGTAACAAAGCTGCCGCGGCACAAGGCGTATAGAAAACCGCGTATTTTCCCAAGCCGGAAAGCCCGTCCACCCAAAGAGTGGAGGAAACAGCAATTCCAATAAAAGCACCCTTAAAAAGAAGCAGGATAGGAATCGCAAATGTTCCAAAAGCCGTAAAGCCCAGAAGAAAGACAGCTGTCAGAAAAAGAAAGGAATTTAATAAAACGGTGGAAAAGCAGGAAAAAATCCTGTTTCCGGCACAGGTACTCCAGAAAAAAACAAAGGAGCAATTTGCCGGCCGGAAGGCTCGGCGGACCATAAACAAAAAACAATGCCGGAAATAAGGCCAACAAGAGATAGAAAAAACAGCAAAAAGAATTTTCTCTTCTCCAGGGAAAGCTTGTCCCAAAGAGCAGCACACTCCAAGTTCTGGTTTCGAAATACAGATAAGATTTCTTTTCTCATAAAAGCATCGGCTTCCTTTCCAAACAGAAACATAAAACGATACAATTCATACTTATGAGAAAAGAAGAAAAAGTATACTGAAAGGCCGCCTGAAAAGAATAAAATTCAATTCTGTTTTTGAAACCAAGGTTACCAATTATTTGAAACCAGTGAAATTATACAGCGTGCGAACCCAAAAAGATCATTACGGGAACTCAAAAGCAGAAAGACCAAAAAGAAAAGCGCCCTCCAGAGAAGCAAAAGCACAAAATGTGGAAGTTTCAAAGACGAAAGCTGGCACATATTGAGGTTTCTTGATCTTGAATTTTTCCAGATTTCAAGCGGATTTTGGAAGATCTACTCCGAAGAAAAGAAAAAACACAAGCACCCTGGAGAAAAAGGGAAATTTTTTCTCTGCAAGTACATACTATAATACAAGTTGAAAGATTTTTCAAGAGAAAAGATGAATATTTTTTCGTATTTTCTTTCAGCCTTCAAAAATTATGTATTCTACATTATGTAAACTTATGTATATTATGCGAAACGAGTTATGTCTCCCGCGCTAGATTTTGTGTGCATAAAAATACACACAGCTAGACCGTGTGTATTCCTCTTCCCTATGTTTTATATCATATGGTTAAAATTTCACCTTGCTTTTTCGATTTACGCCTAAAATTCCGCCGATGGAACCACTGAGCAAAACGGCCGCCAACTTTCCTACACTGGCCAAGGAAAAATCATTTTTGAAAATTAAGACTGAAATCAGGGCGATGCAGAAAGAGAACAGCAGCCCACTGGCAGCCCCCAGCAAAACACCTTTTTCTTTTGCGTAAACCGATGCGGCGAAGCCTCCTAAAAATACTGCCGCGCATCCGGAAATTGTGGTTATGATCGGAATGGCGTTTCTTGGCAGTACTTTCATTTTTCCCAAAACCACCGCGGCCAGCCCCAATACTATTATGCTGACAACTATCATGATTCCCGCAGACAGCAGCATTGCTTTCCATTTTTTCATAAAAGAAACCTCACAACTCTGGTATAGAACATACTATGAGCCGTGAGGTTTGTTTATGTGTTCTTTTTAATCTGTAGATTGTTGATTGGCCTGATAGAGCTGGGCGAAATACTGATTTTCCCGCAAAAGCTCGGAAAAGCTTCCCTCCCCTACGATTTCTCCTTCTTGGAACAGAATGATCCTGTCAAAGGCTGCGGCAGAATCCAATTTGTGTGTAACAGCAATCACTGTATGAGCCTCTAACAGCGTGAGGATCCTATCAATGATTGCCTTTTCCGTCAGGTTATCCAACGCGGAGGTGGCTTCATCTAAAATCGTAAGCCCCTTCTGCTCCAGCCACAGGCGGGCCAGCGCCACTCGCTGGCGCTCTCCCCCGGAAAGAACGGCTCCCCTTTCTCCGATGGACGTTTCCATGCCGTGCTCCAAAGTTCGATACCAAGGCATCAGCCGCACTTCTTTGATCGCGTGCAGCAAAGCTTCCTCCGAAACTTTTTTCTCAAAAGCGATATTCTCCCGCAGGCTACCGTCAAACACAGTTGAATCTTGCGAGAGATAGCTTATTTTTTCGTATAGATCTGTAAGGCGAAGCAGCTTTACATCTTCACCATCGATTTGTATGCTACCCTCTTTATATTTCAAAAGTCCTGACAGCAGTTTGAGCAAGGTGGATTTCCCGGAGCCGCTTTCCCCTACAAGGGCAACTTTCTCTCCCTTTTTGATGGACAAATTTAATCCATGAAAAATTTGACGTTCTCCATAGGAGAAGGAAAGTCCATGAATGGAAATATTCCCTTCACAGGCCGGAAGACACTTGCCTGTTGTCAGCTGCATATCGTCTTTTGCAGAAAGAAATTCCTCGTAGCGCCGGAAAGAGGCACGATCCAGCTTATATTGCACATAGAGGACATTGAAAATGGCAACGGGCGTATAGGCGTTATCCAGAAGAGAAAGCAAGGCGACTACGGCTCCTACTGAGAGCGTTCCGGTGCTCCAGGCATAAAGCAGAACCCCAACGTTCAAAAAGGCCACAAGCAAGGCGAAAATCGTAAAGAAAGCCTCATGGATCATGGTCATTTTGGTTTTGGCATGAACGATCTGCTCTTTTGTCTCCTCCGCCTTCTGAAACTCCCTGAAAAACTGTCTGGCCATACGAAATACCGGCATTTCCATAAAACAGCGCACCAGAAAATGGTTCAGAAGCTCTTCGTTTACCAGAATCTTCTCTTTGATTCGATAAAGAGATTTTAACAGGAGATTGGTCACAAGAAAAACGATAACATATCCCGCCAGAATTCCCAAGGTAACGGGACGGCTGATCCGCCAGATAAAGCAAAGGCTGAAAAAAGCTGTGGGGATCAGCCTGGGAAAAAGCTGAAGCCAGAAATGAAATAAAATATTCCTGCCGGCTTCCGCGCCGTTTTCAACGCGCTGTACCAGTTTACCGGTGCCCAGTCTTTGGTACTCTGAATAGTCTATCCGGCTGATCTTTTTCAGTGCCAAAAGCTTAAAATCCAGAAAAAATCCGTGTTCCAGCCTTTTGGCGGGATAATTGTCAAGATACTCCAGCAGAAATACAGAGCAGAGCAAGGCGCCGTAAAACAGGATCTGTAGCAGCGACACCGAACGGTCGGCGAGGCCGTCTACTACCTCCTGAAAGTAACTGGCCTTAAAGTTCCCAAGCAGAGAGCAGGCAAGGCCGATGCATACATAGAAACAGACAAGCCCTTTGTTTTTTCGTAAAATTTCTTTTCTGTACTGCATAGTAAAACTCCTTTTATGATAAAAATCAGTCCAAGGGGCAGTACAGCTGTGGCTGAAGGCGATCTCCGGAGTTTTCCGAACAAAACAGCACTCCGGTTTTTTAAGGCAATACCGCACAATTCTAAGCGGCATATGACGGTAGAAAGTTTTTCGTCAGAGTGCTTAAAGACTGCGCAGGCGGGCTGGCGCCCGGCAAGTAGGCTTTAGGCTCTCTGGCGAAAAACTAGCCCGCCAGATGCCACTTAAGGCGAAAGCCGTGAATTGTGCGGCGTTGCCTTAATGATATTTGCTCAGTACAATCCGCCGACAGCATTTCACAACTGTACTGAGCAGTTAATTCGAGGCGTTCGCAACGCGTGCACTTCCTTTCCCACAAAAAGCAAAAATACCGGAACTTTACAAGCTTCCGGCACTTTTAAGCATCATTTTTTGATAGCTCAGGTCTGATCGTCCTCGTGAACAGTGTCTACACTGCCGATCGCCCAGCGCTTGATCCTCATTCTGGACTTGTCGCTGCCGGTTTCGATTACAACAGAATCGCTTTCATCCTTTACGGCAACGATGCGTCCGCAAATGCCGCCGATGGTGGTGACCTCATCTCCCACCTGGGCATTTTTCCGCATTTCCGCTTCTTTTTTCTTCTTTTTGTTTTGAGGGCGGAAAAAAATCAAATACAGCACCAAAAAGAAAGCGCCGTAGATCACCAGCATTACGATCAGATTCATTCCACCTGCCGCAGCCTCAGTTCCGCTGAGCTTCATCAAATGTTCCATTTTTTGTACCTCCGAAATTCAAGTAGTTTGATTATAACAAGGAACGGGAAAACTTGCAAGCATAATTGCAGAGATTTCTTAAAGTCCTCAGATCCGTTTTGCCAGGCGCTCGATATTTTCCCGATAAAAGCTCTCAAACGCTCCCGCGTCAAGGGCTTCTCTGATCCGCAGAAGCAGCGTATTGTAAAAATAGAGATTGTGCATCACCATCAGCCGCATTGCCAGCATTTCTCCGGCCTTCAGCAGATGGTGCACATAGGCTCTGCTGAAGCCGCGGCAAGTTGGGCAGCCGCAGGCCTCGTCCAGGGGAGAATCGTCCAATTCGTATTTTGCATTCATCAAATTCCGGCAGCCCTGCCAGGTAAAGGCATGTCCATGGCGGGCATTGCGGCTGGGCATGACACAATCGAACAGGTCAACGCCTCTTCGCACGCCCTCCAGAATATTGGCAGGGGTTCCCACGCCCATCAGGTATCGGATCTTATTTGGGGGCATATGGGGCTCTACCGCCTCGATCACACGGTACATTTCTTCGGTGGGCTCTCCCACCGCCAGACCGCCGATGGCGTATCCGTCCAGGTCCATTTCGGCAATGCGCTTCATGTGCTCGACCCGCAGATCCTCATAAGTGCAGCCCTGATTGATCCCGAACAGCAGCTGCTGAGGATTCACAGCCTCCTCCTGGGCATTTAACCGGTTCATTTCCCGTTTACAACGCTCCAGCCATCTGGCGGTACGCTCACAGGAGGTTTTTGCATAGCTGTATTCCGCGGGATTTTCCACACATTCGTCAAAAGCCATGGCAATGGTGGAGCCAAGATTTGACTGGATCCGCATGCTTTCTTCCGGCCCCATAAAAATTTTGTGGCCGTCAATATGAGAGGCAAAGGTCACGCCTTCTTCTGTGATATTGCGCAGCTTTGCCAGGGAAAACACCTGAAAGCCTCCACTGTCGGTCAGCACGGGGCCTTCCCAGCCGGTAAATTTCCGAATCCCGCCCAACTGCTTTACAATAGTATCGCCTGGGCGCACGTGCAGGTGATAGGTATTGCAAAGCTGTACCTGGCAGCGCAGTTCCTTCAGATCATAAGCGGAAACCGCCCCCTTGATCGCCCCGGCGGTGGCCACATTCATAAAAGCAGGGGTCTGCACCGTTCCGTGAACGGTCTGAAATTCCCCGCGCCGGGCGTTTCTTTCTGTTTTCAGTAATCGATACATAATAGTAACTCTCCCGTGTACGTTGTAATGATTATTTTTGCAGCAGTTATGAAATAAGCATTGCATCTCCAAAGCTGAAAAAGCGATATTTTTCCTTTACGGCTTCCCGGTAGGCATTCAGTACGTTTTCCCGCCCGGCCAAGGCGGATACCAGCATGATCAGTGTGCTTTCCGGCAAATGAAAATTGGTAATGAGTGCGTCCAGACCCTTGAATTCATAGCCGGGATAGATAAAAATATCGGTCCAGCCCTCGCTTTCCCGAAAGCACCCTTCTTTTTGCGCGACGGATTCGATGGTGCGGCAGCTGGTGGTGCCCACTGCTACAACGCGGCCGCCCTTTTCCTTGGTTTCCCGAATCAGCTTTGCGGTTTCTTCCGGCATGTAGTAATGCTCGGAGTGCATTTTGTGGTCTGTGATCTTCTCCGCACTGACAGGGCGGAAGGTGCCGAGCCCCACATGAAGGGTGACAAAGCCGATTCTTATTCCTTTTGCACGGATCTTTTCCAGCAGCTCCGGGGTAAAGTGCAGGCCTGCCGTGGGAGCGGCGGCGGAACCTATCTCTCGGGAATAAACAGTCTGATACCGCTCTTTGTCCTGCAGCTTTTCTTTGATATAGGGCGGCAAAGGCATTTGGCCGATCTGATCCAAAAGCTGAAAAAACACGCCGGTGTATGTAAAGTGGATCTGCCTGCCGCCATCCTCCAAAACATCGACCACTTCACAGCGCAGAAGGCCGTCGCCAAAGGTGAAGGTACTTCCTTTTTTCGCTCTTTTTCCCGGTTTTGCGAGGACCTCCCAGATATCATTTTCTTTGTTTTCCAACAAAAGAAATTCCACATGAGCCCCTGTATCGTCTTTTACTCCGTAGATACGTGCAGGAAGCACACGGGAATCGTTTAGGATCAGACAATCCTCCGGGTTTAAAAAATCCACGATATCCCGAAACCGATGGTGCTCTATCTCCCCAGTGCTTTTGTCAAGGCACATCAGACGCGAGCTGTCCCTGGGTTCTACAGGTGTCTGAGCAATCAGCTCCTCCGGCAGCTCAAAATTAAAATCGCTGGTTTTCATCTTGCTTTCCATAAGCTTTCCTTTCTCAGGGGCCGATTACCCGTTTTTCTTTTGCTTTAGCACCAGTTTTCCAAAAAATTCATAGAATGTAAGACCGAAAAATTGACAACGGGGAGAAACTAAGGTATGATAAAAGAAATAGAGGCGCGGCTTTCAAAAGTATCAGAATAGAGGTTGCCGAAACCTGTGAAATTGTGTGAAAGGGAAATCCGCCGAAGGAGTCTGCCCGGCAAGCAGCTCCTGGCTGCAGCGGTAAACAGCCCTGCGGCTGCCATCTTTTCGATGGAGCGCTATTGATTTTTGGGGACTTTCCCGAAAAAGCAGCAGTTTCATTATAAAAGATTGGCAGCCGGTTTTCAACCGGTTTTTCTGTTTTTTCTCCAAAGGTTTGTCAGAAAAAGTAAATTCTCTTTTTTCAAGCAAATCTCAGTTTGAGCAATTTTCAGAAAGGATGTTGCAAGATGAAGCAGTATCGGGTAGGAATTATCGGGTGCACCGGAATGGTTGGGCAGCGCTTTGCCACCATTTTAGAAAATCACCTCTGGTTTCAAGTAGCGGCGCTGGCGGCCAGCGCCAATTCAGCCGGAAAAACATATCGGGAGGCCGTAGAGGGGCGCTGGGCTATGAAATCGCCTCTGCCCTCCTCCATGAGCGAGCTTCCCGTTTATGACGCGGAAAAGGATATGGATCAAATCGTCTCCCTTGTGGATTTCGTTTTTTGTGCTGTCAATATGAAATCGGAAGAGATCCGGGCTTTGGAAGAGGCCTACGCCAAAAAGGAATGCCCTGTTATCTCCAACAACAAGCAGCACCGGGGCGATTCGGATGTTCCCATGATCGTTCCGGAGCTGAATGCCGACCATGCGCAGGTCATTGAAACACAGAGGAAGCGTTTGGGTACCAAAAAAGGCTTTATCGCGGTAAAAAGCAACTGCTCTTTGCAGAGCTATGTGCCCGCGATCCACCCTCTGCTGGATCTTGGCATCACGAAGGTGCTGGCCTGCACGTACCAGGCGATTTCCGGCGCTGGAAAGACTTTTGAAACCATGCCGGAGATCATCGACAACGTGATCCCCTATATCGGCGGCGAGGAAGAAAAATCCGAGCAGGAGCCCATGAAGATCTGGGGTAAGGTGGAAAACGGCGTGATCGTCAATGCGCAGAAGCCCTCTATTACCTCGCAGTGCCTGCGCGTGCCGGTATCTGACGGCCATATGGCGGCGGTGTTCTTCTCCATGGAACAAAAGGCCTCCAAGGAGGAGATCATTCGCAGATGGAACGAATTCAGGGGGCCTGCCCAGGAATTGGAGCTGCCCAGCGCTCCGAAGCAATTCCTTCACTATTTTGAAGAAGAAAACCGCCCTCAGACCAGGCTGGATCGGGATTTGGAAGGCGGCATGGCGGTTTCTATCGGCCGTCTCCGGCCCGATACCCAGTACGATTATAAATTTGTCTGTCTTTCTCACAATACCCTGCGCGGCGCTGCCGGCGGCGGTGTGCTTATGGCAGAGCTGCTGTGCAAGCTGGGCTATTTCGATTGATTATAGACTTCGGAGGTTTCCTGCCTTATGAAAAAACTGCTTTTTACCGGCGCCGGAACCGCGCTGGTCACGCCCTTTGACCAGAATGGCAATATTCTTTGGGAAGAGCTGGAACAGCTGGTGGAATTCCAGATCGAAAACGGCATCGACGCGATCATCGCCTGCGGGACTACAGGTGAAGCCGCTACCATGACGGCGGAAGAGCATTTGAAAACCATCGCATTTATTACAGAAAAGGTGCGCGGGCGCGTTCCCGTGATCGCCGGCACGGGCAGCAACGATACCCGCTTTTGTGTGGAGCTGTCGCTGGAGGCCAAAAAGCTGGGGGTAGATGGTTTGCTGCTTGTTACCCCCTACTATAATAAGACCTCTCAAAAAGGACTGGAGGAAAGCTTCAGCTATATTGCAGACAGCGTAAGGATGCCTTGCATTCTCTATAACGTTCCCATCCGTACCGGGTGTAATATCCAGCCCGCTACCTATCAGAAGCTTTCAAAAAATCCTTATATTACAGCCGTAAAGGAGGCAAACGGAGATACCGCCTCCGTTGCCCGCACTCTCGCTTTGTGCGGAGATGAGCTGACGGTTTATTCCGGAGAAGATAATCAGACCCTCCCCATTATGGCGCTGGGCGGAAAAGGCATCATTTCTGTTTTTTCCAATGCCCTTCCCAGGCAGATGCACGAGCTTTCCACCGCCATGCTCCGGGGAGACCTGGAGACCGCCCGGAGGCTCAATGCGGAATATCTCGATCTGATGGACGGCTTTTTTATGGACGTCAATCCCATTCCTGTGAAAGAGGCGCTGTGCCGCATGGGGCGGATCAGTACAAATTTCTGCCGTATGCCGCTAACGACTATGACAAACGCCAATTCGGAAAAACTGGAAGCTCTTTTGAAAAAACACGGAATGCTCTAATAGTTTCAGGGCTCAGGAAGTGATAAGGAAAGGAATCAATCCAGATATGACTGATGTGATTTTGTGCGGCTGTGCCGGAAAAATGGGGGCTGCGGTACAGGCCGCGATCCAAAATCGGGAGGATTGCCGCGTTGTGGCCGGTGTAGATGTCGCAAAATCCCCGCACAGTGACTTTCCCATTTATACCGTCCCCTCTGAGGTAACAGAGCCCGCCGATGTGCTGATCGACTTTTCACACCCGACAGCCCTGGAGCCGATTTTGGAATATTGCAGGCTTCACCCGGGCACCGCCGCGGTATTGTGCACCACAGGCTATGACCGGGAACAGGTGGAGCGGATCCACGAGGCTTCCAAAGCTCTTCCCATCTTCTATTCCCGCAATATGTCTCTCGGCATCAATTTGCTGATTGAACTGGTAAAAAAGGCAGAGGCTGTTCTGGGGGAATCCTTCGATGTGGAGATCGTGGAGATGCACCATAACCAGAAGCTGGACGCTCCCAGCGGTACTGCTCTTATGCTGGCGGACGCCATCAACGAGGTGCGTCAGGATCGGATGAAATATACCTATGACCGGCATTCCCAGAGAAAGAAACGGGAAAAAAGCGAAATTGGCCTTCATTCCGTGCGTGGCGGTACGATTGTGGGAGAGCACCAGGTGATTTTTTCCGGGCTCCATGAGGTTCTTACCCTTTCTCACTCTGCTCAGTCAAAAGAGCTGTTTGCCTCCGGCGCGGTACAGGCGGCCGTATTTATGAAGCAGCAGAAACCGGGGCTTTACGATATGTCGGATCTGATTTGAGGAGGACGTGAAATATGAGCAGCTCTACTACCATCAGCACGGTTGATAATATTACCCTTGTCACCTTACAGGGATTTCCCGCCAACGCGAATTCCATTGCCAAGATCTTTGATGCGATCTCCCGCTATGAGATCAATATCGATATGATCTCCATGGCTCCTACTCATGGGGCCTTGACCGGGCTTTCCTTTACGATTTCCGATCAGGATCTCATTGATATTCTTTCCTTTGTTTCCGCACTGAAAAAGGAAACAAAGGTCAATGTGATCGTCAGCAGTGTGAATCACAAAATTTCCGTATACGACCCCATTATGAAAAACACACCCGGCATTGCCGCCAAGGTGTTTAACGCCATTCAGGAAACAGACGCCGATATTCGGTTGATCACCACTTCAGAAGTGGAAATTTCCCTTCTGGTGACAGAAGCGGACTTTGATACCGTGTATCACGCCATTACAAAGGCCATGGCCTGAAAGAACAAAACAAAAAAGAGGAAGCTTCCGATACCGGCGGAGGCTTCCTCTTTTCTATCCGTGCGTTCAGGCATTCTTTTATTTCAGAATGATCTTGTGGAATACCTTTTTTCCTTTTTTCAAAATAAACTGCTCTCCGGAAAGCTCCTCGGCACTGAATTCCTTCGCAATGTCTGTCACCTTTTCATCGTTGACAGACACACCGCCCTGCTGTACCAGCCTGCGTCCCTCGCCCTTGGAGGGGATCAGCCCAGCCTTCAGCATCAAATCTAAAATTCCGATTTTCCCATCTGCCAAATCGGTTTCCGAAAGCTCTGTTGTGGGCATGTTTTCCGTGTTCCTTCCGGCACCGAACAGGGCTCTTGCCCCCTCCTGGGCCTTCTGTGCCTCCACTTCCCCATGAACCATTTTTGTCAGTTCAAAGGCAAGGATCTCCTTTGCCTCATTGAGCTTTTCCCCTTCCCAATGATCCATTTCATTGATCTGCTCCAAGGGCAGGAAGGTGAGCACTCTCAGGAATTTGAGCACATCGGCGTCGTACACGTTGCGCCAGTACTGATAGAATTCAAAAGGCGAGGTCTTGTTGGGATCCAGCCATACAGCGTTTCCAGCGGTTTTCCCCATCTTTTTTCCATCCTTGTCGGTCAGCAGCGTAATGGTCATAGCATGAGCGTCCTTCCCCAGCTTCCGGCGGATCAGTTCCGTGCCGCCCAACATATTGCTCCACTGGTCGTCGCCACCGAACTGCATGTTGCAGCCATACTTCTGGAACAGATGGTAGAAGTCATAGCTCTGCATGATCATGTAGTTGAACTCCAGGAAGGAAAGGCCCTTTTCCATGCGCTGCTTGTAACACTCCGCCCGCAGCATATTGTTAACGGAGAAGCAGGCGCCAACTTCCCGGAGAAGCTCCACATAGTTCAGCTTCAAAAGCCAGTCGGCATTGTTGATCATCTGGGCCTTTCCGTCGCCAAACTCAATGAAGCTCTCCATCTGGCGCTGAAAGCAGGCGGCATTGTGATCAATGTCTTCGATGGTCAGCATTTTCCGCATATCCGTCCGTCCGCTGGGATCGCCGATCATGGTGGTTCCTCCGCCAATCAGGGCAATGGGGCGGTTTCCCGCCATCTGCAGACGCTTCATCAGCGTCAGCGCCATAAAGTGGCCGGCGGTCAGGCTGTCCGCGGTGCAGTCAAATCCGATATAGAACACAGCCTTTCCCGCATTGACCATTTTCCGGATCTCTTCCTCATTGGTGACCTGTGCGATCAGTCCCCGGGCTTTTAATTCCTCATAAATCTCCATGGTTTCTTCGTCCTTTCTCCTTTAAAGATGTTTTTCCAGAAAAACCAGATCCATACCCGCCTTGATCCGATCCTCTTTTCCCGTTTGACAATACCCCAGCTTCTCATAAAAATGGATCAGCTTGGGCTCCTGCTTGATCGTGTCCAGGCTCCAGCTTTTTGCCTGGGGATACAGCTTTTCCATTTCTCTGACGGCCTGTTGGGCATAACCGTTGCCCTGATATTCCGGTAAAACGGAAATGGGAGATAGCCTATATTCGCCTTCCGCCAATTGGACAACCCTCAGGGCGCCCACAGGCAGTTCTCCAAGACAGATCAGGTAATTGTCGCTGCTCTCCAGGAAGAAGCGCTGAAATTTTTCCCAGCTTTCCGCCGCGGGATTTGTGTCGTAATCCTGATACCGCTCCAAAAGCGGCAGAAACGCCCTTTTTCGCATTTCAAACAGTTCTTTTCCATGCTCCGCACCGACCTTTTGCAAATGAATCACCTCACAGCCTCCTTTCGGAAAACAGAAAAAGCCCTCTGCAAACATGCAGAGGGCGATCAAAACCGCGGTACCACCTCAGTTCACCGTGACCTTACAGCCACGGCCTCAACGGGCACTTCATGCCCTGACAGGATAACGGCTGTCAATCGGCTGTCCCCTACTCATTTGTTCAGGGAAGCGGCTCGGGAAAGTAACTTCAGCTCTGCCATGGTCCCGTTTTCACCGGCCGCGGGCTCTCTTTACCAATCAGAACAGCGCCTACTTTGTTCCGTCATTGCCATTGAGTGCTATTATAAAGCGGGTCTTTTCAAATGTCAAGCCCTTTGAAGCATTTCCTCCGCCATTTTCAGTTGAAGCTCCGTAACGCTTTCACCGCCGATGATCCGGGCAAGCTCTTGCTTTCTTCCCTCAAAATCCAGGGGAAGTACGCCTGTAAAGGTCCTTCCCTGCTCCACATGCTTGCTGATTTGAAGATGATGGTCCGCCAGCGCCGCGATCTGCGCCAGGTGAGTAATACACAGCACCTGTCGGTTTTTCGAGACCTGCTTCAGCTTCTGCCCTACCTTGTTGGCGGCCGCGCCGCTGATGCCGGTATCCACCTCGTCAAAGATCAAGGTATCTACCTTGTCCTTCCCGGAAAGCACCGTTTTGATTGCCAGCATGATGCGGGACAATTCCCCGCCGGAAGCTATTTTTGACATGGACTTCGGCGGCTCTCCCTTATTGGCGGAAACAAGAAACTGCATTTTATCGCAGCCCATGGAGTAAAGCGGAACCCGTTCTGTTTCTGTGAGAAATTCAATGCCCGGCATATTCAGGAAAGAAAGCTCCTTTTTTACCATCTCTACAAACATGCCGGAAGCCCGCTTTCTTTTTTCAGACAGCTCTTTTGCCAAAGCGATGGCTCTTTTCTTTTCCGCTTCATACTCCGCTTCCAGCTCTTCTCTGGCTTCATCGGAAAACTCGATCTCATGGAGCTCTTTTTTACAATGTTCCAGGAATTCGAGCATTTTTTCTTCCGTGTCCCCATATTTTAAGCTCAGGCGGTAGAGAAGGTCCAGACGGTCTTCGATAGCTTCCAGCTGTGCGGGATCAAAGTCTATCCCCATACTTTGCAAAGAGGATTCTACGTCTTCCAAAAGATACCCGGCGTCCCGCAGCTTTTGCGCGGGTTCTTCCGCTTCCTGCAAATATTGAGAGGCTCTTTCCAGCTCGGAAGCAGCCTGGGATAAGCCGGACAACAGGCCATCGCTGTTTTCATCTCCGATCAGCAGACCTTTGACCCGCTCCAATGCGGAGGCGATTTTCTCACTGTTATGAATAAGATCTCTCTGCTGGATAAGTTCCGCCCGCTCTCCGGGCTGTAAGGCAGCATTCTCCAGTTCCTCAATTTGATAGCGCAGCAGATCCAGCCTTCTGGCCTTTTCCCCCTCATCGGTGTGAAAAGCCTCCAGCCTTTGTTGAATACGGCGCAAAGCGTGATAGCTTTCCTGATATTTCTGAAGAAGCGTTTCCAGACCGCCGAAGCTGTCCAGATAAGTCATGTGGACCTCCGGAGACAAAAGCTCATAGCTTTCATGCTGCCCGTGAATGCTGATGAGCCGGGGGCCCAATTCCCGGAGCATGGAAACGGTAGCGGGCATACCGTTCAGCTTACAAAGCGAACGGCCCTCCAGCCGGATCTCCCGCTGAATCAACAAGGAATCCCCTTCCTCTCTGGGAACAGAAAAGCTGTCCAGCACCTTCAGTATATCCGGATCCAGCGCGGTAAACAGAGCGGAAACAGACGCTGTTTCCGTGCCGGTGCGCACCAGCTCTTTCGAGGTGCGTTCTCCCAGTACCGCATGGATCGCGTCAATAATAATGGACTTTCCCGCGCCGGTTTCACCGGTAAGTACAGTAAAGCCGGTTTCCAGGTCAATAGAAGCCTTCTCAATGACCGCGATATTGTTGATAAAAAGTTGTGCGAGCATGTTTGATCACCTGTGTATCAATTTTCGGAATTCTTCCTGCGTTTCCAAGGCAACCGTTTCGTCCCGGCACACGATAAAGATGGTGTCGTCTCCGGCCAGGGTCCCTACAAAGTGCTGCGGATACGCCGCGTCCATTGCCGCACAAACCGCCTGGGCCATGCCGTTCATAGATTTGATCACAAGCAGGTTCTGGGCTGTCTCCACGGAAATAACAGAGTCTGAAAACAGTGAATAAAATTTGGAGGACATGTCGCTGCTGGTATCGTTACCAGTAGAATATTTGTAATTTCCCGTGCGGGAAAGCGTTTTTACCAGGCGCAGCTCCTTAATATCCCGGGAAACCGTGGCCTGCGTTACGTCAAAGCCACTTTCTCTGAGATAATTGAGAAGCTCGTCCTGTGTGTCGATATCATGCTCCTTGATCAGTTCCAGTATTTTAGCGTGCCTTCTGGTTTTCATAGGGCCCTTCATTCCTTTCAACAGTGATTTTTGTCGCAACAAGATCTGTTATCGAGTCTCAATAATTTTTTGATTCAAAATATCATAGAAATCTTTCCGGTCCAGCTTCAGAAACCTGGCAACGCGTTCAGAGCGGGAAAAGACCAGTTGATCCCCGGACCGTAAGGGGATCGGCGTTTCTCCGTCCACCATGAGAAACAGCTGATGCACATTCTCCGGAATGGAAACGGTCAGTCTGGTATCTCCCCCGAAAACAACGCTTCGATTAAACAGAGAGTGAGGACAAATGGGGGTATAGACCAAACAGTCCATATCCGGCTGTATCACCGGCCCGCCGGCAGAAAGAGAATACGCGGTGGAGCCGGTAGGAGTAGCGACAATGAAGCCGTCTGCCCGGTAATGATAGCCCCGGTTTTCGCCTAACGCCATTTGATAATCAATAATGGTGGAAAGCTCCCCGGCCACTACCGCGTCGTTCAACGCTCTGTGAAAAGTGACAGCTTCCCTGGAGATAAACTGAACCTCCAGCATCAGGCGCTTTTC
Organism: uncultured Oscillospiraceae bacterium; assembly: GCA_910589395.1. Classification (GTDB taxonomy): domain Bacteria; phylum Bacillota; class Clostridia; order Oscillospirales; family Acutalibacteraceae; genus Acutalibacter; species Acutalibacter caecimuris_A. The sequence continues at coordinate 71,961 of CAJUTL010000009.1, forward strand.
TTCCCGATATTTCCCATTCAGCAAATTGAGAAGCAGTGAAAGTTCATTTCTTTCCACCCCTGCGGTAAACCCAAGAGTTCCGGCGTTGATTCCGAGAATGGGCTTATCAAAGCTTGCGGCAAGCTTCGCCGTATGGATAATGGTGCCGTCTCCGCCAATAGCAATAAACATATCGCAGGAATGCAAAGAATCCTCTGAGGATTCTCGGTAAACACCGTTGGCATCAAAAAGGTCAGATTTTAATAAAACCTCACACCCATGGGATTCCAAAATAGCAACGGTTTCTTCTGTACAGGCCATAGCCTCTTTTTTGGTCAAATTTGGCACTACCGCAATTTTCACAGATCCTGTCTCCTTTTAGGCGTTTTATCGATCCAATGCCAGGTGAGAACTTTCCACAATTGACGCGGCAGAGGGCACAGAAGCTTCCTGTAAAGGCGTCTCCGTCCGCTGAAGATAGATCAGGTATTCAATATTTCCTTCCGGTCCCTTTACAGGAGAAAAAGTAAGACCTAACACGGAAAATCCATTCGATAAAGCGAAATTCCGGATCTTTTCGATCACTTCCCGGTGTACTTCACGATCACGCACCACACCCTTTTTGCCTACCTTTTCCCGCCCAGCCTCAAACTGAGGCTTGATCAGGCACACAGCGCGTCCGGATTCCGCCAGCAAAGGCCGCAGCGCGGGAAGGATCAGAGTCAGGGAAATAAAGGACACATCGACGGAAAAAAAGTCTATTTTTTCCGGAATTTCCTTTTCTGTCAGATAGCGGGCATTAGTACGCTCCAAATTGACTACCCTGTTGTCTGTGCGAAGCCGCCAGGCAAGCTGTCCATATCCCACATCTACCGCATATACTTTTTTTGCCCCGTTTTGCAGCATACAGTCTGTAAAGCCGCCGGTAGAAGCACCGATATCCATACAAACAAAGCCGGAAAGCTCCAGAGAAAACTCAGAAACAGCCTTTTCCAGCTTCAAGCCGCCCCGGCTTACATATTTCAGGCCTGTTCCGCGAAGCTCCAGAGAAATATCCTCGGGAAACAGGTCTCCCGGCTTATCCGCTTTTTGATGGTCCGCATAAACAAGGCCGGACATGATCACCGCTTTGGCCTTTTCCCTGCTTTCCGCCAAGCCCTGCTCCACGACCAAAACATCAAGCCTCTTTTTCAGAAATAACAGCTCCTTCCCCCATGCGATACTCTTTTCGCACGATACCTTCGAATCCTTCCGTATTCAGCTCCAATTTTTCCAGACAGCGGAACATGGGCGCATGCTCAAGAAACGGATTTTGAATTGCCTGAAGGAAATACTTGCCCTGGAAGCCGTGTTGGCTGAGCAAAAAGGAAAAGTGCTCTCCGATCCCTCCACGGCAGACGCCCTCTTCAAAAAAGAACACCTGACGACATGGCAGTGTCGCTTCTACGGAAGCGGGATCAATGGGAATGATCCGGTTCAGCTTGACTAGCTTCACCGGGATCCCGGAAGTCTTGAGGCGTTCCATTGCTTCCGCCGCGAAGGAAAAAATGCGACCGTAGGTGACGATACATACAGGAGAGCCCCCGCGCTCGCCATATACCTGAAAGGTTTCGGCGGTGTCCTGAAACCAATCTGGCTTATATAGCTCCCGGCCTCTGGGATACCGAACGGCACAAAGGCCCGTTCCCTGCCGGGACAGTAAAGAAAGCTGTAAGCGAAGCTCTTCAAAAAAGGCGGGAGAATATACCGTAGTGTTTGGAACAGTCTGCAAATAAGCGGCGTCAAAGAGACCTTGGTGGGTTTTTCCGTCCTCGCCCACCACTCCGGCGCGGTCGATCGCCAGGATCACTTTAGAATTTTGAAGAGCCACATCGTGGATCAATTCGTCATAAGAACGCTGCAGAAAAGTGGAGTATACCGCAAATACAGGCAGCATTCCTCCCGCCGCCAGACCCCCCGCAAAGGTAACGGCATGCTCTTCGGCGATCCCCACATCAAAAAAGCGTTCGGGGAACCGTTCCCGAAAGCCTGAAAGGCCGGTTCCGTCCTGCATTGCCGCGGTGATCGCGCAAAGCTTTGGGTTTTCTTCCGCTAACTGACATATGGCTTGTCCGAAAATATCAGAAAAGCTTTGGGGCTTTTCTCCTGTGCTTCCTGTGGAAACATCGAAACCGGAAAGCCCGTGATAAATACTGGGGGCCTGCTCGGCGTACTGATAGCCCTTTCCCTTATAGGTACGCACATGAAGCAGCACTGGCTTTTGAATGAGCTTTGCGCTTTCCAGAGTTTCCCGAAGCTCCCGGATATTGTGGCCGTCAAAGGGGCCGTAGTATGCGAAACCGAAATCTTCAAAAATAGTGGAATTATAAAAAAGCTTCTTTACATTCTTTTTGATATGCCTGAGAACCGCGGAAACAACTCCGCCGATCACAGGCAACTTTTTCAGGGTGCTCTCCAGATTGCTCTTTATTTTGATATAGGTGGGTTTTGTGCGGATATAGGTCAAATAGCGGGCCATAGAACCCACGTTGCGGGAGATGGACATTTTGTTGTCGTTCAAAATGACGATGAGATTCCGATGAAGGCGTCCCGCATTATTCAAGCCCTCATAAGCAAGCCCGCCGGAAAGGGCACCGTCTCCGATCACCGCTACTGCGTAACCATCGCGTCCCTGCAAATGATTGGCTTCAGAAATCCCCAGGGCTGATGAAATGGAAGTGCTGCTGTGACCGGTAGTAAATTTATCATATTCACTCTCTTCTGTGCACGGAAAGCCGGACAAGCCCCCTTCCCGGCGAATAGAGGAAAACTGTTCATATCGTCCGGTCAGCAGCTTATAGGGGTAGCTCTGGTGGCCCACATCCCATATAATGGTATCCTGAAGGGGCTCGAAAGCCAGTGCCAGCGCCACGGTGAGCTCCACCACACCTAAATTGGACGCCAAGTGCCCACCGTTATCCGAAACGGTTTCGATAATAACCTGACGCATTTCCTCACATAACGCCGACAATTCTTCCTCTGTAAACCCATTCAGATCCTGCGGAGCATGGATCTGATCCAACAGCTTTCCCATAAAAAGACATCTCCCGTCAAAGCGCCATTCCATTTTGGAGCTTGGCAGCAGTTATCGTATTGCGCATCAGCATTGCGATGGTCATAGGTCCTACGCCGCCGGGAACTGGCGTAAGATAAGAGACCAGCGGCTCCACCTGGACAAAATCCACATCGCCGCAAAGTTTTCCGGAGTTATCCCGGTTCATTCCCACATCGATCACCACCGCGCCGGGCTTTACCATATCCCCAGTGACAAACCCGGCCTTTCCCACCGCGGACACCAGAATATCCGCCTGGGAGCAATGCTCCTTCAGATCTTTCGTTCCGCTGTGGCAGATGGTAACCGTACCGCTGCAATGGAGCAAAAGCATGGCCATTGGTTTTCCCACAATATCACTGCGCCCGATCACAACACAATTTTTCCCCGCGATCTCGGTACCGGTGGAACGAATCAACTCGATCACACCCGCAGGGGTACAGGGCTGGAAAATCGGTCTGCCCTGCATCAGCTTTCCCACGTTATAAGCGTGAAAAGCGTCCACATCCTTCTGTGGGGAAATTGTCTCTACAACAGCGGCCTCGTCCAACCCCTCAGGCAGAGGCGACTGCACTAAAATGCCGTGGATCTCCGGTTTTTCATTGAGTTTGTGGATCAGTGCCAGCAGCTCTTCCTGTGTGGTGTTTTTGGGCAGAGCATATTCCTCAGAATAAATGCCCGTTGCTTCACACGCCTTTTTCTTGTTATTGACATAGATTCTGGACGCGGGATCATCTCCCACCAGCACCACAGCCAGTCCGGGGAAGATCCCCTTTGTTTTTAGCTTTGCCGCTTCTTCAGAAACCTCTGCTTTTACAGCGGCGGAAACCTTTTTCCCATCGATCAAAATCGCCATGCGGAATTCCTTCCCCGTTACTTTTCTTCGTGTGTTTCCTCGGCAGCCTCTGCACTTTCTTTAGAAGCCTCTTCCGGCTTTTCTTCCAGGGAGAATTCCTCCGGAGCAAGATCGCCGAAGATCGTACTGAACTCTCCATCTGAGTCATTGGAGGAATCGGCAATTCCCACTCCCTCCATAACCCGATAACTGCCGCACCCGGTCAGGCTGGTCTTGTGCCGGAACACAAACAGCAGGATCAAGCCCACCAGTACACAAACCGCGGCCAGTACCTGAGAGACCCGCAGATTTACAAAATGCAGCATCAGACTGTCTGTACGCAGGCCCTCGATAAAGAAACGGCAAGCGCCGTACCACACTATGTACAGCAGAAAGGTCTGTCCGTCATAGCGGCGGAATTTCCGGGTGAAAATGTGAAGCAGAAGAAAGCCCAAAAAGCACAAAAGAGATTCATAGAGAAAACATGGGTGCACAGGACTGCCGGGAACTACAAGCGCGGTGTTATCACTGTACATACCCCAAGGCAAGTCTGTTGCTGTTCCGAAGGCCTCCTGGTTTACCAGGTTCCCCCAGCGCCCAACACCTTGGCCGATCAAAAAGCCCAAAGCCGCCAGATCTAACACCGCGGGCACCTTCAATTTCCGGATCTTTGCCATAATGCCGCCGAAAAGCATCGCGCCGATGATACCGCCGTAAATCGCCAGACCACCTTCGTGTATTTTCAGGATCTCCATGGGGTTTTTCCAGTATTTATCTCCCGGATAAAAAATGACATAGTACAGGCGGGCACAGATAACACTGCCGATCAGTCCCACTAAAACAGCATCTATCAGCCTGTTCATATCAATATTCATCTTCTTTGCGCTACGGGCCGCATATAAAATCGCCAACAAAAAACCAACAGCGATAATAATGCCGTACCAACGCACCTGAAAGCTGCCGATAGAAAAGGCAACCTCCTGTACAACAAAAGTGATCCCGAGCCCGGGAAAGTCCACAACATGATTCATACGCTAAAGTTCCTTTCTGTAAAACCGTTTTTAAAGCGGGCGAACAACGGACAGCACGCTTTTTTCCTTCTCAAACAGGGAAAGCTTTTTCTGAACCTCTTCCAGCTTTAGCTGTACAAGAGTATCAATATAGGTAAAAAGCTCTCTGCCCTTTAAGGAGAAGCTGATCAAAGCGTTGGAGATACTGGAGGTACTGTTCAGGGCCGCGATGATCTCTCCGTAAACGGCACGCTTGGAATATTCAAATACTTCTTCCGATATCCCCTCCTCGGAAAGCCGCTGAAACTCCGCCGAAATGGCGTCAGCCACTGCCTGCGGATCCTTCGATTCCCCGCTGAACATGACGGTGGCATAGCCTGTCCCTTCAAAATATTCGTATCCAAAGCTGGATTCGTTTACAAGCCCCCGCTCCAGCAGGGAATGGAACAAGGGAGAAGCATCGGAGGCCAATATCTCCAGCAGGATCTCCACAGCGGCAATATCCCGTTCCTTTAAAGCACCCTGGATAGATTCCTTATAGCCAAACTGAAACAAGGGCATCGCCACGGAAAGCCGCTGCTCCACATAGGGAGAAACAACAGTTTCCGGTTCCGGCTGGAAAACACGCTTTACCTGGATCGGCTCGGAGGGCTTCAAGGTGCTGTCGCATACCTCCAGCACTTTTTCCACCTGGAAATTTCCGGAAACAGCCAGCGCCATATTGTTCAAATTGTAAAAGGTGCGATAGCACCGATAAAGATGCTCCGGTGTGATCTGCGCAATGCTCTCTATGGTGCCTCCAATATCGATCCGTACCGGATGCGTGTGATACATGGCCTGAAGATAATTGAACATGACCCTCCACTGGGGGTCGTCGTCATACATTCTGATCTCCTGCCCAATGATCCCCTGCTCCTTTTTTATGGTTTGCTCTGTAAAATAGGGGGACTGCACAAAATCCAGCAGGATCTCAAGAGATTCGTAAAGCCGGTCCGTACAGGAAAACAGATAACAGGTGGATTCAAATTCCGTGGCGGCATTGGCGCTGGCCCCGGTTTTCGCGTATCTCTGAAACGCGTCTCCGTCCTCGCTTTCAAAAAGCTTGTGCTCCAGAAAATGAGCGATCCCCGCGGGAACCGTCACCGGCTCGGTTTCATCGTCACGCTGAAAGCAGTTGTCAATAGAGCCGTATTTCGTACCTAAAACAGCATAGGTCGTGGAGCTTCCCGCCTTGGGATAGAGAAAAATATCCAGCCCGGTAGGGTGCTTCAGCTTATAATAACAGTCTCCGGTCCGTTTGCTCGTTATTGTTTGAAGTTCCATATCAGCCGTTTTCACTTCCTTTCAAGCGGTATACCACAGCGGGAACCAGCTTTTGGGCGGCCTCCGTCACCTGCTCCTTCGAATAGCCCATGACCTGTTCCACCGCCTCCTCCGGAGTGACCGGAGTTTCCGAAAAGGTCTGTCCCAAATTCCAGGTTTCCACCGCGGATAGGGAATCTCCCACAGAACGGAAGGAATCACAGAGCCGCAGCTTGGCGGACAGAAGCTCTTCTTCAGAAATATGCCCTTCCTGCATTTCACGAAGCTGCTGCAGGATCTCTTCCTCCGCCTGCTCCAGATTTTCCGTTTCCACGCCGCTTTCCACAAACAGAGCCCGTGCGGAAACAGCATAAAGAGAGGAACAGTAATAACAAAGCCCCATCTTCTCCCGAACATGCTGAAACAGCTTGGAACTGGGCGTGCCGCCGAAAACGGCGTTCATCAACTGGAACAGCGGCGACTCCTCTGGTAAAGCGTCCGCACGAAATCCCATGGAAAGTTTTGACTGCGTCACCGCCTGCGTTTCGGTTTCCTTTTTTAAAGCCTGTGGACGGACAAAAGGCGCTACCCTTAGTATATGGGGCATGCCGACCTGGGAGAATTTTTCCTGAAACAGCTCGGGAGACGGTTCGCAATCCCCCAAAACAAAGATCTCAAACCTTGCGGAAGAAAGAACCTCATTCCAGGCTTTTGTCAGCTTTGCACGATCCAGTCCCGCAATCTCCTCTTTGCTTCCATAACGGTCCACTCCGGCGCTTTGTCCCGCGAAAAGAAGCTCTTCACAGCGCTGGTGCGCATAGGTGATCTTATCGCTGAACTCAGCGTCCTTCAGCTCTAAAAGCTGACGCTGTTCCTGGCGAAAATTCTCTTCGGGAAACAACCCCGCCGCATCGGTAAGCGGGGAAAATAGCGCGCTGAAAAGAAGCCCGGAAAGCTCCGCAAACATATTGTCCCCGCCAAAAGCATACCGGCTGGAGATCCCATCGGCGGCCAGAGTCAAGCACTGAAACTCCCCTATTTTCCGAACCCCGGAACGAAGAGAAGCGCCGTACAGCTTGGAAAGCTTCCGGTTCAAGGAAGCAAAATCCGGGTATTCCCTCGTTGCCCTGGTAACCAGGCTGGGCAAAATCCCATACAGCGCGGCCGTCTCCTGTTTGAGGGGCAGCAGCATGTTGACCGATACTTTCATGGTTTTGAAGCGCGGATCCGTATAGCTTCTCAATACGGCGGCCCTGCCCACCTGCCAAATTCTATTTTCACTCATATTTATTTGCCCTTCCTTTGAAGCAAAGCTTTGTATAAATATTCCCGCAAAAAGCAGGCGGTATGCTTTCTTCCAACACACATCATATGCTTCAAACCATTCCGGAGAAGTCCGGTGCTTTTGTGAACCAAAAAAGCACCATTTATTCTTCGGTGCTAATGAACCGATTGCCCGTTATGCGAAGCACAAACTGGGCAAGGCAATTTTAATTTTATAATATCCGCATGCTCTTTTGGATATTATATCACGTTTACCCAAATTTTCAAAGAAAAATGAAAAAATAAACAAAGAAGCTGCGGATACCTTTAAAATTCAGTATCTACAGCTTCGAGTCAGCTCAGAAAATCAGATGGTACCGAAGATCCGGTCTCCGGCGTCGCCCAAGCCAGGAAGAATATATCCGTTTTCATTCAACTTCTCATCCACAGCGGCACAGTAAATGTGTACGTCAGGATGAGCCTTTGTCAGTGCTTCCAGGCCTTCGGGAGCGGAAATGATGCAGAGGAATTTAATGCTTTTGGGTTTGCTCCGCTTCACGATGGTGATAGCGTCTATGGCGGAACCGCCGGTAGCCAGCATGGGATCCAGTACGATCACGTCACGTTCCTCGATATCCTGCGGCAGCTTATTGTAATACTCCACGGGCTTTAGAGTATCGTGATCCCGATACAGGCCGATATGGCCTACCTTGGCGGAAGGAACCAGGTTCAGCATGCCGTCCACCATGCCCAAGCCAGCGCGAAGAATGGGAACAAACGCCAGCTTCCGCCCGGCAATCACCTTGGTAGTGGTTTTCTGCATGGGCGTTTCGATCTCCACGTCCATCAAGGGAAGATCCCGCGTAGCCTCATAGCACATCAGCGTGGCAATTTCATTGACCAGCTCCCGGAAATGCTTGGTTCCGGTGGAGCTGTCTCGCAAAAAGGTCAGCTTGTGCTGAATCAGCGGGTGATCCATAACGAAAATATTTTTGTTTTCCTGCATCGTCTGATTCCTCCTATTATTTCCGTGCGAAAACTTTCAGCACGGTTATTCCCTGACTACAGCGCTCCTTCTTCGACCTGCGCGATCTGGTCGATCCGCCTTTGGTGGCGGCCGCCTTCAAACTCTGTGTGAAGAAAAAGTTCCAGCATTTTTAAGGCAGTCTCCCGGTCCACCACTTTGCCGCCCATACAGAGAATATTGGCGTTATTGTGCCGGCGGGTCATTTCAGCGCAAAAGGTATTCGTACACAGCGCCGCCCGTATTCCCTTTACCTTGTTAGCCGCAATGGAAATTCCGATCCCAGTAGAGCAAATCAAAACACCGTAATCAGCCTTTCCGGCCGCTACAGCCTTTGCGGCTTTTGCCGCGATCGGCGCGTAATCCACCGATTCTGTGCTGAAGGCGCCGAAATCTTCATAATCGATGTGGTGTTCCTCCAGATAGCCACGAACGGCTTCCTTCAATTCAAAGCCGCCGTGATCGCAGCCTATCACAAGCTTCATAGTGCGTTTTCCCCTTTCTCCTGTTTCTTTTTCAGCTCCCGTTCCGCCTGTGGCAGCCGCAGATAGGCGGGCGCCAACTCCTGAGCTGCGATCGTATTCCCCTTCGTAAGCTGTTTCATAGCGGCAAGCGCCACGGAAGAAGCATGCTGAAACCGCAGCTCCGGCGGCGCGATACGCGCTCCCCATTCCCGAAAGGCTTCATGGCATAGAGCAGCTCCATCTCCAAACAGGATCAGATCGCTTCCGTATTTTCTGTATTCCTCCGAAAGCTCCGCAACAGACAAGGCTCTGTCCGGTGTAAGACGGTGAAGCTCCCCCGCTTCCGCCCGAAACAACGCCTGATATACCTGCCCGCACCTGGCGTCCATGACCGCACAGACAAGAGCTCCGTCATAATACCGCCCCGGCATGGCAATGGCCTCCAGGGTGGAAACGCCGCAGCATGGCGTGTTGTTCGGCATAGCAAGCCCCTTTATACAGGAGATCCCGATACGCACGCCTGTAAAAGAACCCGGGCCACGGGAAACCGCTAGAGCGTCAAGCTCCGCGCAGCTCTTTCCCAGAGCTTTCAGCAGGCTCTTCACCATGGGAAGCAGCGTTTGACTGTGAGTTTGCTTTGTGTTGATAAAATACTCGCCTAACAATTTTTCCTCTTCCAGCACAGCGGCTGAAGCAGGCCCAGCTGAAGAGTCTATCGCCAAAAGCAGCATATCACAGCACCTCCTTCCAACCCTCTCCCACAAGCGTGATCACACGCGTCGTTTCTGTCGTACCGGGGCAAATATGGATCCATAAAGTGTTTTCCGGCAACGCCGCCTCAATATTTTCGCTCCACTCGATGACCAGCACACAGTCGGTGTCTAAATAATCGAAAAAGCCGGTGGAATACAGGTCGTCCCAGCCAGTGACGCGGTACATGTCAAAATGTTCTACCGTCAGCCTGCCCACATATTCATTGACAAGGGCAAAGGTTGGGCTGGAAACCACATCTCCCGCGCCCAAAGCGGAAACAAGGCCAGAAGTAAAAGCAGTTTTTCCCATACCCATTCCTCCGGTAAAGGCCAGCACTTCCCCACCCCGCAGCCGATTTGCAAGCCGGGCCGCCAGCCCCTTGGTTTCCTCGGGAGAATGGGTGATAAATTCCTGCCGCATCAAAACAGGCCGTGAATGACTGCGTTTTCGTCTACATCGATCTTTTCTGCGGCGGGAATTTTCGGCAGGCCAGGCATGGTCATAATATCTCCCGCGTAAGCTACCACAAAGCCCGCGCCGCTGGAAAGCTTCAGATCCCGGATCGTGATCTGGAACCCGCTGGGTCTGCCCAGCAGAGAAGGATCGTCGGAAAGAGAGTACTGGGTTTTCGCAATACAGACCGGCATGGAATCCCCGCCCAGAGCTTTGATCTCTTGCAGGGATTTCTGCGCCTGCTTTGTAAAGAGCACACTGTCTGCTCCATAAATTTTTTCCGCCACAGCCTTGATCTTCTCTTCTACTGGAAGCTCATCGGAATAAATCGGAGCAAACTTTGTTTCCCCCTCCTTTTCCTCAATGACACGGCAAATAGTTTCCGCCAGTTCTCTGCCGCCTTCTCCGCCTTTTCCGAACACCTCGGACAAGGCGTAAGAAACATCCAGCTCTTTGCAGCAATCGTCAATGACCTGAAGCTCAGCATCGGTATCCGTACCAAAACGATTGATCGCCACCACTACGGGCACGCCGAATTTTTGCATATTTTCCACATGGGCCTTCAAATTCACAGAGCCCTTTTTCAGCGCCTCCACATTCTCATTTGCCAATTCCGCCTTGGAAACTCCGCCGTTATACTTCAGCGCGCGAACAGTAGCCACGACCACCACGCAGGAGGGCTTCAGCTTAGCCATGCGGCACTTGATGTCCATGAATTTTTCCGCGCCCAGGTCAGAGCCGAAGCCAGCCTCCGTAATGCAATAATCCGCCAGCTTCAGCGCCAGCCGAGTAGCTCTTACAGAGTTGCAGCCGTGAGCAATATTGGCGAAGGGCCCACCGTGCATAATGGCGGGGGTGCCTTCAATGGTCTGTACCAGATTGGGATTGACAGCGTCCCGCAGCAAAGCCGCCATAGCGCCTTCCGCCTTGATATCCCGGGCGTAAACAGGCTCGCCGCCGTATGTGTAGGCGATGAGAATATTTCCCAGTCGCTTTTTCAAATCTTCCATATCCCGTGCCAGACAAAGGATCGCCATCACTTCGGAAGCCACCGTGATAATAAAGCCGTCCTCTCTGGGAACACCGTTGATTTTTCCGCCAAGACCCACCACAATATTTCGCAGGGCCCTATCGTTCATATCCAAACAGCGTTTGATCAGGATCCTTCTGGGATCGATCCCCAGGGCGTTTCCCTGCTGCATATGGTTATCCAGCATAGCGCAGCAAAGGTTATTCGCAGAGGTGATCGCGTGCATATCGCCTGTGAAATGAAGGTTGATATCCTCCATGGGCAAAACCTGAGCATAGCCGCCGCCTGCCGCTCCGCCCTTTACGCCGAACACCGGCCCAAGAGAGGGCTCGCGCAGTGCGATGATTGCTTTTTTCCCGATTTTCGCCATGGCTTCGCCCAAGCCCGCCGTGGTAGTGGTCTTTCCTTCTCCGGCCGGCGTCGGATTGATGGCTGTTACCAGAATCAACTTTCCGTCTGGCTTCTCCGCCAAACGCGCAAAGGCAGTTTCGTTGATTTTAGCCTTATACCTTCCGTAAAGCTCCAGTTCCTCTTCCCGGATCCCCAGCTCCGCCGCGATCTCTGAAACAGGCTTCAGGCTTGTCCCCTGTGCGATTTCGATATCAGTCAGCATATGTGTTTCTCATACCTTTCCGGCCGGAACCGGCCTATGGAATTTTTGCCTTTCTATATGAATTATAAAGTATCTTGCCGGAATAGTAAAGACTAAGGGTAAAAAAACTTGCCGCGGCCTTTTTCTTCTGGTATACTAAACAAAGATAGAAGCGTGAAAAACACATGGGGAAAGAAAGAGCATTTTATGATAAAACGAGGTTTTAAGGGATTATTCAGTTACATCAGGCGCGCCGATATTGTTTTGTGGCTGCTGCTGGCGCTTATTTCCGTTTACAGCCTGATCCTGCTGAAAAGCGTGTCACGGGCCACAGAGGCCAATTATTTTCGCACCCAGCTTTTTGCCATTGGCCTGGGTGTGATCGGCGCTGTGGTAGTTTCGCTGATCGATTATTCAGAGCTTGCCAATTTCTGGTACCTGATCGCGGGTTTTTCTATTTTTCTGATGATCTACACCGCTCTTTTCGGAGAAGAAGTCACCGGCGGCGGCGGCGTTGCGGCGAAGGCGTGGATCAGTATCGGTGGAAGAACCTTTCAGTCTTCAGAACTGGTCAAGATCGCTTTCATTTTGACCTATGCCAAACATCTCGATATCGTACAAAAACGCGGCAAAATCACGGATCCTTTACAGATCGTATTTCTAGGGCTACACGCCCTGGTCCCGCTTTTGCTTTGTGAAATGCAGGGAGATACCGGCGCCACGATCGTATTCTTTTTCATTTTCCTGGCAATGAGCCTTTCCGCGGGAATTCAGCTGCGGTATTTTGCCATACTGGGCGGCCTTGTATTGATCGCGCTGCCCCTTTTGTGGAACTTTGTTCTCAAGGACTACCAAAAAAACCGATTCATTGCCGTATTTAATCTGGAAAACTCTTCCGTACAGTTAAATGACGGCTATCAGCAGTATCAAGGCAGGATCTCCATCGGTAGCGGGCGCCTTAGAGGACAAGGCCTGTTTGAAGGTGGCCGCGTGGCAAATAACAGCGTTCCCTTTCAGCACAGTGACTACATTTTTTCAGTTGCCGGAGAAGAACTGGGGTTTATTGGCTGTTCCCTTATCATTTTACTTCTGCTGCTATTCCTGTTGAAGATCCTGCACGTGGCCCATTCTTCCCGGGACGATTTGGGAAAGTATATTTGCTTCGGTTTCTTTGGCCTTGTTGCCCTGCAATCCATTTCCAATATTGGTATGTGTCTAACACTTCTCCCCGCCATGGGTGTTACACTTCCTTTTTTCAGCGCAGGCGGCTCCTCCGCAGCCTGTTTGTATTTGGGATTTGGACTGGTGCAAAGCGTTTATATGCGCCGGAAAGAGAGCGATGGCTTTCGCTTAAAACGAAGCACACCCTTGCGCTTCTCCTATAAGCAGATCAAAAATATATGATGCTGTAAATAAAACAAAGAAAAATCTCCAGCATGTTATGCCGGAGATTTTTCTTTGTTTTGGAGGTGACACCCGGATTTGAACCGGGGAATCAGGGTTTTGCAGACCCATGCCTTACCGCTTGGCTATGTCACCATTCAAAGCCGCAAATTCGAGCCTCGTAGTCTGATAAAGAGAAAAGCATTCTGCTCTCTTCTCTTTTGGAGCGGACGATCAAGGCAAAGCTTCGGCTTGCCGAAGCTTTCAGAAATTCCTTCGGAATTTCCCTGAATGAAAGCCGCGAGTTCGAGCCTCGTAGTCTGATAAAGAGAAAAGCATTCTACTCTCTTCTCTTTTGGAGCGGACGACGAGGCTCGAACTCGCTACCTCCACCTTGGCAAGGTGGCGCTCTACCAGATGAGCTACGTCCGCATATTTGCCGTTTTTGGTGACAGCTTTTATATTATATGCAGTTTCCTGTGATTTGTCAACCTATATTTGGGAAACCATCAAAATTTCTTGAACGACAAAGCCGCTGCTCCTGTGTGAATTTTTATAAAAGAAAAAAGACCTGCCGAAGCAAGTCTTTTTTTCTGGTGCCTCCGATCGGAATCGAACCAATGACACGAGGATTTTCAGTCCTCTGCTCTACCGACTGAGCTACAGAGGCATATTGGCGACCCGGAACGGGCTCGAACCGTCGACCTCTAGCGTGACAGGCTA
>CAJUTL010000010.1 GCA_910589395.1 uncultured Oscillospiraceae bacterium
CTTTTTCTGTTTTCTTCTTTCACAGCTCGATCTCCTCCTTCGCAAGATATTCCCGCAATTCTTTTCTCATACGAAACAGCATGGATTTCACCTTTCCCTGGCTCATACCGTATGCCCGGGCGATCTCCCGCAGGGAATCGGCATACCAGTACCTGCGCAGAAACACCAGGCGCTTTTCTTCGGGCTGGGCGTACAGAAAGCGTTCCAGGCACTGTGTGACAGCGCGATCCTCCGCCCCCTGCTCCACGCTGATCACGGCGGGAACGCATTCCTCCAGCTCGGAAAGCAGCAGCTCCCTTTGGCCGCCTCCCCGTTTTTTCCGGGCGGAAAGCTTTGCGCGGTTCAGGGCGATATTCCGAACGGTTTTTCCCAAAAAAGCCTTCAGCTGCTCCGGGCAGGCGGGCGGAATAGCCTGCCACAGCGCCAAATAGGCATCGTTTACACATTCCCTGGCGTCGCTTTCATTGCGCAGAATGTGGTATGCAATAGCACGGCAATAGCCTCCATAGGCTTCCTCGGTAGCCGCTATGGCAGCTTCCCTGCGCTGCTGGTACAGAGAAACGATCTCCTGATCCGTCATGTTTTTCCTCCTCTCCGTAGGATATGAAAAAGCCTTTTCACCTCTAAAGACAACAAAACAAGCAAATGGTTTCGCTGAAACAACAAAAAATTTCCCGGCCGGAAAAGCATTTCCGCCGGGGAATTTTTTAGTAAGATCGTGCAAGCACATATCGATCAACTATAAAAGTTTTTGGCATTCAGCAGTAGTACTCAATTTCTCCAAAATACTCCTGCCACTTATTGATAACATCTAAAACACGAATTTCAATTACGTCCATCAAATTTCGCAGAGTACGAGGGGGAATTTGAGAATGGTTATGACACAACAAGCAACGTCCGGCTTTTGTGATCCATATTTTGGTAGCATTCCCGGTAGGCTTTCCCTTTATTACATGAACGTGAACGGGCTCCAAGGGAACGTTTTCATTCGCCCAGAAGTAAACCCGGGCGTGTTCGCACAAACAGGAGGATACGGATTTTGAGCAAAATTTTGCCAGCTTCAAGATAAAAATTTGCAGATGTACTCCCGTACTTCAAGAATTTTTATCGCCGAAGATGACAAAATTTTGCCAAAAGCTGCGTGCTACCGTTTGTGTAAACACGCCCTATAACCGCCTATCTTAAAAATTTGAGGCATTCCCCTCCACTCCTCCTTCCCGGGCAAAACGGATCAGCAAATGTGCGGAGGACGAAACAATTTCACGAATTTTCTCCATCTCCTGTTGGTCAAACCCCTGAATCCCCGTCCATCGATACTCCGGAAGGCTGCATACGGCAGATTTAAATCCGCCCTCACACGGCTTTTCCACATAAACCTTGACCTGTTCTTTTCCATCAATCATTTGAGCTTCCGAATGAACAATCTCCGTGCCATCTGGCAAAGTTAGAAAAGGATACATCATTGCCGCTGCCTCCTCAAATCTTTTTCACACCGAAGCTGGTTTTTTCGCCGTTTACGTCCCACTCGGCGGTGTAGCCGGAAAGCTCGCCGTAATGGCAGGCTTCTCCCAGCACGTCTCCCAAAATGGCGGCTTCGTTTTTCCTGAGGACTTCTTCGATCTTCTTACTGCCGCTCTGGAACACCTCAATGTGATCGGTGACCACAAAGCCCGCGTCCTTCCGCATGGACTGAAGCTTGGAAACGATCTCCCGGACAAAGCCTTCTTCGATCAGGGCCTCGGTCAGGTTCGTATCCAGCGCCACAGTGAGCCCACGGTCGGAAACAGAGGTGAAGCCCTCCTTCTGGGCGGTTTCGATCAGCAGCTCTTCCTCGGTCAGGGAGATCTCTCCACCGGAAAGGGAAAGCTTCAGAGCGCCGGTTTGATCCAGTTCTTTCTTGGCCGCCGCGCCGTCCAGATTTTGCAGGGCGGTTCTGATCTCGCCGATCTGCTTGCCGTATTTCTGGCCCAGAAGACGAAGCTGGGGCTTGAAGGTATAGGCGATCAGATCTGACAAATCGCTGAGGAAAGAAAGCTCTTTTACGTTCAGCTCCTGCAAAATGATATGGCGGTACAGCTCGCCCAAATCGGAGCGGGCGTCAGTATACAGCGTTTGCAGAGGCTGGCGGTTTTTCCGGTTGGAAAGATTTCTGGCGGCGCGGCCCAGGGTGACCACCTTCAGCACCTCGTCCATATCGGCTTCCAGGGCGCTGTCGATCCGGGTTTCCTCGCAAACAGGGAACTCGCAGAGATGAACGCTTTCCGCAGCGCTTCGATCTACGGAACACACCAGGTTCCGATAGATCTCCTCACTCATAAAGGGGACCATGGGAGCCGCCAGCTTTGCCACGGTGACAAGAGTGGTATACAGCGTCATGTAAGCGGCGGTCTTATCCTCCGTTTCGCCCTGTACCCAGAAGCGCTCCCGGCTGCGGCGAACGTACCAGTTGCTCATTTCGTCCACAAAATCCTGAAGCGCCCTGGCGGCCTCCGGCACGGCATAGACAGAAAGATTCCTGTCTACTTCCCGTACCGTGGTATTCAGCCGGGACAACAGCCAGCGGTCCATCACCGTCAGCTTGCAATCGTCCAGGCGGTATTTCGTGGGATCGAATTCATCGATATTGGCATACAGCACAAAAAAGGCATAGGTGTTCCAAAGGGTGGAGAAAAACTTCTTCTGGCCCTCTATGACGGCCTTTTCATGGAACTTGCTGGGAAGCCAGGGGGCAGAGTTGGTATAGAAATACCAGCGCAGGGAATCCGCGCCGAATTTTTGCAGGGCCTCCATGGGCTCCACAGCGTTGCCCTTGGACTTACTCATCTTCTTGCCCTCTTCGTCCTGCACCAGGCCCTGCACCAGCACATTTTTATAGGGCGCCTTGTGGAACAGCAGGGTGGAAATGGCAAGCAGCGTATAGAACCAGCCCCTTGTCTGGTCTACCGCCTCGGAGATAAAGTCCGCCGGGAACTGCTGCTCGAACAGTTCCTTGTTTTCAAAGGGGTAATGGTGCTGGGCGAAGGGCATGGAGCCGGAATCGAACCAGCAGTCGATCACCTCCGGCACGCGCTTCATCTGCTTGCCGCAGTGAGGACAGGTGATGGTCACCTCGTCCACATAGGGGCGGTGCAGCTCAATGTTCTCCGGGCAGTTGGGCGACAGCTCCCGCAGCTCCTGAATGCTGCCGACAGCGTGGCGATGACCGCATTCGCATTCCCAGATATTCAGAGGCGTGCCCCAGTAGCGGTTTCGGCTGACGGCCCAATCCTGCAAATTTTCCAGCCAGTCCCCAAACCGGCCCTTACCGATGCTTTCGGGCAGCCAGTTTACCGTGTTGTTATTCCGGATGAGTTCTTCGCGCACATCGGTCATTTTAATATACCAGGATTCTCTGGCATAGTAGATCAGCGGCGTATCGCACCGCCAGCAGAAGGGATAGCTGTGCTCGAATTTGGGCGCGGAGAACAACAGGCCCCGCTCCTCCAGATCCTGCAAAATGGGGGTGTCCGCGTCCTTGCAGAAGGTGCCCGCCCATTTGGTTTCGGCGGTCATTTTTCCCTGGCCGTCCACCAACTGCACCAGGGGCAAGCCGTATTTTCTGCCCACCTTGGCGTCGTCCTCGCCGAAGGCCGGGGCAATATGAACCACGCCGGTGCCGTCTGTCAGGGTCACGTAATCGTCGCACACCACGTACCAGCACTTTTCCTTGGGGCTTACAAAATCGAACAGGGGCTCATATTCCTTGTGCTCCAGGTCCGAGCCCTTGTACTCCTCCAAAATTTCATACTCGCCTTCTCCCAGCACGGTATCGCACAGGGCCCTGGCCAGATAATAGGTTTCTCCCTTGGAGGAAACCTTTACATAGTCCTCCCCGGCGTTGACGCACAGCGCCACGTTGGAGGGCAGCGTCCAGGGGGTGGTGGTCCAGGCGAGAATGAAGGCGTCCTCCCCTTTCACCCGGAACTTAGCCACGGCGGAACGCTCCTTCACGTCCTTATAGCCCTGGGCCACCTCGTGAGAGGAAAGGGGCGTGCCGCACCGGGGGCAGTAGGGCACGATCTTAAAGCCCTTATACAGCAGCCCCTTCTCCCAGATCTGCTTTAAGGCCCACCATTCGGACTCGATAAAGCTGTTGTCATAGGTGACATAGGGATCGTCCATATCGGCCCAAAAGCCTACGGAGCGGGAGAAATCCTCCCACATTCCCTTATATTCCCATACGCTTTCCTTACACTTATCGATAAAGGGCGCAATGCCGTAATGCTCGATCTGCTCCTTGCCGTTGATGCCGAGAAGCTTTTCCACGCCCAACTCCACCGGCAAGCCGTGGGTGTCCCAGCCGGCCTTTCTGGGTACCAGGTTGCCCTTCATAGTCTGGAACCGGGGGAACAGGTCCTTAAAGGCACGGGTCTGCAAATGGCCGATATGGGGACGGCCGTTGGCGGTTGGCGGGCCGTCATAGAAGGTATAGACGGGATCGTTTTTCCGCTGCTCCATGCTTTTTTCAAAAATATGGTTTTCCCGCCAGAACTGCTCCGTTTCCTTTTCCCGCTCCACAAAATTCAGATTGGTGGAGACCTCCCTGTACTTGCTCATACCGATCCTTCCTTTCCAAAATTACCGCATAAAAAGGGCCTTCGCCCCGATGACGGGACGAAAGCCGCAGCTTCGCTATACCACCCGATATCCATCAATATGGGCCCCGGTAACGGCGGGGTGCCGTCTCCCCTACTAAGAGGCCAAGGGCCGCCTTTCAGCTTGCGACTTGGGAGGGATATCGAGGAACCTGCTTTCCACGGATACTCGCACCGGCTCGCACCATGAAACGGCCTTTCCGTTTCCCGCCGGCTCTCTGCAGCTTTCCCGCGCCTCGACCTGTCTCCGTCACGGTCTTTTTCCTTTGACTTTGTTTTACCATAAAAGCGCGGAGAAGTCAAGATAGATTCTGGATGCTGGATTCTGGATGCTAGACGGTGATGGTACCGCTATGCGCAATGAGCAATAAGAAATGAGCAATTAGAAAGGCAAGAGCATAGTTCGATAAATTGGAATTTACGGGTGCACCGCTTACTCCCCATCTATCATTCTGAACGAAGTGAAGAATCCCGTTCTTTGCCCTTTTGTCCTGGAATTAAGGACAAGATTCTTCGTCACTTCGTTCCTCAGAATGACAGTGGAGAACTGTGTGCTAAACTACAATTTATTGCACACTCTTTCCCTTTCACTGCTCATTGCTAATTTCTCATTGCTACTTGTGTTCTCCGTCCGGCGTTTCCTTTTTCAATGTTTCGCTTTTCCTGCCTGTCTCCGAAAATTTTTCTTGACAATCGCGGCTATGGGTTTTATAATTTAGGAAACTTAATTAAGAATGCTAAATAACAGGAAGAAGGGATTTCTTGGAATCCATCAATCGTCCGGAACTGGTAAAGGAACACAACCTGAATCTTGTGCGCAAGCAGCTATTTGAGCTGCGGCAGGCTACCCGCCAGCAGCTCAGTGCCGCCACGGGCATCAGCAACGTTACCATGGGCAGCCTGCTTTCCCAGCTTTTGGAAACCGGGGAAGCGCTGGAGGCTGAAAAGATCCCGTCCGCCGGGGGAAGGCCCGCCGTGGTATATTCCTATCACGCTTGCCGCCAGTACGCTTTGCTGCTCTCCGTGGGCTTTGAAAAAACGGAATACCGCTTTCGGGCTGTCCTGATCAATCTGTACGGCGAGGTTGTTTGGGAAGAAACACGTCCCGCCGCCTGTTTGGGCTACGAAGAGACCCTGGAATATCTGAACCGCCTGCTCCGGGTTCGGGAGCCGGTAGGCGCTATCGGCATCGGTTTACCCGGCATCGGTTTTGGGGAATATCTGCACAAGGGGAAAGGGGCTGAGTATCTTTCCCTGGAAGCATTGGAAGTGCTGCGGCAGAAAACCGGGCTCACCATTCAGGTGGAAAACGACGTGAACCTTGCCGCCATGGGCTATGCGGAGCACAACGGGATCGGCCCCCAAAAAACGTTGGCCTACCTCTACCTGATGCGGGGAACCTACGGCGGTTCCGCCGTTTACTTAAACGGCAAGCTGCACTTGGGAAAAGGCCGGTTTGCCGGTGAAATGCTGCCCCCGCCTTACAATTCCGGCTGGTTTCATATGGACCCGGAAAACTCCGAGGCCATAGAGGAGGCTCTTTTTACCACGCTCCTCCCCTATCTTACCATTCTGGCCCCTCACCATTTGGCGATCGCCAGCGATTATATCAGGGAAGAACAACTCAGGTCGGTAGAAGCCCGGCTGTCCGCCCTGGTAGGCCCCCAGCACTGTCCTGAATTTTCCCCGGCGGGAGATTTCAGGCGGGACTATCAAAAGGGCCTGGAGCGAATGACCCTGGAGCAGCTGCCCTTCCCCATCGGAACGCAATAAGGACGCTTTTTCTGTTCTTCTATTACGAGCACTCTATTTTGAAAGGACTATAGACTTATGAGTACAAAACAGAAAAATTTAGACATGACCCAAGGAAACCCCACCAGGCTGCTGGTTCTCTTCGCGATCCCCATGTGGATCGGCGGTATTTTCCAGCTGCTATATAATCTGGTGGATACCTGGGTAGTCGGGAAGTTCGTGGATCTCAATGCGCTTTCCGCCATGGGTTCCGCCGCCACCACCATCTTTTTCCTGATGATGATGGGCCAGGGCGTTACCAACGCGATCTCTGTTATTCTGGCTCAGGCGGAGGGCTCCCGCCAGGAAGGGCTTATGAAAAAAGCTGTGGCCCACGCCTATTACCTCGCTCTTGCGTCCGGGCTGATTCTGGGCCTCTTCTCCTTTTTCGGCGCCCGTCCCATCATGGAGCTTTTGCAGACCCCTTCCGAAACCATAGACCAGGCGGTGCTTTACATTCAGATCGTGGGCGGCCTTTCTATCGGGCAAATCGCCTATAATGCCTCCACCTCTGCTCTGCGGGCCATCGGCGATTCCAGAACACCCCTTTATTTCTTGATTTTTTCCTCGCTTCTCAACGTGGCGCTGGATCTCCTTTTTGTGCTGGCGTTCCACCGCGGCATAGACGGCGTGGCTTGGGCCACGGTGATTTCCCAGATCGCCTCCGCCGTTTTATGCAGCGCCTACATGCTGAAAAAATATAAAAAGCTTTGTCCCGATAAAGAAGCCTGGCGGTTCGACGGCAAAATACTGCGGGAATATTTTCGCATTGGGATCCCCATGTGTGTGCAGAGCGCCGTGTTGTGCGTAGGGGATATGATCATTACCTCTGTCATCAATTCCCATGGCGCGGACGTTATGGCGGCTTACACCATTGGCAGCAAGGTGCAGCAGCTGGCTACCGTTTCCTTCTCCAATCTGGCCTTCTCCTTTTCTGTTTATTCCGGCCAGAACTTCGGCGCAAGGCAATATGAGCGTGTCAAAACCGGCTTAAAAAAGGGACTGCTTCTTATCGGAGGCCTGGCTCTTGTTTCCACGGTAATTATGCTGATTTTTGCCCCGCTCCTGGCCCCGCTGTTTATGAAGGAGGCGAACCCCTTTGTACTGGACGCCTCCATTTCCCTGACCCGTATTCAGGCGGTACTGTTTGTGGCGCTGGGGGCCATTTGGGCGGTCAATTCCACCCTGCGCGGGGTGGGACAGGTAAACATCACCTTAGTCTCCAGCGTTGTGGAGCTGGCCTCGAAGATCGGGCTTTCGCTGCTGCTGCCCTTTGCTTTCGGCAGTATCGGCATGGCGGAATATCTTGGCATTTGGATGGCCGCTCCCATCGGCTGGGTGCTGGGGCTGATTCCTTCCTTCTTCTTCCTGCTCCATTGGTTTAAGCACCCGGAAAAGAAAAAGCAGTTCGAAGCGGCGCCTCAGGCGGAGTAGCCGTTATATCGCTGTCAAGATCATAAAAAAGCCGTTGCAGTTCATTTCTGCAACGGCCTTTTTATGATCTTGAACATTTCGTGGGCTGGTTCAGCCTATTTTTTCACAATACCTCATCAGCACCGAAGCCACTTCAGCCCTTGTGGCTTTCCCTTGGGGATCGAGAATTCCGTTTCCCTTCCCGGAGAGAATCCCGGTTTCCACTGCCCAGCAAAGGGCCGGTTTTGCGTACTTGCTGGCTTTTTTGCTGTCTGTGAAGGCTTCCAGATTTTCGGTAGTTTTCGGACTTCCCGCATAGCGGTACAGCATGCTGACCAGCTGCTCTCTGGTAACGGGATCGTCCGGGCCGAACAGGGTTTCGCTGTACCCGGCCACAATTCCCTGCTCCGCCGCCCAGGCGATGGCTTCGGAATAGTATTCTCCGGGGTCTATATCGGTAAACGACATAGACGCGTTGGTTTCCGGGTTTCCCTCCAGGCGGTATAGAATTGCCGCGATCATGCCTCTGGTAGTGGCCGTATTGGGTGAGAAGGTGGTTTCTCCCGTACCGGCCATTAACCCTTGCTCGTACATGAACTTTACAGCTTCATAGTACCAGCTGCTTTCCGAAACATCGGTAAAGGGTAATTCAACAACAGGCGGGTCTGGCGGTATGAAAATCGGAGGATTAGGCGGTGTGGGCGGCGTTGGTTCTTCCGGTTTTTCCACCTTTACCGTGCGGGTTATCTCCGTAAGATTTCCCGCTTTGTCAGTGGCGCTGTATCTCACTGTGTAGGTTCCAGCCGTTTCAGTATCTAATTCAGAGGCGTCGATCTCCAGCTTGCTTTGTATCTCCGTATCCTGGTTATCTGCCACTTCCGCGCCCGGCTCTTCGTATACTTCCCCCAGCTTAATTGTAAGAGGGTTCTCTCCCAGCAGGGTGATCACCGGCGGCTCTTTATCGATCCAGTCCACCGTGGCGATAGCTGACCCCTTATTTCCTGCTTCATCTTCAAACTCGTAGGTGAAGCTGCCGTTTTCTGGGAAGGTGTGGCTCAGGCCTCCGTCACTTGTTACCGTTACTTCTTCTGATGGAGTAATGGCAGCAATCACGTCCTGGTTCGTCAGCTTGTGGGGGGAATACGTTATGGTGGCGGTGGGCGCTTCTTTATCGATCCAGGTAACTGAGGCGGCTACTGTGCCTTTTGTTCCTGCGGCGTTTTGAATCTCGAATTCAAAGCTTCCGTTCTCTGCAAACACATGGGTATTGCTGCCGCCGTTATTGAGAATGACGGTTCCCGTGGGAACAGTCAAAGTAGCGGTAACATCTTGATTGGTAGGGCCGGTGATATCATAGCTTATAGTTCCTGTAGGCAGGGACTTGTCAATATTACTCACCGTGGCAACAGCTGTGCCCTTGTTTCCAGCTTCGTCTTCAAATTCAAAGGTAAAGCTGCCGTTTTCGGTGAAGGTATAGCTCAGGCTGCCGTTCTCAGTGTTTGTCACTGTCACTGATTCTGAGGGGGTAATGGCAGCTACTACATCGCCGTTGGTGGGCTGGGTAGTGGAATAGCTTACAGTAGCAGTAGGCGCTGTCGTGTCCTGTACGATAACTTCCCTCTCCACGGTGGTTTCATTGCCTGCGTGATCGGTGGCGGTGTAGGTTACGGTATACGTTCCGCACTTTGCTGTGTTTACCTGGGAGGCGTCTATTTCAAGTTTGCCGTCCAGCTTTCCCGCTTTGATATCCGGGTCTAAATTGTCTGTTACTACTGCTCCGAGCTCGGTATAGGATTCTCCGCATTCTATGATTTGTGGAGAAGAGCTTTGCAGTTCTATCTCTGGCGGGGTGTTGTCTACATAAACGATATCAGAAACTACCTCACGGGAATACATGTTGTGATAGGAAATCACGCCGTCTGGAATGATATAACGGAAGATTCCGTCTCCGGTTAAAGAATCGCTATAAGCCCTTCCAGGAATTATTAGAAAAAAGGATTCTGAAGTTCTGCGCATTCCCGTTAGCCTCAAAAACGATTCATTAAAGGTTCCGTTTGCAATTATTTTCGGCGTATTATTATGGCTTATAACGAAATCCCACATAATATCAGGTGAGCCAGGAATAATTTCACCGTTACATTTAGCTGTAATTGCAACTTCCAAGGAAGTCCCCTTCCGAATCGCTGTGTGGCTTTGTACGATCTCCAATTCCGGAATAGGAACAATATCCGGATCACGAAATCCTGCCTTTATCACAGCCTTTTCCGGCGTGATGCTTTCTACCTTCAAATACGCACCTGTGTAGATATCATCGTAAAAGTCGCTGTTAGGTACAGTTTGAGAGGTAAATGTGTCTCCAGTTGAATATACATCGCTGTCGTCATAAAGATTAAGCTTTACATCAAGATCTCTAATTCTTCCGCTCTTATAGACGGGTACAATATAACTCATGCTATTCTTATATTGCCTTGAACCAGTGAGGTTTGTATCACAATGCCAAATTACTATCCCTGGTGAATCTGAGAAAAAGTCTTCCCCCCAGTAGTTTTCTCCCATACCTCCCGACCGATACTCCGCTATATAGAATTCCGTAAAAGGAAGTAAAAGAGGATCTGGTACCAGAACCACAGCTCTATTCGCATCTTCCGGCTGATTTGTGAGTGATTCCACCGCATATAAGTCTATTTCTTTCTCCAGATCTCCAGTCAACCCTTCACAGGTCAATATCTCAGGCTCGATCCAGCCAAGCAACCATTTGTAATAAGCATTAAAGTAATTGTCTCCACTTCCCATTACTTCGTCTAAATTCTTATCTATATAGCAGTAAGAGTAAGGAGGGCGATAGATATAATTGTCCTTTAGCCCCAATAGATGTCCTATTTCATGAATAGTAGTAACAGTGGTAGTGCTCATTGGCTCAACTACATAAAAATTCACTTTAACATTATTAGACACATAATCCAAACCCAACGCTTGTGGACCTAAAGCTTGATGTCCTAACTCCCAAAGAAACTTTGTAGGAAGTGCAAATTCTACTATCAGACAGTCTAAAACGTTATCCTTATTGCTATCATACTCATTCAAATCAAGCCCTTGCGCAACGTTATAGTCCAAAGCCTCTTTCACAAGAGCACTCCAATTATCAAGATTATCTGAATAGAAATACAATTCTTCCGGCGCGGTATACACATCTAAAATATCGCCGGTAATGTTTAACTTCCCGTATGACTGATAATGGTAAAACGCTCTCAGCGATTGTTCACACACTTTCTTGTTGGGATCATACGCACCAAAGAAAAGGCGCGGTATACTATTGTAAGCTTCTTGACAATCGGCCACTTTATGATCCGAAAACTCTATGGGAAGAATAAGCGCTTTCACTTTTCCTGTAGACGGCAAAGGGTGAGCATGCCTTAATTGTTCAACAGCGGCTTTTTTCTCTTGGTTCTTCTCAATGAAATTAGCAGAATTGCTCTGAAGCAAAGAGGAATGTAATTTTTCTGCCAACTCTATATCTGTGTTACAACAAGGAATATGCTCTTTTGGCCGTAGTTCACTTTGTGCCGCCTGCTCCTGTGCAAATACAAAAAGACCTTGTGGTAGTATCAGAACAGAAATAAGCAAAATAGAAAGTAAGCGTTTCATAAAATCACCTTTGGGATAGTTGCTGGGGGATAAGGAAGAGAGCTTTCAAAAGGAACGGGCAGGAAATAGTGCTGGTATTTCCTGCCTGCCTTTTTGTGTTTGGAAATACGTCTCACCGTGAGACGTATTTCCAGTTGTGTCTTTCAATCACTTTTCCTCTGAATACAGAGAAATCACTTCTTCTTTTATCGTACCATCTTTATACTGAAGTTTCAACAAATACTTGTGTTCCACGTACCCTGGTATTTCTTCCGTTTTTGCTTTGACTCTCTTTGGGCCTGCCGCCTTTTCAAACACCTGCTCCATGGAAAGAACCGTGGCTGCCGTATCTACGATGGTAATGTACGCCTTTGGCTGGCGGTTATCCGGGTTTTTCAGGTGGAGAGGCAGCGGCGTATTGAAAGTACCGTTGATAAATTGCCCGCCCAGTTTAGCGGAATTATACTTGCTGTTGTCCCAGGTTGTGGAAAGGAATTCCGTTTCCCCATCGTCCCGTACCGCTCCGGCGGCTTCCGGCAAAGGAAGGTCTTCAAAGGCTGTGCCTTTCGCGATCCCCTTGATCGTTGTAACCTTCGCCGTGGAGATATCATAGGTCATTGTCTTGATATGGATCTCTAATTGCAAGCCTTTGGGGTTCTTGATATTATCAGCGTGCAGAAGATGGGCAACCAAAGCACAAGAGCCGGTTTCCTCCATGGCGGGATCATAATCAGGGTTTTGTTTCGTGCACAATTCAAAGCTCACGTCCTGCTGGCTTAACACCCCATTTGTGCTTTTCAGAGTGAGCTGTACAGTATGCTGCTCCAGCCTGCCATAGATATCCTCCAGGCTTGCCCCCAGCGGCACTTCCAACTCCCCTGTTCCCGGAATTCTGCCCGGCGAAAGCTCTTCTATATCAAATTCCCGGCAGACAGATACCGTCAAAACCGGTTTTTTCCTTGTGGCGGCAATGTAACGAGGCTTATTGACAAGAGTTCCTTCCACATCTACTCCAACACAGGTGTCGTCTGTCAAATCGGCAGGATAGGGCTGATACCCTTCCCCAGTACCCCAGTTTACGGAAATAGCCACTGTTTTGTTCTGGCCGTCCGGGCCAATGGAGGAAAGCTTTGCAGTGACAGAAGCGGGTTTATTGGGAATATCCGCAAAATCCGTGCCTTCTCTGGCAATTACGGTACACGGTACATATTCCAGAATTTCCACCGGGAAGGTGAAAAGCGGTATCATATCCAGCTCACTGTCAGGGGCATAAGTAATATTATCCGGTAAATCCAATGTTCCTGTCACAAAATCCTCATAAGCGTCCATGGGATCATACTGCGGGTTTTTCTCATCTTCCAAGGAAACCGCCACATCTCTGGTCAACGTTAAGCTGATTCCTTCCGTAACGCTCTTGATTTGGTAGGTCAAAACCGGCTGCAAAATCTGTGTGATTTCCGATAGGGTCAAACCGGCGTCCGCCACGAGGGGATCATCGCTGAGCAGCGCCGTGAGCTCATAGGCAACAGGAATCACAGCTGCTTTCAATTTTCCAGTGAATTCCTGTCCCTCCGGCTGTTTAGCTTTGCTGGGAAGATTTACCAGTTCCCCGATAATAAGCTGCTCCGCCGCAAGGTCTGCATTGTAGGCGCTCCAATCCCACACTACGTCCACGGGGATTTTCATTCCGCCTTCCAATATCACATTGACTTGAGAAGGAATGCTGGGGAAACTTTCATGGCCAACTGGAACGCTTTGATACGGGCGGATCGTTTCCAGCTCTACATCAATGATTTCCAGAGGCTCGGAAACATGAACCGTCACCTTGAGCTCCGGCAGTTCTCCTTCTTCCGGAGGAAGAATGTTGTCCGGCCAGGGGATCACAAGCTCATACTCGCCGGGAACATCCTTTTGATAATTGGGACAATGCTCCTCCTTCAGGGTAAGCGGATAGAAGGTGATCATCTGATCTCCTGAATCCAGATCAAACAGATGCAAGGGGAATTCATGGCTGCCCTCTTCCTTCAGCAGAGCGTTCAGTTCTTCCACGGTGGTTCCCGGCAAGACCTCTAAAGAAATATCGGGAACTGTGGCATCGATGAACATATAATCGCAGGCTTTTACGGTAATTTTCAAATTACCATGTATCTCATCGTTTGAAGTCCAATATTCCGTTCCGGCACAAACAGGGTACCCCTTAATCGTTTGTTCTTTGACTTGAGTAGTATCACATTCCCACACATTCCATTTTACAGGCAGCTCGGCTGTTTTATCGTTCCACAAATTTACGGTCACTTTTTCCGGGAGCTTCGGATAAATAGTAGGCGGACCAAATTCTGTGGTTTTATTCTCCTCATTGGAAAGCATGGCATATTGTTTTACGGTTATCGGTAGGGAATCTTCAACAGAGATAATTTCTAAGTCTGGATTTGGCGGTACTTCCACTTCAATTTCCGCCTGATATCCCTCTGGGTTAAAGAAGGTATTTATTTCGGTTAAATCCAGATCTCCATAAACCGTATATATTCCGCGGGCATCGCCTTTATAATCTGAACCTTCAACATTCCATATTACAGACACTTTTTCGTCTTCGCCATTACTTAATTTTATCCACACTTTAGGGTGTTCCTGTTCCAGTAAGGTTTGCGCATCACTTGTAGCTGTATTATAATGATTTACTGGAAACTTTTCCAATGGCAAAACGTCAACAACGATTGGCCCAACATAAACAGTAACATCAGCAGTTAAAGACAAAGGATTGGCATAATCTATTCCAGACAGGTTAAGCTTCCCGTGAATAGTGTATGCTGCACAGCTTTCCCCCGAATACTCAGATTCCGCTACGCTCCAAATAACGGGGATATCTTTTACTGTAGTACCGTTGTTCAAAACACCCTTAACCTTCGGGCGGCTGGATTCCAAAATGGATTGCAGCTCCTCCGCAGTGGTGCCAAGAGGAACCAACACTTTTTCAGGTGGTATTAAAGAAGCTATCGTTGGTATTACTGTGGCACCCTCATAGGCAGCCCAATATCCAACATCATAATTATTTAACGCATGCGCAGAAACGCTAGTACTAGCAAATTTTATATTGCTATACAATTTTGTTATATTAGGGGGAACGCTGTATGCTGTTGATGCTACATTTCTGCGAAACTCCGTTTTATTATCTGTAAAAATGCAAGAAGAATAATCAACACTAAAAATCGCTCCTCCACGCCTAACTGCCATGTTATCCTCAAATAGGCAATTAGAAATTGTAGCAGTTGGATAACCTGATGGCAAGTATATTGCTCCACCGTCCTTTCCTGTTTTATTTCCAATAAACTTAGTATTTGTGAAAACCAAAGGTACTTGCGTTTCTTCCCTTACGAACGCTTTATAAACAATTCCTCCGTTTTCTTGAGAGGAAGCACTTCCATTTCCTGTTATCTCTGAATCTGTTACAGAAATAGGCGCATTGTTTATCACAATACCAGCTTTCGTGTTATTCCTTATTTTAGAGGAAAAAATATTGACTTCACGCAATCCGAAAATTCCATATTCATTGTCGTGTATATCGCAATCGATAATATCTGCGGACACATAATCCCAGCATTCCTTTATTCCGCTGTCAGAATAAGTGGTATAAGCCCCCCATATTCCATCTCTAAAGCCGCTGATTTCCGTATTCTTCAAAGTCATTTTAGTCAACTTATCTCGCCTTCCGGGATTCAGAAAGGAATAGAGGAGTATCCCTTCTCCCGTTGAATAGCTTGACTTTATTGTAGAGTCCTCGATATTGATAACACCGACAAGGTCTACGTCATTTCGAAGACTAATGCCCCAATCCGCGTCAGTAACCGACACATTTATTATATCCACAGAATAGTAATTGCCTATTCCCAACCCGGTATCCATACTGCCGCAGTCGATATTCACATTTTCAATTCGGCATATTCTTCCCACCACGCCAACCCCGCCGCCTGTTACATTGCAGTCCCGAATTTCCACGTTAATGCGGGGAAAAGAATAGTTTGAAATTGAACTGACCCGAATATCACCGTTAGAAACATCAGAATTTATTATCTGAGCGGAGCCTTCATAACCAGGATGAACACCCAGTGTAGCACTGCTGGAGCTAATAATATTGCAATCCTCTACCGTGATGTTCCTGCCGTCTTTCGCAAAAATACCGCCGCCGGTTCCGGCTGTTAAGCAACCTACGAACGCTATGCTTCCATACCCAACAATCGGTTCGGTAATCGTTCTGTACTGCTGCAGATCCACCCCGTTTAGCGTAAAGGCTCCTTCCACAAGCGCCTGACTTGCGGCTCCGGTTTGTTCATTTATGGTATCAATATGTATCGTAAACGCTGTTACCGAAGCGCTGCAATCCAAGATGATATTGGAAAAAACAAATCTATGAGCGGTAGTTAGTGGAGAATCTCCGGTTCCCGCAGAAATCATTGAGAGAACATAATCAAACGCGTAAAAGTCATTGGGATCGGCCTTCGGAATAATTTGAAAAGGAATTTGATTGCGAATGGTTCGAGGCTCCGCTGCCAAGAACGCTATGCTTCTGGATACATTCAAAGGGCTTGTAATATCGAAACTATTTGTTACTACTACAATCTCCACTTCTGAGGAATCAAAAGCAGTTTTCAGCTGCTCTTCGCTTTCCACATACGCAATTCTTGTATCTTCCGCTTCTCCATTCAATATGAAAGCGGCATCGGCCAAAGAATACCCATAATCATCAGTCAAAATGGCTTCCGGATCTCGATACGCTTCATAGGGCGTATCTGGTACCTCTGAAGGAGCGCCTGTTTTAGGTCTAGGAGATAAGTCCTTCTCTGCAAAGTCAATCTCTGTAGACAACATTTTTACCGTAGAAGAATTGTCTACCATTGGAGATTTCATTGCAAGTGGTTTCTCTTCCTCCCTTGCTTCCGCCGCAAATCCTCCTACCGGGAACACGGAAACGATCATTGCCAAGGCCAAGAACATGCTGAATAATTTCTTTTTCATTGTCTTTTTCTCCTTTTCCGTGATTTCATATTTTTCAGGCTTTCGCCTATGGGCCGGGAGTAAAAACCTTAGAAAACCGTTTCCATAAATCGCACAAAACAAATTCACTTTTTACAAATTTTACCTCTATATTATATAATACCTTGTGAAATATATTTTGTCAATAAAAAAGGGGGTTTTCTGGAAATTTTTTACAAAATTACAGCCTGCTGGAAAAATCGAGGATTTTTCCAGCAGGCTGTAACTGAGGAGAAAGGCTTTTTCGATATTGCTCCTGTGAGACAACTTCAAAGCGGTCCATCGTTAGCCTTTTACAAATTCTATTTTATCCCGCAGTACCGCATCAGCATGGACGCTGCTTCCGCACGGGTGGAACGTCCCTTGGGATCCAGAATGCCGTTCCCTTTTCCGGAAAGCACGCCTGCTTCCACCGCCCAACTCAGGGCCGGCTTTGCGTATTTACTTGCCGCGCTGCTGTCCGCAAAGCGGTCAAGGGCGCTTCCCGCCTCCGGACTGCCCGCATAGCGGTGCAGGATCGCCGCCAGTTCCTGGCGGGTGATCGGGTCGTCCGGCGCAAAGATTTTTTCGGAACGCCCGGCCACAATTCCCTGCTCCGCCGCCCAGGCTATGGCTTCCTGGTAATAGGTTCCGGGCCGTACATCGGTAAAGGTCATGGGAACGCCGCTTTCCGGTTTTCCCTCCAGCCGCCAGAGGATCGTCACGATCATTCCCCGGGTGGTGGAAGCTTCCGGTGAGAAAAGCGTTTCCGCGGTGCCCGCCATCAGGCTATTAAAGTAAACATAGCGCACTGCGTCATAGTACCAGCTGTTTTCCTTCACGTCCACAAAGGGAAGTTTTTCCGGCGCGGGCGGATCAGGCTCTACCGGCCCCGGAGCGGGAGGAACGGGCTGCTCCCCCTTGGGGATCACTTCTGTTTCCAGCACCGTATGGCAAACCGTACACGCCTTTTGCTTTAACCCATCCTGAGCAGCCGTGGCGGGCGTTACCACCGTCCAGGCTCCCGGCGTATGGGGAAGCTTTTCCAGGGTGACCTCCGCAAGAGAGACTTCTGTGGTTCCCTGCTCATCTAAGAAAATACCGTCGCATATGGAGCAAGTCCAATAAGCCAGATTTCCCTCCGCGGTACAGGAAGCCGCTTTCGCCTCTGTTTTCGTCATCTCATGGAGATGCGCCAGAGGAGCCATCGTAACAGTGATAGTAAATCTTGTCTGCGCAAAATTCTTTGTATCCCAGTATTCCACCGAAACCGTATTGGCGCCTACCGAAAGCTCCTTGTCCGGCTCCTGCCAGAACCAGCCCACAGGCAAAGCGATGGAAGTAAGCTCCGTTCCATTCGGCACGCTGATATTCTCCGGCAGAACTGGCCGATCTGCTTTGGCAATTGTTACCGGCAGCGATGCGGGCGCAAGGTCGGTATGCGTTTCGTCTCCTTTTATCTTGTACCATACCGTGTAGGTATCCGCGTCCGTATTGACAGGAAGCCGCTGGCTGTATTCGCCGTTCTCGCTCTGGCTGTACAAAAGCGTGCCGCCTGCCGCTTCTCCCGGCTCGATCAGCACCTGGCCTTCTCCTGTATATTTCAGGCCCGTTTTTGCCTTTGGCGCTTTGGTGAGCACCGCAGGAGTAGGGCTTCCGGCATAATCCGGGTTTTCTTTGATCGCAATGCCCTTGTACATGCCGTTATAAGAGTAATTCGGCCAATCAAGCGGACTGCCGGGGTTACAAACCGAGTTGACCAAGCCAGAGGTAGCAACTACAACGATCTGCCCCGGCTGCTTTCCGGTGATCACGCCGTTCTTATCGATTTCAGCACAATTGGACTTTAACATACTGCTCGATGACAGCTTGCGCCAGAAAAGGCCGCTATTTGCGTCAGGCGGAGTTACTTCCGCGCTTAATTGCGCTTCTTCTCCTACCAACAGGGTACTTGGACCGGAAATTTTTATGCTTTCTATGGGAACGATGTCGTTTTCGTTATAGTAATACTGAATATCCTTTATTTTGTAGCCATAGGCGGAATTTGTTCCCTCAGGCCAATAAGCGCCGCAGACCAACCTAAAGTTATTGCCTTTTATATAAATTGTTTGTCCGGCAAGCTCAGTTCCGTAAAAAACGGTAGGATCATAGCCCAAAAAGTCCTTCACGTTTGGAAACACCTGCAAGTCAAGCGCATAAGGCGAACCCTCTTCCCCTAAATCGGTGCTTTCGTCAAACGTGATCCCGATGTACTTTACTCCTAACGGGGCCTCCCAATTCCAAGCGTCTATAAAATAGTATTCTCTTTTTACATTGTGCAGACTTTCCGGATACTTCGAGGAATAGTAGGTTTCCGATACCGCAGCACTTTCTGTGTACCCGTTCTTAAACGCCTTGGCCCGTATCTTTTTCGGCTCGTCCAGAAGAATAGGCCCAGTATACTTCAAAGAATTACGAGTAGGGATAGAGCCGTCCAGCGTATAATAAATATCAGCGTTCTCCGCGCTGCGCAGCGTAACGCTTTTATTTTCCGCATAATCGATCTCGGAGGGGCCCATGATCATAACCTTGCTAAAACTACTCCATGGCCAATAGATATTTCCACAGGGCGTAACAAATTCCGGCGGAGAAAGCCTTTCCTCATAAATCGGCTCCACGCTTTTGACTTTAAAGCCGTAATCACTGCCGGTAAGAGGAAAATTCAGCCGCATAGAAAAGCTGTTTCCTGAAACGATCACACTTTTTCCCTGCAACTCTTCGTGAATAAAATGTGTTCTTTCAATTTCGGCAAACTCATTATTGACAGGCTGCTTCTCCTTATCATACAGATACAGCCCATATTTCCAAAGCCGGGCGTCAAAATACGGGCCGGAGCGGAGCCCCTCTTCCGATGGAGCGGGAAACGGAAGATAGGTCTGCTCGTCAAAGGTAACCTTCAGGCACTTTACATTTTCGTCAGGATAAGTATAGGTCCAGGTATCGTAATAATTATAATTTTTGTAGTGAAGGCTCTCCGGATATTCGGAGATAAAATAAGTTTCTTCCACTTGATAGCTGTCTATGCAGCCGGGCTTAAAAGCCTGCACCCTGAACCGGGCTGAGCCCTGCAGTTTTACAGGCCCGGTATAAACGCGCCCCGATTCTACAGGGTCGCTTCCGTCCAGAGTATAGCGGATCTCAGCACCGGGTGTGTCACAGGTGATCGATACTGTCAGATCCTCCTGATAATACCCGCCGGGTTCACTGATCACGGGGGCCGCCACCGCTTCCTGAACGGCGTCTGCTGTCAGGGAACGCAGCGAAGCCACAGACAACACCTTTGAGTTCCCGGAATGATGCGGGTCCTGAATATCCTTTTCTACCGCATGTTCCATCAAAATGCTCTCGATCTGCCGGGGAGAAAGCTCCTTCTGATAGGTTTTCAGCATCGCGGCAGCGGCGGCAACGTGGGGCGTTGCCATGGAAGTGCCGCTTTTTTCCGTGTAACCCTCCCCTTTTTGGCAGCTGAGGACTTCACTGCCCGGCGCCCAGAGATCCACCGCATCGCCATAGTTGGAATAGTCTGCGTAAAGCCCGGTCTTTTCCAGCGCGCCCACCGTGATCGCCTCGGAATATCTCGCAGGCGCTGTCAGGCCCGCATCCAGGCTTTCGTTGCCGGCCGCTACCACTACAGAAATATTGTGAGAAACCGCCTCCAGCATTGCTTCCCGTTCCAGCTCACGTTTTCCATACCCACCCAGGCTCAGGTTGATTACATCGCAATTCCGCTGTATGGAGAAAAGCATTCCGTTATAAATGGAAAGTTCTGTTCCATACCCATTCATATCCAAAACTCTTACCGGCAAAATTTTCACATTGGGCAAGGTGCAGTCTACAATAATGCCGGAAACATGGGTGCCATGGCCATTCAGATCATTAGAAGAAGTTCCGTTCTCTATAAAGCATTCGTTCACCGGAATAACACGATCCTTCAAAAACTCATGCTTCGCGTATACTCCTGTGTCCACAACTGCCACAACAACTTCCTCAAGGCCCGTGTTCGTCTGCAAATACTCGTTGTAGGTATCGGCTTCAATAAAGTCCGCACCCCAGGAATTGTGGGTCTCCGCCACGGATACCACCGTGTCCGGCTCCACATACTCCACGCCTTCTGTCAGCAGCAGCTTTTCATGGGCGCTTCTGGCCTCCTCCTCTGTTTCGTACTGCAGCACATGCAGGCTTCGAAACCCGGAGATCTCCTTGACCGCACCGTAGGTCTCAAGTTCCTCTTCCTCACTTTTCACAATAAGGCGCTTTGTCTGATAAGGCTTTGTCAACAGTACCTTGTCTTCCACGGCCTCGGTTTCATATCCAAAAAAATCTGCCATGGTATCCAGGGGAACATACAGGGTTCCGTCGATCAGCTCGGGCTCGGTACTCAAAGCGCAAAGACCTTCCTTTTCGCCCTCGCTGACGATGGCTTTCGCTTCTCCGTGCGTAAAGGCGATCTCCCCTTCCTCTGTCTGCACGGTGGCTGTGCCGGTGCGGCGGTCAAAGGAAACCTTCGCCTCCTCCCGCTCTGCCAAAGCCCGTACCGGCAGCATGAGAATATCGTCTTTTGTGACCGGCGTGACCTCCCGGTTTTCCACTACCGGCTGCACTTCGCCGTCCACCACCATTTCAGACTCTCCTACCTCCAGGCAGATTCCGGAAATGTAGTCGTCCTCCATGGTTTCTCCCAGCAACTCACTTACCGCCGAGGAAAACTCCTCGAATCCCAGCCATTCCGACTCCTGCCCTGCCGCAGGAAGCTCACCCTTTTCCGCAAAAGCGGATACAGGTATCGTTAGCAGAAGTATCGCTACCGTCAAAACAATGCTTAAGATCCTCTTTTTCATTCTGTCAATTTTCCTCCATTTGTAGCCTTCAGCCGCTTTCCGGGTATTTCCCAGACCCGGGCGCGAAAGTCACCGGCTGATTTTCTTGCCATAATACTATATAATAAACGCTCAAAAAAAGTCAATAAGTTTCCTGCGCAATTTCCCTGTAAAGAATTGTTTTCAGCTTTCCATATTTTTCCTTAAGTTTTTTTAGAGTGCGCCCTTAAAACAGCAAAAGCAAAATTTTTTCAAAAAAGACTTGCAAAATTTTCTCCCATATGCTATTATCTTAGAGCACCAAAAAGTGCATGTCCTATTTGGGGGTGTAGCTCAGCTGGGAGAGCGCCTGAATGGCATTCAGGAGGTCAACGGTTCGATCCCGTCCATCTCCACCAATAAAAAAGGTCACCGGTAGGTGACTTTTTTTATTTGCTAAAATGACGGCGAGAGAAGTGCTGTGGTTTGAACACCGGGCGCAGATCGCTGGAAAAGCAGGCTTTGCTGCCGCAAAGAATCCCGTCCTTTGGCCTTTTACTCAGAAATCAAGGCCAAGATTCTTCGTCACTGCGTTCCTCAGGATGACAAGAGGGGACTAGCTGCTAAATTAGAGTTTGGCAATTGTCCGCTTACTCCTCTCTTGTCATCCTGAACGAAGTGAAGGATCTCGTTCTTTGGCTCTTTACGCAGAAATTATGGATGAGATCCTTCGTCAAGAAAGCTATAGCTTTCTTGACGAAGGATAACAAAAAGGAAAGCTCACCCTTCTCCAACAACTAAACCAACGACTAATAACACCAAACTATAATTTATTCCCCAACCTTGTCCTTTCTTTCAGGCATTATAGCGCTGTTACTATCTAGGAGCCAACATTCAGAGTCAAAAAGAGCTTGTTTCTTCCACGGAACAAGCTTTTTCTGTTTTGCGGCAAGGCGGGGCGGCCTCTTTTTTCTATCCCCTGCGATATTCTCCCGGGGTGATACCTACAATGCGCTTGAAGCTTCGGCTGAAGCTGGAGGCGTTGGCGTAGCCTAGCTGCTGGGAGATCTCTTCCAGCGTAATGTTTGTTTGTGATAAAAGCGCCTGGGCCTTTTGCGCCTTTTTCTCGGAGACATATTGCTGGAAGGTTACCTGATAGCATTTCTTAAAATAGGCGCTCAGGTTGGAGACCTGCATATAATAATGCTCTGCCACCTCCGCAATGGAGAAATTCGGGTCCAGAAAATGCTCGTCCACATAGGCCTTGATCCCCCGGCGATGGGTGTTGACAGACCGGACCTCCTGCTCGAACATTGCTGACAGCTTTCTTTCCTGATCTGACAGCATCTGGACCATTTGGCTGGCGGAACAGAGCTCTGGGCCGTCTGCCTCCCAGGCGGAGGCTCCCTCAGGATCGGGGTCAACGCTTTGAAACACGAACATTGCCTGGCCGAAAATCAGCTTTGTGATGGCAATGGGAGTAGTCGTTGAGGAAAGGAGGCGAACGATGGAGCCCACCGCCTGGTGCACTCTCTCCATATCCCGGCAGTCCACCGCGTGGGTAAGCTCGTAAATGGCGCCGAAGGGCCGGGGAAGCTCCGGCGTTTCCGCACCGGAAAGCTGTTCCGCCTCTGAGATGGAATAGTCCGGTAAATTCCTGACTAAGGCCGAATCGAGAAATTGATGAAGCAGCTTGACATTTTCTTCCGCTTCAAAAATATCCTCTCCGCTTTTTCCCACCACCGCGTAAAAGGGGCGAATTCCTTTCATTTCAGGCAAGCCGAATACCTCTCGCCGCAAAAATTCCTCCAAACTGTCAAAGAGCGGCTTTTCCACCTCCTTTGCCATACTGACCAGACAAAAGAAAGCGCTTTTTTCCATACAGGCCGAAAATACGATCTGTATTTTTCCGGAGTCCATTCCACGAAAATGCCGGTTCAGTTTATCCACAACGGAAAGCACCGGGCGCTTTGAGGTTTCCCCGTTCTCCCGCGCCAGAATAAAAACCGGAAGTAAGGCTCTGCGGTACAGGTCAATTTCCAGGCGTTCTTCCATATCGGACAGATCATTGACCTCCTGAATGCTTCCCGAGAGGAACTCATAGAGAAACAAGGACTTATAGTTTTCCCGGTATGCCTGCAGCGTCAGCTTCAGCTTGCTGTTACGGCGCTGCATCTGGGAGATCCCGCTTTGAAGCCGTTCGTATTCCGAGCCTCCGCGCGCATTTTCCGGAAGGCCCGGCACTTCACCGATCTCCTTCAAAATTCGGAGAAGGGGCCTGTAATTTGTGCGGAGGATGATCAGCATAGCGGCTATCCCGGCTGTGATAATCAGCAAAACAATAGCAATGGTAAGCCTGTGCAAACGATCCAATTCCCGATAAAGCAGTTCCTTTCCTTCAAAAACCTGATAAGTGAGTCCCAGCGACTTGCATTTTCCCGTATAAGTAATATAGGCATCTTCCTCCACCCCGGCGCGCTGTTTTCGCACCGCGCCCCACATCTCTTCCTCCGACAGGGCCGAGGAAGACGAAAGGTAGATCGTGTCCGCGTCATACAGTAAATAATTGCGGGATTCTCCGCAGAACTCGGAAAGAAAATCACGCACCCCGCTTTCTGGAATAAAAAATATCACGCTGCCCATTTTCCCGGACAACGGATAGGTCAAAACCAGCATGGGCTGTGGTTGAGTCTGGTTGTAAATATTGTAATAAAAATCGGGAGCCAAAAAGACCGAAGGAGCTGTGGAGCTAAGCTCCAGCAGCTCCTTTTCTTCCTCCTTATGAAATCTGTATAAAACGCTTTGAAAGTATTCCAGACTGATCGTTCCCGTGGGAGAATAGATCTGCCCTCTTTCCGGCTGGTACAGCAGCACCGTTTCCACCAGCTCGCTGCGGCCTCTGACCGCTTTCAACAGATTTTTTATCTGCCGAGAATAGAGATACGTGCCGGACTCCTCCCGTGCTATGTTTTGAATAGAGCTTTTCAGTTCAAGAGAAGCTCCGAACATTTTCAGAAATTCCTCGTCCAGCCGCTCTACCGCCCGCTGTGAGGGCTCGGTGAGCCCGTCTTCGATCACATGGTTTAGAACCTCATAATTCTGCGGATAAAAGAAAGCAAGGATCACCACCACGGGAAGAATTGTGACCCCCAAAAACACAAAAATAATTTTCCACAGTACAGAGCTTCCCTTCATTTCCAACCTGCCTTTCTCCAAAACCACCATAATTCCAACAATTATATTATTGCAATATGCCCCTTTTTTGTCAATACTTCCATCTCTTTCTCCAATCATACAATATTTATATCTCTATAAGTATTGTGCAGCCAACCTTAAGAATTTCAGAAAGACCCACCTGTCAGCATGGCTTTCAAGACATTTTTCGCGCTATAAATAATGTTGATTGCAAAACCTCGACTATCTGCGCTAAAATTTGGTCAGTTAAGAAAATTTTTTGGCAAATCTGCCAGAAGAAAGGCGGGCATTTTATGAAGAAAAAAACAGACGACCCCAGCAGAGCAACAGCCGATTCCCTTTGGAAGAGGTGCTTTCAATGCAAGGAGCTGTTTTTGTTCCTGCTTCCGGCCATTCTGCTGATTCTGGTATTCAACTATTTCCCCATGTATGGCATTCTCATGGCGTTTCAGAATTTTGTGCCCAGCAAAGGAATTTGGGGAAGCTCTTTTGTGGGGCTTCAGCAGTTTGAACGTTTTTTCAGCCTTCCCACCTTCGGAAGCCTGATCGGAAACACGGTAAAAATCAGCCTGCTTTCCCTGGCGGTCAATTTTCCTATTCCCATTCTTTTAGCGCTTCTATTAAACCAGATTCGAGGAGAACGAACCAAAAAGGCGGCGCAAACCTTTGTTTATATGCCCCACTTCATTTCCGTGGTGGTGGCGGTGGGTATGATAAACGTGCTGCTTTCCCCCGCTGGCGGCATTTACGGCGGCGTCTGCAAGGCCCTTGGCATAAAGGCCGTTAACCTGTTCAGCAAGCCCGGGGCTTTTCAATGGATCTATGTTTTATCGGACACCTGGCAGCACGCGGGCTGGAACTCCATTATTTACCTTGCCGCCCTTTCCAGTGTAGATCCTTCTCTGTATGAGGCCGCAACGGTAGACGGGGCCAACCGGCTGCAAAAGATCTTTCACATCGATATCCCCGCCCTGATCCCCACCATGGTCATTCTGCTGATCCTGAATACCGGAAATGTGCTCAGTGTGGGCTTTGAAAAGATCTTCCTCATGCAAAACTCTGCCAACATAGGCGTTTCCGAAGTAATTTCCACCTATGTTTACAAGATCGGCTTGAAATCCGCCCAATACAGCTTTTCCGCGGCGGTAGGGCTCTTTAACACCCTGATAAACTTTGTAGTGCTGCTTCTGGTAAATCAAATCAGTAAAAAGGTTGCGGACACCAGCCTTTGGTAATGGAAAGGAGAAAACGAAATGGCACAAAAAAGCGCGGTTCTCAAAAAGAAACAGCTTTCCGATATTTTGATCGACCTTTTCGTTTACGGGGCCATTGCCTTGACCGTGATCGCCGCGGCATACCCCGTCTACTTCGTATGTATCGCCTCTGTGAGCAGCCCCACGGCGGTTTCCCGGGGAGAGGTTCTGCTTCTTCCCAAGGAGATCAATTTCCGGGCCTACCAGGAGGTTTTTCAGGACGCCAGAGTGTGGCTGGGCTACCGGAACACCATTTTTTATACTCTGGCCGGAACGGCATTGAGCCTGGTATTTACCATTCCCGCCTCCTTCTCTCTTTCCCGGAAAGAGCTGCCCTTCCGGCAGGGACTGATGTTTTTCTTTACCTTTACCATGTTTTTCAGCGGCGGGCTGATTCCCACCTATTTTCTCATGCAAAACCTGAACCTGGTAAACACGGTATGGGTAATGATCCTGCCCTTCTCCGTCAGCGTGTATAACCTGATCGTGACCCGCACATTTTTCCAGAATTCGATCCCGGAGGATCTATTCGAGGCGGCACGAATCGATGGGTGCAGCTATACCCGATTTCTCTTCCAGATCGTTCTTCCCCTTTCCAAGGCCATTATCGCGGTGATCGGGCTCTATTACGCCGTGTGGTACTGGAATGAATATATGCGGGCCCTTATTTATGTACAGGACAAAAACCTGATTCCTTTGCAGCTGGTGCTGCGAAATATTCTGGTAGAAAATCAGGCCCTGGAGGGATCCTCACTGGGCGCTGAATCCAGAAGGCAGCTGGTGGATCTGCTGAAGTACGCTTTGATCGTGGTTTCCACCCTTCCTATGCTGATTTTGTATCCGCTTTTACAGAAATATTTTGAAAAAGGTGTGATGATCGGCTCCATTAAGGGCTGATACTATAAAAAGCTTGTATTCCTACAAGCCCCCAAAAAGGAGATGTCATGATGAAAAAGCACAGAAAACAATCCCTGACACGCCTGATATCCCTGATGATATCGGCACTTCTGGTAGTTTCGCTGCTGGCAGGCTGCGGCACAAGCACCGGAAACAGCTCCAACGCATCGAGCACGCCTGCTTCCAGCAAGACCGCCTCCACAAACGAGGAGCCGGGACAGGAATCTGTTACCCTTACCGCCATTGCCTGCCTGAGCGATAAGACCATCGAGCCCAATGAAATGCCCTCCATTCAGGAAATCGAAACCAACACCGGGATCCATGTGGAATGGGAAACCATTCATTCCGCCGACAGCTGGAATGAGCGTAAAGCGCTGGTTTTGGCCGGTGGAGACTTGCCGGATATGTTTTTCGGGCAGGTCACACTTCTGGCCTCGGACGTTATCAACAACAAAGAGCTGTTTACCGAGTTGACTCCCCTGCTGGACAAGGCCCCCAACGTACAAAAAATGTTTGAGGAAGAGTCCGGGCTTAAGAGCATGGTCACCATGGAGGACGGCTCTGTGATGTTCCTGCCCTCCCGGATGCCCCTGCGCCCCAAAACCTTGACGAATGTATTTATCAATCAGGATTGGCTGGACACCCTGGGACTTTCCATGCCCACCACCACGGACGAGCTGGTCACCGTGCTGGAAGCCTTCCGGGACAAGGATCCTAACGGAAACGGTATTCAGGACGAAATTCCCATGGGAGGGATCGGCGCTGAGTACAACAATAATCCGCTCACCGCTCTGCTGGGCGCTTTTGGCGTGACCTACAACGAATTTTCCTACAACAATGAATTCCTTATGATCAAGGACGGCAGCCTGCATTTCGTACCTACCATGGAGGAATACAAGGAATGCCTGATTTTCCTGAACGATTTGTTTGAAAAGGGACTGATCGATCCTGAAGCCCTTACACAGGACAGCTCTCAGTATTACGCAAAAATGGGCGCTACCGATCCGCAAATTGTCGGAGTTGGCTCCGCCTGGACTATTTCCGGCGGCATAGGAGACGCGAACAAGGATTCCTACGCCACTATGCCTCCGCTGAAGGGGCCCCACGGAGACCAGCTGTGGAGCTCGAACCCCACAACTTTGGCGGCCGTACAGTGCAGCTGGGCTATGTCCGCTACCTGCAGCAATAAAGAAGCCGCCATGAAATACGTCAACGAATTCTATAACCCTGAAACAGGCGTGCAGTTCTACTTTGGCTCCTATGGCGTCAGCCTGGAAAAACAGAACGACGGCATGATCCAGGTGCTGGAAAGCGGCGATCCTGAGCTTCCCTTTGACGCATGGCTGTGGAAAAACGGCTTTGGAGACCGAGGACCCTACTACATCAGCCAAGAGTTTGACAAAAAGCTGATCCCCAACAGCTGGGCAGAAGAAAAGGTTCAGATCGACGCCATCTACACGCCCTATATCCCCTCTGAGGACGAGATTTATCCTGCTGTGCTCTACAGCGCCGAGGACAACGCGGAGCTGAGCATTTTGCAAACCGATATTCAGAACATCACCGATCAGAATTTTGCCAGGTGGGTCGGCGGCGAGGGCGATATCAACGCCGAATGGGACAATTACCTGGCCTCTCTGGAAAATGTGGGCCTTTCCCGGGCCATGGAGATCTACAACA
This sequence comes from uncultured Oscillospiraceae bacterium, assembly GCA_910589395.1. Taxonomy (GTDB): domain Bacteria; phylum Bacillota; class Clostridia; order Oscillospirales; family Acutalibacteraceae; genus Acutalibacter; species Acutalibacter caecimuris_A. The sequence goes on from CAJUTL010000010.1 coordinate 28,327, forward strand.
AATACTGGGAAAATTCCAAAAAGTAATTTCAGCTCACTTAGCAAAGGGTCATTATCAGTTATTCGTCGTGAGTAGTTAGTTGTTAGAAAAGGAAAAGATCTCTCTTTGTCATTCTGAACGAAGTGAAGAATCTCGTCCTTTGTCCTTTTAGTCAGGCATTAAGGACGAGATTCTTCGTCACTTTGTTCCTCAGAATGACAAAGTAGGAGGCAAGCGGGGAACCGGTAAATTGGAATTTGGCGGGGTGGTTAAGCCTTCCCTTGCTTGCAAGGGAAGGGGGACCGCCGAACGGCGGTGGAAGGGATAGTTACACGCAGAAAGTGGGATAAAACCGCCAGTTTTGATCCCCTCAGTCACGGCGAAGCCGTGACAGCTCCCCTTACTCGCGCAAGTGGAGCCTAAGGGCGTAAAATTATCATTTCTTGTTCTCCTAACAGCAAAGACGTCTCCCGCTTTGGGAGACGTCTTTGCTGTTTTCTCTCAGCGCTATTCACAGTTCTAAAAAAGGGTGAGCTGAAGCTGCTCTCTTTCCTCCGGAAATTCAGATAAATACCGGAAAATTTGGTCGTTATCGTGGACAATGCCGTTTCTCTCACAGGTGCTGTGAAACAACCGCGTCAAACGGGCGGAATGGGGGCTTCCCACCTCATAGCGGTCTCCATAGTGTTCCAGATACCTTTCCTTCAGCCCTGGGAACAAACGATCCAGCTGAGCATAGAAATACTCCCGGTTTCCTTCCCGAAGGGTAAGACCCATGCCAAAACAGATCACACCGTACACCCCGGCCTCGATACACAGCTTGAGAATACCGGAAATATTTTCTTCCGTGTCATTGAGAAAGGGCAGGATCGGCGAAAGCCAAACCACGGTGGGAATTCCCGCAGCCTGAAAACGCTTCAGCGCCTCAAAGCGTTCTTTCGTGGTGCTGACCCTGGGCTCCAGCTTTTTGCAGAGCTCCTCGTCACAGGTGGTGAGAGTCATCTGTACGACACATTTTGTTTTTTCGTTGATTTTTCGCAGCAGATCAAGATCCCGCAGGATCAATGCGGACTTTGTCTGCACAGTGAACCCGAACCCGTATCGCAGGGCCAGCTGCATGGCTTTTCTGGTATACTCCAGCCGCTCTTCTAAAGGAATATAGGGATCTGTCATGGCGCCGGTGCCCAGCATACATTTTTTCCGCTTGTGTTTCAGCGCGTCTTCCAGCAATTCCAGAGCGTTTTCCTTGACTTCGATATCCTCAAATTCGTGCTCCATATGGTAGCATTTGCTTCTGGAATCGCAATAAATACAGCCATGGGAGCAGCCGCGGTACAGGTTCATTCCATTGTGGGCGGAAAGAATCCCCTTTACCTTTTTGTAGTGCATGGCTCCCTCTCCCCTTTCAGCGCCGGTTTTCCTCCAGCAGCTTACAGACCTCCGCTTCTGTTTTCAGCTTCAGCGCCTGCTCCGCTAAGAGAGACGCTTCCCCTTTCGTCCACTGAGAGAGCGCCCGGCGGGTAGGCAGCAGGAAGGAAGGCTGCACGTTGAGCTCCTCCGCCCCCAGGCCCAGCAGGAGAGGCAGAAATAAGGGATCTGCGGCGGCCTGGCCGCACACGCTTATGGGAATTCCGGTTTCCCTTCCACAGGAAAAGATCCGCTGAAGAGAGCGGAGCAGTGCGGGGTCATAATGGGAATACAGGTGGGATACCTTTACGTTATCCCGATCCACTGCCAGAATATACTGGGTCAGGTCGTTCATGCCAATGCTGAGAAAATCCGATTCTTCGGCCAGAAGCTCCACGGTAAGGGCCGCGGCGGCGGTTTCCACCATGGCCCCCAGCGGCATATCCTCCCGCAGACTTTCCCCTTTGTTTCGCAGCTCTTCTTTACATTCCGCAAAAACCTTCTTTACCCAGCGAAGCTCCTCCACCCCGGTGATCATGGGGATCATCAGGCGTACATCGCCATAGGCCCCGGCACGGAGGATCGCTTTCAGCTGGGTGCGGAACATTTCCTCCTGCTCTCTATAGAGGCGCACGCCCCGGCAGCCCAAAAAGGGATTTTCCTCCTGCTCCCAGAAGAGCCCCGGCAGCCGCTTGTCGCCGCCGATATCCAGAGTACGGATCACCAGGGGCTTTCCGCCCACGGCCCTGACAAGAGAAGTATACATTCGGAACTGTTCTTCCTCCCCGGGGAGAGTGGAGCGATCCAGATACAAAAATTCCGAGCGCAGCAGACCCACGCCGTCACAGCCGTATTTCCCGGCCTGCCTTATCTCCCCTTCGCTTCCCACCCCGGCGGTGAGCCGTATGCGAAGCTGATCCGCCGTTACCGCGTTGTGGCCGATATAAGTATTCAGCGCCTCCTTGCTTTGCAGATAGATCTCTCTCTTTTTTTCACTGCTTTGCAGCTCTTCCGCTGTGGGAGAAAAAAGCACGGTTCCCTCGGTACCGTCCACCACAGCCCATTCCCCGTTTTTCACCTGGGAGGCTACTTCTCCGGTTTCCACCACGGTGGGGATCTCCATGGCCCTGGCCAGGATCACACTGTGGGAGGCTTTGCCGTCCTTGCAGAAAACGATGGCGGCTATGGGGTGGGAAATCAGGGCGGTCATGGCGGAGGGCGGCAGAGAATCCGCAATCAATACCGTATCGGGCGGCAGGGCGGAAAAATCTGTTTCCGGCAGCCCCAGCAAAATGCGGAGCAGTCTGTCGCGAAGATCCCGCACGTCCGCGGCGCGCAGACGGATCACCTCGCTTTCCGATTCCAGAAGGCTGCCAATAAATTGGGCGCAGGCCGCATCCAGCGCCGCTTCCGCGGACTGGCGGGAAGCAATGCGCGCTTTCACCGCCTCCTCCAAAGCGGGGTCCCGCGCCATGGCAACCTGGCTCAGCAAAATATCCGCCTGCTCCTGGCCTGCCACCGGCGCAAGCCGCGCCGCCCTCTCCCGAAGCTCTCCGCAGAACCGCTTCACAGCATGCCGATAGCGCCTCCATTCCTCCGCCTGGCCCCGTGCCGGTTTTTCCTTTGCGGTGATCCGGGCCGCATGGTACAGAAATACCCGGCCCATGCCGATCCCCGGCGAGGCCGCGATCCCGTGTAAAAGCGTTCCCATGGCGGTTTCCTCCTGCTTTTATAGTAGTTAGTCGTTAGTAGTTAGTCGTTAGAAAAAGACCAAGCCCCCGCCTTTTTGTCATTCTGAGGAACAAAGTGACGAAGAATCTTGCCCTTAATTCCAGGGAAAAAGGACAAAGGACGAGATTCTTCACCGAGAAAGCAAGGCAGCCTTGCTTTCTGTTCAGTAATGACAGGTGGGAAGTGAGTGAGTAACCGCTAAATGATAGTTTATCGCCCTTAGGCTCCCCTTATTTATAAGGGGAGCTGTCAGCCGAAGGCTGACTGAGGGGATTGGAAGCCAGCGATTTGATGCAACTTTCCGCGCAAACCCGATCCCTTCCGTCATGCTTACGCATGCCACCTCCCCTTGTAAACAAGGGGAGGCTAAGGGCAAATAAATTCCAATTTAGCGCATTCTTCCTTTGCCCTTAAATTTCTCATTGCTAATTGCTCATTACGCGTCGCACGACGTGCGACGCGCTGCCTAGCGTCCGGCAGCTGAATTCGGGTCAATGAAAATCGTTTTGTAGGTATCGTAGATCACCATGCCGGGCTTTGCGCCCTGGGGCTTGCTGACGTGGCGCACCTGGGTATAATCCACCGGCACCTGGGCGGAGTCCTTTGCCCGGCTGTGGGTGGCGGCCAAAGCCGCCGCTTCCTCCATGGCCTTTGGGGTGGGGGTTCTTCCCTCTGTGACCAGAATGGTATGGGAGCCGGGGATATTTTTGGTGTGGAACCAGATATCGTTATTGTTCGCCAGCTTCATGGTGAGCTTATCATTTTGCCGGTTATTTCTGCCCACCAGCACGGTAAAACCGTCGGAGACTGTAAATGTCATGGGCTCGCTGATTCCGGCTGGCCTTTGCTTTTTCCCCCGCGGGATCCGCACATAGCCCTGCTCTCCCAGTTCTCCCCGGATCTCCGAGAGATCCTGCTCTGTTTCCGCACGGGAAAGGGCGTCCAGCACGGTATCCAGGTATTCCAGCTCCCGCCCGGCCAGGGCAATCTGCTCGGTGAGCTTTTCCTCGGCGGTTTTCGCTTTCCGGTACTCCTTATAATATTTCTGGGCGTTCTGCGAGGGAGAAAGTGCGGGATTCAGCTTGATGGAAACAAGGGGCTGGCCTTCCTCGTAATAATTGGGCAGCTCGGCATGCTCCGCTCCTTTCGGCAGGGCATAGAGATTGGCGCTGATCAGGTCTCCCGCGATCCGCAGAGCGTCCCGCTGGGCACACTGCTCCAGCTCCGCCCGCTGGGCGTTGATTTTTCGGGAAAGCCGGTCGGAATGGTTGGAAAGCAGGCGGAGAAGATCCTGCTCCCGCACCCGCATGCGTTCCTGCTGATCCCGCTCCCGGTAAAAATCGTCCAGCAGAGCGGAAAAGCTTTCCCCTTTCTTCACCACTGCGGCGGTACCGTACTGGTGGATCTCCACAAAAGAAAAATCCATGGGCTTTTTCTGGGCGTTTACGGCCATAAAAGGCTGTCCGGAAACGGCTTCCGCTGTTTCCTTCAGCTGCTGAAAGAAAAAGCCCGTTCGGAAATACTGTTCCTCGTTCATGGTTTTTACCGTAAGCTCCACACCCCGGCCCGCCTGATGGGCCAGTTCCCTGCACACGATGGGCGACACGCCCTGAAGGACAGAAAGCAAAGCCTTGGAAAGCTCCATATCTCCCGGCAGGGCCTTTAAGAGAGCGATAAGCTCCTGAGAGGTGATTTCCAACACGCTTTTTTTCTCCTGAGGCGGGGGCAGGTGATAGGTAAGCCCCGGCAGCACCAGCCGCTGGGAGGACATTTCCGCGTCCACCCGCTTTAATGCGTCTATGATCTTTCCCTCCTGGTCTGTTAAGATCACATTGCTGTACCGGCCCATGATCTCCATGGTAAGGGTGAGCACCACATGATCTCCCAGATCGTTTATGGCGTCAAAATCGAAATGAAGCAGCCGCTCCAGCCCCGGCTGGCGAATGGCAATAAGCTTTGCCCCCAGCAGCTTTTTTCGCAGCAGCATGCAGAGCATGGGCGGCTGCTTGGGGTTTTCCAAGGCAATGGAGGTGAAATGTACCCGGGCACTGTTGGCCCGGGCGGAAAACAGCACCTTATAGGCGGCCTCCCTGGTACGGAACGCCACCATCAATTCCTCCCGGTTGGGCTGATGGAGCTTATCCACTCTGCCGCCCAGAAGCTTCTCTTCCAGCTCCTGCCTGATATGCCGTAAAAAAATACCGTCTAATGCCATGACGCTTTCCTTTCCTTTAGGCAACTTGCTCACAATCTTTGTGCGGTGTTGCCTTTACAAAACCTTATCGAAGCTCCACCGGCCCGCGCTCCGCCTGAGAGGGCAGAAACGCCGTGCTGGGGATCCGTTTTTTCAAATAGGAGATCAAAAACTCGGCAAAGGGCTTTTCCGTTTCGTAATGGCCCGCCACCACACAGGTCACGCCCGTGCGGGCAGCCTCCAGCGCCTCGTGGTGCCGCATTTCTCCGGTGAGATAGGCATCCGCCCCCCGGCAGGCGGCAAAAGAAACGTAATCTCCCCCCGCCCCGCTGCACAGAAACACTTTCCTGATAGGGGTTTTCCCAGGGATCAGCCCCACCGTTTTTCTTCCCAGACGCTGCTTCACAAGGTCCGCGAATTCCTCCGGGGAAGCCTCCTGCTCCATCTCTCCGGCAAAGAGCACGCACTCTTCACCGAACACGTCCTCCGGGTGAATGTTTTTCAGCCCCAGCTTGCCCGCCAGCGCCGTATTGACGCCGCATACCGGGGAAAGATCCAGATTTGTGTGACAGCACAGGGCGGCGATCCCCTTTCTTGCCAGCAGATAAGGGATATCCCGTCCGCCCATCGCCTTCAGGGGGTGAAAAATCACCGGGTGGTGACTGATGATGAGCCCCGCGTTCATGGAGGCCGCCTCCTCCACCACGGCCTCTGTGATATCCAGCGCCACCAGGGCTCTGGACACCTCTGTACTGCCTTCCCCTACCAGAAGGCCCACATTGTCAAAGGTCATGGCGGAGGCAAAGGGAGCCGCCGCGTCGATGCAGTCGTAAATATCCTGGATCCTTGCCATTGCTGATCGTCCTTTCCAAATCCATTCCGGTTATTTCAGATAACGGGCTTCGATCTGCCCTATGATTTTTCGCAGCTGCTCCGGCGTTTCCTGCCCCCGGCCCCGCAGAGCGCCCTCCAGGCGGCCCCGCAGCTCCCGCAGCACTTTTTCCCCATACAGCCGGACAGCGCTTTCCCCCGGCTTCAGCTTTCCCAAATAAGGGTACAGCTGGTCTGTTTCCGGTTCTGCTCCTATGTATGCGGCGGCAAAGGCGGAATAGACCTTTCCGGAATCCTCCACAGCCCGTTCCTCCAGTACGGAGAAGCCCAGTCTTTTCAGACCCAGCCGCAATTCTTCGACGGAGCTCATGGGCTGAAGCACCAGCCGCTTTTCCGCGTCCGTAAGCCACCGCGTTTCCTCGATGATCCGCAGCATCAGCTTCCCGCCCATGCCGGCGACCACGATATCCTCTGCTTCCTCCGGCCGCACCTCCTGCAGGCCGTCGGACAAGCGCAGGATAAGCCTGTGCTCTTCGCCGTATTTGCGGGCGTTTCCCGCGGCGGCTTCCAGCGGGCCGGGGTTGATATCACAGGCCAGCGCCCCCGGGATTCTGCCGCTTTTCAAAAGCCAGATAGGCAGATAGGCGTGATCTGTCCCCACATCGCACAAGAGCCTGCCTTCCCGCACCATCTCCGCGCACAGCGCCAGGCGGGGGCCCAGCTGAAAAAGCGGTCTTGCCATATCTTTTTTCCTCGCTTTAAGACCTCAAAAGTCTATTATTTCTAAAAAAACTGCCGCCGCCCGGCAGAAGTCGTGCGGCAGCAGAACGATCTCTGGTTTTTTCTCAGGTTACTTGCCCTGAAGATGCTGATTCAGCTTTTCCACCATTTCATTGGGATCGACACCGTGTACCGCGCAGGCCTGCTCCAGGGTCTCGCCCCGTGCGGAGGGGCACCCCAGGCAATGCATTCCCATTTCCAGGAAGAACGGAGCGGTGGAGTCATCCAGATCCAGAATATCGCCGATGATCGTGTCCTTTGTGATCTCTGCCATTTTTACTTTCCCCCTTTTTCATGCCGCGGCTTTTTTGCCGCTGCGTCTATTATAATACCCTTTTCGCCGCTCCGCAATACCGAGGGCAAAAAAAGAAAAATGTTTAGGAGATCCCTCGCAATTTACAACGCCGCTTGGAATTGCGCGAAACGCCCTTACTTTGCGTCCTGAAAAAATTTCAATTTATTTCGCACCCGGTACAGGGCGTTGTCAAAAGCCCGCAGGCTCATGCCGGAACGATTTTCCACCTCAGAGCGCTTACAGCCGCTGAGGTACAGCAGCAGCGCCTTTCTTTCCAGGGGCGTCAAAACCGTGTCCATTTGCCGAAACAGCGCCTGAAGGCGCTCCCGCAGCTCCAAAAGATCCTCCGGCCCGCTCTCCAGCGCCAGATGCGCGGCCTCGCTTTCCAGAGAAAGTGACTCGTTAAGCGGCCTGTTTTTCGTGCTGCCATGTCTTCTGGCCGCGTCTGTCATGCGGCGGGACACGCAGATCCCGGCATAGGTGCGGAAAGAAGCGCCGCCCGCCTCCTCGAAGGAAACTGCCGCCGCGTACAGGCCTAAAAAGCCCTCCTGCAGCAGATCCTCCTTCTCCGGGGCAGAAGGGCCGGCAAACTGGGCGGCCTTTGCCCGGATCAGCCGCAAATAGCGTGAGCTCAGCTCCGCAAAGGCATCGGGAGAGCCTTCCCGAACCAGCAGGCAAAGCTCCGCGTCGCCGCACGCGCTGTATTCCATGGCCGTCCCTCCTTCCGCTTTTTGACCTTTTTCAAATTTACTCTACACGCAAAAGTGTTTTTCGTCAAGAAGTATTTGTGTTTTTCACAATTTCTCCGAGTGGAGCTTTACAGGAAAACAACATAGCCCGGAATAAATTCTTCACCTTCCCGCTTCTCCCGCTTGTAAGCTTTCCCATTTTGCCGTATAATAAAATATATGGAAAAATATCAGAAAGAACGAGGTCATTATTATGGTGGCAAAAACCCACAGCATGGGAATTTTCGGAATGGAGGCCTTCCCCGTGGAGGTGGAGACCGACCTCTCCTCCGGCCTGCCCGCCTTTGAGCTGGTAGGCCTGCCGGACGCGGCGGTGAAGGAATCCAAGGATAGAGTTCGTGCAGCTATCAAAAACTGTGGATTTCAGTTTCCGGTGGGGCGCATCACCATGAACCTGGCCCCGGCGGACCGGAAAAAGGCCGGGCCGCTTTATGACCTTCCCCTGCTGGTTTCCCTGCTCACCGCCTCCCGGCAGCTTTCCTGCCAAACAGACGACGCCGTGTTTCTGGGGGAGCTTTCCCTTTCCGGCGAGGTACGGCCCGTGCAGGGAGTCCTCGTCATGGCCTGCAAGGCAAAGGAAGCGGGCTTTACCCGGATCTTTGTGCCGGAGCGCTGCGCGGCGGAGGCCGCCGTGGTGGAGGGGCTTGCCGTGTATCCGGTGCGGGATGTTTTGCAGCTTCTGGCCCATTTGCGGGGGGAAGCTCTGATTGCCCCCGCTGTTCCGGTAGAGCTTCCGGCGGAAGCAGGCCCCCGGCTGGATTTTTCCGACGTCAAGGGTCAGCCCGAAGTAAAGCGGGCCATGGAGATCGCGGCCAGCGGCGGGCACAATATTCTGCTGCTGGGCCCGCCCGGCTCCGGAAAAAGCATGCTGGCTAAAAGGCTTCCCTCCATTCTCCCGGAAATGACCTTTGAGGAGGCGCTGGAAACCACCATGATCTATTCCATTTCCGGCAGCCTGCCGGAGGGGGCCTCCCTGCTGCGGGAAAGGCCCTTCCGCGCCCCTCACCACACCACCTCCACCACTGGGCTCACCGGCGGCGGCACCGTGCCCCGCCCTGGTGAAATTTCCCTGGCCCACAACGGCGTGCTGTTTCTGGACGAGCTGCCAGAGTTCCCTCACGCCGCTTTGGAGGCCCTGCGCCAGCCCCTGGAAAACGGCACAGTGGAGGTGGTGCGAGCCATCGGCTCCGCCAGCTTCCCCAGCCGCTTTATGCTGGTCGCCGCCATGAACCCCTGTCCCTGCGGCTACTTCGGCCACCCCACCCGGCCCTGCACCTGCCCGCCCCACGCAGTGGACCGCTATCTGGAGCGTGTTTCCGGCCCGCTGCTGGATCGAATGGACCTGCACATTGAGGTGCCGCCCGTGGAATTCGACCAGCTTTCCGGCGGCGGAGACGGCGAGCCCTCCGCCGTGATCCGCAAGCGGGTGGCCGCTGCCAGGGCTCTTCAGGCAAAGCGCTACGCGGGCCTGGGCTTTTCCTGCAACGCCCAGATCCCCGATTCCCATTTTCCGGAATTCTGCCAGGTCACCGAGGACGCCTCCCACCTGCTGCGGCGCACCTTCGAAAAATTCGGGCTTTCCGGGCGGGCCTACCGCCGGGTGCTGAAGGTGGCGAGAACCATCGCCGATTTGGACGGCGGCGGCCCTATCGGCACAGCCCATGTGGGCGAAGCGGTACAATACCGCACGCTGGACAGGAAATACTGGCAGCGGGGCATTTGAAACTTCGCCGCAGGTTAACAAGACAATTTCTCGTAAAAAAAGCGAAGCGAACCGTTTCGGGATCGCTTCGCTCCTTTTTTGTGTCGCTTTCAGGAAAGTCTGTCTCAAATTGTTGATGTTAAAACATCTGGTCAGTATCACTCAGAAACAATATTGTTCTCTTCACCAGTATCTTCATTGACATAGGTGATTTGATCCCCTATCTGCAGGGTCACATAGCGGTCATAAAACTTGTCAAATGTTGATAGTAAATCAGTCCCCTCCTCTCTCAACACCAGCGCATGAACTAGTTCAGCCAATATTTCATCATCGATTTCTTCCTCTTCCTGCAAGGAGATTAATACCTGAGCCATAAACCGGCACTTAGCAATGTTTTCAATTCTTTGTTGCGTCATCCATGCAATCAATTCGTCCTGAGTGAACCCAATCTGTGTGCAAAGCTCCAAATTTTCTTCCAGGTTTGCTTGGAATGATTCAGTTTCTGCAACAAATGCTTCGTCCATCTCCTCTTCTGAAGGATAGAGCCCTAAATTTTTTGCCTGCTCAAAAGTAAAGAGATCCTGAGCGACTGCAAAAACAGTCTCTTTTTCAGTCTTTTTTGGATTTTGATTGAGTTGATCCATCGCTTGTTTGTAGGCAACTTGATTTTGAGTAATAGGAACATCTTTATAATATCCTACAATAGCATACTCACCGAGGTCTGGATCTTCTGTATCAAAGGAAGTATCACAAACTGTTTTATAGGACTGTGCGGCAACTTGAAAAGCTTTCATGGTATCGGTTTCTGCGCCATTGGCAGAAAATATTGCAACAGAAATACAAATTGAAAAAACAAGAATTAAACTAATTGTAAGTAATATTTTCTTTTTCATAATAATCCACCTCTCTTAATTAAGTGTTACAGATGCTCCCTTTCCATAATACTGTCCGGAAGTCCATGTTATAGTGGCAGTAACATAATTTTCGTTATCGAAGCCCGCTGCCCTGCCTGCGGTATTAAATAGGTAAAGTATATTAGCAGCCATATCCAACATACTGTGAGATATGTCATCGTAATCATACTCTCCCGTATTATCGGCTTTCCAGTCATAATAATCCTTCAAATAAATCTTTACCTTCGCCGTATACCTTGTTCCAGATTTAGTGATACTCGTTGTTTGGGTGGCAACGCGAGTATTGCCAAGTGAACGAAATATGTCTTCATCCATATATCTTGTTGTAAAGGAGTGCTCATAGCTTAGTGAAAAAGTTTTTCCAGCTCCATAACACTGAGCAGCAAGGATAATGTCGTTGATTAAGTAATTGTAATTTGTTTTTGCCTTGCCTGGATCATCGTCATTCAGAGAATTTAAAACTGTTTTCACAGGAAAAGTGGTATACTTTTTGCCAGAGTTACCTAAATAGTGACCAAGCAGTTTCGCGGCATTAGGCCAATCTTTAGATTTAGCAGCAACACCCGCCTGTGCCATAACGTACAATCTATTTAAATCACTTTCCATAGCTGCTTTCTGTACAGGAGACATGGAGTTGTGTTTTTTCATAAATGCTTCTTTGTTTGCTTTTGCCGTGCTCTCCATCGTTGTAATAAATACCCCGCTTCCAAACCGCTTTAGGGCATAAATTTTGCACAGCACAGTAGCGACCTGTGCTCTTGTCAATGGATTTGTGGGATTAAATTTATTATTATCCCCCAGCATTATGCCAGCGCGTCCCAGTCTTTCAACGGCGGCTAAGTAAGTTGATCCAATGGAGGATTTGTCGCTATAATATGGGGTAGGAAGGTTATTGGGTATCTTGGAGCTAAGATACTTGTTTAAATATCTGTAAACAATAACCGCAAATTGTTGCCTGGTAACTGCTTTGTCTGGAGAAAAAGTAGTACTGCTTGTCCCGTTGACAAAGCCATTATTCACTGCCCATGCCACATAGCCGGTATAATATCGCCCGGAGGGCACATCTGTGAATTTAGTGCTTACATTGTTATTGACGGTAATTCCTTGTAAACGACCTAAAAATACAACCACTTGTGCTCGTGTTGTATTGGTGTTTGGAGAAAACTTTGTGGGACTCGTACCAGAGATAATGCCAGCATCTGTCATTCGGTTAATGTAATACTCACCCCAGTGACCGGATATATCAGAAAAATTTGCGGCAGATGCGGTTATGGTAGCTGTACTAGAAAAGAGAATGCATACCACAAGTAGAACGGCTAGAAATTTCTTCTTTTTCATAATAACACCCTTTCACTTAAATGTTTTTGCCGAAATCTAAGAGCAATACATCCTAGATTATTTATAATGATACAGTAAAAACTACAGAATGTCAAAAACATCTTTGTGTTTTCTTGTTGACGTGGCCAAATTTCTTTGCTATACTTTATTTGTTTTTGGGGAAAGGAGCAATACGCATGGAAAAGAAGCGGGATTGGGTGGCTGTACTGTGGGAAGCTATCTGCTGGATCGCACTGATAGGCGCTGAATTTTTCTTTTTTTTCAGCTTTCTTCCTTGGAAATTTTTATGGATATTTCTGTTCCAGACGCTGTTTGTCCTTGCCTTTGCATTGGCCAGACGCAAACTGTCAAGGAAAAAGTTTTTTCTGCGCATAGCAGGCGCTATTCTAGCGGCCTTTACGTTAGCTACAGGTTGGATCTGCTTCTCCGATGCCTCTCTAGCATTTGGAAATTTATGGTGTACTGAAGACCTTGCCCACTATGATCACTTGAAAGGGGGACCCTTTCCTACAGAGGAAAGCAAGTGGGATATTTTCCCTTACCCAATCCCGGAATATGCTTCCGAAATTAAATTTCAACACAGCCCTCATATTTTGCAAGGTGGCAGTATACTTTCTTTAGAGTTCCGTGCTCCCCGGAAAGAGATAGAAAAATGGGAATCTTTTTTTAAGGAAAAGGCAGACTATCCCGGCTCTTATCTAAATCAAGGACTTACGGCCCATGATATGACAATTTCGCTCAGGTTCCCCTCCGAGTACAAAACCTATGTGATTTATGCCCAATATCCTCTTGGGGGCGACAACCCGCCTTTAGATGGTTATCCCTGGAATCACGGACAGATTTATTATGGGGCAATCAATCCAGTTACAAATCGAGTGTATTTTTACGAATCCAACTGGTAACTGTTCAGTAAAGCTTCATTTTTATCCTTCTGTACCCGAAAAAACAACTGACTTTCAGGTGTTGTGAGACTGGTTTTTTGTGTCCCAGCTTCCAAGTGTTGATAAATAGATTTGCAAAGCTGGGCCCACATAATCATTGACGATTTTTTGTCTTTCTTCCCAAGCGTTTGTGGCGGTATCAATGTTACCAACCTTCATCAATTTCGGAAGCATACTATAGGCGGATTTTAATCTTATAGAAAAGCAGGACAGAAAGCAACTTTGCTTCCTGTCCTGCTTTTCTAATACTTTGATGTAGATAGGCTTTAGATTACTTCCCAATCCGGCCTTGGGTTCCTAGCCCCGCTTCCTCTTTCTTTTCCGCTTTATTCGTACCGCTTGCAGCAATCCGGGTACACAAAGCCATAGGTGTTATCTCCATAATTGGAGCTGGAATGGTATGCGTCCGCATAATTGCCGAAGAAGAACACCTTGCATTCCGCCAAGCGGCGGGTCAAAAGGCCATAGATACAGGTGCTTCCGGATTTGTGCCATTGCAGGAAGTTATTGGAAAGGGTGGCGGCATCGGCATAGGCTAAGTCCCTGGTCAATCCGGTAGCGCTGAGCGTCACCTTACCGGCAGGCATCCAGCCGGTGTGATTGCCGTACTTCACCTGATACCAGGCCTGTTTTTTCTCAGGAACAAGCTTGTGGCCGACCACACTGACAGATGCTCCGTCACTCACCTTTGTAAGAACCGCACTGGATAGGTTAGCGTCTTTGTAAACGGCGGAGGAGCCCACATTTAATTTGCCGGTATAAGGTCTTCCCGCTGATAAATCGGAAGGCGGAACCACCGCGTTCAGCATGACCTTGGGCGTGTCGTACTCGCTGGGATCCAGGGTGCCGGTGCCGCAGTTCCAAACAAAGCTCAAAAGCGCGTCAAACTGCGCCTGGCTCATTTTGACGCCGTTATTTCTCAGGAACCGGTTCACACCGCCGGTATAACCGCCGTTATTTGCTTTATCCACCAGCATGGCAAAGGCTTCCGACTTGGTCAGGTTATTGTAGAAGGCCGTGTTTTTCGGCACCACATAGCCATAGCCCACGGTAGGATTACCGGAAGCGATGGCATCGTCTTCGATTTCAGGCACATAGCCCTCAAAATTGGCGATGACATTCAAGCCCTCCGTGCTTCCCCGGCGCTCACCGGAAACGGAAGCGGTCGCGCTTTCTTCCGCGGAGCGCACAAACACTTCAAAATCCTGGAAATCAGAGGCTCCGGCCGCGACAGCCCGAACGGTATAAGTGCCCGCCGCCTGGAAGGCCACGGATTTTTTGAACACTCTGACTGTGTTGGCAGGCAGGCCGTAGCCGGAATTTCTGGATTCCGTGGTATAGCTGTTGGTGGTGTAGGCACCCTTGGCGGGCCCAGCGGTAATGGTAAAAGTCACGGAGCTTCGGCTGGGGTCTGTGACGGCCACCAGATCAAAGCTTTTGCCCTTTACCGCTGAATTTTCACCGGCATAGGCATAACGGACCGATTCCGGCGCGGTGACAGTGACCGTACAGGAAGCCTTGTTCTGCCCGCTTGCGTCGGAGAAGGTCAAGGTAGCGGTGCCGGGCTTTTTGCCGTATACCATAGCGCCGTGCTCCCGGCTGCCATAGCTGACGGTATAGCCTACCACAGCCACAGAGGGATCAGAGCTGGACCAGCTCATGGCGTTCATACCGGAAGAAACAGAAGCGTCCAGTCGGGCCGTTTGATACTGGTGCAGGGAAAGACTGGAAGCGGAAAGCTTCGCCCCGGAAGCCGCGCCGGGCGTATAGACCACCACATAGGGATCATCGGAAGAACCGGAGTGCACAAACCCGGAGGTTCCATTGGCTGTTTTTACCCCCAGCCAGGGCAGCCCGGAAATATCTGTAACGGTCAGGATCGTGCCCGAGGTCAAAACCGTGATCACGGAAGAATCCGTATTGCTTTGAGAGCGGAGATTCAGCCCGCCGCTGGCTACTACCTGTACCGACTGCCCCACCGCAAAGTCAGTGGGACCCGGCGCGGGAGATGGCGAGGGCGAGGGAGGATCTCCCGCCACCGGCTCAGCCGCTTCCGTGATCTGCAAATAAGCCCAGTGATTTTTTGGGACATCCCGGAATTTCTGAGTCTCCCGGTCCGCGGCAAAGCCGTCTCCTGTACGGCCCAAGGCAAAATTCATCACAGTTACCGCCTCGCAGCGTTTGATGGGATCGTTGGGGCGAAAACGGCCTGTGCCGGTATCGCCATGGATCCAGCCCATGGAGGAAGCGGCAATGATATATTTTTCCGCCCAATGATTCGCCGTATCGGAGAAAGGGGCTTCTCCGGCGTTGTCTTTTATGGAAAAGCACTGTGCAAGCGCCGTGACAAATTCTGCCCTGGTAATGGTTTTATTCGGGAGGAAAGTCCCGTCCTTATAGCCTGCCAGAACCCCCGCCTTTGCCAGGGAATTGACCGCCGTGCCATACCACCTGCTGAGTACCACGTCACTGAATTGCGATTCTGTTACGGCAGGCTTTGAGGCCAGCAAATTATACAGCATCTGTGCCACCTCAGCCCGGATCATATAGGCCTCAGGCTTGAACAGCGCGCCTTTATAGCCGTTCATATAGGTCTTATGCCCTCCCAGCACCAGCAGAGAACCGGCTGCGGCCTGTGTTTCTTCATTTTCCTCCAGACCGGCTTCTCCTTCCTTCTCTTCCTTTTCCGCGGGAGCCTCTGAAGGAACCGGCGTTATAGAAGGCTCCGGAGAAGGTTCTTCCGGCGCAGGAAGTTCTTCCTCCGGCAAAGAAGAAAGCAATTCGCCCTCCTCCGGGAAGGACGAAACCTCCCCTTCCTCCGCAAAAGCGCCTACCGGAACAACAAGGCATAAAAGAAGAGAAAACAGCAGTGCCATCGCTTTTTTTCCGAATTGTTTCAGGAATCGTTTCACAGTATCCCTCCAAAAAATCATAGACGTTTACATAAAACATAGTTATTATACAGGAACTATGACAAAATTGCAATCTTTTCCCGGAATTTCACAAAAAAAGGAAGACCCAAAGCCAAAAGAGAACTTCTTTAGGCTTCGGGTCTTTCCATCAGCTTATTGGGAAATTACATTTTTTCAACAAGCGCCTTGGTATCTCTGGCAATGACCAGTTCTTCGTTGGTGGGGATCACATAAACCTCAATGGAAGAATCGGGAGTGGAGATCTTGCCTTCCTTCCCGTGGATCATTTCCTCGTTGAGCTTTTCATCGAGCTTTACGCCCATAAAGCCCAGCGCTTTGCCTACGGCAGAGCGATGGCGGGGCTGGTTTTCACCGATCCCGGCGGTAAAGACGATGGCGTCGCAGCCGCCCAGGGTAACAAGATAGCTGCCCACAAACTTGGAGATCTGATATTCCAGAATATCCTGGGCCAGCTTCGCCCTGGGGTTGCCGGAATTCGCCGCCTCCGTCACGTCGCGGTCGTCGCTGGAAACACCGGAAACGCCCAGCAGGCCGGATTTCTTATTGAGCACCTGATCCATCTCGGCGGGAGAAAGATGCTCCTTCTCCATGATAAAGGTGACCACAGAGGGGTCCAGCGCGCCGGTGCGGGTACCCATCATAAAGCCGTCCAGCGGGGTAAGGCCCATGCTGGTATCCACGCACTTGCCGTGATCCACGGCGGAAATGGAAGAGCCGTTGCCCAGGTGGCAGGTGATGATCTTCAGCTCCTGGGGCTTTTTTCCCATCAGCTCCGCACAGCGGGCGCTCACATAGCGGTGAGAGGTGCCATGGGCTCCATAGCGGCGCACGCCGTATTTTTCATAGTACTCATAGGGAACATTGAACATAAAGGCCTTGGGGGGCATGGTGGAATGGAAAGAGGTGTCGAACACCACCGCTTCCGGCACCTTATCGCCAAACAGGTTCCGGCAGGCGCGAATGCCCTGCACGTGGGCCTTGTTGTGCAGCGGCGCCAGGGGGATCAGGCTTTCGATGCCCTCGATCACCTTTTCGTCTACCAGCACGGACTCGCTGAACAGCGCCCCGCCCTGCACCACGCGGTGGCCGATGGCGGATACCTCGTCCAGGCTTTTCAGCACGCCGTACTGAGGATCGATCAAAGCGTCCTTGACCTGCTGGAAGGCGGCGGTATGATCCTGCATATCCACGTCCTTATGCAACTCTCTGCCGTCCTCCGTTTTGTGGGTGAACACACCCGCCTCCATGCCGATCCTTTCACAGTTTCCCTTGCACAGCATCTTTTCGGTATCCATATCGATCAGCTGATACTTCAGAGAAGAGCTGCCTGCGTTGATTACGAGAATTTTCATGTCCTGCCTCTTCCTTTCCAAAATCATAGCCGGGCTTTTCTCCCGGAAGGATCAAATTTTTGCGCGATCCCTTGCCATTCGGGACCGATTGCGGTAAGATAGCTGATAAGGAACGCTCTTTTTCAGCGTTACCCCCCGGCATTTTCCGGGTTTTGGAAAACGCCGTGTTTATTTTAGTACATTTCAAAGCCAAATTCAAGGAGTTTCCGGGAAAATGCCAGAGAAAACAGGAAAAAAACAGAGAATTGCCGCCGTGATCTGCGAATTGAACCCCCTCCACTTCGGGCACGAGGCGCTGTTCCGGCAGGCAAAGCGGCACGCCCAGGGGCTGGTGTGTATTCTCAGCGGCAATTTTGTACAGCGGGGAGAACCCGCCGTTTTGGATAAATGGGCCCGCTGCCGCCTGGCGCTGGGGGCTGGGGCTGATCTGGTGCTGGAGCTTCCCCTGCCCTGGGCCTGCGCCAGGGCGGAGCGCTTTGCCGCCGGAGGCGTTCATTTGGCCGCCGCCCTGGGAAATGTAGACTTTCTTGTGTTCGGCAGTGAACTTGACGATGGGCCTATGCTGAAACGAATCGCGGAAATGCTGCTTTCCCCGGAATTTTCGCAGGGGCTTTCCGCCCTGCCCGACAGGGGCGAGCCCTTTGCCCGCCGCCGGGAAATGGTTCTCACCGATCTGCTGGGGCCGGAGGTTCTGCCGTTTCTCCGCTCTCCCAACGCTGTGCTCGGCATTGAATATCAAAAGGCACTGCTGCGGGAAAAAAGTGAGATCAAGCCTCTGATTTTTCCCAGGCAGGGCGCGGGACACGATCGGGAAGGGCGGGAAGGAGAATTCTTTTCCGCCGGCCAGCTGCGGGAGCTGCTGCGGGCCGGAAAAGAGCTAACCGGTCTTGTTCCCGATCACACCGCCGATCTGTTGCGGGAGCAAGAGGCCCTGGGCCTTTGCCCTCTTCGGCCGGAGCTTTTGGAGCGTTCTGTTTTATGTAAACTTCGCTCCATGAGACGAGAGGAGTTTTCCCTGCTGCCGGATCTCAGCGAGGGCTTGGAAAACCGGCTGTTTGAAGCCTCTCGCCGGGCCGGAAGCCTGGAAGAGCTTTACAGCCTGGTAAAATCGAAGCGATATTCTCACGCCCGGATCCGCCGTCTGGTTTTGTCCGCTTTTTTAGGGATCACAAACGACCTTCCGGCCCTTCCCCCTTATCTGCGGGTATTGGGCATGAAGAAAGCCGGGGAAGGGATCTTAAAGGAAGCCTCCCTCACGCTTCCCCTTGCAGCGCGCCCCGCCGAGTTTCAAAAAACAGGCGGCGACGCCCTGCGGCTGTTTCAGCTGGAAGCCGCGGCAGACGACCTTTGCGGCCTTGCGGCCCCCACCCTCTGGCCCTGCGGCAGGGACTATACGGAGAAGGTTTTGAAGCTGTGAACAAGAGCGGAGGAGGCAATGAGCAATGAAGAGCAAGCCTAGCCTTCGGCAGGAAGGCTAGGCTTGCTTTGTTTTTGTTCAGTAATGATAATTGGAAGCAGGCGAGAAAGGCAAGGGGTTACTGCTGTTCGTTAATTGGGATAAATTGCGGTTCGGCGGTGTCCTTAGGCTCCACTTATTTATAAGGGGAGCTGTCACGGCGAAGCCGTGACTGAGGGGATTGTAACTGGCAGCTCTATGGCAGTTTCTGCGTGCGCCCGATCCCTTCCACCGCCATACGGCGGTCCTCCTCCCCTTGTGAAACAAGGGGAGGCTAAGAGTTTGCACAGAATTTGCGGTTTAGCACTTACCTCTTGGCTCCCCTGAAAGGGGTGCTGGTCTCCGATGGAGACCAGCACCGACCGGAGCGAAGCGGAGAAAGCTGTCACGGCTTCGCCGCGCTGCCGAAATCTGCTCAAAGAGCAGATTTTCCCCTTCTCAGGGGTGAGCGCGTCCCGGTGGGGGGGAAGGTCTCCAGTGGAGAACTCAGCTGTCGCTTCAGACATTGCTGAACGTGCCCCACCGGGGCACAGCAACCGCTCTGACCCGTTCTCGTTTGTCAACTCGGTCGTTGCTGGACGTGTGCCACCGGCACACAGCAACCGAGCCGACAGGCGAGAAAGCCAAGGGGTTTCTGCTGTTTGTTGGCCCGCCCAATTTCAATTTATTGAACTGGGACTTTCGCCCTTAATTGCTCATTGCTCATTCCTAATTTCTCATTATCCTTACACTCTTTTTCGGTATCCGGCAGCTAGGGCGTGTTCCTCAGCCCCTTTGGGTAGCGGTTTTTCAGTCTGCCGCCGGAGGCTTTACCGAAACCAGTGACTACGCCGTTGATACATACCGCCGTGTAGCCGGTTTCTTCACAGTCAATTTCTTCGCCTCTCAGGAAGGCCGCGAGGGTCGGGCTGTCAGATGGGAAATCGAGACTGCGGCGGCATTCCTCCTTTTTGCGGCTCATAAAGAGGCCATGGGCGGGCTCGATCCGTTTTCCCCTCTGCTCTCCCAGTTCCACCCCTGCCCGAAGGACTCCCAAGCCGCCGAGCGCCGGAAGCTCCTCCGGCAGGAGTAAGAGCTTTTCTCCAAAGGAAGCAAGCCTCTGGGGGCACGGCCCGAAAAACAAACTTTCAAAAAATTCCTCCGCCTGCTTTTTCTCCCGAAGCGCGGAAAAAGAGGCCGCCTTTACCCGGCAGGGATTTTCCCCGGTTCTCCGAAGCTTCGCGACAAAATGGCCTTCCCCACCGTCCATGGGAAAAATTCGGCGGGCGGAAGAGCCATCCAACGCGGGCCTGCCGAACTCCGCTTCTATGGGAACCGGTTCAAATTCCGGGTGATGCTCCAAAAAAGCCTGTACCGTGCCTTCGTTTTCCTCCGTGGAAAAGGTGCAGGTAGAGTAGACTAAGATGCCGCCCTCCCGGACAGCCAGCGCAGCGGAATCCAAAATCGCCTGCTGGCGCTGGGCACAGGCTGCGGGGCTTTCCGGAGTCCATTCCCCCACGGCGGCGGGATCTCTGCGGAACATACCCTCCCCAGAGCAGGGGGCGTCCACCAGCACACGGTCAAAATATCCCCGCAGCGCTTCACAGAGCTTTTGGGGGTAGCAGGAGGAGATCACGGCGTTTTGCGCGCCCATGCGCTCCAGGTTGGAAAGCAGGATCATCGCCCTGCTTTTCACAATTTCATTGGCCCAAAGCAGCCCTCTGCCCTGCAGAAGCCCTGCGATCTGCGTGGATTTCCCCCCGGGAGCGGCGCAGAGATCCAATATTTTTTCTCCCGGTTGAGGATCCAGGGCGGTGACCGCCGAGGAAGCGGAAGGCTCCTGAGAATAGAACATGCCCGCATGGTGCGCCGGAAGCAGGCCGGGCTTTTCGAGCCCCTCGCCGTAACGGCAAAGAGGGGAAAACGGCGTGGGAGAAAGCTTGCAGGAGAGACTTTTTTCCAAAATATCCCAATTACATTTTAGCGAATTTAGGCGTATCCCCTTTTTTGCCGGTCGATCCATACAGGCAAGAAAGGCTTCGTATTCTTTTCCCAGCATCGCTTTCATTCTATCTAAAAAGCTTTGAGGCAATTCCATGCTTTTCCGCTCTCCTTTCCAAAAAGCTGAAAAATTTTTCTGCATAATCGTCTGCTTTCCGCCCACACTAAAGAACGGAAAGGAGCGATAAGCTTATGTGCAACAATCAAAACAACCAGAACAATCAGCAGAACCAGAATTCTCAGAAGAACCAGAAAAACCAGAAGCAGAACAATTCTCAGAATTCTAAGAACAACAAGAACCAGCAGGAGCAGCAGTTCTAAAAACCGCCGTACCTTCTGCGGAACGGCCCGGTAAGCCTTCTCGGTTTACCGGGCCGTTTTCCTTTTCCGGTCAAAAAAGCGTTGTCTCGCAGCCTGCGTATGGCCCCCTCCGACACTTCTTGAAGGGCAAGACGGCATTTTAAGTCTTTGCCGGGATTTGCGAGGTACTGCCTAAAGGCAATACCACACAAGTTGTTGTATTGAGAGGGGCTGCCTTAGGCATTTTTTCGATTTTTCAAGCCCTGCAAAAGCTCTTTTAGCGGCTTATCATCGGAACGCACCGGGCGAAAGCCCTCGCCGGTGATCTCTCCGGCGTCGCCCACGATCACAAAGGCGTCCCGATCCTCTTCCCGAATGATGCTCTGGATCTGATACACCTCAAAGCGGCGAACCGCGCAGATCATGGTCTCTCCCGGCTCCTTGGTATAGCCGCCGTGAGAATCCAGATAGGTCACGGTGCGATCCAGCTCCTTGATAATGCGGTCTCCCATGGAGCGTACCTTGGGAGACATGACGAAAAACAGCTTGCCGGTACCGGAATCCGTGCCGTACAGGATCGCATCGATGATCTTAGTGGAAACAAAAATCACGATGCAGGCGTACATGGCATTTTCAATGCTTCCGTAGACAAAGGCGGAAATCACCACGATTACCCCGTCAATAACAAGCATCAGCTTTCCCATGGACAAGTGGGGCAGCCTGCGGCCCAAAAGCCTTGCCAGCATATCTGTACCGCCGGTGGTGGCGCCCCGAATAAAGGTCAGGGAAAGCCCCACGCCCTCGCAAATTCCGGCAAACAGGGCTACCAAAAGCATATCTCCCCGATAAGCGGGAATGAAGTAGGAAAACAAATCGATCATCAAGGAGGAAACTACGATCGCTATCATGGTTTTTATTACCAGTTTATAGCCAATCTCCAAGATGGCCCAGAGAATGATGGGAATATTGATGAAAAAAGCCATCAGTCCAATCGGTGTTCCAAACACATAATTGATCAGTGTAGATAAGCCTGTAACACCGCCTGGGGCAATACGGTTGGGGGAGGTAAAGGCATTGACGGAAAGGGCGTAGACCACAGACCCGGCCAAAATAAAAAGAAAATCCAGCAGCGCCTCTTTTACCTTTTTTCTTTTTTCCAAAAAATCACCCTATCCCTTCTAAAATCACGGCAAACAGCTCTCGAAGCCGCTCGATCTCTCCCTTGAGATACAAATAGCCAAACAGTGTTTCCAGCGCTGTGGCCCCATGGTAATCGGACACCTCCGCGTTTTTCGGCACGTGGCCCACATGGGCGTTGCGCCCCCGCAAGGCCGCGGCCTGCTCCTCTTCTGTTAAAAGAGGCCACAGCTTTTCCGAAAGGGCCCGGGCCTGGGCCTCGCACCGCACCAGCTCCACCGCCCTGCTGTGGAGCTTTTTCACCGGGCAGCTTCCCTTGTTTACCAGGTATTCCCGAACAAACAACTCATATACGCCGTCCCCGAGAAATGCCAGGGTCAAGGGGCTCATTTCCTTCAGGGGAGGCGCTTCCCCGCCGTATAACCGTTCCAAGGGCCTCGCTCCTTACTCAATAAAGTCAAATTCCAGATCGTACAGGTCCACCGTATCTCCCTCCTGCACGCCGGCTTCCCGCAAAGCGTCGATCACGCCGGTCTGGATCAGCACGCGCTGGAAATACTGGAGAGAATCGGTCTCGTCAAAATTCACGGTATTCATGATCTTCAGCAGCCAAGGCGCCTTTACGAAGTACACACCGTCCTCGCAGGTGATCTCCACCTTGCCGCGGCTCAAGGCTTCCACAGGCTCCAGCACAGGCGGCTCCGCCTCATACCGAAGAATGGGCGGAAGCTGGGAAAGCCGGGCCAAAACCGCGTTCATCAGCTCGTCTACGCCCTGGCGAATAGGGGCCATAATGGGGAAAAACTCATACCCCTGCTCTTCTGTAAACCGGCGGAACGTCTCGATCTGCTCCTCTGTAGCGAGATCGCATTTATTGCCCGCCACCAGCATGGGCCGCCGCGCCAGCTCCGGATTAAATTTCTGAAGCTCTTCGTTGATGACCCGGAAATCCTCCTCGGGCTCTCTGCCCTCGCTGCCCGCCACATCTACTATATGCACCAATAGGCGGCAGCGCTCTACATGGCGCAAAAACTGGTGCCCCAGCCCCACGCCCTGCCAGGCCCCTTCGATCAGGCCGGGAATGTCTGCCATCACAAAAGATTTCCCCTCCTGCATGCGCACCACGCCCAGCACCGGGGTTAGGGTGGTAAAATGGTAATTGGCAATATTGGGCTTTGCCTCACTGACCACGGAAACCAGCGTGGATTTTCCCACATTGGGAAAGCCCACCAGACCCACGTCTGCCAAAAGCTTTAATTCCAGCTGGATCTCCAGCTCTTCGCCGGGGGTGCCGGGCTTCGCGAACCGGGGCGTCTGCCTGGTAGGCGTGGCAAAATGGGAATTTCCCCAGCCGCCTCTGCCACCCTTGGCGATCACCTGGGGCTCGTCCCCGGAAAGATCCGCCAGCACCCGGCCTGTTTCCGCATCCTTGATCAGGGTTCCTCTGGGAACCTTAACTACCAGATCGGGCGCGCTTTTTCCAAAGCAGCGGTTTCCCCGGCCGTTTTCCCCACGCTGGGCCACATATTTCCGCTTGTAGCGAAAATCCGCCAGGGTAGACAGATTATCGTCCACCTGGAAGACCACGCTGCCGCCCCGGCCGCCATCACCGCCGTCCGGCCCGCCGGAGGCCACATACTTTTCCCGGTGGAATGCCACGGCGCCATCGCCGCCGTCCCCGGCCTTTACCTTGATTTTCGCAATATCGATAAACATAAGAAAGCTCCTTTTCAGGCAATGCAGCCTGCTAATAGACCTCGATCACACCGGGATATTTTTTCGCCCGCTCCAGAAGCGGCCCCTTCGCGCCCATGGTAAAGGCAATATTGCTGCTGCGAATGGAAAGCAGCTCCATTCCCGGAGCCAGCTCAAGAACCGCCAGCATCTTTTCTGTCAGACGGATACTCCCTGTTTCCGAAATACTCACCCAGCAATATTTTCTTCCCTTATAGGCCGAAAATTCCCCCTCCGGCCGGGTAAACTCCCGCAGGTCGGGAGATTCCCACAGAATATTTCCAAGCCGGGAGGGAAGCAGAAGGCCCCTTCTGGTCACGCAAAAGCCGCCGGTGGCCCTTGCCCCCGTAAACAGATAAACCCTTCCCTCAGAGCAAGCAGCATATTCCCGAACCGCCTGGGGAGGGAACTGAAGCTGCAGATCCTCACGAATCAGAGATTTTCCAAAGATGAATTTTCCGCCTTTATTCATTTGCGGCACAGCATTCTCCCCCCATCCAATCGACCAAAACAAAAAACTTCCTCAGACGCTGCCCGAGGAAGTTTTTGCTTTACTTTCTATTTCGGGACAACCGGGGAGAACGCCTACCGCAACCGGCAGCGTTTCCTTAAAGTATCCCCATCTTTTGGAAGATTACTGCTCGATGGCATAAACGCTGACCTTCTTGCGGTCCGCACCCATGCGCTCGAACTTTACATGACCGTCGATCAGGGCGAACAGGGTATCGTCAGAGCCGCGGCCCACATTGGTGCCGGGGTGGATCTTGGTGCCCCGCTGCTTGACCAGAATGTTGCCGGCCAGCACAAACTGACCGTCAGCCCGCTTCACACCCAGGCGCTTCGATTCGGAATCGCGGCCGTTCTTGGTGGAGCCCATTCCTTTTTTATGAGCGAAAAGCTGGATATTTACCTTCAGCATGAAAACCTCTCCTTTTTGAAATCGGTGTTAAACTTCCAGATATTCCACCCGAAGGCAGCCGGAATATTGTTCCTCCAGCTGTGTCAGGTGGAGCTTCAGCCCTGCCAGAAGCTCCCGGCAGGCAGGTTCGTCTTTCTGCTCGATTCGAAAGAACAACTCTCCTTCCTCTACCCGCAGCGCCAGCGGCGCCACATGGAGAAACTCGGTAATGGTGTTTACCGTGAGATAGGCGGCGGAAGAAACTGCCGCGCATACAATGTCCTCTCCCTCTTCCCCGTATCCGGCATGGCCCTCCATGGAAAAACCCAGAAGTCCGCCGCTGGGAAGCGTCAGAAAGTCGATTCGGATCATATGCCTCAGCCCTTTACCGCCTCGATCTGCACCTTGGTGTAGGGCTGGCGGTGGCCCAGCTTACGCTTGGAATTCTTCTTGGGCTTATAGGTGAACACAGTGATCTTTTTGGCTTTGCCGGACTTTACGACCTTGCCGGTCACGGAAGCGCCCTTCACATAGGGAGCGCCCACCTTGGTCTCCCCCTCGCCGAACAAAGCGATTACAGGGAATTCCACGGTCTCATTGTCGGCGGCGTTCAGCTTTTCCACGTAGATCACATCGCCGTACTGAACCTTGTACTGCTTTCCGCCGGTCTCAATTACTGCAAACATTTCTTTTCCTGCCTTTACTATAGTCTCGCTACGAATACAGGTGAAGCGTTTCCGCTTACTTCCGCGAAAAGGGCATACCACCCCGCAACCTGCCATATGCGGCTTTCTTACTATACCACAGAGGAAGGAAAAAAGTCAAGAAAAAAATCCGGGCAGGCGATTCACTTCCCATCTGTCATTCTGAGCCGCAGGCGGAGAATCTCGTCTTCCATTTCCTGAGTGAAAGGGAAATGGACGAGATTCTTCGTCACTTCGTTCCTCAGAATGACAAAGGAGGGAGCTTGTTCTTCTCCAACGGCTAGTTCGTTAAATTATAATTTAGCGATGATCCGCTCACTTCCCACCTGTCATCCTGAGCAGAAAGCAAAGCGAGCTTTGCTTTCTCAGCGAAGGATCTCGTCCTTGACCTTTTCCAGAGAATGAAGAGCGAGATTCTTCGTCAAGAAAGCTATGGCTTTCTGCGTTCCTCAGAATGACAGAAGGACGGTTAGTACGCTGAATTCATCTCAACTAACAAACAGTAGTAACCTCTTGCCTCCCCTTGTTCCACAAGAGGAGGTGGCATGCGTAAGCATGCCGGAAGGGATCTAGCACACGCAGAGACTACCATAGAATCGCCAGCTCCTGATCCCCTCAGTCAGCCTATCGGCGACAGCTCCCCTTGCTTTGCAAGGGGAGCCTAAGGGCGTTGCTAAACCATAATTTACCGCTTGCCCTTCTTTCTAAATTTCTAATTGCTAATTACTAATTGCTTTTTTCGCTGTCAGCACCACGGTGCTTTCCTTTCGCCAGACCTCTTTTACTTCCCGGAAGCCGGCGGCCAACAGCATTTTCTTTTGGTTTTCCACCGTACAGGGGGTGTCGTAGTGATATTCCTTTTCCCTGTCCAGGCCCTGCTCCCGCTTTAAGCGCTCATATTCCGCGAAGAAGAAATCCTCTGTGCCCTGGGGGTCCTCCACCTCTTCCGCCGGGATCATATAATCGCATTCCACATAGACGCCGCCCGGCTTTAAGGAGCGAAGGATCCGGCGGTACAGCTCTGTTTTCACCTGGTGGGTATAGTGGTGCAGCGTCATCACCGTAAGAGCGCCGTCGTACCGGTTTTCTCCCATGTCGAAATCAAAGTAGCTCATCCGGTGTAAAAGAAGCTTCTTATCGGGGTATTTCTTTCGGAGCAGGCCCAGCATTTCCCCGGAAAGATCGATCCCGTTACCCGCACCTCGGGGAAACGCTGAAAGACAGTTTCCAGCTCCAATCCCGTACCGATCCCCAGATCCAGGAGCTCCTTACACCCCTCCGGCAGATACAGCGCCGGAACGTGTTTGCTTTCCAGTCCGCCGCCGATATGCCCGGTGTGCACCTCGTCATAGCTTTTACTGCGGGCGTCGAAAAATGCTCCCATTTCTTCCAGTCTCTGCTCTTCCATACTCTATTCCTTTTCCTTTCTTTCCTGTGCGAGAAAAGCCGCGAAGGCCTTTCTCAGCAGCTCCTCCGCCTTCTCCCGCGGCAGATCTATTTCATTTGATAAGACCTGGGAAGCGATCCCGTGAGAATACAGCCAGAAATTCAGGAAAAGGTTTTCGGCCCCTTCCTCCGGCAGCCCGGTGACCCGCCCGGCGTTTTCTATGGTTTCCCTGTTCCATTCCGCCCGGGCGATATCCTTCAGGCTGCTTCCCGCCATATTGCGAACCAGAAACAGCGCCCGAAACACCTCTTTTTCCGCCCTCGCGAATTCCACATAGGCCATTCCCTGAGTGAGAAGCCGGTTTTCCGGCTTCATTCTGGCGTTCATAAACTCATCGTACACCCGGTCCATGGCAAGCCGCAATTCCTGCTTCAGGGCCTCCATATTTTCATACAGGCGAAACAGCGGCTGGGTGGAGCGCCCCAGCTTTTTGGCGAGAGCCCGGGCATTCACGCCCTCTATTCCCTGCTCCCGCACCAATGCCAGCGCCGCTTCCATGACCTGCTCCCGTGTGATCTTCGACTTCGGCGGCATAGCGAGCCCTCCTTTTTTAAAATAACATTCGTTACGTAACTTATGTTATTTATTATAACTGCGTTTCTTCCCTTTGTCAAGGTAAACTCTGCCCAGTTAAAAAAGGTTGGAAGACACTGCTTCGGGAGCCTTTGAAACGCAGGGTTTTTCAGAGGTCTGTTTTAGATTTTCGCAGGAAAAGCGCCCCCTTTCTTGACCCTGAGCGAAAGAATGGATATAATAAAAAGAAAAACGGTTTGGAGCGGCTTTATGAAAGTGATCCATTTGATCGGCGGCGGGGATTCCGGCGGCGCAAAGACCCACGTGCTCAATCTGCTGAGAGAGCTGAACAATTTCATCGACGCGCGGCTGGTGTGCTTTCGGAAGGGAGATTTTTCCGAGGACGCGGAGCGTATGGGAATTCCCATCGATGTGATCGAATCCGGCAACCCCGTTGTGGGCCTGCGGGAGCTGAAAAAGCTGATCGGCAAGGAAAAAATCGATATTATCCACTGCCACGGCGCCAGGGGGAACCTGATGGGGAACCTGATCAAAAAGCACCTGGGAGCTCCGGTGGTCACCACGGTACACAGCGACTACCGTCTGGACTATTTGGGCCGGCCGGTGGCCAGGCTTTCCTATGGCACCACCAACATGCTGGCTTTGCGCCGGGTAAATTACTATATCGGCGTATCCGACCCCATGACGGATATTCTCATTGAGCGGGATTTTCCCGCCGACCGCATTTACACCATTTATAACGGCATCGATTTCAAAACGCCGATTTCCACCGTGCCGAAGGAGGAGTATCTGCGCTCTTTGGGGGTGGATTACCGGGAAGGCGATGTGGTAGCGGGCATTGCCGCCCGGCTGAACCCCGTGAAGGATTACCCCACCCTTTTGCGGGCCATGAAGCTTGCCATCGCCAAAAACCCCCATCTTCGCCTGGTGGCCGCCGGAGACGGCGAGGACCTGGAAACGCTCACAAAGCTGGCGGAAGCCTTGGGAATCAAGGACCGGGTGTGCTTTGCCGGATGGGTAAAGGACATGAATTCCTTTTACCACGCCATCGATATCAACCTTCTGACCTCCCTCTCCGAGACCTTCCCCTATGCGCTGACAGAGGGAGCCAGAATGCACCGGGCCACCATCGCCTCCCGGGTAGGCGGTGTTCCGGTGCTGATCGACGATGGAAAAAACGGGCTGATCTTCACCCCCGGCGACGAAAACCAGCTGGCAAGCTGCCTCATTCAGCTGGCAAATGACAAGGCTCTCCGGGATGAAATGGGAGAGCGGCTGTATCAAAAGGCCTCCACTGAATTTTCCATTGACCGCATGGTAGAGCACCAGCTGGAGATCTATGAAAGCATCTTGGAGAGGGAACAGAGAAAGCGGGAAATGCAGGGAAAGCGGGACGGCGTGATCATCTGCGGCGCATACGGCCACGGAAACGCCGGAGACGACGCCATTTTGAAATCCATTATCCAATCGGTGCAAAGACTGGACCGACATATTCCCATTACCGTGCTGGCAAAAAATACAGAAAGCATTAAAAAGCGTTACCGGGTCGATTCCATTCACACGCTGAATGTACCGAAAATGCTGCTTGCCATGCGAAAATCGAGACTCTATATCAACGGCGGCGGTACTCTGATCCAAAACGCCACCAGCCACCGAAGCCTGTGGTACTACCTTTTCACCCTGCGGGCGGCAAAGCTTTTGGGGAACAGGGTGGATATGTACGGCTGCGGCATTGGCCCTGTTACCGGGAAAAAGGATATTACCCTGGTCAAAAAAGTGCTGGAGCGCTCTGCCGACATTATCACCCTGCGGGAGCGGGATTCCATGGAGGAGCTGCAAAGCTTCGGCGTGAAAAATCCCGAGATCCTTTTGAGCTCCGATCCCGCGCTGGCGCTGGAGCAATGCTCCCCGGAGGACACGGAGCTTTACCTGAAAAAGCATGGCTTGACCTCTCAGGGACATTATCTCTGCTTTATGCTGCGCACCTGGTACGGCTTTGCGGAAAAGGCGGAGGCCTTCGCGAAATGCGCCCAGTACGCCTATGACCTGTACGGCCTGACCCCCGTGTTCCTTTCCCTGAATATCTACCACGACACCGCCGCTGCGTTACAGGTGATCGAACATTTGGACTGTCCCTATCATATTCTGGACGACGGCACGGAGCCGGAAATGCTGATCTCCGCCCTTTCCCACATGGACGTGGTGGTCTCCATGCGGCTGCACGGGCTGATCCTTTCCTCCCTGAGCGGGATCCCGCTGGTGGGCGTTTCCTATGATCCGAAAATCGGCTCCTTCCTGAAATATTTGGGCTATGGAAGCTGTACCCAGCTTTCTGAGGTGACGGAGGAGGGCCTGCTTGCCGATTTGGACGAGGCGGTAAAGCAGATCCCGCAAAAGGAAGATCTGCGAAAGCATGCCGCCCGGCTGCAGGCAGTGGAAAAGAGAAACAGTGAGGCCGTTGAGAAGCTTTTGAACAACGAGTAAGCTATAAAGATGCTGAACAGTAGTGACGCCTTCGGTGCAATGAAGGAAGGACGAGATTCTTCCAAAAAACAAAGCTTGCTTTGTTTTTTGTTCAGGCAATGACAGGTGGAAAGTAAACGAGAGACCACTAAATTATAGTTTAGGGGTTTCCGCTATTCGTCAGCCCGCCAAATTCCAATTTGCCGCACAGTTCCCTCGTGTCATCCTGAGGAACGAAGAATCTCGACCTGAAAGCCCTTAAAAAAGATTCAAAGGGCAAGATTCTTCGCGGCAGCAAAGCTTGCTTTGCCAGAAAAGCGAGGCTGGCTTCGCTTTTTGCTCAGGAATGACAGACGGAGAGTGAGTACCTCGCCGTTGGTCAGGTCGGAAACCAGTCTCCTGCACCAAACAGCTTCTCGAGTGGGTGCAGCGGCACAAGCGTTGTAACCAACGCTGCAAATTCCTATTTACCGGCTGTTTCTCTTTTCTCTTCCTCGCGCCACTATGTGGTATTTTCGCTGTCTGGCATCTACTATCCAATATTCTGGCTTTCAAGGAATATAAAACAAAGAAAAAGCCCGCCGCCTTCGGAAATGAACCAAAGCGGCGGGTCTTATTTCTTTTTTGCGATGATCAGGAAATGGTGCTCTGTATTTTCCGCAAAACCACGTTTCTGAAGTTCCTCTTCGTACCAGTGAAAATCGCTTTCCATACGATCCGAAAAACTTCCGAAACGCTTTTTTGCATAGCCCCGCAATGCTTCCTCTGAGAAAAAGCGCACATTAGGATACGCCTGGTTCCGATACATGATCCGAAACCCGGCCTTCGAAAATTTCGGCGCCTGGTTTTCCAGGTTCCAGTCTATTCTGATATCACTTTCCCCCGGCAGCAGGCGCCGGCGCAGAAGGGCGCTGTCTTGTCCGCCTCTTTGCTGAGTGAGAAAAAAACCGCTTTTTTTCAGCACCCTGTGCACTTCCGACAGTTCATAAGGCCCGCCGTTATCAAGAAGCAGATCAAAGCTGTTATCGGGAAACGGCAAAGAAGCAGGATTTTCCTGCCGCTTTACTTTCACGCCGGAAGAAACCAGCCGTTTTATCGCATCTTCCGGCTGCCCCTGCCCACACGCCGCAAAGCAAAGCTCTCGGGGGTGGCGCAGAGACAACAGGAATTCACCATCGTCCGGCGACAGATCCAGCAGGTGATCCCCCGGCTTCAGAAAATCCAATACCTTTTCCCGCCAGCTCCAAGGCAGCGGCTCCTGTTTCCAGGAGGATACGTTCCAAGAAAGATCGCTCATGTGTTTTTGTCCACCTGATGAAAGGTTTTCAGGTTGCCCTGCTTTTGGCTTCGGCGGGCAAGCTCCGCTTCCACAGCCTCCAAGGGAATATTTTCATTCACCATCAGCACGGTAAGGTGATAGAGCAGGTCGCTGAGCTCCAGCACCGTTTCCTTGGGGTCGCCGTTTTTGGCAGCAATGATGGTTTCGCTGCATTCCTCGCCGCATTTCTTCAAAATCTTATCCAGCCCCTGCTCAAACAGGTAGCAAGTGTAGGAGCCCTCTGCTTTTTCCGATTTCCGGGAAAGGACGGTCTCATATAATTCCCGCAATACGTTCATACGCTCTGTTCCTCTTTTCGTTCGGGGTCCGGGGTAAGCCGCTGGAAGAAGCAGCTGTGGTTCCCGGTATGACAGGCCGCGCCGGTTTGCTTGACCCGCAGCAGCAGAGTATCGTCGTCGCAGTCGGTATAGGCGCTGACGATCTTTTGAATATGGCCGGAGGTTTCCCCCTTGTGCCACAGCTGCTTTCGGCTGCGGCTGTAGAACCAGGTTTCTCCCGTCTCGAAGGATCTTTTCAGGGATTCCCGGTTCATATAGGCCAGCATCAGCACCTCATCGGTTTCGTCCTCCTGCACGATCACCGGCAGCAGCTCGGATTTTTGAAAGTAGCGGTCGATTTCATCGTCTACGGCGGAAGCCGTTTTCGGGCGCTTCTGGGAAACCTTGTGGCAGGCAATGATCGCCGCCCGCAGATCCAGAGCGCCGTTATAGACAGAGCGCCCGGCAATGGCGCCGTAAAGTCCCAGGTCGTGCAGCGCCACAAGATCCAGCAGGCTGCTGACGCCGCCGCTGGCAATGATATTGCAGCTTACCGCCTGGTTCAGCTTATCCAGCATGACCAGGTTCGGGCCGTTCATCATGCCATCATGAGAAATATCAGTAAAGATGATATAGGAAACGCCCGCGTCCTCCATGCGTCTGGCAAGCTCCAGATATCCAATTTCGCTTTGCTCCGTCCAGCCCTCGGCGGCAGCTTTTCCGTCCAGGGCGTCGATCCCCACGGCGATCCTTTTCCCATAGGCCTTTACCGCTTCCCGCACAAAGCTTGGGTCCCGCAGGGCCACAGAGCCCAGCACCACCCGGCTGACTCCCTGCTCCAGATACCGCTCCACCGTTTCCCGGGTCCGAATGCCTCCACCCACTTGAATGTGAACGTCGGTATTTTGCAGCACCTGTAAGATGGAATCCGTGTTTTTGGGCTTTCCGTCCTTCGCGCCGTCCAGGTCCACCATGTGGATCCAGTGAGCGCCCTGCTCCTGGAACC
The DNA here is from genome assembly GCA_910589395.1 of uncultured Oscillospiraceae bacterium. Taxonomy (GTDB): domain Bacteria; phylum Bacillota; class Clostridia; order Oscillospirales; family Acutalibacteraceae; genus Acutalibacter; species Acutalibacter caecimuris_A. The sequence continues at coordinate 60,728 of CAJUTL010000010.1, forward strand.
GGCAGGCGGTGGAAACGGGATCGGGCGCCACCACTTCAGCGGTACTGTAATCTCCCTGATACAGCCGGACGCATTTTCCGTCCTTCAGATCAATGGCCGGTAACACGATCATAGCTTCTCCCCCCCTTTTTTTACAAAACGCCCTTGGACGACAGAACCGCGCTTTGATCCCCGGACAGGCTGATGGCGTCCTTCAGGGCATGGGCCGCGGCTTTAAACAGCGCTTCGATCATGTGATGGGAGTTTTTGCCGTATTTGCACTCCAAATGCAGGGTAAGCCCCGCGTTTACGGCAAAGGCGCGGAAAAACTCCTCTGTCATACAGGTATCGAAATCTCCCACCCTTTCCTGGGGGAACTCGCCCCGGAATACCAGGTAGGACCTGCCGCTGAAGTCCGCCGCCGCGAAGGCCAGCGCCTCGTCCATGGGGATAAAGGCGCTGCCGTACCGGCAGATCCCCTGCTTGTTTCCGAGAGCCGCCCTAAAGGCCTGCCCCAGCACAATGCCGGTATCTTCAATGGTATGGTGGCAGTCCACCGCCCAATCGCCCACCGTCTTCACGGTAAGGCCCAGACCGCCGTGAACCGCCAAGGCGGTGAGCATATGGTCAAAAAAACCTACTCCCGTGGAAATTTTGCTTTCGCCGCCGTCTAAGGACAGCGTAACGGAAACCTCGGTTTCCTTTGTTTCCCGGTGAAGCTCCGCATACCGTTCCATACCGGTTTCCTTCTTTCTGTTTATTTTTGCAGCCAGCGCTCCAGCGCGGCACAAAAGGCCTTGTTTTCTTCCGTTTTACCGCAGGTGACCCGCAAAAGGCCCCCTGTGTACCGCACGGCAATGCCCTGCTCCCACAAAAAGCGGTACAGGGCCTCCCCCTCCAGCAGTACAAGCGCTGCGAAATTCGTTTCTCCCGGCAGCAAGCGGAAACGGCCCGAAAACCGCTTTTCCAGCTGCTTCAGATCCGATACCAGCGCATTTTGAGAGCGCAGGATCTCCCGCCGCGCCCGCTTTAAAGCGTCCTTCCGGCGGAGAACGGCGGTTCCCAAAAGCTGAGAGACCGTATTCACATTATAGGGGGATTTTACCGCCCGCACCGCGCTTATCAGCTCTTTCCGGGCCACGGCAAAGCCCAGCCGCAGCGCCGCCATGCCGATGGCCTTGGAGCAGGTGCGAAGGATCACCAGGTTCTCGTATTCCTGAACCTCCGGCAGCAGGCTTTGGCCGGAAAAATCCATATAGGCCTCGTCCAGCACCACCAGTGCCTTTACGCCCCGCACCAGCCGCCTGAGCTCCTCCCTGGGGCATACCACTGAGGTGGGATTGCAGGGATTGCTGAAGATCAAAAGCTTTACTTCTTCATTGTTGCAGGTTTCAATGAGCTTGTCAATATCCAGCTGAAAATCCGCTGTTTTTTGAAGGGCAACATGGCGGGCCTCCTGCACGAAGCCGTTGAAGGAATACATGGAAAAATCCGGCTCCACGGTGGCGTAGGCCTCTCCCTTTTGCAGAAAGCCGGAAAAAAGCACGGTGATAAGCTCATCGGAGCCGTTTCCCGCCGCCACACATTCCGCCGGGACCCCGTAATATTCCGCGAAGGCCTTACACAGCTCCTTCGCCGCGGGATCGGGATAGCGGTTGAATTCCACCCGGCTCAAGGCCTCCCCCACCTCCCGCAGGGCGTCCTCCGGCAGGGGCAGGAAGGATTCGTTGGCGTCCAGGCGGATCATTCCCTCCGCCTCCGCCGGGGCATAGGGCGTGAGCGCTTTCAGCTTTTCATTGAATTCGTACATAGAACAGCCTCCGATCCTATTGCTTTTCCAGCCTGACCTTGATGGAATTGGCGTGGGCGGTCAACTCCTCTGTTTCCGCCAGCCGGATAATGTGGTCGGCGGCCTTCAGCAGCTCTTCCCTGGGATAGTAGATAAAGCTGGATTTCTTGATAAAATCGTCTACGGACAAGGGGGAGAAAAACCGGGCCGTACCCCCTGTAGGCAGCACATGATTGGCCCCGGCAAAATAATCTCCCAGGGGCTCCGGGGAGTAGTTTCCCAAAAAGACAGAGCCGGCGTTATCCAGCCTTCCGAGATATCCGAAGGGGTTTTCACAGCAGACCTCCAAATGCTCCGGGGCAAGGTCGTTGGCAAACTGTATCGCCTCCTTCATGGTATCACAGACGATCACCGCGCCGAAGCTGTCTAAAGACTTTTCGATGATCTCCTTCCGGGAAAGCCCTTCCAGCTGGCGGTACAGGGCGCTTACCGTGCGCTCCGCCAGGGACTGGGAATCGGTAATGAGGATCGCGGAGGCCATGGGATCGTGCTCCGCCTGGCTCATCAGATCCGCCGCCAGGTACTCCGGGTCGGCGGTATTGTCGGCAAGGATCAGAATTTCACTGGGCCCGGCGATCATATCGATATCCACCACGCCGTAAAGCTGCTTTTTGGCCGTGGCTACAAAGATATTGCCCGGGCCTACGATCTTATCCACCCTGGGCACCGTTTCCGTGCCATAGGCCAGCGCCGCCACAGCCTGAGCGCCTCCCATCAAAAACACCCTGTCCACCCCGGCGATGAGCGCGGCGGCAAGGATATTGGCGTCCGGTCTTCCAGCCCGGCCGGGAGGCGTGGCCATGACGATCTCCCCCACCTCCGCCACCTTGGCGGGAATCACATTCATCAGCACCGAGGAGGGGTAGCCCGCCGTGCCGCCGGGAACATACACGCCCACCCGGTGCAGCCCCCGCACCCGCTGGCCGGTGATCACGCCGTTTGCCATGGGATCGATACGGCTCTGCTGCTTCTGGCGCAGATGGAAAGCCCGAATATTTTCCGCCGCCAGCTTCAGCGAATCCAAAAAAGCCGGGTCGCACTCCTTGGAGAGCTTCTCCATTTCCGGGCGGGTCAGCTCCAGGGCTTCCGGCGTCCAGCCATCGAACTTTCTGGAATATTCCTTGACAGCTTCCTCCCCCCGCTGCCGCACCGCTTCCACAATTTCCGCCACAGACTGCTCCACAGCAGGGCTTGCCTGACCCGCCCGCCGCTTCAGCTCCTCCAAAAAGGCCATGCAGGCTTCCCTGCCGCCTGTTACTGTTTTGATCATCGCTTTGCTTCCTCCCTTGCTTTTTCCCGTTCCAAACGGGCGGCCAGCTCTTCTATTTCCCCTTTCCGCAGCTTCATGGCGGCGGGGTTGACAATCAGCCGGGCGGAGATCTCCGAAATGCGCTCCACCACCTCCAGGCCGTTTTCCCGAAGGGTAGCTCCCGTTTCCACAATATCCACGATCCCGTCCGCCAGGCCCAAAAGGGGCGCAAGCTCCACAGAGCCTTCGATCTTGATGATGCGCACGTCCATGGCCTTGCTTTCAAAAAAGCGCCTTGCCACATTGGGATATTTTGTGGCAACGGTCTTGCTTTGATACCCGTGAAAAAAGTCCGCCCCCCTGGGGCAGGCCAAGGCAAAGCCGCACCTGCCGAAGCCCAGGTCCAAAATTTCAAAAAAGCGGCCTCCATGCTCCTGGATCACATCTTTTCCCACCACGCCCAGCTCGCAGACCCCATGCTCCACATAGGTCAGCACATCGGGAGCCTTGGAGAGGACCACCTCCAGCTCCGGGACGCTTTCCGGCCCGCCCACCGGCAGGATCAGCCTTCTGCCCTTTTCCCGCAGACTGCCGCAGTTCATGCCGGAGGCTTCCAGCAGCGCTACCGTGGCCTGCTCCAGCCTGCCCTTTGTCAGGGCCATTCGCAGCGGCTTCATGGCTTTCTCCCCTTTCCCACCGGCAGCTCCCGTGTGGTTTCTCCCACACAGAGCACCTTTGCAATGCCGGTTTTTTCCGCATAGTCCACGGCTTCCTCCAGTGTATCGAACACAGAGCACTCGCAGGGTATGCCCTGGGAAAGGAAGGAATCCGCCAGCTGCAACGCCGTTATCTCATAGCCTGCTTCCCCGTGAATCAACACTTCGGGCGGCTGAGCTTCCCCCTGAAACTCCGGCAGCAGGGCAGCGGCCGCGTCCAGATCCAGGGCAAAGCCCACCGCCGGCATGGGCATGCCGAATTTCCCACAGAGCTCATCGTACCGGCCGCCGGAAAGAATGGCGTCCCCATGCTCCTGCACATAGGCGCTGAACACCGCCCCGGTGTAATAATCCCGGGACTGTACCAGGCCCAGATCCACCATCAGCCTGTCTCCCAGCCCCAGCTCCTTCAGGGAAGCGTACAGGGCTTTGAGAGAGCTCAGGGTTTCCCGGCTTTCCGCGTCGGTGCACCAGCGCTCCGCCTCCCGCAAAACCTCTTCCCCGCCGAAAAGCCGGGGCAATCGCTTCATGCTCTCCACCGCGGGGCTGTCTCCCAGGGGATCCAGCAGGGCGCTGAGCATTCCGTAATTTTTGGACTCGATGGCGTCCCGCAGCTCTTCCCGCTTTTCCTCCGGCAGGGGCAGCCTGCTTGCCAGGGCCGGAAACAGCCTGGCGTGACCGATCTCCACCCGAAAATCCCTCACGCAGGTGGAAAGGGCCGCCACCGCCAGGGAAATGGCCTCCAGATCGGCCCGAAGGCCGGAGGCCCCCAGCAGTTCAATGCCCATTTGAGTGCATTCATCGCTGCGCCCGGAAAGATCGGGGCGGTTGCGGTAGATCCGCTGGCTGTAAAACAGCCGCAGGGGCCTGGGGCTGTTTTGCAGCCGGGAAGCGGCCATTCTGGCAATGGGCAGAGTGGAATCGGGCCGCACCACCAAAAGCCTGCCGTGATTATCCGTGGTCTTATACATTTCCTGCTGGGACAGCGCCGCCCCGGGCAAGCGAAACACATCGTAATATTCCAGCCCGGGCGTGAGCACCTCGTGATAGCCCCGCAGCGTAAAAACCCGGGAGACCCGCCTCTGTACCTCCCGCTGAGCCCGGCATTCTCCCAAAAGAATATCCCGGGTCCCCTCCGGCGTGAGCTTGCTGTAGGTTTTCATGGGCGCCCTCCTTCTGCTTTAGCATGCTACTATAATAAATCGCCGGAGCCTATTTGTCAAGCCCCGGCAAACAAATTGTAGTAAGAGCCTATCCTGAAATAAGATGTTCGCAGATTGCGCCGTCAGATTTTCAGCCAGACAAGGCAGTTTTTTGCGGACGGGCTATCGCCCGGCTAGGAAAACCAACGATGTATGGTTGAAAATATGCAAGCAAGATGTGCAGCTTCACTTAACAGGGGGAAACACGGTTTTGCGGGAACACCTCCTGCTCCCGCAAAACTCCTTCGGACCTCAGGGGACCTCAAAGGGTGTGATGGCAAGGCTGCAATCCGCAGGGGGGCTGTCGCCCGGCAAGGACGAAAACGTGCCAGCGCGCCCTTTGAGGCCCCATGAGGCGTGTTTACCCTTGTCAAGTGAAGCTACCGATTATTTTTGGAAGAGGCTCTAAAACTATCAGGCTGTACCGCTCTCCAATATGGCAAAGGCGGCTTTTTCGCAGTTTATCTCCGCCAGGGCGCCCAAGGGCAGCACCGTCATTGGCGTGCGGTGCCCAAAATCCACATTGGTCAGCACAGGCAGCTCCTCCCGGTGAACCTCAAATTTCAGCACCTTCAGAAGGATCTCTTTTTCCTCCTCGTTCATGGCCGTGGTGACGATGCCGGCACATTTTTCCAGCGCGCCGCAAGCTGCCAGCGCCCGCCAGCCGTGAAGCCCGGCCAAAGCGCTTCCGTAGGGAGAGCCGTTTTCCAGAAAGAGAATGCAGCCTTCCCAGTCCTCCGCTTTCGGAAAAACTTTTGTACCCATGATCTGCTGCAAGGGGCCCAAGCAGCCGCCCAGCAGCCTTCCCGTAACGCTTCCCTGTCCCTGAAGAAGCTGATAGCCGGGATTTTCCTGCCAAACGATCTCTGTTTCCGGTTTATTCCGCCATTCGATCTGTGTATAGCGGGAGCAGGGCTCTACCGGCCCGATCGGTTCACCGGAAAACAGCGCCTTGCGAATGGCGGCCTCGGTATAGCGATCCAGACTGCCCGGCTGAGCCACAGGCGTGAGCACATTCGGGCCGTAATAGCTCATCACACCCGCCTGAGTAAAGCATGCGCAGGTGGTCGTGATATCTGAATAGCCAAGAAATACTTTTGGGTTATCGTGTATTGCCTGAAGGTCGAGATAGGGCAGCAGCCGGTAAGAATCGTCACCGCCCATATTAGCGATGATCCCTTTTATCCGCGGGTTTTTCAGGGCCCAGAGCAAGTCCTCCGCGCGGGCTTCGGGGTTTTGGTACAGATAGTCGCTGCCCGCAAGGGCATGAGGGGTTTCCACCACATGCAGGCCAAAGCACTCCTCCAGGCGCTTTTTCCCCAATTCATAGCGCCAGCGCATATCCTCGTCTCCGGCGCGACCGCCGGAAACAGAGATAGCCGCTACGGTATCTCCCTGCCGCAGCCTTGCGGGTTTGATCAATTCCGTCATGGAAGCACCTCAATTCTTATCAGGATCGCCGTTAAAACAGCGTTGTCTGGCTGCTTTCCGGCATGCCGCTCAAAGCCCCTACGCTGCGCAGAGTTTCAATGACAGCGCTGGACACCTTAGCCCGGGACTGCAGGTCGTCGATGGAAATATACTCTCCCCCGGTTTTTCTCGCTTCCATCAGGCTGATGGCTGCCGCGCCTCCTACGCCGCCCAGAGAAGAGAAGGGAAGCCGGATCTTTCCGTCCTCCACCAGAAATTTCGTGGCGTCGGACCGATAGAGATCCACAGGAAGCAGTTCGATCTTTCTGGCCAGCATTTCATTGATGATCTGCAGAGTGCCGAATTCGCCCTCTTCCTTGGCGCTGGCCTCCCGGTTTTTGATCTTTGTATCCAGCTCCCGCATTTTACGGGAAACGGCGTCCTTGCCCCCGATGGCGGAAACGCCGTCAAAATCATCGCTGCGCACGGTAAAATACGCGGCGTAAAATTCCAGGGGCCTGTGCACCTTATACCACCCCAGCCGCAAAGCCGCGATCATGTAGGCCGCGGCGTGGGCCTTGGGGAACATGTATTTGATCTTAAAGCAGGAATCGATATACCACTGAGGCACATTGTGCTCCTTCATGGCGGCAATATGCTCTTCTGTCAATAGCTTCGTGGCCTTGCCCTTTCGGACGATCTCCATAATCTTAAAGGCCATTTTGGGGTCCAGCCCCTTATTGAGCAGATAGACCATGATCTGGTCGCGTGTTCCGATCACCTCGGAAATGGTGCAAGTGCCGTCACGGATCAGCTCCTGAGCGTTTCCGAGCCACACGTCCGTGCCGTGAGACAAGCCGGAGATCTGCAAAAAGTCGGAGAACCTGGTGGGCTTGCACTCCTCCAGCATGCCGCGCACAAAGGGAGTTCCCAGCTCCGGCAGGGACAGGGTGCCTGTACGCACGCCGCCCAGGTCCTCTGGGGTAACACCCAGGGCCTTGGGAGACTCGAACAGGCTCATCACCTCCGGATCGCTCATGGAAACCTTCATGACCGGAATGCCGGTATAATCCTCCAAATAGCGGTAGATGGTAGGCACATCATGGCCCAGCTCGTCCAGCTTGCACACGTTGTCGTGAATGGAGTGGAAATCGAAGTGGGTGGTGATGTTGTCGGATTTCTGGTCGTTTGCGGGGTGCTGTACCGGGCAGAAATCGTAAACCTCCATACCCCGGGGAATGACGATCATGCCGCCGGGGTGCTGGCCTGTGGTGCGCTTGATACCCGTACAGCCCAAAGCCAGCCGTTTTTCCTCCGCCTTGTGGAAGGTCATGTTCCGTTCCTCGGCGTATTTTCGCACATAGCCGATGGCGGTTTTATCCGCCACGGTGGCAATGGTACCGGCTTTGAACACATTGTCTCTGCCGAACAGCTCTTCCGTATAGCGGTGGGAATCGCTCTGGTATTCGCCGGAAAAATTCAGGTCGATATCGGGCACCTTGTCCCCATCGAAGCCCAGGAAGGTTTCAAAAGGAATGGTGTGGCCGTCCCGCTCCATGGCCGTACCGCAGTGGGGACAATCCTTGGGCGGCAGATCGAAGCCGGAATCATAGCTGCCGTCCGTAATAAACTCGCTGTACTTGCAGCTTGGGCAGACATAGTGGGGCTCCAGGGGATTTACCTCAGAAATACCGGACATGCTGGCTACAAAGGAAGAGCCCACCGATCCACGGGAGCCAACCAGATAGCCGTGAGCCTCAGAATTCGCCACCAGCTTTTGGGCGGTCATGTAGAGCACGGAGAAACCGTGCTTATTGATGGAGCCCAGCTCCTTTTCCAGCCGCTTTTCCACGATCTCGGGCAAGGGATCGCCGTATTTCTCCTTGGCCCGCTGCCAGGTGATGGAATTCAGCTGTTCCTCGGCGCCATCGATAAAGGGCGGGAAATTCCCCATGGGAACCGGGCGGATATAATCGATCATATCCGCGATCTTACTGGGGTTTGTGACCACTACCTCAAAGGCCTTTTCTTCACCTAAATAGGAAAATTCCTTCAGCATTTCCGCCGTGGTACGCATATACAGCGGGGCCTGATCCTCCGCGTCAGTAAAGCCCCGGCCCGCCATGAGGATCTTACGGAAATCCGCGTCTCTGGGGTCCTTAAAATGCACATCACAGGTAGCTACCACCGGCTTTTTGAGCTTTTCGCCGAGCTTTACCACCATGCGGTTATATTCCTTCAGCCCCTCCAGATCCGTTTTGCCTTCCCGCACCAGAAACATATTGTTGCCGGTTGGCTGGATCTCCAGATAATCGTAATATTCGGCAATTTTGCAGAGGTTTTCAAAAGGTTCTCCCCGCACGATGGCCCGAAACAGCTCGCCCGCCTCACAGGCGCTGCCGATGATCAGACCCTCCCGGTACTTGTTCAAAAGGCTTTTGGGCGTGCGCGGATTTCGATAAAAATAGCGCAGGTGTCCTTCTGAAATCAACCGGTACAGGTTTTTCAGGCCCGTGTGATTTTTGACCAGAATGATCTGATGATAGGCAGGAAGCTTTTTGGGGTCGCTGCCCGCCAGGGCGGTGTTGATATCCGCTACCTTTTCCGCACCGCAGTCCTCCTTCAGGCGGCTGATGAGGTTCAGGAAGATCTCTCCCAGCACTGCGGCATCGTCGTCCGCCCGGTGGTGCTGGAAGGGCTTGAGCTTCAAATAATCCGCCACCGTATCCAGCTTGCAATTTTTGATATCCTTCAAAAGAGAACGGCAGATGGGCACGGAATCGATATACGGGTGAGAAAAGGGAATGCCCGTCCGCTCTCCCGCCGCCCGGAGGAAGGAGGTATCAAAGCCCGCGTTGTGGGCCACCAGCACGATCTCGCTGTCTCCGCAGAACTCGTAAAAGGCCTTTAGGGCCTCCGCTTCCTTTGGCGCGCCCGCCACCATTTCATCGGTAATACTGGTGAGCTCTGTGATCTTTTGGGGAATGGGCCGCTCCGGGTCTACAAAGGTATCGAAGTGATCTGTCACCTCACCGCCCCGAATTCTCACAGCGCCGATCTCCGTAATGCGGTCCTTTGCCGCGGAAAGGCCGGTAGTTTCCAAGTCGAAGCAGATAAAATCCTCGCTGAGGGAACGGCCGCTTTCCCCTGTTACCGCCGGAACAAGGTCGTTTACAAAATAGGCCTCCATGCCGTAGATCACCTTGAACTCCGGGTCCTCCTTGCGAATGGATTCCACCGTGTTCATGGCTTCCGGGAAGGCCTGGGCTACGCCGTGGTCGGTAATGGCCACCGCCTTTTGGCCCCATTTGTAGGCCTGACGGATCAACTGAGCCGGGGGCGTCATGCCGTCCATATCGGACATGCTGGTATGTAAATGCAGCTCCACCCGCTTTTGCGGCGCGTCGTCCACGATCTCCACCTGATCCACCGTGGCGATGGCCCTGGGGCGCATGACGTTTTCCCTATCGTATTTATCGTATTCCAAAGCGCCGCGCACCAAAAGGGATTGCCCGGCCTTCAGCTTGTCCAGCTCCTTGCATTCCCCGATGTTTTGCAGCAGCTTTAAGGTGACGGAACCGCTGTAATCGGTGATATCAATGCTGTAAATTTTTCGGGCCTTGTCCCTGGTCTCCTTGGATTCCACGGAGAAGATCTCGCCCCAGACCACGATATTTCCCAAATCGATGGCAGCCTCCCGCAGGGGGGTAAGCTTTCCCTTGGGCACCGTGCCCAGCACCGGCCTTGCCGTTTCGGGAATGATGGTGGGCAGAAGGGTTTCTCCTTCCCGAATGCTGAGCTTTCTGCGGCTGGCCCGCTCCTGCAGGGCTTCCTCATATTCCTCCATTTCCTGAATGGCCGCTTCCCGCCGGCGCTTGGTCTCTTCCGTGCGCACCTGCTCCAGCAGGGAGCCCTCCCCCTCCTTGACCGCAAGCTTTCCGGTGAATTCCACGGCGCAATCAACGCCGAACCATTCCCGCACCAGCTCCTTGAGCTTCAGGTCGGTATTGTGGGCCGCCAGCAGATCATAACCACCGTGGGCCAGGCGAATGGAAAGCTTCCCTTCCCGGTATTCCGCCTCCGCCTGCTTGAAGGTGCCGTTCAAGGTGGCGTCCAGCTCCTTCAGCGCCAGCACCAGAGAGGTGACGCATTTCGCGGAAAAGGCTTCTCCCGGAAACCGGGGCAGAAGCTTTACGGTGCTCAGCCCAAAGGCCGGGCCCTCCAGCGCCTCGGAAAGACGCAGCAGCTCCGCGTACTCCACAAACTCCGAAAACCGGGCGGATATTTTCACCGCCCGGTCTCCCCGGTTCACAGAGAAATTTGTGATCTCTCCGTCCAGCAAAACAGTGGGAAAGGTTTTGCCCTCCAGTTCTTTTTGAAAAAATTTCCCCAGCGTGTTCAAGTGACTTCCCCTTTCCCTTTCCGATATAGAGCAACTGTCCGGCTAGTCCAGCTTGTCCACCTCCAGAAGCAACTCTTCCAGCAAGCGGCTTTCCGGAACCTTTCGCAAAATTTTCCCCTTCTTAAAAAGCAGGCCCTCTCCCTGGCCGCCCGCTATGCCGAGATCCGCCTCCCTGGCTTCTCCCGGCCCGTTGACCGCGCAGCCCATAACGGCCACGGTGATATTTTTTTTACAGCCCGCCAAAGCGGCTTCCGCTCGATTGGCCAAAGAGATCAAATCGATGCGGGTGCGCCCGCAGGTAGGGCAGGAAACGAGCTTCACCCCGCCCCGCATCTCTAAGGCGTGGAGCAGGTCGAGCCCGGCTTTGACCTCCTCCACCGGGTCGGCGGTAAGAGAGACCCGTATCGTATCACCGATCCCCCTTTGCAAAAGGCTGCCGATGCCGACAGCGGACTTCATCAGCCCCATGCGGAGAGTTCCCGCTTCCGTTACCCCCAAATGCAGCGGGTAGGGGCACCGCTCCGCCACCAGCTCATAAGCACGGATCATGGTATCCACAGAGGAAGCCTTCAGGGAAATGACAAGATCGGTAAAATCGAATTTTTCCAAAAGCCCCACATGATACAAAGCGCTTTCGCAGAGAGCCTCCGGCGTGGGGCCGCCGTACTTTGCCAGGATATGCTTTTCCACCGAGCCGGAATTCACCCCCACGCGAATGGGGATCTTCCGGGCGCGGCAGGCATCCGCCACGGCCTTTACATGGGATTCCTCTCCGATATTTCCGGGATTGATGCGGATCTTGTCGATCCCGGCGGCCGCCGCCTCCAAGGCCAGTTTATAATCGAAATGGATATCCGCCACCAGCGGGAGCTTTACCTGCTTTTTGATGGCGGGGATCAGCTTTATGGCGGCCATATCGGGAATGGCTGCGCGCAGGATCTCACAGCCCGCCTGCTCCAAACGCACCGCCTGCCGCACGCTGCCCTCCACATCGGTAGAGGGCACGCTGAGCATAGACTGCACCGTGACCGGCGCGTTTCCGCCTATGGGAACGTTTCCCGCCATAACACGAACCGATTCTCTTCTTTTCTCCATTCCCGCTCTCCTTTTACACTTTCCCCGTTTTCCGCTTCGCAACAGGCCCTTTTCAGCCCTGTTTTCAGCCCCGTATGATCCGCAGGATATCGCTGAAGGTGATCACCGCCATCAACCCCATCAGCAGGAAAAAGCCTGCCGCGTGAACATAGCCCTCATATTTTTGGGGCACCGGCTTCCGAGTGATCCCCTCCCACAGAAGGAACAGCAGCCTGCCGCCGTCCAGCGCGGGCAGGGGCAGAAGGTTCACAACACCCAGGTTCACGGTGATCATAATGATCATCAGCACAATGTTGTTTACCGCCGGCAGAAAGCCCTGCTGAAGCCCCGCTCCCGCCGCCTGGGAAATGGCCTGGGCGGTGCCTACCGGGCCCGCCACATCGTTTAAGCCGAACCTTCCGGTCACGATCCCCTTCAGGCTTTCTATGACCATACGGGCCATGGAAAAGGTATCCGCCGCCGAGCGGCCCACAAGCCCCAGAAAGGTACGCCGCTCCGGCTGTACCCAAAAATCCATGGATACCACTCGCTTGCCGCCTTCGATCTCCTGGGCGTTCAGCATAAACGTTCCAAGATCCACCCTTTGGCCCTCCCGCTCCACCTTCATGGAAACGGAATCCGGGTCAGCTAAAGCCAGAGCAAAGGAAAGATCTCTGTCCGTGTAAATAGCGTAGCCGTCAATTTCGGTGATCTTATCCCCCACCTGGGCCCCGGCAAGCTCCAGCCGGGAATTTTCCGCGAATTTCGCGATCTCGGTGGTGGCGTAGGTATCCTGCTGGCCCAACACGAGCAGCATCAGGAAGAAGCCCAGAATGATGTTAAAGAGCCCGCCGGCGATCACCACTAAGATTCGCCGCCATACCGGCTTATTGGAAAAAGCGCGCTCATCGGCGCTTTCCTCGTCTTCCCCCTCCATGGCGCAATACCCTCCAATGGGAAACAGCCGCAGGGAATACCGGGTCTCTCCTCTTCCGAAGCTCAACAGCTTCGGCCCCATGCCCAAGGCAAATTCATTGACCCGGATCCCGGAGGCCTTCGCCATAAGAAAATGGCCCAGTTCGTGAAAAAAGATCATAAACCCGAACAGCAGAACTCCTATGATAATAAGCAAAGCAACTGTCAGCGCGTGCAAAAAATCATCTCCTAAAAGAATGCCTGCCGCTCAGGCGGCGGTTGTTCTGACGGGATAGTAACAGCTTTTCCAAATTCCCTCTCAGTTAGCCAGACGGCATGAATTTGAACCACGGTTTTGCCGGGCGTATTTTCGTCCGCCCATCGATTAGAAATACAACGCTTTTGCCCAAGTCGGACAAAAATCCACTCCGGAAAAACTTCTTCAAACTGAAAACTGGTGAGATATTGTCGATTTTCGGTACGAAAAGCTTGCTTCGCAAGCTCCGGACGACAGCAGACGAATGCTTCGCTTGTGGAACATTCGCGCCTTTTGCCTGGGACGATAAGCCGAAAAGCGGCAATATATCGCTTGCTGCCACTATTCAGCGGGTTCAAATTTGAACCTGCTGGCTAACAACAGCTCTCCACAAACTGCCTTGCCCGGAGATCCGCCTCCAGCACCGCCTCCAGAGAAGCCGCCGGAGCGTCCGGCTGGTTTTCCACTGCGGCGAAAACCAGCTGCCCGATCTCCAAAAAGGATATTTTTTTCGATAAAAACAGCTCCACCGCCTTTTCATTTGCCCCGTTGGCGGCGGCAGGGGCCAGCCCCCCGCGCTTCAAGGCGCCAATGCACACGGGCAGGCAGCGAAAGGTTTCCAGATCCGGCGGGAAAAAGGTCAGATTTCCCTGCTTCCACAGCTCCAGCCGCTTTACCGGCGAGGGAAACCTTTGCGGATAGGTCAGGGCGTACTGAATAGGAATGCGCATATCCGGCTGGCCCAGCTGGGCCAGCACGGAATGATCCCGATATTCGATCAGGGAATGAACGATGCTCTCCCGGTGGACCACCACCTCGATCTGCTCCGGCGGCACCCCGAACAGCCAGGAGGCCTCGATTACCTCCAGCCCCTTGTTCATCAGGGTGGCGGAATCAATGGTGACCTTTGCCCCCATCTCCCAATTCGGATGGCGCAGGGCCTGCTCCGGCGTGATCTCCCGCAGCTCTTCCCGGCTTTTCCCGAAAAAGGGACCGCCGGAAGCGGTAAGGATCAGCCGGTTCAGCGCCTCGGGGCTGGGACAGCCCTGAAGGCACTGGAAAATGGCGGAATGCTCGCTGTCTACCGGAAGAATTTTCACACCGTTTTCCCGGGCCGCCTCCATCACAAGGCTTCCCCCCGCCACCAGGGTCTCCTTATTGGCAAGGGCCAGTGTTTTTTTGGCGCTGATGGCCGCCAGTGTAGGCCGCAGCCCCACCATGCCCACCACGGCGTTCAATGTGATATCTGCCGTTTCCCAGGCCGCCGCCTCGCACAGGCCCTCCATACCCTCCAGCACGGTGATATCCAGATCCCGCACGCGGGTCCGCAGCTCCCGGGCCGCATCAGGATCGAATACAGCTGCTGCTGCGGGGCGGAACTCCCGGATCTGCTCCTCCAGCAGCCGGATATTGGAACGAGCCGCCAGCACTTCGATTTTAACGGGACACCGGGACTTTTCCAGCCCACGAACCACCTCAAGAGTCTGGGTGCCGATGGAGCCGGTAGAGCCCAGCAAAGCCAAACGCTTCATATTTATGACCCTTTTCCTTTCTTTAGGGCAATACTGCATAATTCTAAGTGGCATATGACGAAAAAATAGCCCGTCAGATGCCCTTAAGGCGAGAGCCGTGAATTGTGCAGTGTTGCCCTAAAGCCTTTTTCCTCTTTCAACGTGTGTGGCGAGAGGTAAAACCAGCTCTCAGAACTGCCAAAGCCCTTCTTCAGCCCGTTACCAGCGGCAGCCAGCGCACCAGCAGATAGACAAAGGGCGCTGTGAAGATCACGCTGTCGAACCGGTCCAGGATCCCGCCGTGACCAGGGATCACCGAGCCGAAATCCTTAATGTGGCAGCTTCGCTTGATCAGGGAAAAGCTAAGGTCCCCCAAGATGGAAATGGGAGAGCCGAAAAAGCCGATCAAAAACAGGGGCAGGTAATGGGCCTGCACCTGTCCGTGATACATGCCCTGCGAAAGCGCCAAGCCACTGAGCAGCATAAAGGCCACGTTGACGACCATGCCGCCAATGGCCCCTTCCACCGTCTTTTTGGGACTGATCTCCGGGCAAAGCTTGTGCTTCCCAAAAAAGGTGCCCGCGAAATACGCGCCCGCATCCGCCACCCAGGCGGAAAACACCGCAATGAGCACATAATACATACCATGGGCGGGGTTTAAGTCCCGCAGGGCCACCAGGCACTGCAAGCCGGAGGGAATGAGCACCGCCATGCTGTACAGCACCCCCACCTCCTTGAAGGTGGTCTCCTGATGATACAGGATCATGGCGGAGAACACCAACGCCGTGAAAAGGCAGTATACAAGAAGCTGCAGGTCTCCATCGGTAAAGGGCACCGCCGCTCCCACCGCCAGGGAGGGAAGGCACAAAAACCATTTTTTCTGAAGCCCCATGGCCTTTATGATCTCGTGCATGGCGATCACGGAAATCAAGGCCACAGCAATATTCAACGCCAGTGGGAAAGAGGTGTTGAACACAATGATTGCCGCGCAAAACAACACCAGCACGGCACCGGACAAAACACGCTGCTTCATTTCTATACTTCCTTTGTTTTCTTCATAAATTTCCTTGGAAGGAGCCCCTTATACACCGCCGAACCGCCTCTGACGCCGGGAATAGATCTGAATCGCCTCATCAAGATCCCGTGGCTTAAAATCGGGCCACAGGATATCGAAATAGACAAACTCCGCGTAAGCGCTCTGCCACAGCAGGAAATTGGAGATCCGCTCTTCCCCGCTGGGGCGAATGATCAAGTCGGGGTCGGGCTGGCCCGCCGTGTAGAAATACCGGGAAAACCCCTCCTCCGAAAGCTCCTCTGGAACAGCTTTTCCCTCCAACGCTTCGCGGGCATACCGCCGGGCCGCGCGGACGATCTCCGCCCGGCCGCCGTAATTCATGGCAAGGTTCAGCACCATACCGGTTTTCGGGGCGGAGGCCTCCTCCACCTCGTGGATCAGGGCCTGAAGCTCCGGAGAAAAAGCGGAAATATCACCGATAAAGCGCACCCGGATATTTTCTTCCATGAAATCCCGCAGGGCTTCCTCCAGATAGTCGTGAAAAAGGCCCATGAGGGCATTCACTTCCTCCGCGGGCCTGGACCAGTTTTCGGTGGAAAAGGCATACAGCGTCAGATATTTTATCCCCACCTTCTTCGCGTAGCGGGTAATAGTGCGGAAATTTTCCGCACCGGCCTTATGCCCGGCAGAACGAGGCAGACGGCGCTGCTTCGCCCACCTGCCGTTGCCGTCCATAATGATCCCCACATGGGCGGGGATCACCGCCGCCCCGGGGAATTCTTTTAACGCCTTCTTTTTTCGGAAAAACATAGCCGCTCCTTCCGGAAACAGGATCGCAAAACTCTTTGCAGAACAGCAGCCAGGATCAGATCTCCATGATCTCCTTTTCCTTGCGCTGGAAACTCGCATCCACGTTCTTTACATACTTATCCGTCAGATCCTGAATTTTCTTTTCTCCCTGCTTCTGGTCGTCCTCGGTGATATCGCCGTTTTTCTTCATATCCTTCAGCTTTTCAATGGCGTCCCGACGAATGGCGCGCACCGCCACCTTGGCCTCCTCCGCCATTTTGCTGATCTCCTTGGCCAGCTCCCGGCGGCGCTCCTCATTGAGGGGAGGGAACACCAGGCGAATAATCTTACCATCGTTTTGCGGGTTCACACCCAGATCGGAGGTTTGAATGGCCTTTTCAATGCCCCGCAGCACGGAAACATCCCAGGGCTGAATGGTAAGCACCCTGGCTTCCGACACCGCCACCGCCGCCAGCTGATTGATAGGCGTGGGGGTATCGTAATAATCAACCATGATCTTATCCAGCACGGCGGGGTTGGCACGGCCTGCGCGCACAGCGGCGTACTCCTCTTCCAAATGCTCTATGGACTTGCCCATTTTACGCTCTGCTTTTTCAAATACTTCCTTCATTTCTGCCATGTGAATATCTTCCTTTCTGATCGCTTCTTCAGCGGTTTGCTTTTATTTATTGAACCAGCGTGCCCACATTCTCCCCTGTCACTGCCCGAACGATATTCTGCGGGTCTTCAATGCTGAATACCAGGAAGGGAATATCCCTGTCCTTGCAGAAGGAGGCCGCCGTCATATCCATCACGCCCAGGTTCTGGTTCAACACATCCATGTAGGAAAGCGCCTCGTATTTTACAGCCTCCGGATTTTTCTTGGGGTCGCTGTCGTACACGCCGTCTACCATAGTGGCCTTCAGGATCACGTCTGCGTCGATCTCGGCGGCCCGCAGGGCGGCACCGGTATCTGTGGAAAAGAAGGGATTTCCCGTGCCGCAGCCAAATACCACCACCCGGCCCTTTTCCAGGTGGCGCACCGCCCGGTTGCGAATGTAGGGCTCCGCAACCTCCTGCATGGCAATGGCCGTTTGCACCCGCACGTCCAGGCCCAGTTGCTCCAGACCGTCCGCCACGCCCAGGGCGTTGATGACAGTGGCCAGCATACCCATGTGGTCGGCTCTGGTACGGTCCATCTGCCCGCTGCTGCGGCCCCGCCAGAAATTGCCGCCGCCCACTACAATGGCCACCTCCGCGCCCATATCCACACACTGTTTCACGGGCTTGCAGATCTCCATCACGGTATCAAAATCAATGCCGTGCCCCTGCTTTCCCGCCAACGATTCCCCGCTGAGCTTTAGCAGGACTCTCTTATATTTCGGTACCATTTTTATCGCTCCGTTCCCGGAAGCCGGGCATACCCGCAAAAACAGCCTATGCGGTCTGCGCGGCATCCTTTTTTATACTTGCCTCTATTTTACATGATATCCCAATCTTTGTAAAGGCGAAAATCCCCTTCTTCGGAAAGAAAAGGGAAACTCTTTCTCTTTGGTCTGGAAAAGGCCGGAAGGGATTTTTCACTCTCCTTCCGGCCTTTTGCTTTTCAAATTAATCTTTCTGAAAGTTATTACCGCAGTTTGCAGCCTAAAGCTTATCCACCGGACTTTTTTCTTTTTCTTTCCCGCGGCTTCGTCGGCTTCCCCGCAGTGCTAAAAGCCAGCAGATCCCCACCGTCAATATCACATAGGCCAAAATGATCGCAAGATACATAGCGTTCCCTTCCTCAAGCATCCGATACTTTCTCCTTCTGATCGGCGGCAGCTGACTTCAGGCGCCGCCTCATAAATTTTACTGTTTTCCTCTTTGTCCCTATGAATGATTTTTCCGGGAGTCTTTCCAAAACGACGCACGCTTCAGGGTAAAGTGTACCTGGGCTTCCGCGCGGTCCGTGCTTATGGTATCGTCCTCCTCCCATACGCCCAGTCGGCAGACCTGAAAGCTTTCCGTGCATTCCAGTCCATTTCCGAACGTGGGGATCACAGTATATACGCCGAAGGGCAGACCGAAAAGCTCCCCCTCCAGAGACAGCTTTCCTCCCTCCGGATCCGCTTCCAGAAAAGCGGTGCGGTAAAAGGTTTCCCCGGTGTCACGCTCCAGCCGAAACTGCATGGAGGAATTTCTGTCCAGCTCCACATCGGTTCCCGCCCGGGCCTTGATCCGTATTTTCCCCGTTTTCAGTTTTACGCGGTATAGGGCGGCTTTTTCCGTGACCTTCACCGGAGAACCGGCGGAAAGCACCCCTTCCGAATAAGGGCGATAGGTCACCTTCAGGCGGTAAACCGTGTCAGACGCGGGCCGCAACGTGTTTAACTGCTTCAGGGAGCCGACGGGGCTCCCCTCTTCTGTTTCCCAGAAATAAGAAAAGCTGCCTGTTTTTCCCTTTCCAAACCAGGCAGGCTGAGGGGAGGCCGTCAGGGCTTCCTCCACACTTTTCCCCTGATACCAGGTTTTGACCTTTTCTCCGGAAAAAAGCTCAGTTTCCAAGTCGGCCAACACTAAAGAAAGAGGCACATTCACAGTGGTTCGGGTCAGCGGGGCGATCTCTTCGCCCGCACGGTAGATACCGCTGCCTTCCCCATCTGTCACGATATCATTGCCGCCGGGAAACTCCTCTCTGGCCTGAAAGGTCAGGGCAGCCGTCCAGGCGGAGCTTTTATTTCGGGGCAGCGGCACCTCCCAGGAGATTTCCCAGGCGCCGTCCGGCCCGGCCAGCAGATGAGCTCCTTCTTCCCGAAGCCTTTTCTGCTCTGTTTCACTCAGGGTAAACCGGGGATCCAGCCGCTGAACCACCTCCACCGAAAGCACCGCCGCGATATCCCGCCGGATCTGCTTCAAATATCCGCCGGGCTCTCCCGCGCTTACATAGTGGTGGGTGGAAAGAGGCGCCGAAGACATGGACTGCCAAAATTCTTCCGCTGTCTCAGGCGGGTCGCCGCACAGGGAAACAGTGTAGCTCCTCGCCCCGCTCTTGCGAAGTTCCTGGAGTTGTGCCAGCGCCTCTGTTCCTTCCTCCGCCCAATCTCCGGCAGTCACCGTGACCAGATACAGTGGGCGATCATTCTGCTTTCTCCCGGCCTCCGCCATAGCCTGAGCCCGTTCCAGAGCCTCCGCATATTCCAGCGTTTCCGTGTTGGAAGCTTTTTGCTCCGCTACGGCTTCCCGCAGCGCTTTTCGGCCCAGACTGTTCAAGGCTGTCAGCTCCGTCTGCCCCTTACCGCCTCCGAAAAACACCAGGCCCGCCCGGGAATTTGGAGAAAGCTCTCCCAGCCCCTCCAAAAACTCCGCCGCATCTGCCCGCAGCCGCTCCAGCCGGGTCTCGTTTCCCTTTTGGACGGACGCTGTTTCTTTCATTCGAGAGGAGTATTCCAGCAGCAGGATCACATCACAGGGCGCGGCCTCCCGGCCTACCCAATCCTCCGACCACACCTGATATTCCATTTGAAAGGATCTTACTGTTTCCTTCCGCGCCGAAACGCTTTTGCTGCTCCTGACCCCGGATTCATAGTCCAGCGCTTTTCCGGGGGCCCCGCCCCCAAAAAGAAACCCTGCCGCCAACAAAAGCAGGGCCGCGCCTTTTTTCAGCCAATTTCGCTTCGCCTTCATACCGGCCTCCTTTCCCCTGTTTCCTCCAGTATACTCCGGGAAAAACCGGAATTCTGTCAAAGCATGGGCAGAAGAAGGAGTCTTTTTCACAGGAAGGCTTTTCGAGTGGCAATGAGGAATGAGAAATTAGCAATGAGCATTTATTTGAGATCAAGAGCGAAAAGACTGCAAGCAGCATCTTCGCTGTTTGCAGCCTTTTCTAAATTGGGATTTATCTACCCTCAGCCTCCCCTTGTTTACAAGGGGAGGTGGCATGCGTAAGCATGACGGAAGGGATCGGGCTTACGCAGAAAGCCTCATCAAATCGCTGGCTTCCCATCCTCTCAGTCAGCCTTCGGCTGACTGCTCCCCTTGCAAGCAAGGGGAGCCTAAGGACGATAAATTGGGAATTTGAATACTACGATTTTATGAGCGGTCATTGCTCACCGTAGGTTTTCAATAAAATCCTCCGAAAGCCTTGAAAACAATGGATTTTTCGCAGTGTGTTCGCCTTATCCCTTTATTCGGTTTCACACAAGTTTACCCTTACCCTGGTTGCCCATAAGGGCAAAAGCAAGGGCAAGAAAATCACGCAACAGGATATAACAACGTGTGGCAATCGGAGAACTGAGACGTATGTGCGAATATTATGATAGCGGAGGATTTCAAGATGGACAAGTACATTTTTGACAAGAATAATGGTTTGTGTTATGAATTGATTGGCGACTACTATCTCCCGTGCCTGAATGTATCCTCTGAAGAAGGACAGCCTGTCGGCGTATGCGAGCGAGGATAAACAGCATTTCGTAAATGCAAAAAGTTTTTCACATAGAAGAGTATTGACAGGTCACATAGTAGGTGCTACAATGTCAAGGTATTGTAGCACCTACTTTTTCAAATGAGGGGGCCGTTTATCATGAAACGCATATACAGTAACTATTCGGACGAAGATTGCAAACTTATTTCTCGAGAGGCGCAAAAATTGGGTTTTTCCCTTTCTGCTTATCAGCATTATTGCGTAATGCTTTCTCTGGACAGCAAAAAAAATACCTTTCCAATCAACGAACTTATATCCAAGATGTTTCAGGTCTTAGAAGAGGTTAAGCCAGATAGGCAGTTCATTGTTTCAGCGTTGCTGGATAAGGAGTGGCCTTCTCTCTCTAGGAGCGAAAAAATGATTATGGCCAAGCAGCTGTCCGCTAAGATTCGTAGCGATCCTCGCTTTAAGGTTGTTTCAGCTACAAAGGGGAAGATCACCATTTATAAACGGATAAGTTGAACCTATTCAATCTGAGATAATAAGGGGATTTACAAAATGGCTTACCATTATATTGGGGAAAGGGCTACTTTCTTAGAGCCAATCATTGCGAAGCTAAAATATTGGCGCGATTACGCCGGAAGGAGAGACGACGAATACCGTCGTACTCACGATCTTGACTGCGTCCTTAGTGGAGGCAATCTCCAGGCAGACACAATAATATCGCTTTGGCTACCCTTGCGATATACGCTGAATTGCTTCGACACGCCGGCTTGGCAGCTGTGGAGAGAGCTCGATTACGCGGAACTGAAGCCCAAAGGAATTGGGCTCAAGGATCACACAGGCTTCCTGAACAACATGATCGAACGCATTGACAACTTCCTTCCGGACTCGGAACTCACGCGGAAGCTATCCACCCTTTTTGCGCTTGGCCAGCAGCGGTTCAATGTCATGCTGCTGCCCAAGCGCAGCTGGAACACTCTCCGGGGAGGCAAGCCTTACTACGACTATATGCCTCACTTCCTGTACGATTTGTTTTCGTATGCCCTGGATGAAGAAGCCCTGCAAAGTTGGCTGCACAAGGAGAACTTGGAGCCTTTCTTCGCTGCTGAAACTATTGAACAGAGGAACATCCTCGACCTCGCTGGGACTGGCAGCCCATGCAGGCACAGCCCCAAAGACATCCAGCTCGACCAACTCTTGGACAACTACATTGCAATTCTGCGGCGGCGAGCGGAGTTGCTTGCGCTGCGGACAGCCTAACGGGAAGGGAGGCCGTCCCATGAAAGAGAAAAATCTTGACACGCTGGAGAAGATCGTCAGGCGCAGATCCGCGGAGCTGGGCTTGCAAGTGATGGGCTCCACCCCAAAGATTATCTCCCTGGCCGCGCCACGGGAGCGATTCCACCTGTTCAGCGAGCTGGACAGTCCCGTGGCTCCGCCCCTTCCGCTCCAGCTGTCCATCCAGTGCGAGGAAAATGCCGTCCGGGCCCTCCTCTTCCCTAGTCCGCGCATCTTAACGAAGCAGACCGCAGGGCACTTTCTTGGTCTTGTCAACGAGGCCAACCGGGAGCTTTACAGGGGGTCAGCGTTAGGCAGATTCTGGGTCGATATAAAGAATTTGGACTTAGCTTACGAGTTCATTTTTAAAGAAGCTATGCTTGAAAGCGATCCAGAAGAAATCGCCACACAGCTCTTTGATGTTCCATTGGCGCATTTTTATGATTTGCATATCCCACTTGTCATGCAGGCGGGTGGCATATGGGATTGTAATACCGCGCTGCTGTACCTTCAGCAGCTCAGAAAAGATGGATACGTGGATAACAAAGATTTTGGCCTTTGGTAAGCAGATTTCAGCAGAAAAGGGGGGCTCCTTAACGTGATAATATATCATATCAGGGTGGACAGCACAGATTGTCAAGGAAAAATTCAGTCAGGCTCAAGGTGGAATT
>CAJUTL010000011.1 GCA_910589395.1 uncultured Oscillospiraceae bacterium
CGTGCCCCACCGGGGCACAGCAACCGAGCCGACAGGCGAGAACGGTGGAAGGGATCGGGCTTACGCAGAAAGTAGCATAGAATCGCTGGTTTCTTATCCTCTCAGTCACGGCGAAGCCGTGACAGCTTCCCTTACTCGCATAAGGGGAGCCTAAGGGCGTTAAACTACAATTTAGCAGTGAACCACTCACTTCTTTTCTGTCATTCTGAGCCGCCGAAGGCGGTGAAGAATCTCGTCCCTTGCCCTTTTGCCCTGGAGTTAAGGACGAGATTCTTCGAAAAGAAGCGAAGCTTCTTTTCCTCAGTAATGACAGAGGGAACCGTGCGCTATATAATTTGTTTGCTTACCTATCTGCTTCCCTCCTGCCTTTGCTAAACAAAAATCAAAGTTCTCTTTTCTCAGAAATGACAGGAGAGAGCTTACTTTCTTCTAACATCTAAAATCCAACGAACAAAAAGCTGTCGCAAATGTATCATTTTGCGACAGCTCTTTGTTCGTTGGGAAGAAGAGTACAGCAAAAACAGAATGTAAAATATAGTTGACTTTTTATCAAGGATGATTTACAATGTCCTCAAGAGGTGGTGAGATGGCAAAAAATCTTTTGTTAAAAGCCGCGCGGGCCGCGAAAGGGATGACCCAGCAGGAGCTGGCCGACGCGGTAGGGGTCACCCGGCAGACCATAGTTGCCATAGAGAAAGGGGATTATAACCCCACTGTCAAGCTGTGTGTACAGATTTGCCGGGTGCTGGGCAAAACCTTAAACGATCTGTTCTGGCCCGGAGACCAGGAAGAAAAGGAGGTATCAGAAAATGAAATGCAATAGTCAATTAGATGAACGCCAGCTGCTGCAAAGGGGAAATGTGTTTCAGCACGGGCTGATTTTGTTTTTTGCGCTGCTGCTGACAAACGCGTTCCTGAAGGAAGAAGAGATCGTGTGGGCGGCAGGCATGCGGGAAAACATTCTGATCGTCTGGGCGGTGATCGCACTGTGTTTGGGTGAATTTGCGGTGCGGGAGATCTATCCCATGGGCGGCGGCATGAACGTCATTTATATTGTGGAGGGCATAGCCGGAGTGTTTTTGGCTGCCGTAAGCCTGTTTGAGCTGTTGGCAGGCCGGGAGCCCTTCGCGGTGGACCGTACTCTTACCGAAAGCGGCGCGCGGCTGCTTCAGGGCGCGATGATGGTCCTGCTCCTGCTGGTGTTCGTGGGGAAAAAAGTATCTGACCGTGGAAGGAGGGATGAAGATGAAGCCTAGAGACAGTGTATTTCTGCGGGTTTGGCCCTGGGCGCTGCCCATCGGCCTTGTGATCATGACAGCGGGGAAGCTCCTGGACGCCGTCGGCGCGCTGACGGACTACTGGTCGGGATTTTTCCTGGGCTGCGGCGCTTTTCTGGCCATCATCGGCGCGGCAATGCTGATCGCCAGAATATGCCGGCATAAAAAAATGTCGTGAGAAAAATCACCTGTGGGCCGTAATCATGGCCCACAGGTGGTTTTTTATTCTGCACAGCTTTATTATACTTTCCCAGTAGGTCTTTCCACCGGACCGAACTGAAACCGCCTGGGAAAACTCCTACAACTTCAGCTGCGTCCATTTTCCCTTGCGGAAGCGGATAAAAGCCATGGTAAAGCGTACTGCCTGGTCGCAGAAGGTACCGAACCACGCGCCCAAAAGCCCCAGGCCTAGGGGATAGCACAGCAGCCAGCTTACGCCGGGACGAATGCAGGTAACGCTGATCAGGGAGATCAGCGCGGTAAACCGGGTATCTCCCGCGCCGCGCAGGCAGCCGAACAGCACCACCTGCTCGATCTGCAAAAACAGCATCAGGCTCAGAATGCGCATAATGGAAATGCCGTATTCCAAAATGAGCGCTTCGTTGGAGAACAGGGCGAAGATATTTCTGCCGAAGAGAAAATACACCGTGGAAATGATAAAAGCGCAGACCAGGCCGATCTTTTGGCATACATTGCCGTAAATTTTCGCCATATCGGGCCTCTTTCGTCCCAGGCTTTGCCCGATGAGAGTCACGGATGCCACAGAAAAGCCGTCTCCGATGGAGAAGGACATGCTCATCATGTTCATGCCGATCTGGTGGGCGGCAAGCTCCGTGGTGCCCAAGCGGGCAACCGTCATGGAAAACAGCAGAAAGCCGATGCGCAGGCAAAGCTGCTCCACAAAAGCGCTGGAGCTTACACTGAACAAGGAACGAATGCTTACTTTATCGGCGATCCAGCCCTTTACGGCCCGCAGGCAGACAAAGCTGTCTTTTCGCAGCACAGAGGCGATGCTCAGCACACAGGCGCATACGGTACCGATTACAGTGGCAATGGCCGCGCCGCGAATTCCCAAGGCGGGAAAACCGAAATTTCCACCGATCAGCAGGTAGTTGAAGATCACGTTTACCGAATTGGAAATGCCGTTGGTGATCATGGCGATGCGGGTGTTTCCCGCGCCTCTCTGCGCCGCATTCAGTACCAGAGAGACCGTGGAAAACACAGAACCCCCCATGATGATGCGCAAATAGGCTACGGCATGCTCATGGGTATCCGGCTGGGAGCCCACCAGAGAAATAATGGGACTGGCGAAAATGACAAACAACGTGCTGATCACGGCGGTAAGCAGCAGCGTAAACAGCAGCAGCATGCGTACTACCCGGTTGGCGCTTTCCCGATTCTCTTCGCCCTTTCGCCGAGCCACAATGGCGGATACGGCCACGTTCAGAGATAAAAACACGGCAAGTCCCAGGAATTTCGGCTGGGTGGTAAGTCCCACCGCCGCGATGGCATAGGAGCCCAGGGAGCCCACCATAATGGTGTCCACCACGCCGGCCAGATTTACAAAAAAGGATTCCAGAACAGAGGGCCAGGCCACGTTTAAGGTGTCCCTCACGATCTGCCGCTCCGGGGGAACCTCTCCCAACTGCATTCCCTTGCAGACCTTTTGAGCATTGACGAAGTGCACCCAGATCCCTCCTGATAATAGTTGTATTGTCAACTATTATATCAGTTCAGTGAAGCTAATGCAATCCTAATTTTCCTGGTTCCCGGTAAGCGAAGGCTCAGTAAGAAAAGAGGGGAGTGAGTATACGTTCTTTCTTAGAACCTGTATTCATATCAGGGAATGCGGAAGAGAGCGGCAAAAAAGACTTAGACAGCGTTCATCGGTTGTGAATAAGGCTTTGGTCGTCATATCTATGTCTCAGAAAAGCTTTCTTTGTGCTTTTGTAGTAAGATCCTAGTTTGTCAATTTGGAGTGTTGGCCTTAGGGCGGAATTTGGAGAAAGCCAGAAGGGGAAGGGGCTGATTACAAAAGGTTACAAGTGTGCTCTCAAATTGAAAAATCTCTGGTTCGATCCCGCAAAAAACAGTAGTACCATAGGTTTTCACTGCATGAATTGCCAACACGGGAAATTACAAAATCGTCATAATTGTAAAATAAATGCAAAACCCCTTTACAAAATTGGATATATCTGGTAAAATCATATACAGTGATGAAAGAAGAGACTGTAATCTGTGCGAATTGCCGAGGCATTCCGCTTGGGATTGGGGTCTTCTTTAAGTTACGCAAATCGGCAAAGAAAGGGTACCCTTTCTTAGTGTTCTTCGTAGAAGAACACTGATCTTACACTGTTCACTGTTTCGCGCTGTATGCTCTCTTAAAGAGAGGTAGATATAGTGAAATCATTGTAATGGGGGTTTTTCTATGACAAATGCCAGTACGAAACCGGCAAAGGTCCAGACGCCCAAAAGCGGTGGGAAATGGGCCAAGCTGGGAAAAGACATTCTGCGGGATAAGTGGCTGTATCTGCTGCTGCTTCCGGGCCTTGTGATTTTGATCATCTTCAAGTATGTGCCTATGATCGACCTGCGCATCGCCTTTATGGAGTATAATCCCTTTGACGCGTCGGCCAATCAGTGGGTGGGCTTTGGCAAGTTTGTTGAGCTGTTTACAAAGCCCGCGTTCCTGAAAACGCTGAAGAACACGGTGTTTATCAGCGTTCTGAAAATGATCATCGGCTTCCCGCTGCCTATCATTCTGGCGCTGATGATGAATGAAATGCGGAACCTTCGCTTTAAGAAGGTCTCACAGACTCTGATGTATTTGCCCTATTTTATTTCCTGGGTTATCATGGGCGGTTTGATCATGAACTTCCTGGATCCGTCTACCGGCGTGATCACTTCTTTGATCAAAACACTGACCGGTCAGGATATGCAGGTGCTTACTGATAAGAACGCCTTTGTTCCCATGCTGGTGATCAGTGATCTGTATAAGAACACGGGCTGGGGCACGATCATTTATTTTGCGGCTCTGTCCGGCGTGGATCCGCAGCTGTATGAGGCCGCGCAGATCGATGGCGCCAAACGCTTTAAGCAGCTGCTGCACATCACCATTCCGGCAATCATGCCCACTGTGATCATAACCCTGATCTTAAACTGCAACAATATTCTGAACGCGGGCTTCGATCAGATCTTCATGCTGTATTCCGCTCCTGTTTACGACGTGGCGGATATTATTGATACATATGTGTATCGCTTGGGTATCGGCAAAAACGATTATGCTCTCAGTACCGCGGCCGGCATGTTCAAATCGGTAGTCGCGCTGGTTCTTATCGTTGTCGTGAATCAGGTCGCGAAGAAGAGCGGCAACGAAGGCATTTGGTAAGGGGGCGTTATCATGGCAAAAGAAACAATACAGGCGGGCAGTATTGCCCGGGAAAATAAGATCAAAACCTCCGTGGGAGAGAAGATATTTACTGTTTTCAACTATACCTTTTTTACGCTGTTGTGCTTATTGATGGTATATCCCTTCTGGCATGTTCTGATGCAGTCCCTGAGCTCCGCGGAAATGGCCCTGAAGGGCGGCGTGTTCCTGTACCCCAAGGATCTGACCTGGGATACCTATATTTCCGTATTTAAGAACCCGGGCATCGGCTCCGGCTTCTTTACCACCATTCTCGTTACGGTAGTGGGCTCTGTGGTGGGCACGCTGCTCACCGCCATGATGGCTTATCCTTTAAGTAAGCGACGTCTGCGGGGCGGAAGCGTGCTGATGTTCCTGGTGCTGTTCACCATGATCTTTGGCGCCGGCATGATCCCCAACTATTTGCTGATCCGCAATCTGGGGCTTTATGATACCCGCTGGGCCCTGATCCTGCCCTTGCTGGTCAGCGCTTACAACTGTATTTTGATGAAGAACTTCTTCCTCTCTATTCCGGAGAGCCTGGAGGAATCCGCCAAGATAGACGGTGCCAATGATATCCGCATTTTCTTCAGCATTATCCTGCCGCTGTCCAAGGCGACCATTGCCACGATCCTGCTGTTCAACGCGGTAATGTATTGGAACGACTATTTCTCCTCTGTTATTTATCTGCAGTCTCAGGATAAATGGGCCCTGCAGCAGCAGCTGCGCTTTATGCTGACCAATACGCAGCAGGCCATGCAGCAGGCCGGTGTAAACGTCCGTGTGCAGCAGAGCACCAACGACGTTACCATCAAGGCCGGTTCCATTATTGTTTCCACCGTTCCGATCCTTATCGTATATCCCTTTGTACAGAAGTATTTCGTCAAGGGCGTTATGATCGGCGGCGTGAAGGGCTGATTTCCTTCGTGCTTTGGAAAGAAGCGTTCCTGATTTGATTCATAGGGGCTTCCCCTTTGAATATATCTAAAATTTATTTTAGGAGGACAAACAAAATGCAAAAGAGAGTTCTTGCGTTGCTTCTGGCTGTTGTTATGCTGGTTGGCTGCTTTACAGCCTGCGGAAATGACAACAAGAAGCCTAGCAGCAGCACACCTGCAAACAGCAGCACCCCCGCCGCGGACAACAGCGGCACATCCAGCACTGCTCCCGTAAGCAGCGGCGAAAAAATCGATCCTACCGCCTGTGAGGATACGATCGATGTTTCCATCGCCATTATGACCGGCTTCACCCAGCCGGACAGCCGCGTGGAGAAAATGCTGGAAGAGAAGTACAATGTAAACATCGATCTGCGCGTTCTGCCTGGCTGGTCCGATGGTCAGTCCACCATTAACCTCTGGATGGCCGGCGATGACACCCCCAACATCATGTGGTGGTGGAGCATGGACAACGATTTCATCAAGTGGCGTGACGCCGGTAAGCTGGTGGATGTTTCCGAGTACATGAACAAGTACACCAATATCCGCGATTACTACAACAAGATGGATCCCAAAACTCTGTTCTTCGCCACTGAGGAGGACGGCGCTATTTACCGCATCCCCGGCGACGTGTCTGAGCCCTCCTGCGAGGTCACCTGGATCCGTCAGGACTGGCTGGATAACCTGAACCTGAAGGCTCCCACCAACTTTGAAGAGCTGGCTGAAGTCATGCGCGCCTTCACCGAGGACGATCCCGACGGCAACGGCCAGAAGGATACCTACGGTCTGGGCGGCGACGGTTATGATTTCCGTTCCTTCTGGCCCTGGATCCAGGGATATGATTTCACCCACTATGACCGCTGGGTAGTGGACGACAACGGCAAGGTTGGCTATGGCCCCGCTCAGGAGAACACCAAGGAGTGGATCGGTATCGTAGCCGATCTGTATAAGAAGGGTTATATCACGCCCAATATCACACAGGATACCGACCGTGATTCTGAAATGGCCAACGGCGGCTTCGGCATCACCTATAGCTGGTGCGCCTGGATGAATCCCACTTCCGGCGCCATGAAGAGCTTCTACCAGTCCAATCCTGACGCCAAGTGGGTGCCCATTGACATGGTTACCGGCCCCAACGGCAATCCTCAGGAAGATCCTGCTACTTCCAATGCTTGGGCATTCTTTGGCCTGACCAACACCTGCGGCGACAACGCGGAGCGCATTTACGCCATGTATGACGATATGTGCAGCCTGGAGAACTATGTTGAGCGCCGCTATGGCGTTGAGGGCGAGGATTACAACATCGTTGACGGTGTTTATGAGGGCATTATCACTCCCGAAGGCCAGGAGAACAACGACCAGAACATTGGTCTGAACCTGTTCAACAACCTGTTCAACCGGAAGGACGAGGGCCTGATCGACAACACCCCCGAAACCCGCGCCCTGTTTGAGAAGTCCGGCGCTGCCAGCCGCGATATGGCTAATCATCTGGTAGAGTGGAGAAATCCCGCCGACCTGACCGAATGGATGAACGTCAACACCGATATCGAGGACGAGAAGAACCGTTATCTGTGGGGCGTGATCGCCGGCACCGAGTCTGTAGATACCTGGGATACCTACGTAGCTACTCTGAACGGCCTTGGCCTGGAAGAGGCTACCGCGCAGGCTCAGGAGGTTTACGACGCTCAGAACGCTTTGCTGGAAAACTACATGAACAACAAGGTAAACCAGCAGTAAGCCTTGGAACGTTCCAAAATAAAGTAAGCTGAAAAGGCGGAGGAGGGAGCTTTCCTTCCTCCGCTCTTTTTTTGCTTTTCCAAAGCTGACTTTCTCTTACTATTGCATGAAGGAGCTATCTACTATGAAGACCGTAGATTTGTCCGGGGTCTGGAAGCTCCGGGCGGAATTTTTAGACATTGGCCCGGAACGGGTGCGGGAGGTCATGGAGCGTCCCGACGGCCCCTTCACCGTATATCACGAAAAGCTGCCCAATGCCTTTCCTTCCAAAACGGGATTTTTAACCGCTAATGTGCCCTGCGATGTGATCACGCCCCTTGTGGAAAACGGCGTTTTGGAAGAGCCTTTCTTAAAAACGAACACGAAAAACTGTCTGTGGATCAGGGATTTGTCCTGGTGGTTCCTTCGGGAATTCGAGGTATCAGAGGAGCTGCTGCAGGAGGACATTGTCCGCCTGTACATTGAAATGCTGGATTTCAAGGCCGATATCATCTTAAACGGCCGCCCGGCAGGCCGTCACACCAACGCCTTTTGTCCCTTTCAAGAGGACGTAAAGCGTTTTCTGCGGCCGGGAAAAAATACGCTGGTGATCCGTCTGACCTCCGGTATGGAGGAGCATTATCCCAAGGACAGTATTTCCTTCTACTGTGCCAGTGAAAACGCCATCTGTGACCAGCGGGTGTATACCCGTAAGCCTCAGTTTACCTATGGCTGGGATTGGTGCCAGCCGGTGCCTACCTGCGGGATCGGCCGGGCCATTCGCCTGGAGGCCTTTTCCGGCGCCCGGGTAGCGTTTTCCCGTGTGGATACCCTGTCCGCCACGGAAGACAGGGCCTGTGTGAAATTCGTATTTGAGCTGGAAAAAAGCAATATGTGCGCGTCTTCCGATACCCAGCTGGAATATGAGCTTTTGGACGGAAACGAAACGGTTTTCCGGGGGAAGCGACAGCTTTTGCTTACGGGGGGCTTGAATTTTGCGGAGGAAACCGTTACCCTGGAAAAGCCCCGTCTTTGGTGGCCCAACGGTTACGGCGATCCCCATCTTTATACGCTGCGGGCCCGGTGCGTTACCGGCGGTACAGTCAACGAGGCTCCGGAAAAGCAGGTGGGGCTCCGCACGGTGGAAATCGATCATTCGCCCCTGCCGGACGGCACGCGGAATTTCTTTTTCAAAATAAACGGCGTGCGGGTCTTTTGTAAGGGCGGCAACTGGGTGCCTACCGATTCGGTGTACCTCCGTACGCCGGAAGACTCTTACCGCACACTGGTAGAGGAGGCTGCCGAGGCAGGCTTTACCATGCTGCGCATGTGGGGCGGCGGTACCTATGAGCCCGATTGCTTCTATGAGTTCTGCTCGGAAAAGGGCATTTTGCTCATGCACGATTTCATGTATGCCTGCGGTTTTTATCCCGACCTGGATCCCGCTTTTCTCTATGAAGCGCAGCGGGAGGCGGAATTCCAGACAAAGCGGCTGGCCCATTATCCCTGTATGGCGGTGTGGACAGGAAATAACGAGATCGCGGAATCCTATACCGACTGGTTTCCGCCGCCCGTTGCCCCGGATCGCTTTTATGGGGAAAGGATCTTCAATTATATCCAGCCTGAAGCAGTGCACCGCAACAGCCCGCTGATCCCCTATATGCCTTCCTCGCCTTATTTTGGAGATCCCAGGGCCAATCAGGTGGACGACGGCGACGTTCACGCCTGGACTTACCTGGGCCGGGATCCCAACACAAAATTCAAGTTCCAGTACGAGCTGGAGGCCTTTGACCGTATGCCTGCCCGCTTTTCCAGTGAATACGGCTTTTTCGGCGCG
The DNA here is from genome assembly GCA_910589395.1 of uncultured Oscillospiraceae bacterium. Classification (GTDB taxonomy): domain Bacteria; phylum Bacillota; class Clostridia; order Oscillospirales; family Acutalibacteraceae; genus Acutalibacter; species Acutalibacter caecimuris_A. Next base: position 9,172 of record CAJUTL010000011.1, read on the forward strand.
CAGATGGAAAGCACCGTGCGCCGGTATCACGATGGGGAAGAGCCGGTGCGCGGCGGAGAGATCTGGAAGCATCATGGGGAATTTGACCGGAAGCGCGAGCCCATTGACGGCGCCATCGACCGGCATTTAACAGAGTTTTCCCAGCTTGACACAGCCGGATATCTGCTGTACAGCGGCATTATGCAGGGCTGCCTGTATGCCGAAATGGCGGAAGCCATGCGGCAGAAGCCCTATGGCGCGGGAGACCTGATCTGGATGTATAACGACTGCTGGCCTGAAACCGGCTGGACGGTCATCGATTATTACCTGACCCGGAAGGTCTCCTTCTATTTCCTGAAACGGGCCTTTGCTCCCCGTAAGCTGATCGTGCGGGCGGCGGAGGGCGGCGCATTGGTCACGGTCATCAACGAAACGCCGGAGGCTGTTTCCCTGGAGCTTTCCTATGGCTATCAGAGCTTTGACGGCGCGGTTTCCCGCAAGCTGAAAAAAACGCTGAAGGCTCCGGCCCATTCCTGGCAGCAGCTCACCCTTGAAATGGAGGACGATCTGAAGCAGGGCTTTTTCTTTGCTTCCGCCGTAGAGCAGGGCTTTGAAACCGCCGACAGCCTGCGGGCCTATTATCGGGAATACAGCTTCCCCAAGCCGGAGCTCAGGCTTGAGAGGGTGGAACAGTCCGGAGAAGATCTGCTGGTCACCGTTTCCTCCGGCTGCTATACGCCGGTGGCTTATTTGAAAACATCTGACGACCGGGTGCGGTACAGCGACAACTATTTTAAGCTTTATCCCGGCGAGAAAAAGACGGTTCGCGTGAAAAACTGTACGGAAGCTCCCACGCTGCATGCAGCGGAGATGCAGCCGAAGCAGAAAGGTAAGGAGGATCTTGTATGAGTAACAGCTATCCTTTTCAAAACCCGGCGCGCTCTCCCCGGGAGCGTGCGGAGGATCTGGTATCCCGCTTGACCCGGGAGGAAAAGATCGGCATGGTCACCTCCCATCTGGACGCCGTTCCCCGCCTGGGGATCCCGGCCACCCATATCGGCGTGGAGATCGCCCGAGGGCTGGTGCAGCGGGATCAGCGCCGGGAAACCACCATTCTGCCCCAGCCCTGGGGCATGGCCGCCATGTTTGACCCGGAGCTGATGGAAAAGCTGGGCGATATGGCGGGGGCCGAGGTGCGGATCAGCAATCAGATGGACCCGCCCAGCTCGCTTTCCCTGTTTGGTCCCACGGTGGACATGGAGCGCGACCCCCGCTGGGGGCGCAACGAAGAGGCCTATGGGGAAGATCCCTGCCTGACAGGCCATATGACCGCAGCCTATACCAGGGGCCTGGCGGGCAGCGACCCCCGCTATCTCAAATGCGCGCCGCTTCTGAAGCATTTCTATGCCAATAACTACGAGGACGAGCGTCAGACCACCAACGCCAATATTTCTCCCCGGCTGAAGCGGGAGTATTATCTGAAGGCCTTTGAACCCGCCATTCGCCAGGGCGGGGCGGTAGGCCTGATGACGGCCTACAATCTGATCAACGGCGTAGAGGGCGTCAACAATCCCGACGTTTCCGAGATCTGCAAAAAAGAATGGGGCATGACCTTCGCCGTTAGCGACGGGGGAGACTTCGGCCAGAATGTGGCGGCCCATCGCAGCTATGAAGATCACGCCGCTTCCATCGCCTCTATCCTGGGAACAGGCGCCGATACCATGCTGGACAGCCGAGATATGGTGGATCCCGCTGTGGAAGAGGCCCTGGAGCGGGGCCTGCTAAAGGAGGAAAGCCTGGATAAGGCCATAGCCGATTTGTTTACCCTGCGCTTTATGCTGGGAGATTTTGATCCGGAGGAAAATCCGTATACCGGAATGGATCAAAGCAGGCTGGCCTGCTCCGATCATAAAAAGCTGGCGGTACAGGCGGCGGAGGAATCCATGATCCTTCTGGAAAACAAGGGCCTGCTGCCTCTTACGGACGATGGCAAATGCACCGTGGCTGTCGTAGGCCCCCTCGCCAATGAGAATTACACCTGCTGGTACTGCGGCTACGCGGAGCACCAAACCCCGGTGGTAGAGGGCTTCCGGCAGAGATTGGGCGAAGGCCGCGTGCTGTTTGACGAGGGCCTTGACCGCATTGTGCTGAAATCTGAAAAGACCGGAAAATATGTGCGCCTGGGCGAAAATGGAGAGCTGATCGCCGACGCCGCCAACGCCGGCTCCGCCGAAGTGTTTGAGCGCAATGACTGGGATTACGGTTCCTGGACGCTGCGTTCCTTCCGAACGGGAAAATATGTTACAGAGGGCGGCGGCTTTGCCGCCATGCAGGTTTCCGGAGGCGAGCCTGATAAAATGGCATTTGACCCCGCCATGACTTGCACGGCGGAGCAGGCCTTCGGCTGGTTTGTCATGGAGCATGTAAAGGCCCGTGAGGAAAACGGCAGCTGGTTCCTTTCCACCTGGCAGGATCGAAGTATCGCCGTGAAGGAGAACGGCTCTGTAATAGCCGCGGTGTTGTCCGGCGACGATCCCGCCGCGCGCTTCCAGCTCGAAGTGGTTTCCTGCGGCGCGGAGCGTGTCAGAAAGCTTTCGGAGCAGGCGGATCACGTGATCGTCTGCGGCGGTAACCATCCGCTGATCAATGCCAGAGAAGAATATGACCGCCCTGATATCGATCTTCCCCGTTCCCAGGGCAGGCTGCTTTCCGCGGCTTGGGAGGGAAACAGAAGCACGGTGCTTTATTTGATCACCGGATATCCCTTCTCCATTACGGAAGAGCGGGAGCAGGCGGGGGCCGTGCTGTGCTCTACCCATTTGGGGCCGTCTCTCGGGCATGTGGCGGCCAAAACCGTCTTCGGTGAAAATAACCCGGCAGGGCGCACCCCTTCCACCTGGTATCGCTCTGTCAGAGATCTGCCGGCCATTGACGATTACGATATTGCGAAAAACAAGGTCACTTACCTCTACTTTGAGGGCGAGCCCCTGTATCCCTTCGGCTACGGCCTGAGTTATACCCGTTTTGCCTATTCCGATTTTCAGGTGTCCGCCAGGAGCTTTGGCCCTGAAGATACGGTCACCGCCACAGTCACCGTAAAAAATGAAGGAGATTATGACGGCGATGAGGTAGTGCAGCTTTACGCCGTGCCGCCGCAGTCACGTGCCTATCCCAGGCCGCGCAGTATGCTGCGGGCGTTCCGGCGGGTTTCCCTGAAGAAGGGGGAAAGCAAAACGGTTTCCCTTTCCTTCCCGGTGGAGGAGCTTTCCTTCTGGTGTACGGAGGAAAACAGCTTTGTCGTGGCAAAGGGAGACTACGCGCTGTGTGTGGGCGCCTCCAGCGGAGACCTTCGCTGCCGTGAAACGGTTTTTGTAGACGGCAAAGAAGCCGATACCAGAGACGGCGGCCGCTGGATCAGCGCGATCGATACCCAGAACTACCGCCGCGCGCAGTTCCTTACCGATAAGAGAGACGGAAAAGAATATCTGGAAGCGGCGGATTTCCGCAGCTATGCCGTGTACACAGGCTTGGATATTTCCGGCTGCAACGCCTTTGAAGCGGAGCTTTCCTCACCCGCCGGCGATGTGGAGCTGATTTTGGCGGATAACGCCACCGGGAAGATCCTGGGCCGCTGCGGCGGCCGGGGAACCGGCGGCCTGACCCGGTTTGCGGCCTTCTCTTGCGATATCGCTCCCCAAAGCGAGATCCTTGATCTGCGGATCTGCTTTACCAAGCAGACCTCCCTGAAGAAATTCCATTTCTATCAGAAATAGTATTGCTATAAAAAAAGAAGCGGCTGCTGCAAAACGTCAAATTTTGCAGCAGCTGCTTTGCTTTTTGGATACTGAATGCCAGATGCTGGATCCTAGACAGCGGTAGCGCTGCTGTGCAGCGCATGATAAAGAAAAGGACAGGATAGAATGGGAAATTATAGTTTAGCGAACTAGTTGTTAATCGTAAGATGTTAGTTGTTACTCCAAAACAAATTCTCTCCTCTGTCATTCTGAGCCGCAGGCGAAGAATCTAGTCCTTCATACTTTTGAAAAAAGACCAAAGTATGACAATTTGGAGATCTTTTCCCTTTCTAACAACTAACTACTCGCGACTAACAACTTATATACTAAATTCCAGTTTGTCAGGTGTTGGCTACAGGAGACTTTTTTCTTTCTGATTGCTAACTGCTCATTTCTTCATTTAACAGAATTCTTTTACGTGTTCTGTCAAATCAGGCCGCGCAGCTTTTCCGCAATTTCTCGGGCGGCAAGCTCATGGGCCGCCTTTCCCGGGTGAGACCTGGCTCCGCGATGCTCTACCGCGTCGGTAAGCTCCCAATAAGCCGCCTTAGGATCTCCGGTTTCCTGAATGTATTCCCGCACCGCCTCTGCGATCATGGGGGAAAGCTCCCCGCCCAGCATACCATATACCCACACAAGCTGTGCGTTGGGGTTTTTCTCCCGCAAAAGGGAAAGAAAGCTCTTTACCGCTGTTTGGAAGCGCTCCCGATCCTCCGGCACAAAGCCTCCCTTTTCATCCCTGTGCTGCTGAAAGCTTTCTCCTGTCACGGGATCTGCCCAGGCGGGGGAGGAAAGGGCGCCGCAGTCGTTGGTGCCAAGGTTTACGATCACGGCGTCAGGCTGCCAGGCGGAAAAATCGTGAGGCAGTTGAGCGCCTAAAGCCTGGTTGCGCTCCCCGGAAAGCAGACCGCAGACCTGGTTGTAAAAAGCGGGCAGGGCACAGCGGGGATTGTTGTCCCAGCTGGAAACTACGCCCCAGCCGCTTTGGGAAAGGATTCGTACCTCGGCGTTTAACAGCTCGCCCGTCAGTACCGCGTAATTGTTTTTTGCGGAAAAAAGCATGGCCACCCAATCTTCCTCAGAAACAGCGCCGATGGCCCCCTCGCCGGAGGTAATGCTGTCACCGATGAATTCCAGCTTTTTTTCTTTTTCCGGGACCGGCAGGAACTCGCCGTCCGTTTTCAAGGCATGGATCTGCAGCAGATGCCGGGGATCCTCCGACATGGCCTGCATATCCTTGTACAGCCGAACCTGCTTCACCGCCAGGGGATTTCTGTTCCGAAACAAGCAGACCCAGCGCTTTCCCTGCTCCACCATCTGCCTGCCGACCCACGCCCCGTTTACCTCCAGGCTGATCCAGGGCTCCTGCTGCTCAAAATCTCCCTCCAACAGCGCCCAAAGCTCACTGCCCGTGGCCCGTACCTCAAACCCCGAAGCTGTCCAAAACAGCGTCAGGGGAGAAAGGCTTCCGTTTGTTCTGCCATGTACCTTCAAATGTTTGATCTCCGCCAGTGAAAATTCCCGCAGCATGCTTCACACTCCTGATTTTTTGCGATTTGATGTGGAAAAGGGAACTATCTTCTCTTAATTCTAATATACGCTTGATCTCATGGAAAGGCAAGGGGGAATTGGAATGGAAATAAGCGTAAAGACAGTCGGCTCTGCGCCTTGGCAGAGCCGACTGTCTTAAAAGGCCGAAAGCTTTTGCGTGGCTGAAAAAATCTCAGCACGCGAAAGATCCTTGGTTCTTCCTTTCAGAGGCGGGATTTACAGAATAAAAGCGGAAATATTGGCGCAAATTTTTTTGATATCCACCTGTGATTTGAAATCGAATTGCAGGCGGGCGCCGTTGCTGAACGCCAGCACAAGCTCGCTGTCGATATCCAGCACACCGGCGGTTTCTATGCCGTAATACTGTACTTTGGAATAGGGATAGGAAAAATAAGAGATCTTTTTTCCCGTGATCCCTTGAACGTTTACCACAAATACGCGTTTGTTCGTAAAAATGACCTGATCCCTGATGGTTTGAAAAGACTGTACAACCTCCTCACCGGACACAAAGAACCCAAATACCTCAGGCCGAACCGAAGCGGCAGGAATTTCTTTCAAATTCATCAAGTTCGCATCGAGAAGGATCCCACTGGAAATGTTTGCCACGAAAAGCACCTTCTTAAATAGTTATATCTGCTATAATAAAAAATATTTTATCATATTACTTGAAAAATGTCAACTTTTCAGGCATATGACGGAAACGAAAAGCCCGGAACCGTTTTGCGGCGGAAACTCCGCAACCCTGAGTCCTCTGAACAGCCGGGGAACAGCAGAAAAACGCCCCGGCAGTCCCGCCGCAAAACAGATGTTTCAACGCGGGCCGTCTGCTGAAAACATGGAAAAACCCCAGCGGCACGACTTGCTGACCGCTAGGCCTGTGAATACGCGATAAAACAGATGCCGCCAGTTCGCGGGCAAAAAAGTTCGCGCACTCAGTAGCGCCAAGTGCGCGAATTGGGTGCAGTGTCACGCTGCTGTGAATACACGATAAAACAGATGCCGCCAGTTCGCGGGCAAAAAAGTTCGCGTACTCGGTAATGCCAAGTGCGCGAATTGGGTGCAGCGTCACGCTGCTGTGAATATACGATAAAACAGATGCCGCCAGTTCGCGGGCAAAAAAAGTTCGCGCACTCAGTAACGCCAAGTGCGCGAATTGGGTGCAGCGTCACGCTGCTGGTGCCGGTGGCCGGACTCGAACCGGCACGGTATCGCTACCGGTGGATTTTGAGTCCACTACGTCTGCCAATTCCATCACACCGGCAAGTGTATGGGGGATAGCAGTAGTTATTATATCGCAGCGCAAAGAAAAAATCAAGTTTTTTCTTTGCGGCAGTGAAAAACCTCCTTGGCCGGGAATTTTTCAGCTGGGGCGGTTTTAAATCAGCGGGGAAGAACCGTAAAACGCAGGAACAGTGCTACAAAAGCCTTGTGTTATTGATCACCAGTTCAAATTGCAGTCCCAGAGTCTGGGCGGCTTTGCGGCAGAGCACCATGCGGTCCAGAAAGATCTCAAAGTACTCCATCACAGGGCATATCTCTGTGGCGATCGTAATATTAAATAGACAGACCTTCTTTTCCGGGTCGATCTTCAGACTGGTATGCTCCACGGCGTAATTGACGCGGTCGTGAATATCGGCGGTCAAAACAGCGTTTTTGCGCACTCTGGTGCGCCGCACATCGCTTTTATCTGAAAGGATCAGCGCCGCCGCCACAGGGTTGACCGGATAGGCGGTCTTTTCATCGTGGTGCCCAATGGCGGAGCAGACCAGGGCGATTTCCTCTGGCGGCATGGAAAGTTTATTCAATAGGGTAAAGGCCATCAAGGCGCCGCTGTGGGCGTGATCCGCCCGGTTTACGGTGTTGCCGATATCGTGAAGATAGCCCGCAATTGCCGCCAGCTCACAGGTGCGCGCCGGATACTGGAGAGCGGAAAGAATGTCTCTGGCATAATTGCTGCTGCGCTTGGCATGGGCCAGGCCATGCTCTGTAAAGCCGATGGCCTCCAGGCAGTTGTTTCCCTGCTCAATGTAGCAGCGAACCTCCTGATTGGAAAAAATGTCCTCCGGGGTAATGTGCGAATATTCCGCCATGGAACTGCCCTCCTGTTTCTTTATTGAGATCATTCTGCGGTCAGCATGCGGTACATGGCTTCCAGGCAGATCTTAGCGTGAAGCTTAAACTGCTCCAAATCGATGCGCTCGTTTACATCGTGAGCGTGGCTGTCCTCTTCGCTGGCAAATCCGGGGCCGAAGGCCACGCCCTTCCCGTGCATCTGCCGGGCATAGGTGCCGCCGCCCATGGAATAGATGCTGCATTCCTCGCCGGTAATATCCTTGTAAGCGCCGGAAAGCAGGGTGACCAGCGGGCTTTCCTTTGGCAGATATAAGGGAGCGGCATCGGAAAGCAGGGTGTAGGTAAGTCCATAGGCTTCCGCCGCCTTTTGAATGGGCTCGGAAACCGCGTCACCTTTCTTGGTGGCAGGGTAGCGAATATCCACCACCAGGCTGCACTCCTGAGGATCCGCGTGCAAAAGCCCCAGATTGAAGGTCAAAGGGCCGCTGGGCTCATCGCTCATAGCCACTCCCAGAAAGCTGCCGTCATAGGTAAGTCCGATTTTTTCGTGAACAAACCGGAAGAAGGAGCCCAACCGGTCTTCGCCGAATACCTCCGCCAAAAGCTCTACCAGATAGGAGGCGGCGTTACGGCCGTTTTCGGGGCCCGCGGCGTGAGCTGCCTTTCCCTTTGCCAAAAGGGAAGCCCCATCCCCGGTGCGGGTGATCACGAATTCGGCAGGGGAATTCTCCGCCGCTTTCCGCAGTGCTTCGTATTCTTCCTGAGAGCAGAAAATTTCGCAGACAGCCTTGGCGGGAACGGCGTTGCTTACCGTGCCGGAGGCAAAACTTTTGATAAGATCGGAATCATTTTTGCTGGAAATTTTCAAGTTGATAATGCCTTTTTCACAGTGGCAGATGCCATAACCGGAATCGGGGGTAAAGCCCATGTCGGGCAGCTGCTCCTGTTCAAAATAGTGGGGGATATCGGCCATGCCCACTTCCTCGCCGGAGCCGAAGATCACCCGGAGCTTCCGGTTTCCCTTGACTCCTGCGTCCTTTAAAGCCCGCAGGCAGTGCAGGGCTACAATGGCCGCGCCCTTATCGTCGGATACGCCTCGCCCGAAAGCACGGTTTCCATCGATCACCAGGGTAAAGGGGTCGGTATCCCAGCCCTCTCCGGCGGGTACCACGTCCACATGTGCCATGACAACGGCGTTTCCCTCTCCTTCGCCGTATTCGGCATGGGCGGCATAGTAGTCCGCGTTTTTCGTTTTCAGGCCATAGCCCTTAGCCATTTCCAGTACCGTGTCGATGGCCTTCGCACAGGCATCGCCGAAGGGGTGTCCGTTTTCCGCCTTGCCCGCCACAGAGGGAACGGCGATCAGCGTTCCCAGATCCTTCAAGATATCGTCCCAATAGTCCAGAATTTTTTCTCCAAACAGCATAAGCTGCGCCTCCGTTTCAAAAAAGACTCTGAAAGTATACTATTCTTTTTCCCCTGCAAAGTCAAGGAAAAGCAGGGGAGGAAAGCGGGGATTTTTATGTTAAACGCCATCTGGTTCGGTATGATTTTGTCAAGTGTTGTCTGTGCGCTGGCCACCGGCAGGATCGGCGACCTTTCCACCGCCATTATGAACGGGGCAAAGGACGCGGTAGAGCTTTCCATATTTCTTTTGGGAAGCATGTGCGCCTGGCTGGGTTTTTTGAAGATCGCTGAAAAAAGCGGGCTGACAGAGCTTTTGGCCTCCGCCTTTTCTCCGGTGATCGACAGGCTTTTTCCGGAATACCGGGAGGACCGGGAGATCAAAGGGAAGATGTGCATGAATTTTTCAGCAAATTTTCTGGGCCTGGGAAACGCCGCTACGCCCCTTGGCTTGGCGGCGGTCAGCGCCATGGCGAAGAAAAACAAAGGAACCGCCCCTACCAAGGGAATGATCCTGTTTGTGGTGTTTAACACAGCTTCCATTCAGCTTTTGCCGGTGAACATGGCGGCCATGCGCAGCTCCTGCGGCAGCGCCGAGCCCTTTGCCGTTTTGCCGGAGATCTGGATCACCTCCTTTGCCGCGCTGGTTACCTGCGTACTGTGCTGCAAGCTGGCGGAGCGGGGAAGCCTGAGGGGCTTCTGAAAACCGGCCTTAAGGTGATAGACCTGAATTTTGCGGTGTTGCCTTAAGTTTCACAAAGAAGAAAGGCGGGAAAAACCATGGGGCAGATCGGGGCGGCGGCAATGCCGCTGATCGTCGGCGGGATCGTGCTGTTTGGCTTTTTGAAAAACGTAGAGGTGTTCGATACCTTTTTAGAGGGGGCAAAGGAGGGGATCAGTGCTTCTATGCGTATCCTTCCCACCTTGATCGGCCTGATCGTGGCGGTGTCCATGGTACGGGCCTCCGGGCTGCTGGAGCTTCTCTGTTCTCTGGCGGAGCCCTTGGCGGAAGCGGTGGGCATTTCCCCGGAAATTTTACCGCTTGCTCTGCTGCGGCCTGTTTCCGGCAGCGGCTCCTCCGCCTATACGCTTTCCCTTTTACAGCAGTTCGGCCCGGAGAGCGAAACGGGAAAGATCGCCTCTGTGCTGGCATCTTCCACAGAGACGACCTTTTATGCCATTGCCGTATATTTTGGGGCCTGCGGATATAAAAGGCTGCGGTATACCGTTCCTGCCGCCCTGCTGGGGGATTGCGCCGCCCTGGTGTTTGCTGTGCTCACGGTAAAGCTGCTTGGCTAAAGCTCCAACCGGTAGCTTGCACCGGTTTCTGTCTTTTTCGTTTCCCGAAAGCCGCAGGAGAGAAACAGCCTTTGAGAGGCGGTATTGTAGCTGTAGATATTCTGTACGCTGAGATGATCCCAATGAAGTGATCTGGCCCGCGCGATCAGTGCCTGAAGCACCGACTTTCCGATGCCCCGCTCTCTGACGGCGGAAGAGCCCAGGGCGATGGGCAGATCCTCCTGCCATATGGTCACGTCTCCGATAGGGACAAACCCGGTTCCCTGATCCTCCTCGATCCAGTACAGCTCCCCATGAGCGTCGAGATAAGCATACATTACCTTGAGATTTTCCAGAGTATAGGGCTTGGTACCCTCGCCCTCGGACATGCGAAGAACCACCGGGTCCTGGTACCAGGGCAGGGCAAAGTCGAAAACGCCGTCATACCTTTTCAGCCGCAGGGTGGGGGAAATCTCAATAAATTCCGGTTGTTCTATCGCTTCGATCGGCATAAGCGCCCTCCTTTATAAAACCGTAAGATTTCATGGTTTGCATTATACTACAAACCGTGATAGAATAGCAACGGCAAGAGCCATTGCTGTTTTGGAAGAGAAAATCGCAATAACGGCAAGAACCGCCGCTGCTTTTGAAAAATCTGCGAAACAGCTTGATATTATACAGATGGAGCGATGCGCTTTGACGGAATATGAAACGATAGGGGAAGGCTCCTCTTCCGCAATGGAGCCGCAAAAGAAAAAACGGAAAATTCCCTGGGGAATGCTTTATATTTTAGCCACCATGATCGCCCTTGTGGCGTTTGGAATCTGTAACCGGGAATTCGGAAATGTATTTCGCACCATAGCGAACCTGACTCCCGGTTTCCTTGCTCTGGCAGTACTGGTCACAGTGGTCTATTTCCTGTTTGAAGGCGGGATCATTTGCCTTCTGATGCGCAGCCAGAAGATCCCGATGAAAATGGGAAGCGCCATGAAGATCGGCCTTCTTGGCATCTATTATTCCTATATCACCCCCAGTTCCACCGGAGGCCAGCCCATGCAGGCCGCGTACCTCCGCCGGGATAAGATCCCCGTGGGGGTTTCCACCGCTGTATTGATCGTAAAATTTTTCTGCTTTCAGTGCGCTTTTTTCCTTTGCTCACTTTTGAGCTTCTTCTTTATGTATGGAAAGCTGAGCCTGGAAAACCCCGGCATTATCCCGCTGATCATTCTGGGCCTGGCCATAAACGGCGGCTCTATTATCTTTTTCCCCTGTCTCTTTATCAAGCCAGTGCTGCACGGTATCTGCCGTTTTGCCAAATGGCTGGTGAGAAAGCTCAGGTTTTTGCAGGGGCATTTTCACCTGCTGGAGTCCATCGATAAATTTGAAGCGGATTTCGGCAGCTACCGGGAAACCTTTCGGAAAAATAAGCGCAGTGTCCTGTGGGGAATTTTGCTTTCCATTCCGCAATTCATTTTGCAGATGAGCGTGATCTATTTCGTGTTTCGCGCCTTTGGCTATCACACCATCAGCTATTGGGAGGTTTTTGCCGTACAGAGCCTTTTGCAGGCGTCTGTGTCCTTTATGCCCATGCCCGGCGCCTCCGGCGCCCAGGAGCTTGGATTTTCCGCCTTTTTCCGAAACTATTTTGTCAAGGATGACCTGTATTCCGCCGTCATGGTCTGGCGGTTTTTTACCTACTACCTGGTGGTGATCGCCGGCGCGCTGCTGGTAGTGGCGGACCAGTTCTTTTACGGCAGAAAAAAGAAAAGAGAAACCGCGGAGCAGAGCAATGCGGCAGAAGAATGAGGAATTGGCAATGAATAATGAGCAATTATTTTAAGATCAGGAGCCCAGTCTGCTAAATTGGAATTTAGCGGTTATCTGCACACCATCCTCTTGTCATTCTGAGCGAAGCGAAGAATCTCGTCCTTCGCCCTTTTCCCGGAATCAAGGGCGAGATTCTTCGTCACTTCGTTCCTCAGAATGACAATAGTGATAGCGGAATCAGGACGCTAAACTATAATTTACCACTCTACCCCTGCCCTTCCTTGCTAATTGCTCATTATATGCCCTTGCTTTTATTGCGCTGCGAAGCAGTGCCACCACCGTCTAGTATCCAGCATCCAGCATCTAGTATCTAAAAAACCGAAGCTGCTGCAAAACCGCTAAGTTTTACAACAGCTTCTCTTTCTTTTACCTGGCGCTGTTTTTCAACGGCTGATATCCGCTTCCAGCTCGTCGATCTTTTCTCTTAGCTTCAAAAAATCCTCAAAGGCGGCGGGCTTTTGGGCGGGATTGCGCAACAGCGCGGCAGGGTGCAGAGTTGGCATCATCAGCACGCCGCCCTTTTCGAAGAAAGTGCCGTGCTCCTTAGTGATCTTCAGATCTGGCTTGATCATTTTCATGCCGGCAACACGCCCCAAACACACAATGATCTTCGGGCGCAGCAGCGCAAACTGATTCCGCAGCCAGCCAATGCAGGCGTCCTGCTCCTCCGGCAGCGGATCCCGGTTTTTCGGCGGACGGCATTTCACGATATTGGCAATGTAGATATTGGTTTTCCGGTCCAGATCCACGGCGGTGAGAAACTTATCCAAAAGCTGGCCGCCCCGGCCCACAAAGGGCTCTCCCTGCAGATCTTCATTTTCTCCGGGCCCTTCGCCTACAAACAGCACCTTGGCTTTTGGGTTTCCCACGCCGAACACTACGTTGTGCCGTGTTTCGCACAGCCCGCATTTGCGGCATTGCAGGCAGCTTTCCCGAAGCGCTTCCCAGTTATCGATCATTTTGCTCCCTCCCATAGCCTTCTGAAATCCAGTATAGCAAATTCCTTTGAGAAACACAAGGAAAGGCAGTTGAAATTTTTCCCGTTCGGTAGTAGAATAAAAATGCAAAAGCCGAAGAATTTTGAAGGAGGAATACACAATGAAGGTTATGGTAGAAACTTCCGCTCATCATGTCCACGTTTCCAATGAGGATTTGGAAACCCTGTTCGGCAAGGGCGCCGCTCTTACCAATAAGAAGGATCTTTCTCAGCCCGGCCAGTATGCCTGCGCGGAAAAGGTGGAGGTAGTAGGTCCCAAGGGCTCCATGTCCATGTCGATCCTGGGGCCCACCCGGAAAGAGACCCAGGTGGAAATTTCCCTTACTGATGCTCGCAAGCTGGGCGTGACCGCGCCGATCCGGGAATCCGGCGATCTGGAGGGAACTCCCGGCTGCACGCTGAAGGGACCTGCCGGAGAAGTGGTTCTGGAAAAAGGTGTGATCGCGGCGAAGCGTCATATCCACTTTAATCCCGAAGAGGCAAAGGAAGCTGGTGTTACCGATAAGCAGATCGTTTCCGTAAAGGTGGAATACAACGGTCGCAGCCTGGTTTACGGCGATGTGGTATGCCGCGTCAGCCCCGCCTACGCGTTAGCCATGCATGTGGACACCGATGAATCCAATGCGGCCGCGCTGCCTGGAACCGTAGACGGCGAGATCCTTCTGTGACCGGCTTTTCCGGCCGCGGCGTAAAACGCTGCGTGGGATTACTATATTGATTTTGTAAAGGAGCGCTGTCTGCCAAGTGTATTTCCTCTTCGGCAGGCGGCGTTTTTATATGAGCGGCAGCTTCGATTAACAAGAATTTCTGAAAGAAGAGGAGGAACCGCAAAATGGAACACTTTGGTTTTTCTATGCTGTGGTATTGGGGAGCCTATCTGATCGTAACGCTGATCGGAATACTGCACACAGTTTTTAACATCACGGTGCTGCATATGAAATCTATGAAAGAAGGCCCGGGTATGGGCGAGGGGTACGAAAAGACAAAGCCCTGGCACCCCCTGTATAATCTTCTGATTTTTCCGGTGTTCGCGTTTCTCTATTTTCAAGGCCTGGAAACCGTCACCTTTTCCAATGTGGTCGCTACCTCGCTGATTTGGGGAACCCTCACGGCAGCCTTCGATGTGATCGGCTGGGTGCTGATCAAGCACCCATGGTCTTTGTCCTTCCGGGAATTTTACATCGATTATCAGCCCTGGGTCACGCTGATCTATCTCACCATATACGCCAGTCCTTTTCTTGCTTATTGGCTGATAAGCTTATAGAGGCGGACAAAAAATACTGAAAAAAGACAGGACAAAAATTCTTTATGAGATTATCCTGATAGGGAAGAGGCAATGAGCGATTAGGAATGGGCAATGAGCAACGAGGAATTGAAGGGCAAGGGTAGCCGCTAGACTTTAATTTATCATGTTAGTTGCTGGAAAAGGAAAGGGCTCCCTCTCTGTCATTCTGAACGAAGTGAAGAATCTCGTCCTTTGGGTCTTTTCGAAGGGCTTTAAGAGCGAGATCCTTTGTCGCTATGCTCCTCAGGATGACAGAGGAAGGGGAATGCCCTGAAAACTTAATTGCCATAACTTGACAGAAAAGAAAAATGGGAGGTGAGCCTGTGGAGTGGACGGAAACCCTGCGCTCCGCCATCGACTATATGGAACAGCATATCCGCGAGCCGATCACGGCGGAGGAGGTGGCGGCCCATGTGTACATGTCTCCCTTTTATCTGCAAAAGGGCTTTGAGATCGTGACGGGGTATTCCATTTCCAGGTATCTTCGCTGCCGCCGTCTGTATCTGGCGGCGCTGGATTTGGTGCTGGATCGGGGCAGGGTCATCGATATTGCCTATCGGTACGGCTTTGAAACGCCGGAAAGCTTTACAAAGGCCTTTGTGCGTTTCCACGGAGCCACCCCCACGCAGATCAAAAAAGAGCACAAAAGGCTCAAGCCCTTTTTTCCGTTGAAGGTCATGATTTCTGTACAAGGAGGAGAAAGCTTGGAGTACACGGTGGAACACAAAGAAAAATTTACGGTGATCGGCTTCGGGAGAGATGTTCCCTTTGAAAGCGGCTACCGGGAGATCCCCGAATTTTGGGAGGAATTCGACCGGCAATATTGTACGCCGATTTTTTCCGGAAAAGAACCGCAAACTCCGGAGGAAAAGGCCTTTTTGGCCCATGGTATCGGCGAGTTTGGCGTGTGCGTGGACGAGGAGCGCACCCCCGGCATGTTCCGCTATCTCATTGCGGGAAGCTACCGGGGCGGGCCGATCCCGGAGGGAATGGAGCTGTTTGAGTTTCCCGCGATGGATTGGGCGGTTTTCCCTTGCCGTGGGCCGCTTCCCGGTACGCTTCAGGCCATCAATACCAAGGTGTTTCAGGAATGGCTTCCCGGCAATACGGAGTACCGCATCGCCATGGGCGCCAATATTGAGTGGTATTCCGACGAGGGAAAAACCGACAGCGACGGATATCGGGCAGCCATTTGGGTGCCGGTGGAAAAGCTTTGAAAGCTGTTGTCAAGCGAAGAGAAAAGTTTGTTTGGGAAAGGAGTCTGCCGCAAATTCCGCGGCAGGCTCCTTTCAGGCTGTCGATAAACCCTCTAACTGAAAGAAACGGAAGGGGGAAGAGTGTGAAAAAGCTGCTTTGCAGCTTCTAGGGACCATCAGGGGCGCTGGTCTCCGGTGGAGACCGCCAAGCGCCGACCGAGCCGACAGGCGAGAACCCTCTCTCGCATTTCAATCAGAACTTCTTGAGGAAATCAAAGATTTCCTCAAGAAGTTTGAGCGTGGCGAAAAGCTTTTTCGACACGCTCAAAGGAACCTGCCGCAAATTCCGTGGCAGGTTCCTTTTGCCGTTTTCAGCAAAAACCGCCATTCATATTTAATTTACAAATTACGTTCTTGACTTTTGCTGACCAAAGTGGTAAATTATAGTCATGGTTAGCACTCGAATATCAAGAGTGCTAACAGGAACTCCGGGAAAGGAGCGGCACGGTATGGAAATGACTCCGCGGAAAGAAAAAATCCTTTCCTCCGTAGTGCGAGACTTTGTAAAAAGCGGCGAGCCTGTGGGGTCAAAAGCCATTGCGGAGGAGATCGGCGTTTCCTCCGCCACCGTCCGAAATGAAATGGCGGAGCTCATTGAGCTGGGGCTTCTGGAACAGCCTCATACCTCGGCTGGCAGGGTCCCTTCACAAAGGGGCTATCGGGAATATGTGGACCACCTGATGCGGGTGCCTGTTCTGCGGGAGGAAGAAGAGCGCTGGTTTACCTCCATACTGGCGGGAAGCGCCTATGAGCCGGAACGCCTTTTGCTTTCCGTGTGCAGGCTGCTTTCCAGCGTGACCCGGTATGCGGCGGCGGTCACTACTCCCAGCGGAATGACGGCGCGGGTGAAGGCAGTACAGTTTGTGCAAACCAGTCGCCGTACCGCCATGCTTTTGCTGATGAGTTCTGCGGGAACAATGAAAACCAGAGTGTTCCACTGCGATTTCGATTTGTCGGGCGAGATCCTGCGGGTGCTTTTCCGCCTCTTCAATGAAAAGGTGACCGGCAAGGAGGTACTGGAGATCACACCGGCTTTTTTACAGTCCATGGGCGCTTCACTCGGAGAAATGATGGTGCTGGCGGGCCCCGCTTTACAAGCGCTTCTAGAAGCGGCACGGGACACAGCGAAAACGGAAGTGTTGACCAGCGGGCAGATGGATCTGCTGCTTTATCCCGAATTGGAACACCGGCAGATCATGGATTTTCTGGAAAGAAAGGAAGATGTGGTTTCCCTGCTCCGCCAAAAGCCCGGTCGTGTTTCCATTTTGATCGGCAGCGAGAGTCAAAGGCCGGAGTTGAAGAACGCGTCTTTTTTGATTTCCCGCTATGCTGTGGAAGAGCAGGACGTTGGCGCCCTGGCACTGCTTGGCCCCACCCGCATGGACTACGCCAGATTGACGGCGATCCTTCAATATCTCACGAAAGAGGTGGGCCAAATGCTTACCGTACTGACGCGGGAAGAATAAAATATATATTTTTGAAAAGTGACAGGCGATAAAAAGGAGATGGCATACAGATGGAGAAGGAAAAGGAGCAGGAGGTTCAGGAAGCTGTAGTGGAACCGGAAAAAGCTGTTTCCGCAAAGGAAGAAAAGAAGGAAAAGAAGAAAAAGCCTTCCGCGGAGCAGGAAAAGCTCCAAAAGCTGCAGGAGGAATTTGAAGCCCATAAGCAGCAGCACCTGCGGGTGCTTGCCGAGTACGATAATTTCCGAAAGCGCAGCCAAAATGAAAAAAATGCTGTGTACAACAACGCCGTGTCCGATACGGTGCAGAGCATTTTGCCCATCGCGGATAACATTGAGCGGGCTCTGGCCCAGGAAAACGCTTCCGCAGAGGATATGCGCAAGGGTGTGGAAATGATCGAGGCTCAAATTGCCG
Source organism: uncultured Oscillospiraceae bacterium (assembly GCA_910589395.1). GTDB lineage: Bacteria > Bacillota > Clostridia > Oscillospirales > Acutalibacteraceae > Acutalibacter > Acutalibacter caecimuris_A. The sequence continues at coordinate 26,493 of CAJUTL010000011.1, forward strand.
CGGCTTTTGAAAAGCTGGGTATTACCGCCACCGGCGCGGTAGGGGAGGCCTTTGATCCAAACCTTCACAACGCGGTGGCCCACATTGATAATGAAGGCTTGGGTGAAAATGTGATCGCCGCCGTCTATCAGAAGGGCTATCTGCTGGGAGATAAGGTGGTGCGCCACGCCATGGTGCAGGTGGCCAATTAGGTGATGAGAGCTTCTTTTCAGAATTTCAACTGACGATTTTGAAACACTTTTTCTATAAGAAACAAATAAAAAATTTTGTAAAGGTAGGTAATCTAGCATGGCAAAAACAATAGGTATTGATCTGGGTACAACAAACTCCTGCGTGGCAGTGATCGAAGGCGGTGAGCCCGTGGTGATCGCCAACGCCGAAGGCGCCCGTACCACTCCTTCCGTAGTGGCCTTTTCCAAAACCGGCGAGCGTATGGTAGGTCAGGTGGCAAAGCGCCAGGCCGTTACAAACCCCGAGCGCACGATCTCCTCCATCAAGCGGGAGATGGGCTCCAATTACAAGGTGACCATCGATGACAAGAGCTACACGCCGCAGGAGGTTTCCGCAATGATCCTGCAAAAGCTGAAGGCCGATGCGGAGGCATATCTGGGAGAAGCCGTCAGCAGTGCGGTCATCACCGTACCCGCATATTTTACTGATGCCCAGCGCCAGGCAACCAAGGACGCCGGTAAGATCGCGGGCCTGGACGTAAAGCGCATCATCAACGAGCCCACCGCCGCGGCCCTTTCCTATGGCGTGGATAAGGACAACGACCAGAAGGTCATGGTATACGACTTGGGCGGCGGTACCTTCGATGTTTCCATCATCGAAATGGGAGACGGCGTGCAGGAGGTGCTTGCTACCGCCGGTAATAACCGCCTGGGCGGCGATGATTTCGACCAGCGTGTGATTGATTGGATCGTACAGGGCTTCAAGGCTGAGCAGGGAGTGGATCTGTCCGCTGACAAAATGGCCATGCAGCGCATCAAGGAAGCGGCGGAAAAAGCCAAGATCGAGCTTTCCGGTGTGACCAGCGCCGCCATCAACCTTCCCTTTATCACCGCCGACGCCTCCGGTCCGAAGCATTTGGATATGACCCTGACGAGAGCCAAGTTCAACGAGCTGACCGCCGACCTGGTGGAAAAGACCATGGGTCCGGTGCGGCAGGCTCTTCAGGATAGCGGCCTTTCTATCAATGATATCAGCAAGGTTCTTCTGGTAGGCGGTTCCTCCCGTATTCCCGCGGTACAGGACGCGGTGAAGAACTTCATCGGCAAGGAGCCCTTTAAAGGCATCAACCCCGATGAATGCGTTGCCATCGGCGCGGCCATTCAGGCCGGCGTGCTGGGCGGCGAGGTCCAGGGCCTGCTGCTTTTGGACGTGACGCCCCTGTCCCTGGGTGTGGAAACCATGGGCGGTGTTATGACTAAGATCATTGAGCGCAATACCACCATTCCCACCAAGAAAAGTCAGATCTTCTCCACCGCGGCGGACGGTCAGACTCAGGTAGAGGTCAATGTTCTTCAGGGCGAACGGGAATTTGCCCGGGATAATAAGCAGCTGGGCCTCTTTAAGCTGGACGGCATCGCGCCCGCGCCCCGGGGCATTCCGCAGATCGAGGTCACCTTTGATATTGACGCTAACGGCATTGTAAATGTATCCGCGAAGGATCTTGGCACCGGCAAAGAGCAGCATATCACCATTTCCTCCAGCTCCAACATGAGCAAGGAGGATATCGACAAGGCTGTAAAGGCGGCGGAGCAGTTTGCCGAAGAAGATAAGAAGCGCAGGGAAGAGGTAGACACCAAGAACAATGCCGAAAACCTTTGCTATACCGCCGAAAAGCTGGTAAATGACAGCGGCGATAAGCTTCAGGAGGCGGATAAAACCGAAATCAGCAGCAAGGTGGCAGCCCTTCGAGAAACCATGCAGAACGGCACGGTAGACGCCATCAAGGCCGGCATGGAGGAGCTGCAGAAGGTGGTGTACTCCGTCAGTGAAAAGCTGTACCAGCAGGGAAATCCCGGCGGCGGTAACCCTGGCGGCCCTCAGCCTCCCTATGACGGCGGCGCTTCAGCCGATGGCAGCAGCGGCCCCGATGGGAATGTGTACGATGCCGATTATAAGGACGTAAACTAAAACGGCCTCTGAGGCATACTCTAAAAGAAAAACCAGATCCAGACGCAGGGGCTTAAAGCGCCCCTGCGTTTTGGGCGAATCAGCCCGATTTTGCACGGCTTTGCCGGAGAAGAGAGATGAGAGAGCTTGGCGGAAAAAAGGGATTATTATGAGGTGTTGGGAGTCCAGAAAGGCGCCTCGGAGGATCAGATCAAGAAAGCGTACCGAACCCTCGCAAAAAAATATCACCCGGATCTGAACCCTGGGGATCAAGAGGCAGAGGTCAAATTCAAGGAGGTCAACGAGGCCTATGAGGTGCTGTCCGACAGTGACAAGCGTGCCAGATACGACCAGTTCGGCCATGCGGGCGTAGACCCCAATTTCGGCGGCGGAGCCGGAGGCGCAGGCCCCTTCCAGGGCGGTTTTGATTTCACGGATATTTTCGATAGCTTCTTTGGGGGCGGCTTCGGCGGAAGCTCCCGCCGGGCCAATCCCAACGCTCCTCGCCGGGGAAGCGATGTGCAGGCCAATGTGGCTATTTCCTTTGAAGAAGCGGCAAAGGGCTGTACGAAAACCATTACCTATCAGCAAATCGAAAACTGTGAGGACTGTCACGGTACCGGCGCGGCGGCGGGAACCTCGCCCAAAACCTGCCCCAACTGTAACGGCACAGGCCAGGTGCGTATCAGCCAGCGCACGCCCTTCGGCGTGGTGCAGTCCGCCCAAACCTGTGACCGCTGCCATGGCTCGGGAAAAATGATCGATACCCCCTGTAAGACCTGCGATGGCAAAGGCAAGGTACGCCGTAAAAAGACGTTGGAGGTCACGGTTCCCGCAGGCATCGATGATGAACAGATCCTGAATGTCAGCGGCAAAGGAAATGCCGGCAGCAACGGCGGCCCTGCCGGAGACCTTCATGTGTATGTTTCCGTGCGGCCTCATCCCGTGTTTGAACGAAAAGGGAACGATGTGTGGTGTGAAATGCCTATCACCTTTACCCAGGCGGCCTTGGGCGCCGATGTGGAGGTGCCAACCCTGGACGGGAAGGTCAGCTACCATGTACACGAGGGCACACAGCCCGGCGATGTATTCCGCTTGAAGGGCAAGGGGATCCAGAGCCTTCATTCCCGTATGCGGGGCGACCAGTATGTGCAGATCACGGTGGAGATCCCCAAAAACCTGAACGAAAAGCAAAAAACACTTCTTCGCCAGCTGGATGCTGATACCGGCGATAAGAATTATCAGAAGCGGAAAAGCTTTTTCTCGAAATTCAAGGAAATGTTCGGGGAATAGTTGTTAGAGCTTGAAGCTGGAAATGGGTGCGCTTTTTTCAAATGCGCTCATTTCCAGTTTTTTACGTTTTTTTGAAAAAATTGTCATTCATAAGAGGCGGACTTCGAGTCAGAATACTTAGTGCAAACGCAAAAACGAAAAAACTTTTTTGAAGGAGAGAGAACGATGAAGAGCAATTCTGTTATGGTTCCCGAAGCCAAGGAAGCTATGGAGCGTTTCAAGAACGAGGCCGCTTCTGAAGTAGGCGTTAGCCTGAAGCAGGGCTACAACGGCGATCTGACCTCTCGCCAGGCCGGTTCCATCGGCGGCCAGATGGTGAAGAAAATGATCGAGAGCTACGAGAAGGGCCTGAAGTAAGCTTCACCCGAACAAAAAGTACCCTGCCGGGATTTCCGGCAGGGTACTTTTCTGTAAAAAAGCTTTTTCGCGCTCATGTTCCTTTATAAGCCGCTTTCATCATGGCAATTTCTTTTGCGTAGCCCTCCAGCTCATTGGGCGTTTCCAGATAAAAGGGCAGTTCCCGCAAAGCGGGGTGATTGAGTACAGCCTCCAAAGCCTTCAGGCTGATCTTGCCCTCGCCCAGCTTTTCATGCCGGTCCTTGTGGCTGCCCAAAGGATTCTTGCTGTCGTTCAGATGAACGGCACGCAGCCGGGAAAGACCGATCACCCGGTCAAATTCTTCCAGCACACCGTCCAGATCGTTTTCAATATCATATCCGCCGTCAAAAACATGGCAGGTATCCAGGCAGATCCCCAGCTTATCGGAAAGGGCCGTTCTGTCCAGGATCGCCCGCAGCTCTTCAAAGCTCCTTCCCACCTCGCTGCCCTTTCCGGCCATGGTTTCCAAAAGCACGGTGGTTGTCTGTTCTGCCTTCAAAATTTTATTGAGCAGGGAGGAGATCAGCTCGATGCCGCGCTCCGCCCCCTGCTGTACATGGCTTCCGGGGTGAAAATTATACATGCTGCCGGGCAAATGCTCCAGCCGAGCCAGGTCGTCCGCCATGGTGTTTTCGGCAAATTCCCGCAGCCCCTCGTCTGCCGCGCAGGCGTTTAAAGTGTAGGGCGCGTGCGCCAAAATAGGGAAAAGGCCATGCTCCTTCGCAAAGGAGCAGTAGGCGGCCACGTCCTCCAAATCAAGCTCCTTGGCTTTTCCCCCGCGGGGATTTCTGGTGAAAAACTGAAAGGTGTTCGCTCCAATGGAAAGGGCGGTTTTTCCCATAGCAAGAAACCCCTTGGAGCTGGAAAGATGACAGCCGATTTTCAGCATAGCGGTATGATCTCCTTTTTCTTGAAATAATGGCGGTAAATAGCGGCGGGGCGTTTGAGGAATTAGTAATGAGCAATGAGCAATGAGGAAGAGCAAGGGCATATGCGCTGTGACCAACACAGATGTTGCGAACAACGCCCGTTAAATTGGAATTTACCGGTTATCCGCTTACTTCCCACCTGTCATCCTGAGCAGAAAGCAAGGAGAACCTTGCTTTCTTGGCGAAGGATCTCGTCTTTGACCTTTTTCAGGGAATTAAGGACGAGATTCTTCGCCACTTCGTTCCTCAGAATGACAAAGGAGAGAGCTTGTTCTTCTCTAACGACTAACAACTAATAGCTAACGACTAGTCCGCTAAACTACAATTTAGCGGTTACCTGCTCACTTTCCGTCTGTCATTCTGAGCGAAGCGAAGAATCTCGTTCTTCGGGACTTTTTGAAGAGCTTTAAGGACGAGATTCTTCGTAAAGAAGCGAAGCTCCTTTTTCTCAGTAATGACAAAAGAGAGCCCTTTTCTAACGACTAACAACTGACAGCTAACGACTAGTTTGCTAACCTATAATTTATCACTCAGTTCCTGCCCTTCATTGCCCATTGCTTATTGCTTATTGTACCTGACCTCTTCCATCTAAGCCCTCTTCTCCAACAACTGGCATATCGTTATTTCTTCCGCTTGGGCAAAGTAAGAGAATAGCTGTCGGAGATCATGGTCATTACCTCCGGGTCCGGAACGGAGCCGTCCAAAAGGATCGTGTTCCAATGGGCCTTGTTCATATGGTAACCTGGCAGCACACCTGCAAAGCGATCTCTCCAGAAGTCAATCCCCGCCGGTTCACATTTTACATTGACCTGCAAGCGCCCCTGGTATTCATATAAAAAGGCAAAGCCTTTCTTATTTCCCCGATGCCGCATGACCGTCCAGTTGGTATCGTCAAAGGGATAATCCTCGTACACATTTTCCCCCAAAGACAGGCAGAATTTGATTACCGCCTGCCGATTCGTCAGCGCATTCAAGAAAATCGCCTCCGTTTTTACGGTTTATTTCCCTTCCAAAATGTCGGTGGTAATAAAGTCCACACCCCAGGAGATCAGCTTTAAGGCTTCCTCTTTTTGATCCACCGTCCAGCAATTCACCTTGATCTCCCGCTGATGACAGGCCTTTATTGCTTTCTCACTGAGAACGGGATAATAGATATCCAGATCGAAGCGATCCTTCTCAAGCCGCGTCAGCAGCGTGTCGGAAAATTCCTCCGTCAAAAACTGGCAGGGCTGTAAGGGCTGAAGAGCGCGAACCTTCAACAGGTTTTCATAGAGGAAGGAGATAAAGATCACGTGCTCCAGCCAGCCCATGGCCTTGATCCGGGAGAGGATCGTCTTGATCTCAGGCTCTGTAAAATCGGATTTCAGCTCCAGAACACAGACCTTTTCATAGTTCCGGCAAATGCTGATATATTCCTCCAAAGAGGGAAGGTGTAAATCTGCCCGGCTCTTGCCGCCTTCCTTATCGCAAAGCCGCAAACTGCGAAGAGAAGCGTAGCTGCTTTCCTCCACCTGAATATTGTCGCACCCCACCCGGGCGGTATTGTCATCGTGCAGAAGAATAAAATTTCCGTCTCCCGTTCGATGAATGTCGGTTTCGATGCCAAAATAAGAGCGGTTTCCCGCCGCCACAAACGCCGCGCAGGTATTTTCCGTTTCCAGCCCGCTCAAGCCCCGGTGGGCGATCATTTTGGTACTGCCGGTTTCGATTTTAATGGTGTTCATGAAAAAGACTCCTTTGAAGGCTCAAATTGCGTTTTCCGCTTCTTTTTCAGGCAGCAAATATTTTTTGATATCCTTGACGAATTGATTCCCGCATCGGGCAAGCTCACCGAGTACGCGGTCGATCCCCTGTTCTGTTTTGTACCAGTTTTCCTTCGTGATATTGTAGACAGAAACGGGGCAGACCCTTATCAGGATGTCAGGAAAAGCCATTTGGTACAGCATAAGGCATCGCCGGGCATGAAACCCTTTGCAAACGATCAAAGCAGACTTTATTTTAACGCCCTTTTCTTCTATGGCCTGACGGGACAGAAAAGCGTTATCGCGGGTATGTCCCGATTTGTTTTCTTCAATGATCACATCGGCGGGCACGCCGTTTTTCGTAAGCACATCGGTAAAAAATTCACAGTCCGAATGGTAATCTCCGGTGTATCTGTCCGCCTTGGAGCGAACACCGGGCCATTTTTCGGCCTTAACACTGATCCCGCCCGAAGGGATCAGCCATTTCGCGAATCCTTTGTGATAAAGCTCAGCGGCATATTCAGGCTGCTCCGGGTGGGAACCTCCGGGCAAAAAGATCGCGTCGGCCTTCTCCGGTTTATCAGAAACAAAAATATAATTTGAAATATCTGTGATGATACGGCTGCCTTCCTTTTCTGCGCAGCTCTTACTGAGCAGCTCTGCTGAAACGAGATCCGGCATACTTCATTCCTTCTTTTCTTTTCGCCGCTTGCTTTCGAAGCGGCTTTATTGGCGGGAAAGCAGCGCCACCGTCTCCACATGAGCCGTAGCCGGAAACATATCCACCGGGGTGGCTTCCAGCGGCGGATAGCCCAGCTCCGCAAAGCGCTTCAGGTCTCTTGCCAGGGTGGCGGGATCGCAGGAAACATAGACGATCCGCCGGGGGGTAAAGCGGGTCACAGTATCGATCAGCTCTGGGGAACAGCCCTTGCGGGGCGGGTCTAAAATCACCACGTCCGGGCGCTCGCCTCTGCGCTTCAGCTCCGCAGCGGCCTGTGCCGCGTCTCCGCAGAGAAATTCCGCGTTTTCAATGTGATTCTCCGCCGCGTTCTGCCGGGCGTTTTCAATGGCCTCCGGCACGATCTCCACGCCGATGATTTTTTTGGCTTTTCTCGCCATGGAAAGCCCGATGGTTCCCGCGCCGCAGTACAGATCCAGCACGGTTTCCTTTCCGGTAAGCCCGGCGTATTCGGCGGCCTTTTCATAAAGCCGCTCCGCCTGGGTGCGGTTGACCTGATAAAAGGAGAGAGGGGAGAGGCGGAACCGAAGGCCGCACAGCTCGTCCTGAATGGTGTCGCTTCCCCAAACGGTACGGCATTTCTTTCCCAGGGCCACATTGGTTTTTTCCCTGTTGGAATTGATCACCACACTGCAAAGCCCCGGCACGGCCTCTCTCAACATGGAAACAAGCTCCTGCTCATGGTGAAGTCCGTTGCCGTTTACCACCACGCAGGCCATCAGCTGGCCGGTCTTTTCTCCCCTGCGAAGGTACAGGCGGCGCATTCTCCCGGTATGGGCTTCTTCCCGATAGATCGGGTCGCCGTATTGTTTTTCCCAGTTCCGAAAAGCGGCCATGGCGGCGTTCATTTCCTCCGGCTGTAAGCGGCAGCTCTCACAGTTTACAATGCGGTGGGAATTTACCGCGTAAAAGCCCATGGTAAGGTTGCCTTCTTTATCCGTACCCAGGGGCAGCAAAGCCTTGTTCCGGTAGTGGTCTCGGCTTTCCGCACCGACCATAGGGTGTAGAGGAAGCTCCTTCAGCCCGCCGATCCGATCCAGCGCGTCCCGCACCCGCTCCCATTTGATCCGCTGCTCCGCCTCATAGCTGATATGCCGGTAACAGCAGCCGCCGCACTGAAAAAAGACCGGACAATCCGGCTCTACCCTGTCCGGGGAAGGGGAGAGCAGCGTTTCCAGTCTTCCGTAAGCATAGTTTTTCGCTGTTTTTACGATTTTCACCTGTGCCGTATCTCCCGGCGCGGTGAGAGGCACAAAAACCGCCATCCCCCCGTAATGGCCCACTCCCATGCCCTCCGCTGTCATGCCTGTAACAGAGAGCTCGATCAGGTCGTTTTTCTTCAGTTCCATAGCGGATGCCTCGTTTCTGCAAAATGAGAGGGAGAAATATGGGAAACTGCCGGATCGATCTTACCACCGGCGCATGTTTCGCCGGTGCTTTTCCAAATAGACCTTTTCCACGTCCTCCGGAGTGATGGAATAGCAGAGAAGAAGATCGTTTAAGAACATCATGGTATCGCAGAATTCCTCAATAAAATGGCGGCGGGTCTCTTCGTCCTTCATAATGGCCTCATCCCCCTCTTTTTTGATGATATCCGCCATTTCTCCGGCTTCAATAATGGCCCACAACAGGGTGTCCCGCCCCTTCTCAGGGCTCAGATCGCCCCAGAGATCCTCATAATGAGCCTGAAGCTCCTTTTGAATTTCCTGCATCCTTTCAAATCCGAATTGGCCCATGCTTTTTCTCCCTCTCGTAAAATATGGTAAAGTTCAATCTCTTTCCGGCTCCGGGTTTTTCAAATTCTTTTTCGCCCAGAAAAGGAAAGAGATCGTGGTAACGGTGGCGGCAAGGATGTCCGCGATGGGTTCCGCTACAAACACGCCAAAGAGCTTGTTCTCAAAGAACAGCGGAAGCGCATAGATCAAAGGAATCAGCAGCACGATCTTCCGCAGCAGCGCCAAAAGCAGGGAGGACTTTGCCTGCCCCAGCGCGAGGAAGGACTGCTGAAAGCTCATCTGAGCACCAAAGGCGAAGGTGCCGAACATAAAGATGCGGGTGGCCCACACGGCGGTGTCTGTCAGTGCCGGGTCGCTGCTGAAGATCCCCACAAACATCTGGGGAACCAGCTGTAAGGCCAGCCAGAACAGGGTGCAATAAGTCATAGCGCAGAGAAACAGCAGCCGCACAGAGCGTTTTACACGGGTAAAATTTTTCGCGCCGTAATTGAAGCTGGTAATGGGCTGCGCCCCTTGAGTAAGCCCCTGCAGCGGCAGATTGACGATCTGCAGAATGCTGGCGAGTATCGTATAAGCGCCCACGGCAATGTCCCCGCCGTATTTCAAAAGAGAGGTATTCAGCACCACGCTGAGCAAGCTTTCCGTGCTCTGCATGATAAAGGGGGAAACGCCCAGCGCCAGCACCGGAAGAAGAATGTCTTTCCTCAGCGGCAGGCAGTGCTTTTTGATTTTGATCGTTGTTTTCTTTCCCAGCAGGAAGCAGAGCACCCATACAGCGGAAACCGCTTGAGAAAGTATGGTAGCCAGCGCCGCGCCCTGCACGCCCATTTGAAATACAAAAATGAAAAGGGGATCCAAAGCGATATTCAGCGCCGCGCCGATCACCACTGTAAGCATGCTGGTTTTGGCAAAGCCCTGGGTGGTGATGAACATGTTCATGCCCAGAGCGATCTGTACGAATACCGTACCGCACACATAAATGCGCATGTAGTCGTTAGCGTAGCCGATGGTATTATCACTTGCACCGAATGCCCGAAGGATCGGTTCGGAAAAAGTGAAAAGTACGGTAGTGAGCACCAGTGAGATCAAGAGAAGGGCGGTAAAGCAGTTTCCTAAAATGCGCTCGGCTTTTTCCGGGTTTTTCTCGCCCAGAGCAATGGAAGCTCTGGGTGCTCCGCCCATGGCGATGAGGGAACTGAAAGCCATGATCAGAATGATAATAGGGAAAGTGATCCCCACTCCGGTCAAAGCGGCTGTGCCGATTTCGGGAATGTGGCCGATATAGATACGATCCACAATGTTATAGAGCATATTGACAAGCTGGGCGGTAATGGCGGGAACAGCCAGGGAAAACAGCAGCCTTCCGATACTGCCGTTTCCCAGGTCGGGCTCCCGCCGGGATCTTTTATTCATAACGCCGACTTCCTTTCCCTGTGGATCTGAAAAACGTGTCAAGATTTCTCTTGCTCTGTCTCTTCCTCCGCGGGAGGCTCCTTGACCAGCAGCAGCCGGGCCAGGCGTTGATCCTCTACGGACAGCACGGTAATGCTGAGGCCTTTTATCCGCACATTGGGCTGTTCGTCCTCCTTGGGGATCCGGCCCAGCAGCTCTGTGACCAGCCCGGCAATGGTGTCGTAATCTCCCTCTGGCAGCTCAATGCCGGTCAGGTCGGAAATCTCATCGATGGAGGCAGTGCCGTCCACCGTGAATTCTGTTTCGCTGACCTGCTGGATCTCTTCTTCCTCGTTGTCATACTCGTCCTGAATGTTGCCCACGATGGATTCCACCAGATCCTCCAACGTGATAAGCCCGGCGGTGCCGCCGTATTCATCCACCACAATGGCAATCTGTACCTTGCGCTCTGTCAGTTCGGTAAAGAGCTGACTGCATTTCTTCGTTTCCGGGACAAAATAGGCGGGGCGCATCATATCAGTCAGCTTCACAAAATCCGGCAGATTCTTTCCCACATAGGGGAGAAGATCCTTTACATAGCAAATACCCACTACAGAATCGATATCCTCATGGTACACCGGAACGCGGGAACAGCCGTTTTCCACAGCGGCCTCCACCGCTTCCGAAATGGAGGCGTCGTCAGCCACGGCGATAATGTCCGTGCGGTGGGTCATGGTCTCCTCGGCGGTGGTATCGTTAAAATCAAGGATATTGGCGATCATATCCTTTTCCGTTTCCTCAATAACGCCCTTTTCCTCGCCTTCTCCCACGATCTGCAAAATTTCCTCTTCCGTTACGGCGTCGTCCAGCGTTTTAGGGTCGATCCGGAACAAACGCAGGATTCCATTGGAAATATGCGCGCATAGGATAGGAAAGGGGGTGGCAAGACGGGAAAGGGTATCGATCAGCCCGGCGTGACGCAGGGCAAAACGTTCGGGATTTTTCCGAACGCCCTTTTTCGGCAGCAAATTACCGAAAACTGTGAACAGCAGTAAATAGGAAAGGGCAGCGAGCAGGCAGGCCAGAAGCCCCCGAACAGAATGATCGGAAAGTGCGTGAAGGGCCCGGAGCAGATATGGATACGATCCGGCGTTCCAGAAGGCGATCCCCAAAAGCCCGGCGAACAGAAGCCCGTACTGCACGGGGAAAACGATTCCGGTTCGCGCTTCCAGTACTCTCAGCAGCCTTTTTGATTTTTTATCCCCAGCCTCCGCGTCTTTTTTCAGTTGAGCGGGGGAAAGGGCGTCCAGTGCTGATTCCGCCGCCGCGTAAAACGCGGAGAGGATCAATAGGACGAGAGAAAATAAAATGCATAAAACAGATGAGCCGTCAGGTTCCGAAGGCATTTTTAAAAGTACTCCTTTTTTCATTTTCAGAAAAAGAACACGGCGCCAGACTGACGGCGCTTTCCTGTTCCGTTTCTCAAATAAACATTTTACTAAATATGGTTATGCTTGTCAAATGGTTCTGGCAGGCAGGAAAAAGCAGATGAGAAAGGGCGGCTGATTTTTTTATCCAAAAATTGCGGAAACGTCGTTTTTTTCCTTTACAGACGGCGAAAAGAATGATAAAATAAAGCAGAACGGGTATTGAGAAACTGCCCGTCCACTGATATTCAGACTATCCTAAAAGGAGGAAATAGTTCAATGGCAAGAAAAATGAAAACCATGGATGGCAATAACGCCGCCGCGCATGTTTCCTATGCGTTTACCGACGTTGCCGCCATCTACCCCATCACGCCCTCTTCCGTGATGGCCGACGAAACGGACAAGTATGCCGCCGCGGGCAGAAAGAACCTGTTCGGCAGAGAAGTCCGTGTTACGGAGATGCAGTCTGAGGCCGGCGCCGCCGGCGCAGTGCACGGCTCTTTGGCGGCAGGCGCTCTCACCACCACTTACACCGCTTCTCAGGGCCTGCTGCTGATGATTCCCAACATGTACAAGATGGCCGGTGAGCTGCTGCCCAGCGTGATCCACGTTTCCGCTCGTACCCTGGCTACTCACGCCCTGAACATTTTCGGCGATCATTCCGACGTGTACGCCTGCCGTCAGACAGGCTATGCCATGCTCTGCGCCAACTCTCCCCAGGAGGTCATGGATCTAGGTGCGGTCGCCCATCTTTCCGCCATTAAGGGCAAGGTGCCCTTCCTCCATTTCTTCGATGGCTTCCGTACCTCTCACGAGATCCAGAAGATCGAGGTTTGGGATTATGAGGATCTGGGAGAAATGCTGGATTGGGACGCTGTCAACGAGTTCCGCCGCCACGCTTTGAATCCGGAGCACCCCGTCCTGCGTGGACAGGCCCAGAACGGAGATATCTTCTTCCAGGCAAGAGAAGCCTGCAATAAGCACTACGATGCCGTTCCCGGCGTTGTGGTCGATTACATGAACAAAGTGAATGCCAAGATCGGTACCGATTACAAGCCCTTTAATTACTATGGCGCTCCCGATGCCGATAAGGTCATCATCGCCATGGGCTCCGCCTGCGAGACCATTGAAGAAGTGGTCGATTATATGAATGCGGCAGGGGAGAAGGTAGGCCTTGTAAAGGTTCATCTGTATCGCCCCTTCGTTGCCAAGTATCTGCTGGACGTGCTGCCCGAAACGGTAAAGACCATCTCCGTGCTGGACCGCACCAAGGAGCCCGGCTCCATTGGTGAGCCCCTGTATCTGGATGTTCTGGCCGCCATCAACGGCACCCAGTTCGGCGCCTGCCCCGTGTATACCGGCCGTTATGGCCTGGGCAGCAAGGACACCAAGCCCAGCGATATCATCGCCGTATACCGCAATATGGAGTCCGCTTCTCCCAAGAAGCGCTTCACCATCGGTATTGTGGACGATGTAACTCACCTGTCTCTGGACGTGAAGGAAGATCCCGATACCGCTCCCGCCGGCACCACCTCCTGTAAGTTCTGGGGCCTGGGCTCCGATGGTACCGTGGGTGCCAACAAGAACTCCATCAAGATCATCGGCGACCATACCGATATGTACGCCCAGGGCTATTTTGATTACGATTCCAAGAAGTCCGGCGGTCTGACCATTTCTCACCTGCGTTTCGGCCATACCCCCATCAAGTCCACCTATTATATCAGCAAGGCTGATTTTGTGGCTTGCTCCAATCCTGCGTACCTCGACACCTACGACATGGTGCAGGATCTGAAGAAGGGCGGCAGCTTCCTGCTGAACTGCGCCTGGGACGCCGCCGAGCTGAATGAGCGTCTGCCCGGCAAGGTGAAGAAGTTCATCGCCGACAATGAGATTAATTTCTATACCATCGACGGCTTTAAGATCGGCAAGGAGATTGGCCTGGGCACCCGCATCAACACGGTTCTGCAGTCCGCCTTCTTCAGCATTGCCAAGATCATTCCCGAGGCCGACGCCATTCAGTATATGAAGGACGCCGCCACGAAGTCCTACGGTAAGAAGGGCGAGGCCGTGGTCAAGATGAACCACGATGCCATCGATGCCGGCGCCACCGGCTATGTGAAGGTAGAGGTTCCCGCCGACTGGAAAAACGCCACGGACGATTCCAAGAAGAAGGTCGCCACCGGCAGCCGTCAGGAGCTGGTGGACTATGTGAACAGCGTGGTTTATCCCGTTAACTCCTTCCACGGCAAGGATCTGCCTGTTTCCACCTTTGAGAAGTATGCGGACGGCACCTCTCCCCAGGGCACTGCCGCCTATGAGAAGCGCGGCGTGGCCGTGGACGTTCCCGAGTGGATCGTGGATAACTGCATTCAGTGCAACCAGTGCTCCTATGTGTGCCCCCACGCGGTCATTCGTCCCATCGCTATGACCGATGAAGAGCTGAAGAACGCTCCCGAGGGCACCAAGGCAAAGCCCATGACCGGCGTACCCGGCATGAACTTCGCCATGGTCATTTCCACTCTGGACTGCACGGGCTGCGGCTCCTGCGTGACCACCTGTCCTGCCAAGGAGAAGGCTCTGAAGATGTCTCCCATCGATTCTCAGCGTTCTCAGCAGGCTGTGTTCAATTACGGGATCGACCTGCCCGCCAAGGAAGCGGTTGCCGAGAAGTTCAAGGAGACCTCTGTGAAGGGCAGCCAGTTCAAGCAGCCCCTGCTGGAGTTCTCTGGCGCCTGCGGCGGCTGCGGCGAAACGCCTTATGCCAAGCTGGCTACTCAGCTCTTCGGCGATAAGATGTATATTGCCAACGCCACCGGCTGTTCCTCTATCTGGGGCGGCTCCGCGCCTGCTACGCCCTACACCGTGAACAAGAAGGGTCACGGCCCCGCCTGGCAGAACTCCCTGTTTGAGGATAACGCCGAGTTCGGCCTGGGCATGACCCTGGCGCAGAACGCCGTGCGCGGCCGTCTGCAGGAGCTTACCGAGAATCTGATCGCGGGCGAGAACACCCCTGCCGACGTGAAGGAGACCGGTAAGGCCTGGATCGACACCATGACCGACAGCAAGGCAAACGGCCCCGCTGCCGAGGCATATATTGCCGCTCTGGAGAAGTGCGGCTGTGAGAAAGCTCAGGAGATCCTGAAGGATAAAGATTTCCTGGCCAAGAAGTCCATGTGGATTCTGGGCGGCGACGGCTGGGCCTACGATATCGGCTTCGGCGGTCTGGATCACGCCATCGCCTCCGGCGAGAACATCAACATTCTGGTGTTCGATACCGAAGTGTATTCCAACACCGGCGGCCAGGCCAGCAAGGCCACCCCCACCGGCTCCGTGGCACAGTTTGCCGCTACCGGTAAGGCCACCAAGAAGAAGGATCTTGCCGCCATCGCCATGAGCTACGGCTATGTGTATGTGGCCCAGGTGGCTATGGGCGCCGATATGAACCAGTGCATCAAGGCCTTCTCCGAGGCCGAAAGCTACAACGGGCCCTCTCTGATCCTGGCTTACGCCCCCTGTATCAACCACGGTATCAAGGGAGGCATGGGTATTTCTCAGCTGGAGGAAAAGAAAGCGGTTGCCGCCGGCTACTGGCACAACTTCCGCTTCGATCCCCGCCGTGCCGACGCAGGCGAGAATCCCTTCCAGCTGGACAGCAAGGAGCCTTCCGCTTCCTATCGCGACTTCATCATGGGCGAGGTCCGTTACAACAGCCTGACCCGTTCCTTCCCGGATCGTGCCGAAAAGCTGTTTGCTAATGCTGAAAAGTACGCTGAGGAGAAGTATGCCAAGCTGAAGAAGCTGGCCGAGTAAGCTTCTCTCCAAATAATTCTGTAAAAAAGCCTGTCCGGGTATCCGGGCAGGCTTTTTTGCCGTCAGAAGGAGCGGCGTACTAGGGAACAATGGGGAATGAGTAATTAGTAGTTAGCAATTAGCAATTAGCAATTAGGGGCAAGAGACTGGTTTGCTAAATTGGAATTTAGCGGCGAGGCGCCGCAGCCACTCGTGAAGCGGCTTGGTACGGAAAGCTAGGTTCCGACCCGACCGTTGGCAGGGTGGTAAATTGGAATTTGGCGGTTACTTGTTCACTTTCCAACTGTCATTACTGAACAAAAAGCAAGGGGAACTTGCTTTTTCGGTGAAGAATCTCGTCCTTTGCTCTTTTGCTCTGGAATTAAGGACGAGATTCTTCGTCACTTCGTTCCTCGGAATGACAGAGAAGGGGACTGTTTGGTAAATTGGAATTTAGTGGTTACCCACTCGCTTTCCACCTGTCATTCTGAACGAAGTGAAGAATCTCGTCCTTTAGCCCTTTTCTCTGGAGGTGAAGGGCGAGATTCTTCACCTACGGCTCAGAATGACAGTGAGAGACCTGTGTGCTAAACTATAATTTATCAGTCGCTTGTGATCAGGCTGGGAACTACCCTCCCGCACCAAGCAGGCTCACGACTGCCCACGGCGACTTGCCGCAAACTGTAATTTGCTCCTTTTATCCTTGCCCTTCCCTTGATAATTCTGGAAAAAAAGGCTATAATGAATAAAAAGAAAAGAAGCGAAGGGGAATAGAAAGATGAACGAAAAGGCTCTTTATAAAATTACCTATGGGCTCTATGTGGTTTCCGCCGAGGCGGAGGGAAAAAGCAGCGGCTGCGTGGTGAATACCCTGCAGCAGGTCACTTCAAAGCCGGTGCGGCTTTCTGTGGCGGTCAACAAGGATAACCTGACCTGCGAGCTGATGCGGAAGGCCGGGCGTTTTGCTGCGGTGGCGCTGGACCAGCGGGCCAATCTTGCCTTTATTGGCAGATTTGGGTTCCGTTCCGGCAGGGATCTTGAAAAGTATGAAGGAGCTTCTACCGCAAAAGACGCCGCCGGAATGCCTTACTGCTGGGAAAATGCCTGCGCCCGGTACAGCTGCCGTGTGATCGATACCGTTGACCTGGGAACCCACATGCTCTTTGTGGGCGAAGCGGAGGAAATGGAGGTCCTCAGCGAAAACGAGCCGCTGACCTATGGCTATTACCGCACCGTGATCAAGGGCGGCACGCCAAAAAACGCACCCTCTTACCAGGAAAAATAAGTCGAATGCCAAGAAGAGGGCGTGCCGCGGAAAGAAAACCCGCGGCACGCCCTACTGCTTTCAGCGGGAACAAGAAAATGGTAAATTAGCGTTTAGCGAACTAGTTGTTAGTCGTAAGGTACTAGTTGTTAGAAAAGAGCCCCTCTCTGTCATCCTGAGGAGCGTAGTGACGAAGGATCTCGTCCTTAATCCCCTGAGTAAAAGGGCAAAGGACGAGATTCTTCACTCCGTTCAGAATGACAGAGAGGGAGAGCGCCTTCCTTTTTCTAACAACTAATATGGTAAATTTCAATTTAACGAACGCTGACCTTTCCCTTCATTTCTCATTGCTCATTCCTTCTTCATAGCCTGCAACTGCCAGACAAGCTGTTAAATTTTGCAGCATATCCGGTTCTATTCTTTATGCCTTGACAGGTAGAGGCCTTCCGCCTGCCGCAGCAGATCGTCTTTTTCGTTGGGGCAAGCGCCGTCCAGCACCTGTTCCAGAAGCGCGCGCAAGATTTCTCCCATGCGGGGCCCAGGAGGGATCCCAAGGGCGTTCAGATCGCTGCCGTTTACCGCCAGATCCCGCAGGGTCAGGCATTCTTCCTCTTGAAGGAGCTTTTCGGTAAGCGCCCTTGCAGCCTCGAGAGCCCGGCTTCGCTCCTCATACAGTTTGGGGGCCTGTGCCGCCAGATCGCCGTGCATCAGGGCAAAAAGGGAGAAAAGCTGCTCTTCGCCCAATTCTCCCAGCAGGCGCTTCAGCCGTTTCTCCGAAATTGGCAGCGGTTCCCCGTGGCGGGTGATCAAGGTACAGATCTGTTCTGATTCCCGTTTGGAAAAGCGCAGGCGAAGCAGGCACTGCCGTGCGATCCGCAGGCTTTCCTTTTCATGGCCGTAAAAATGGGCAGTCCCGTCCGGGGAGAAAAATTTTACCGCCGGTTTTCCGCAGTCGTGAAAAAGTGCGGCCCAGCGCAACACAGGCTCTTTTGGAACATCTGCCAATGCGTGCAGGGTGTGCTCCCACACGTCATAGCAGTGGTAGGGTGTTTCCTGGGCACAGCCCTTCATGGAGGCGAGCTCCGGCAGAACGGTAAAAAGCACCTCCGCGTATTCCCGCAAAACAGGAGCGGCCCTGTTTCCCAAAAGCAGCTTGTGTAGTTCCTCCCGAACCCGTTCGTGAGAAATGGCCAGCAAAAGCTCTTTTTTCGATCTTACAGCAGCTGCGGTGGCGGGGTCTATGGCAAGCTCCAGAACAGCGGAAAAGCGCAGGCATCGCAGGATTCGCAGGGCGTCCTCAGAAAAGCGGCGAACGGGATCTCCCACGCAGCGCAGAATTCGCTTTTCCAAATCGAAAAGGCCATGAAACGGATCGATAAGCCCCCTTTCCGGGTGGTATGCCATGGCGTTTATGGTGAAGTCCCGGCGGGAAAGGTCGTCCTCCAGTTTTTTGGAAAATTCCACGGTTTCCGGCCGGCGGTGGTCTGTGTAAACGCCATCAAAGCGGAAGGTCGTGATCTCCACGGGGTGGTTTTCGAGCACAGCCGTTACCGTGCCGTGCTTCAGGCCAGTGTCAATACAGGGAAAGTCTTGAAAACAGGCTGCCGTTTCCCGGGGTAGGGCGCTTGTGGTGATATCCCAGTCCTCAGGCGGCCGCCCCAGCATGGCGTCCCGCACGCAGCCGCCTACGAACCAGGCCTCAAAGCCCTCTTTTTCCAAAAGCTCTATGGCGCGTAACGCATAAGCGGGGGGAATGATTTTTTCAGCAGTGTTCATGTGGCATCAACCTTTCCTGAATCATACAGTAGCACTTTTCCGCTTCCTTTTCAAGGAAATCCCCGCAAAACCCAGCTTTTTCGTTGACATGCCGGAAAAAAGATGATAGAATCCCCAGAGAAGGAAAAATTATCCGATCGAGGGGGGAAAGGTCATGGCTTTATTGGAGCAATGGCGGAAATACGCGGAGGAAAAACAGAACAGCTCGGAGGGCCGGAAATTCTGGAAAGAATATTTTGATACGGAAACAGAGATCTATAAAAAGATCCTGCAAAGCAAGCCCAGAAAAAACACGGTAAAGGGCTATGCGGAGAAATACGGCGTCGATCTGATGACCATGGTGGGCTTTTTAGACGGTATCAACGACAGCCTGAAGGAAAAGAACCCGCTGGAAGAGATCGAGGAAGACAGCGAGGTAAATTTGAATTACGAGAAAGAGCTTCTTTACAAAAATATGGTGGAGGCCAAGGCTGAGTGGCTGTATACTCTGCCCCAGTGGGATGATTTGATCCCGGAGGAGCGCCGGAAAGAGCTTTACAAGGAGCAGAAGCGTTCCAAAACTGTGATAAAGGGAGAGAAGATCGGAAGGAATGATCCGTGTCCCTGCGGAAGCGGAAAGAAATATAAAAAGTGTTGTGGACGAGATCTGTGATTTTCCGCCCGCGGAAAGAAATATAAAAAGTGTTGTGGACGAGATCTGTGATTTTCCGCCCGCGGAAAGAAATATAAAAAGTGCTGTGGCCGGGACCAGTGATTTTCCGCCTGTGCTTATAAAAACAAAAAATTTTAGCCTGCCGTTATAGCGTTTTGCTGATACGGCAGGCTTTTCTCCATTTTGCGGAAAAGCGCGGGCGATTAAACCCTGAAAAAGAGGCAAACAATACCTTTGATAGAAAATTTACGGAGGTATGTCTCATGCAGGGAAAAGTTGAAATTTGCGGTGTGAATACCTCTCGTCTGAAGGTGCTGAAAAGCGATGAGATGAGAGAGCTTTTGATTAGGAGCCACGATGGAGATAAGGAAGCCCGGGAAAAACTGATCTCGGGGAATCTGCGGCTGGTGCTCAGTGTGATCCAGCGGTTTGGGAACCGGGGAGAAAACCCGGACGATCTGTTTCAGGTGGGCTGTATCGGCCTGATCAAGGCCATCGATCATTTTGACGTGAGCCAGGGCGTGCAGTTTTCCACTTATGGCGTTCCCATGATCATCGGTGAGGTGCGCCGGTTTCTGCGGGACAACAATTCTGTGCGGGTCAGCCGTTCCATGCGGGACACCGCCTACAAGGCCATTCAGTGCAAGGAGCGCCTGACCGCTGAAAAGGGCCAGGAGCCCTCGATTGAAGAGATCTCGGAGCAGCTTGGCATGAAGCGGGAGGACGTGGTGGTGGCGCTGGAAGCCATTGTAGAACCGGTTTCTCTCTATGAACCGGTGTTTTCCGACGGCGGTGATACCATCTATATTATGGATCAGGTAGGGGACGGCAGCGATGACGGAGACTGGCTGGAGGAGATCGCCATCAAGCAGGCGATCCACAATTTAAGCGAACGGGAAAGATGCATTCTCTCCATGCGCTTCCTGGACGGTAAGACCCAGATGGAGGTGGCGGGGGAGATCGGCATCTCTCAGGCTCAGGTATCAAGGCTGGAAAAAGGCGCGCTGGGAAAGATCAAATGCGAGATTCGCTGAAAAGGCAGAGAAGGGCGGCAGGAAAACAGGAAAGCAAAAACCGGGCGGAAACCGCCCGGTTTTTTATATCGCAAATTTTGCAAAGGACGCAAAAGCATATTTCTGCACACTTTTGTGCCCTTTGGTTTTGGAAGCATGCCTCAAGACATCCACACAGTGCCCATTTCTTCAAAGCTCCAGCCCTCCTGCTCCTCCCAAGTGGCGCGAACGGGATATCCTACGGCCCCCAGACCGCCCTTCCATTTCCTGACGGAGCAGGAAACGGTATCGCCCTCAATTTTTTCTTCATTGATGGTGAAATGGACCCCATTTTCCCAATAGAGGGCTTCTTCGTCGATATACTCCTGCTCCATCAGCTCCTGTAAGGTCCCCTCCAGGGGCGTGGCGTTGTGCTCCGCGGAAAAGTCAAAGGCAAGCAGCGCCTTTTCTCCGGCGCTGAGAGCACCGATCTCCGCAAGGTCAAAGCCGAAGTATTCCGCGCCGCTGTTTAGCCCCGGGTCTTCCCCATACAAATCCTCCAGAATCTTTTTGTACAGGGAAAAATAGTCCGTTTGCTTCTCCTTCAGCGTTACCGTTTCCGCTTGAATTTGGGCGGGCCAGGTCTCCATGACGTTTCCGTCAAAGCCGATCTCCACCACCATGCCGGGCAAAACGGCGTCGGCGCCCCTGAGCTGCTCCGGCGTACAGGAGAAACAGTAAGCCTCGGGATATGTTTCCGAAAGGCCAACGCCCCGAACGCTGCTGCCGTTTACAGTACAGATTTTCATTTCCATGGTAACAACCGCCGGTTGGGAGCTTTCCTGTTTCAGGGCGGGGTCGCTTACAGCGCTTCCCCCGGCAGCGGGCGGAGGGCTTTCGCTTCCGCAGGCGGAAAGGAGAAGTATGAAAAGCAGAGCAAGAGACAGAGCACGGAAGAGCTTCCTTTGTTTCATGTGTGTGCGCCTTCTTTCCTCCAGATAAATTGCCGGATCAAAAAACATCGTTGCCTTGGGAGATTTTTTGGTGGAAGCCGTTTCCTCCTCCGCTGGCAGGAAAAACCCGACAGCTTTTCAGGTGAGCCCGTCAAAGGTCCAGCTGTCTCCGTCTTTTCTGGCGGTGCAGTGATCATGACTGACGGTCTCCGATTCGCTGCGCCATTTTTTTGCGGAAAAGGAGAAACTTTCGCCTTGGACAGGCTCGTCCCGGATCGTGAAAAGAATGCCTTGTTCAAAGCGATGGGTTTTTTCATCGATCTCACCCCGCTCCGTAAGCTCCTGGAGGGTGGCCAAACAAGCCCCGGCCGGCTGCACCCCCGTTTCCCAGTCCGTGTCGTGGGAGCAGTAAAAGAGATAGACCAGGCCACGCTTTTCCTCTTTGCTCAGGTTGTGGACCTCAGTGAGATCCAGGGCATAGGTGATGCTGAAATCCGGGGAGCCCTGGGGATTCAGCTCTGCTTCTTCGTCATAGAGTGCGTCGAGAATGTCTAAATACAACCCAATAAAATCCTGGCCCGGCTCCAATACCGTGACGCTGATGGCTTCGCCAATCAATCGGCCGGGGTGAGTCTGCTGTATGACGGTTACCCCTGCGATCTCCACAACTGCGCCGGGGGTGAGAGCACCGGCAGTCTCATCTACCGTGGAGCAGTTGAGAAAGTCAAGCTCATTTTCTTCTGCCACCATCAGTCTCCATTGGCCGTCGGGATTTTTTTCGCACTGCACCACGGTTTTTTGCATGCTTTTCACCTCACGGAAGAGGTCTGCTGCGGGATCGCCGTTTTCACAGGCCCACAGGCACATAAGCAAAGCTGCAATAAGGGCTGCGCCCCTCAAAGTCTTCCTGAGTTTCATGGAAGTTCCCCCTTTCACCGGTTCAGGTTCTATTCTTTATACAACGCGGGGGAGAAAAACACTCACCGTATTTCAAAAAATTTTTTACCGGCAGAAATCGTTTAAGTACCGCTCCAGGCAGGAGGTGATGATGGCCTTTGCTTCCTTTGGCCCCTTGACCTCGCTGATCTCCGTGGTTTTTCCAGCCTCCAGCTGCTTATAAACGGAGAAGAAATGCCGCATTTCGTCAAAGATGTGAGCAGGCAGCTCCTTGAGATCCTGATACCCGTTATAGGTGGGATCGTCAAAGGGAATGGCGATGATCTTTTCGTCCTTTTTACCACCGTCGTCCATAATGATCACGCCGATGGGGTAGCACCGCACCAGAGACATGGGGAGAATGTTTTCCGAGCAGAGCACCAGCACGTCCAGCGGGTCGCCGTCGCTGGCATAGGTGCGGGGAATAAAGCCGTAATTTGCCGGGTAATGGGTAGAGGTGTAAAGCACCCGATCCAGCCGGAGCAGGCCGGTGTCCTTATCCAGCTCATACTTGGCCTTTCCGCCCTTGGTGATCTCGATCACAGCGAAAAAGTCATTTTCGTTGATGCGCTTCGGGGAGATATCATGCCAAATGTTCATTTTAGTTCCAACCTTTCCCGGACTCTGAAATTTTCATATAGTATACCACTGAAAAAAGGAAAATGCAATTTTCGTGAAAAGGCGGCATACCATTGGAAAGGCAGACTGTAAGGAAAAAGGGGTGCGTTATGAACTGTAGAATGGGAGAACTGCGAAACAAGGAAGTTATCAATGTAAAGGACGGCGCACGGATCGGCTTTGTTTCCGATGTGGAGCTCGATACCCATACCGCGGCGCTGACGGCAGTGGTGGTATACGGCAGACTCCGCCTGTTCGGACTGCTGGGAAGAGAGCCGGATTTTGTGATCCCCTGGAAGGATATCTCTTTGATCGGTGACGATACCATGCTGGTCAACTACCAAAAGCCGGAGGGGGAGAAGGAAACGGGAAAGCTGAAAAAGCTTTTGGATAAAATCTCTTTTTAAGCCGTGAAAAATTGAAAAAAACCTTGCTTCCGGGGAAATGCTGTGCTATAATATCAAGGCTAAAATACACACGCTCCGCCTCACGGGATCCCCGAAATAAACGGCGGAGCGGAGGAAAAACCAAGGAGGTTTTCAAAAATGGCAGTAGTATCTATGAAGCAGCTTCTGGAGGCCGGCGTTCATTTCGGCCACCAGACCAGAAGATGGAACCCCAAAATGGCGTCCTACATCTTCACCGAACGCAACGGCATCTATATTATCGACCTGCAGAAGACGGTGAAGAAGCTGGAAGAGGCCTACAATTTCGTGCGCGATCTGGCCACTGAGGGCAAGAGTGTGCTGTTTGTCGGCACTAAGAAGCAGGCTCAGGAATCTGTGAAGGAAGAGGCCCTGCGCGCGGAGGCCTACTATGTAAACGCTCGCTGGCTGGGCGGTATGCTCACCAATTTCTCCACCATTCGCAAGCGGATTCAGCGTCTGGCTCAGCTGCGCAAAATGGAAGAGGACGGCACCTTTGAGCTGCTTCCCAAGAAAGAGGTTTCTCAGCTTCAGCTGGAGATCGAAAAGCTGGAAAAATACCTGGGCGGCATTAAGGATATGAAGGAATTCCCCGGCGCTCTGTTCATCGTCGATCCCCGCAAGGAAAGGATCGCCGTGGCGGAAGCCCGCAAGCTGCATATTCCGATCGTCGCCATTGTGGACACCAACTGTGATCCCGATGAGATCGATTATGTGATCCCCGGAAATGACGACGCGATCCGCGCGGTCAAGCTGATCGCCGGCGCCATGGCCAAC
This sequence comes from uncultured Oscillospiraceae bacterium, assembly GCA_910589395.1. Lineage (GTDB taxonomy): Bacteria > Bacillota > Clostridia > Oscillospirales > Acutalibacteraceae > Acutalibacter > Acutalibacter caecimuris_A. The sequence goes on from CAJUTL010000011.1 coordinate 50,429, forward strand.
GCCATCATCGAAGGCCGTGAGGGCCAGATGGGCGCCGCCGCCCGCGACGCGGAGGAGCCTGAAGAAGTGGAAGAGGCTTCCGAGCAGGAGTAAGGGGACAGGCCGTAATATAATAAGAATCTCAAAATCAGGTTTTGGTTCCGGTAAAGCGCGGAGCTGAAGGAAAGGAAGAAATATAGTATGAATTTTACCGCAAAAGACGTTGCCGCTCTTCGTGAGAAGACCGGCTGCGGCATGATGGATTGTAAGAAGGCGCTTACCGCTTCTGAGGGCGATATGGAGAAGGCTATTGATTTCCTGCGGGAAAAGGGCCTTGCCGCCGCTGTAAAGAAGGCCGGGCGCATTGCCGCCGAGGGCGTGGCGTTTGCCACTGTCAGCGACTGCGGCAAGGTGGCCGTGGTGATCGAGGTCAACGCTGAGACCGACTTTGTGGCCAAGAATGCCGAGTTCCAGGCCTTTGTAAAGACCTGCGCCGATACCATTATCCAGCAGAACCCCGCCGATGTGGAAGCCCTGCTGCAGTGCAAGGCCGCCGGCTCTGAGCTTACGGTAGACGCCCTTTTGAAGGAGAAGATCCTCACTATCGGCGAGAATATCAAGGTTCGCCGGTTTGCACGTTATGAGGGGGCCGTTACCTCCTATGTGCACGGCGGAGGCCGTATCGGCGTTATTGTAAAGTTTGATACCACTGAGGAAATTGCCGCCTCTGAGGGCTTTAAGGCCTATGCCCACAACGTGGCAATGCAGATCGCCGCCCTGAATCCCGAGTATCTGGACGAGGCCGCCGTGCCTGCCGATCGCAAGGAGAAGGAGAAGGAGATCCTCACCCAGCAGATCATGGACGAAGGCAAGCCCCAGAACATTGCCGAAAAGATCGTGGCGGGCCGTCTCCAGAAGTTCTTCAAGGAGATCTGCCTGGTTGATCAGCAGTATGTACAGGACAGCAAGCTGACCGTGCAGCAGTACACCGATACCGTTGCCAAGGAGCTGGGCGGCTCCATCAAGATCACCGGCTACACCCGCTTTGAAAAGGGCGAGGGCCTGGAGAAGCGCGAGGATAATTTCGCCGAGGAGATCGCCAGCTTGGTGAAATAAGTTGTTAGAGATTAGTTGTTAGTCGTTAGAAGTGCCGTGCATGAGTTTTCATGCACGGCACTTTTGCGTACAAAGAGAGTGATATCCATTGAACAGCTACCAGTCTGATTCGTAGAAATACACATGATTGGTGATTGGGTTAACTACTTTCATAAAATGGATAAAGGATAGCAAAGAAATTCGGCTATGTCAACAAAAGCCCCCGATCAGCACTTGATCTTTTGTGATTCTTGTACTATATTATTACATATAGATTAGAATGTTTTTATCTTTTGGTTTATGGAAGAAACTCTTTTAGAGGCGGGTGGTTACTATTAAAAAGAAACTTTTTCTTGCAATCACTTTGATAGCGGTCTTGGGGATCGGTATTTCTGCTGCCGTATTTTCTGCTAACGGTGTGGAGAGCGACTTTGTAAAAGAGCTTCGAATTGCCGGACAGACTTATAAAAGAATTTGCAACGAGGATATTTCCTTTGATATAAATACTGCAAATTCCAATGGACAGGCAGTGGTAGGATACTATAAGGAGATTCCTATCACTCGGGATCAGGTCATTTACAAACAGGCAATAAATCGGATTCAGCGAAATCCAGCAGATCCGACCTGGCGAAAACCGGAAAAAACGGAAAAGGAGCTCATTTTTGAAGTAGCACGAGATCTCTATACCTATGAACAGGCCAAAGATTTGGGGCTTTATCCCTCTGAGGAAGAGATGGAAGAAAAGTTTGCTTCGGCATCAGAGTCATTTCAGAGGGATCTGGAAGAAAATTTGGAATTATGCTCACAGATTGAATTTACTCAGGACGAATGGATTGCATGGATGACGCAGCAAAGGATTGAAAACATAGCTAAAAGCCGGTTTATGGCTCAGGTGTTAATCTCCTTGCAAGAAGAGAAACAAATCGAGGATGAGGTTTTGGCAGAGCTGGTCCATGTGCTCGTGGAGAGAGCGGAGGGAACTGATTTGCCATCAACACTCGACAAACTCTTTGACCGCTATGTGACCCTGCAGATAGGGAATCAAATTACTTATGTCAATGAAGAGAGTGATACAGCCTCCTGATAGCCAGGTAAAAGTATAAACCGGAATAGAAGCTGTTATTTTTATGCGGTTCCGCATTTTAATACAGTAAATCACCCCATTTGCCGGAAAGAAGAGAACTTCTTCGGCAGATGGGGTGAATTTTTTGTTTTAGCGTAGCTTTTGCTTTTTGTTGTTTTCTCCGCAGCGTGTACAGCCCTGGCAGCCGCCTCCGCAGCAGGTTTTTCCGTTTTTCTTATCCTTCCAAAGCTTTCGCAGGGAAAGAAACAGGACAAAAGCGATCAAAAGACAGACCAGGATCGTGGATAGAGCTCCGGGCATAGAAAGCCTCCTTCTGTATTTTGAATTTATTGGGCAACGCTGAACAGAACAAAGCTACACAAACAGCAAACCGATATGATAAACCAGGAAGGTGACGCCCCAGGCGACGCAGATTTGGAAGAGGGCCACAAGCCCGGTCCAGCCCCAGCTTTCCGTTTCCTTTTTGATAGTGGCAAGGGTGGCGGCGCAGGGGACATAGAGCAGGGAGAAGGTCATCAGGGCATAGGCGTTCAGGGGGCCGAAGCCCATAGCGCCCAGGCTGCTTAAAATGGCTGACATGCCTGCGGCGGAATTGATATTGGAAATGCCGAAGAGCACGGCACAGGAGGATACCACCACCTCCTTGGCGGAGATTCCCGCGATCAGCGCCACCACGATCTGCCAGAAGCCCAGGCCGATAGGGGCAAAGAAGGGGACGATCCACCGCCCGATCATGGAGCCGAAGGTTTGAGACATATCCTCGGAATACCCGTTGGGGCCGAAATTCAGCAGGAACCACATGAGGATCGAAGCGATAAAGATGGTGGTTCCCGCCTTCGTCAGATAATCCTTCACCTTTTCCCACACATAGATGAAGATGGTTCGGGCGCTGGGGGCCTTGTATTCCGGCAGTTCAATGAGCAGAGAATTTTCTTTTGTGTGCTTTCTGTCAAAAATGTGAAGGAGAAAGGCGCACAAAATGGCTACCAGTAACCCTAAAAGATACATGGAATAGGCCGCCAGCATGGCGTGCCGGGAGAAAAACAGCTGGGAAAACAGAACGTAAATGGGAAGCCGCGCGCTGCAGGACATAAAGGGCGTAATGAGCATGGTTTTATAGCGGTCCCGTTTGTTTTCCAGGGCCCGAGAGGCCATAATGGCGGGAACGGTACAGCCAAAGCCCAGCACCATGGGGATAAAGGAGCGGCCGGAAAGCCCCAGCTTTCCCATAATGCCGTCCATCACATAGGCGACCCGCGCCATGTAGCCGCTGTCCTCCAAAAAGGCCAAAGCCAGAAAAAGGATCAAAATATTGGGCAAAAAGGTGAGGATCCCGCCTACTCCGGCAATAATGCCGTCCACCAGCAGCGAAACAATAAGGGGAGAGACCTGAAGGCCCTCCAGTCCGGCCCGCACGCCGCCGGAAAAGAACTCCAGGCCCGCTTCAAAATAGCCCTTGAGCCAGTCTCCGATGGTGAAGGTAAGGAAGAATACCAGGGCCATGATCAATAGAAAAATCGGCAGCCCCAGCCATTTGTGGGTCAGAATGCTGTCCGCCTTGTCGGTAACGGCAGCTTTTTTCTCCTTGTTTACCAGTACCTCCTGAATGATCTCATCGATAAAATCGTACTTCTGATTGATGATCTCCTTTTCATAGCTTTTGCCGAGAGCCTCCGGGCATTCCACCGGATAATGGGAAGAAATTTCCTTATCGTGCTCCAAAAGCTTCAACGCATGCCAACGATAGTTTTGCAGCTCGGGATATTTTTTTTGCAGCAAAGGGATCAGCAGGTCGATCTTATCCTCGATCTCATCGCTGTAAACCATGGCAAATTCCTTGTGATGCTGGTGCTTGTGGCGCGTTTGCTCTGTCCGGCTTTCCGGCTCATCTGCGCCGTCCCCGTGGTGGTGGATCAGCGGCAGATCATGGCCGTGCTTCTGGTGGTGGGCAGCGGCGTGCATCAGAATATCCAGCCCGGTCTTTCGCCTGGCGGACACGGGGATCACCGGGATCCCCAGCATCTCCGGCAGACGATGCAGGTCGATCTCCATGCCCCGCTTCTCCACAATATCCATCATATTCAGGGCAAGGATCACCGGCTTCCCCAGCTCGATGAGCTGAAGGGTCAGGTAGAGATTCCTCTCCAAAGCGGAAGCGTCCGCCACATCGATGATCACATTGACCTCGTCGCTCAATATGTACTGCCTTGCCACCTGCTCCTCCATGGTGTAGGAGGTCAGGCTGTAGGTGCCTGGCAGGTCTACCAGCCGGTATTCCTGGTCGTGAAAGCGGAAGCTGCCTTCCTTCTTCTCCACGGTGACGCCCGGCCAGTTGGCCACCTTCAGGTTGGCGCCGGTATAGGCGTTGAACAAGGTGGTTTTTCCACAGTTTGGATTTCCCACAAATCCGATAGACAGCTCATGCGCCATGGCCGGTTCCTCCTTTTTCCACAGAAATATGGGAAGAGATCCCATAGCCCACCGCAAAGCGGGTGCCTCTGACCTTTACGATCATCGCGCCCTGCCGCTTCTTTCGCAGAACAAAAATTTCAGAGCCCTCGATCAGCCCCAACGCTTCCAGCCGCCGTTCCAGATCGATCGGCAGGGTAAGACCCTCCACCCGGTAGCTGCTGCCGGGCTTTGCTTCTTGTAAGGTGATCATCGCTTTTTTCCTTTCCTGGCAGGATTGTAAAACAGGGAAATAAAATCATTAGTTGACCTGTTAAAAACTTATCGCAGGAGACGGGAATTGTCAATATCTTTTCGCCTTTTTGCAGAAAAAACTTTCTTTTTAAGGGAAGCTGTGTTATACTGTATTACAAGATTGTTACTTTTATGGCTTTCTCTGCCAGCGATGGCAATTTTTACGGGAAATGAGGCTTTTTATATGAATCGCGCGAAAGGAAGAAAATGGTTTCGGCTGTTGTCGGCAGTTCTGGTATTGTGCCTGCTGCTGCCGGGACAAGCTATGGCGGAAACCATCGATGAGGTAAAGGAAAGGCAGGAGGCTCTTCGTCAGGAAAACGAGTCGCTGGAAGCAAAGCTCGAAACGCTGAAGGACGATGAGGCCAAGGCGCTGGAATATCAGAAAACGCTGGAGGAAAAAATCAGCGTTTTGGAGAGAAAAATCGATACCGCCCGGGAATCCATTCAGGTCATGGATCGGGAAATCGGTGTTTTGGAGAAAAAGCTGGAGGCTTCCCGCAAGGAGCATCAGGCAACCATCGATCTTTTTGCCCAGCGAATCAATACGCTTTACAAATCCGGCACCATCAGCACCCTGGAAATTTTGCTGAATTCCAGCAGCTTCACGGATTTTACCATGAAGGCGGAGCTTTTATCCTGTGTGACAAAGCACGATCAGCAGCTTCTCACAAAAATTGAGGAGTATCTGGAAAAGACAAAGGAAGATCGGGAACGGCTTCAGGAAATGCGGGCGGAGGAAACCACAATAAAGAAGGAGTTGGAGTCTGCCCAGGGTGAGCTGAAGGTTTTGTATGCGGAAAATGAAGAGCTTATTTCCCGTTTGGAGGCGGATCAGGCCCAGGCAAGAAATGCCATCAGCGCCAATGAGGAAGAGGACGCCGAACTGGAAGAGCAGATCCAGGAGATGATCCGCCAGAAAAATGAGGAAGCGGCCTCCAACGGAAACGGTGGAATGCTGGTCAACCCAGATACTCCCGGTATGCACGAGGGTTTTACCCCTCGCTGGCCTCTTCCCGGCGTAGGGTATGACCATGTGATCGGTCATTTTGGGGATATTTATGATTTTGACGACGGCCCCCATATGGGCCTGGATATCTGGGCGGACTACGGTGAGCCCATCGTGGCCACTCAGGCGGGGCAGGTCATTGCCGCGGACTATCACTATTCCTGGGGAAATAATGTACTGATCTGGCACAACAGCACCTTTGCCACTCGGTACGCCCATTGCAGCTCCCTGGCTGTTTCCGTGGGGGAGTATGTGGAACAGGGGCAGATCATCGGCTATGTGGGCTCTACCGGCTTCTCCACCGGAAACCATCTCCATTACGAAGTATATTACGACGGCGTGCGGGTAGACCCCGATCCTTACTTGGGGATATGAAAGAGGAGTTTTCTCTTTTCCTGTTGTGGGCGGCCAGCTGTAAAAAATCAAGGACGTTTCACCTGTCGTTTTGGGGAACAGGGAGATAAATTGGAATTTAGCGGCGAGGTGCCGCAGCCACTCGTGAAGCTGCCGAGTGTAAGAGAACAGCTTCTGGCCCGACCGTTAGTAAGCAGATAAATTGGAATTTGCGGCGTGCCGCAGCACCTGCTCGTGAAGCTGTTGGGTGCAGGAGACTGGTTTCCGACCCGACCGACGGCGAGGTGCGTCATTCTGAGCGAAGCGAAGAATCTCGTCCTTCGGGCCTTTTTGAAGGGCTTTAGGGGCGAGATCCTTCGTCAAGAAAGCTTATAGCTTTCTATGCTCCTCAGAATGACAAAGGAGAGAGCTTGTTCTTCTCTAACGACTAACAACTAATAGCTAACGACTAGTTCGCTAAACTATAATTTATTTGTGAGTCACTCACATTGCTGAACAGGTTCGTGTAAGGAAAAGAAAGGAAATTTGACAGCTCTCTCTTTTTATGATATGCTTTTTGAAAGAATATGCCATGAGAGGCACTTCGTGAAATCAGAATAAAGTAAACTGCCACCGGGTAGGAAATGCAAAAGCATTCGCGGCACATCGTTAGGTCTTGGAAGATGTGCGGGCGAATGCTTTTTTTGGAGGGAAATTTGTTATGCTTTCAAAAATGCGAGTCCGTATTCATAGCTGGGGAAGGGTGGTTCTAAAATCACTGCGGCGCTATTTTTCCAAAGGCGAACTGCTTCTGTGGGCTGTCTCGTCAGGCTTGATCCTGCTTTCCTTTCTGTTTTTTGACCGGGAAAATGTTCTTGTGCTGTGTGCTTCGCTGGTGGGGGCGGTTTCTTTGCTTCTCAATGCCAAGGGCAACCCTGTCGGACAGTTTTGCATGATCCTGTTCAGCCTGCTTTACGGTGTGATTTCCTATACTTTTTCCTATTACGGGGAAATGATCACCTATCTGGGTATGACCGCTCCGATGGCTTTGTTTGCGCTGATTTCCTGGCTGAGGCACCCTTATGAAGGAAACCGGGCTGAGGTAACGGTAAACCGCCTTAAAAAAAGAGAGGTTGGCTTCATGCTTTTTCTGGCGGCTATTGTCACCCTGCTGTTTTATTTCATTCTGCGAAGCTTCAACACGGCCAATCTGCTTCCCAGCACGCTATCGGTCACCACCAGCTTTTTGGCGGTGTATCTGACCTTTCGCCGCAGCGCTTGTTATGCTCTTGCCTATGCGGCCAATGACCTTGTTTTGATCCTTTTGTGGACGCTGGCCGTATTGGAAGACAGCACCTATATTTCCGTGATCGTTTGCTTTTTCCTGTTTTTTGTAAATGACATTTACGGTTTTCTCAGCTGGAGAAAAATGGGAAAGCGGCAGCGGAAGGAATAGAAGGAAAAATAATTTTAGAAAGGCGGTAATTTTATGTTCCGGGAAATGAGAAGAAAAAACAACTGCTGAGCAGGGAGGAAAGCATACAACTCCTGAAAAATGGTAGTTTCGGTGTGCTAGCTCTGCTGGGAGAGGAAGGCTACCCTTATGCTGTGCCGTTAAGCTATGTGTATCATGACTCCTGCCTTTATTTTCATGGCGCGAAGACAGGCCATAAAGTGGACGCGATCAAGGGCTGTGAGAAAGCATCTTTTTGCGTAGTTTTACAGGACACGGTAATTCCGGAAAAATATACGACCTGTTACAAAAGCGTGATCGTTTTCGGTAAGCTTCATATTCTGGAGGGCGAGGAGACTCTGCGTGCGATACGTCTTCTGGCGGAAAAATATTCTCCAGCGGTTGAGATAGTTGAAAGGGAAAAAGAGATCAAGAAATTTCAAAACACGCTGTGTGTGTTAGAGCTTTCTATTCAGCATATGAGCGGAAAACAAGCAAAAGAGCTGGTAAAAGAGCTGGTAAAAGAGTCCTGAATTTCTTTAAGCAGAGTTCCAAGTGATTTCGGGTACTGACAAAAAACACCTCGGGAAACATTTTCCGAGGTGTTTTTGTGAAGCGGTCAATCCAGGATCATCAATTCCCGCATGTATTTTATGGTGTAGCGAATGCCCTTTTCACCCTTCTCATCAAGCCAGGTGGCGGAGTGGGGCTCTATGGCCAGATAGCCGTCATAGCCGTATTTATAGAGAATGGCGAAGAAGGCCCGCCAGTTGATGGCGTCAATACCCGCCGGGGGATTATCGTACCAATCATTTTTCTCTTCTCCCATATGAGCTTCCAGAGCGGCCCTGGCCTCGGGATAGGCCGTCATCAGGCCGCGCATGGCCCAGTGGTTAATTTCCCGGGAATCGCCCCGCTGGATCACGCCCTTGATGTGGCAGTATTTGAAACGGTCGCCCCAGGCAAGGCCCTCTTCCAGATAAGCGCCGTTCTGCCCGCCGTGAACAAAGCTGTGGGAGGGGTCGTATTTGATGCCCAGTCCCGGCACCTCGTCCAGCACCAGCCTCCATTGCTCCGGGGTGCGAATGTAGTTATCACCCATCACACAGTTGACAATGGCACACTCCATGTTTCGCTCTTTGGCATAAGATACGATCTGGTTCAGCACTTTGATGGCGGCTGTAATATTCTTGTAGTAAGAGAGTTCTTTCACATAGGCCACGCTGCACAGATAATATTTGGCTCCCAGATAGGCGCCAAAATCGATCACGGCTTTTACTTCCTCCCATTCCTCGGGGATCACATTGCCTTCTTTGTCAAGAATGGAGCTTGCCCAGCGCCCTACGGCGCCCACCTCCACACCGGTCTTTTGGCTGGCGGTGCGAATGGCTTCCTTTTCCTTTGTGATTTCCGCCATAGGCTGGCCAAAATAGGCGGTAGGGTTGCAGTCGAACTCCACAAAATCCAGGCCCAGTGATTTGGCATACTCCAGGCTTTCTGCCTTAGGTGGCTGAATGATTCCAAGCTTCATAAATCGAACATTCCTTTCTGCAAAATAAATAGAATAAGAGGTCGTCAGAGCATTTCTTCCATCTGACAAAAGGTGGTCGTCATACCAAGCTTCCGGTATAGGGCAATCGCGTTTTTATTAAAATCCCATACCATCAAAGTCAGCTTTGCGGCATGCCTGTTTCGTGCCTGGCGCTTAGCTTCACCAATCAGCGCAGTGGCAACACCCTGATTCCGAAATTCCGGCGCGACATAAAGCTCCTCAATATGGGCGATCTTTGCCGGCCGGATGGGATATTCGGGGATATCGGGGTTTTCCTTGAAATTGAGCTGACAAAATCCTAGCAGCTTTCCTTCCTTTTCTGCGCCGAAGAGCACGCAATTTGGGTCTGAGAGCATCTTGGAAAATACTTCCGCCGTGGGAATGTATGGCTTTTCCTTAAAAATGTGAGGAAGCGCTTCATGATGAGAATGGCGTAAATCGGCAAAAAACTTTGCGAAAACATTATGATCCTTTTCTGTCAAGACACGTAGATTCATTACACATTGACTCCCGCATTGTTTTCCAGCTTCTTTTCCATATTGATCAAAACAGGGGAGAACCCCAATTTTTTGTATAGCTCCATAGCGCCCTCGTTAAAGGACCAGACCATCAGCGTAAGGTGAGAAACACCTCGCTCCTTTCCAAGGCGTTCCGCCTCTCGATACAGCAGACTGGCAATTCCTCTCCGGCGAAATTCCGGCGCAACATATAAATCGTCAATATGGCCGGTTTTTCGGGGCAGCAGAGGATAGAGCGGATCATCGGGGAGCTCCTTCCACATCACAACGCACATTCCTGCAGGCTTACCGTCCACTTCAGCCAGAAACATACTGCGGTCAGCCTTTTGCAGATCTTCACAAAATACATCTTCCGGCGGCAGTCCGGCTTCCGGGCGAAACAGCTCCGGCATGGCCTTGGCGTGGAGCCGGTGCAGCTCCCGGTAAAACAAGGCGAAGGCGCCGTAATCCCCAGGTTCAAAAGAGCGCAAAATAATTTTGCTCACAAAATTCCTCCCTTCAAAAAGTCTGAAGCAACATGATTCTATCATAGAAGCAGCTTGGCCGCAATAGGAGTTTTGGCGGAAAAAGCATTTCTCAAAGGGAAGAGTACAAAGGATAAAATCGCCAAAAAGAGAAAAATGCGGCATACCGGCGGTTTCCGCAAAAAATCACTTTTGCCAAAAATAAGAAATGGTTATTGCCGCATAAATAAAGTATATTGTTAATAGCGCAATTTGTGCCCCAAAATGCACACTAGCAAAAATGTTTGAATACTTGAAAGCAGATAAGGATTCTATTATAATAGGAATTACAATTCATGGAGGTGAAAAGATGAATTATAAAAAGCTATATGAGCAAAAAATACGAGAAGAAACCATTTTAAAGGATATGCTGGAAGCCAATGAACAGGAAAGAGCGTATAAGTATTCTGAAGAACAGCAGCTTGAAGCGCAAAAACATGCAGCAGGAAATCTAATATCACATTTTATTAATAATGTGGTGTTTAGGGCTATAAACGGAATTTTGCATTTGCTTACTATTATAGCTACATACGTTGCACTATTTGATAAGGCTATATTTAAAATGGAAGTAACAAAAACAGGTACTATCATTTTTGCTATTATAACTATTCTCTTATTTTTCACTATAATACTGATAAATTGGATATTTAAGCAAAAGATGGAAAAACAGCGGCGATGGATTGATTGTTTGTCGAAATTTGCAAACGATACAGCTACAATTTTGTTTTTTGTTGTAATAATTAGCTATATTTCTGATTCAATAACTATTTATATAGGATTTGCGTTACTGGTTCCTATAGCGATAATTTTTGTTTATGATATTATCATTCCGTGTGTGAAAAAGAAAGATTTGAAATGGTATGGCGAATTTGAATGAATACTAACTACAGCTTTTACATTATTATAAAAGCAGAGTACGGCGGGACCAAAAGGCCCCGCCGCACTCTGCTTCTTATTCCTTCGAGAACTGATCCTTCGGAACGCCGCAGATAGGGCAGACCCAATCCTCCGGCAGGTCCTCAAACTTGGTGCCGGGGGCGATCCCGTTATCGGGGTCTCCCGCTTCCGGATCATAGCGATAGCCGCATACATCGCATACATAAGCTTCCATGAAAAGTACCTCCTGATAAAATGAATGTTTTGTTAGGATAACCGAAAAAATGGAAAGAAATACATTTTTCGGATTTTCCACATTAGAGAGTATCGTACCCGTGGGCCTGTGCCAGCATCATATCTTTTACCTTCATTAGGCGGATCTGGGTGGAACGCTCGTTTTCGTCCAGCTTCATGGTGATATATTTGATATTTCGCTGCAGGTCCGGGATCATTACATGCTCCAGGGCGTTGACCCGGCGGCGGGTCTTTTCGATCTCCGCCGCCATGAGCTGGCAGGATTTTTCGCATTCCGCCAGCTTGAGCATATCGGGAAATATATCCGCGAGAGACTGGATCGCGTCGTCCAGGTCGCTTGAGGTGAAGGCAAAGCCGTAGGAAAACATGTCGTTTTCATCGGGGGTGCGCGTTTTGAAGGTGAACTTGGGGATCTCCACGCTCATCACGTTTTCCACACCGCTTTCCAGGCTGACCTTCTGCTTCGGCGCCAGCAGGGCGGTGTTCAGCACCTCGTCCTGCATTCCGGCACGGGCCAGCAGGAAATTTTTATTGGCAGCCTGAATGCCCAGCTCCACATGTTCCCGCAAAGCTTTGTTTTCCCGAACCTTTTCCAGAAACTGCCGCATCAGCTCATCGCGCTTATCCTTCAGCAGCTTGTGGCCCTTGGTAGCCGTGACCAGCTTCTTTTTCAGCCGCGTCAGCTCCATACGGGTGGGATTTACCTGTGTGCCTGCCAAGGGTCATCACACCTTTCCGTAATACTGATCCAGGAATTTATCGTTGATACGCTTCAGCTCGCTTCTGGGCAGAATGGAAAGCAGCTTCCAGCCGATATCCAGCGTTTCCTCAATGTCCCGGTTGGCGGTATAGCCCTGAGAAACATATTCGTTTTCAAAGGCGTCCGCAAACTGAGCGTACTGCTTGTCGATCTCTGTCAAAGCTGCCTCGCCCAAAACCACCATCAGCTCTTTCGCTTCCTTGCCTCTGGCATAGGCGGCAAACAGCTGGTTCATGGTGCTGGCGTGATCGGCCCTGGTCTTTCCTTCGCCGATGCCCTTGTCCTTCAAACGGGACAGGGAGGGGAGCACATCGATGGGCGGCGCCACGTTTTTGCGGTACAGCTCACGGCTCAGAATGATCTGCCCTTCGGTGATATAACCGGTCAGGTCAGGAATGGGGTGGGTCTTGTCGTCTTCCGGCATGGTCAAAATGGGGATCAGGGTAATGGAGCCGTTTTTCCCCTTTTGTCTGCCGGCCCGTTCGTACAGAGAAGCAAGGTCGGTGTACATATAGCCGGGATAGCCCCGGCGCCCGGGCACTTCCTTCCGCGCGGCGGAAATTTCCCGCAGGGCGTCGGCATAGTTTGTGATATCGGTCAGAATGACCAGCACGTGGTAATTCTTTTCAAAAGCCAGATACTCTGCCGCAGTCAAAGCCATGCGAGGTGTGGCGATACGTTCTACCGCCGGGTCGTTTGCCAGGTTCACAAACATTACGGTGCGGTCGATCGCGCCGGTTTCCTGGAAGCTTTGAATAAAGTAGTTGGATTCCTCGAAGGTGATACCCATGGCGGCAAACACCACCACAAAGGGGTCGTTAGTTCCCCGTACCTTGGCCTGCCTGGCGATCTGCGCGGCAAGCTGGGCATGGGGAAGGCCGCTGGCGGAGAAGATGGGAAGCTTCTGGCCGCGAACCAGAGTGTTCAGGCCGTCGATGGCGGAAACGCCTGTCTGAATAAATTCCTGAGGATAGTTTCGGGCAGCCGGGTTCATGGGCAGGCCGTTGATATCGTCCCGGCGGTCGGGCAGGATCTCCGGCCCGCCGTCAATGGGACGGCCCAGGCCGTCAAAAACACGGCCCAGCATATCCTCACTGACCCCCAGTTCCATGCTGCGGCCCAGGAAGCGCACCTTGGAATTGGAAAGATTGATACCGGTGGAATTTTCAAAAAGCTGTACCAGGGCGTTTCCCTCGTTGATTTCCAGCACCTTGCAGCGCCGCTTTTCTCCGTTCCAGAGCTCGATCTCCGCCAGCTCGTCGTAGGTCACGTTCTCCACGTCCCGAACCAGCATCAGAGGACCGGCCACTTCCTGGATCGTTCTGTATTCCTTAGGCATTAGAAGTCCTCCTTTGTCTGCTTCAATTCGTCGAGTTCTTTTTCCAGCTGCGCGGAAACCGCTTCAAAGGTTTCCTTTCGCTTGTCGGGCTGAGTATATTTGAAGCGCCCGATCTGCTCTCTGACCGGCAGGGTGATCAGCTTTTCAATATCCACGCCGCCATTTAACGCTTCCAGAGATTTCTCATAGTATTCCAGAATCAACCGCATCATATCATACTGCTTTTCCAGAGAGGTGTAGGTGTCCACCTCGTCAAAAGCGTTCTGATGGAGGAAGTCCTCGCGGATCGAGCGGGAGGCCTCCAGCTTCAGGCGGTCAGGGGCGGAAAGCGCATCCATACCTACCAGCTGTACGATCTCGTCCAGCTCGGCCTCGTCCTGCAAAAGCCGCATGATCTGGGTGCGCAGCGTGACCCAATCCGGAGATACATGGGAAACGAACCAGGACTCCATGGTATCCAGATACAGAGAGTAGCTGGTCAGCCAGTTGATAGCAGGGAAATGACGCTTGTAGGCAAGAGAGGAATCCAAGCTCCAGAACACCTTGACAATGCGCAGGGTCGCCTGGGAAACGGGCTCGGAAATATCACCGCCGGGAGGGGAAACCGCGCCGATCACAGAAAGGGCTCCTTCCCGGTTTTCGCCGCCCAGGGTAATGACCCGTCCGGCCCGCTCATAGAACTGCGCAAGGCGGCTGCCCAGATAGGCGGGGTATCCCTCTTCACCGGGCATTTCCTCCAGGCGTCCGGACATTTCCCGAAGGGCCTCAGCCCAGCGGGAGGTGGAATCCGCCATCAGTGCCACGGAATAGCCCATATCCCGGAAATATTCGGCAATGGTGATACCGGTGTAAATAGAGGCTTCACGGGCTGCTACAGGCATATCGGAGGTGTTGGCGATAAGCACGGTGCGCTTCATCAGGGAATAGCCGGTTTTCGGATCCACCAGTTCGGGGAATTCGTTTAGCACGTCGGTCATTTCGTTTCCCCGTTCACCGCAGCCGATATAAACCACAATATCGGCCTCGGCCCATTTTGCCAGCTGATGCTGCACCACTGTTTTGCCGCTGCCGAAGGGGCCGGGAACAGCGGCCACGCCGCCCTTGGCAATGGGGAAGAGGGTATCAATAACCCTTTGGCCGGTAATCAGGGGCATGTCCGGAGAAAGCTTTTCCTGATAAGGGCGGCCCCGGCGTACCGGCCACTTCTGCATCAGGGTGACGGGAACCTCCTTCCCGTCCGGTGTTTCCACCGTGGCAACGGTTTCCGTAACCGTAAAGCTGCCGGTCCGGATCTCCTTGAGCGTTCCCACGATCCCGGGCGGAACCATGATCTTATGGGAAACGATCTCGGTTTCCTGCACGGTGCCGATGATCGCGCCACCGGTCACAGGATCTCCGGCCTGCATGCAGGGCACAAATTCCCATTTGGTTTCCCTCTTCAGGGAGGGTACCTCCACGCCGCGCTGCAGGTTGTTGCCGGAAACCTTCATAATATCGTCCAGCGGGCGCTGAATTCCATCGTAAATACTGCTGATCAGGCCGGGCCCAAGTTCTACGCTTAATGGTTCTCCAGTGGATTCCACCGGAGCGCCGGGGCCAAGACCGGAGGTCTCCTCGTAGACCTGAATGGAGGCCTCGTCGCCGTGGATCTCGATGATCTCACCGATCAAGCGCTTATCGCTGACGCGTACCACGTCGAACATATTGGCGTCTCGCATCCCCTTGGCGATAACCAGAGGCCCGGCGACTTTTTTAATGGTGCCTTTACTCATGTTTCTCGATCACCCGTTTCAAAATTTAATTGCTTGCTGCTTGGAGCAAGGCTTATTTTTCGTTAAAAATAATATCGGAACCAACGGCCTGTTCTACAGATTTCTTTACCATGCGGATCCCCATGCCGGTATTTCCCCGCACACCGGGGATCGGGATCACGGCGGGCAGGGGAGCTTCCCGATAACGCTCCAGCTCCGGCTCCAGCTCTTTCGCGAGAGCCTCTGTGATATAAATGACGGCATAGTCCCGTTCTGCCAGGCTCCGCAGGGTGCGGGCGCCTGTTTCACTGTCGGAAACAGGGAAAATATCCAGCCCCAACGAGGCAAAGCCGTAAATGCTGTCCCGGTCTCCCAATACTGCTATCCTATACATAGGTGTCTCTCATCCTCTCCCGGATCATGCCCTCGTCCAGCCCGTTGAGCTTGCCGGAAAGAATGATCCGCACGCTGCCGATCTCGCTTCGTCTGGCAAGAACATAGGCGAACAGGGGGCCTACTGTAAAGGGGTTCGATATTTGCTCCCGGATCAAGGCCATGACCCGGTCATCACACCACTTCTCAAAAGCGGAATAAGATTCCTTCATCCGTTCCGCCGCTTCGCTGTAGGGCGTAGCCGCAAGATAAGAGAAAATGTCCTCCGGGTTTTTGCAGGCCGCCGCTGCCAGCTCGTTCAGGTCCAGAGTGGAGCAGGGGGCCAGGGCGGAATCCAGAAACGCCCTGTTTTTTTTAGTCTTACAGGCGCGCATTGCCGTTTTGATATCGGAAACCGCCACCAACAGCTCGGCGTACTGCTCCAAAACCTCATGGCCGGCGGCCTTGCCCTTTTCCCGCACGTCTATCAGGCAGGCCCGGTCCAGAATAACATCGCAAAGCTGACCGTCCTCTGTATGCAGCAGGGTGTGGTAGGCCTGATCGGCCGCTTCCGCCATGGCAGAGGGGAGCGGGGAAAAATCGTTCTCCTTCACGCAGCGGAGCATGATCTCCGGCTCTATGGCGCCGCCGGGTAAAAATACATCGGCCGGTTCCGTATTGGTGACAACGCATTTGATAGCGGCCTTCAAATTATTGTAGTCGATGGGAACAAGCAGTGGGCTGAAGGGGGAGAGATCTTCGGTAAGCTCCCGAATAAAGGCCCAGGTTTTTTCTTCCTCAGCCGCCAGCAAAGCTTCCGCGGATTCCTCCGTGCCGGAACCCCAGCCCTTATCGTGGAGAACGCGAAGACACTCCTCATAGGTTTTACAGGAAAGCAGCTGGTCTATGTCCTGACGGCTCAGCAGGGAAAGCTCCTTGGAGCGTACCCTGGCCACCGCATAGATATAATCATTGCTCATGATTATGGCTTACTTCCTTTCTCTTGGTTTGAATAGAGGGGCGAAACCACCGATCCGCCCTTCTGGCTAAGTTAGCGGGCAGCGGGGAAAAGGATTTTCCTGGCAATGTCTCGCAGCTCACCGTCCGCTTCTTCAAAGATAGCCCGGAAGGTACAGTTGATGTCAATTCCGCCGTATACAAGAAGAAAGCCGTTTTCGATATCGCAGGGTGTCTTGGAAATGGTGATCTCCGCCTGAGGGACAGCCTGTTTCAGCTGTGTCTCAAAGCCTTCCGGCAAACGCTCCAGATCCCGCCGGTTCAGGCGCATTTCTCCCTTGCCTTCTCCGGCGAAGCGGGCGGCAAGCCGCAGCAGCATGGCAAAATACTCGTTGTCCGGAGAAGCCTCCAGAGAGGTCCTGGTATTGTCGATCGTATCGCGGATCATTTGCTGCTTAAAAGCAAGCATGGCGTTGCGGCGTGCGAGCTCGGCGGCGGAAGCGGCCCTCTCCCGTATATCCTGGGCTTTTTTCTCACCGTTTTCCAGAATATCCTGAGTCTTTTTGTCGGCTTCTTCCTTGGCGAAGGCCAGAATGGCGCCGGCCTTCTCCTTGGCGGAGGCCAGCAGTTCGTCTGCCTCCTGCCGGGCATCATTGTTGATTTGACTGAGTATGGTTTCCAGTCCGGTCATGGTATTGCTCCTTCCTCATGTTCTCCGCAATGGCTTGCGGGCAGACAGGGCTTTTTACAGAGCCAGACCGCTGATGCCGAAAATAGCGAGGATAGAGATCAGCAGCGCGAACACGGCGTAGGTCTCGACCATGGCGGGGAAGATCATAGCCTTACCGAACTGATCAGGCTTTTTGGCGACCAGAGCAATACTGGAAACAGAAGCCTTTGCCTGCTGCAGGGCGGAAACCCAGCCCACAATGGCCATGGGCAGGCAGGCGGCCAGATACAGCAGCCCCTTGATCAGGCTGATCTCGGAAGAGCCGCCCATAATACCGATCTGGGTCAGAGTGACAAAGCCGATCAGCAGTCCGTAAATACCCTGGGTGCCGGGCAGAAGCTGCAAAATCAGCACCTTGCCGAATTTGCTGGGATCGTCGGTCACAACGCCCGCGGCGGCCCGGCCGGTCATGCTCACGCCGATGGCGGAGCCGATGCCGCCCATGAAGGTGGCAAGAATAGCGCCCGTCAGGGCAAAAACGATACCCATAGTGTTCCAATCGAATTTCATTTACTTTTCCTCCGTAATTTTGAAATGTTTTGTATTTGCGGTAAACGGCGCAAATTTGCGCCCGTTTCCTTCATAAAATTTGCCGAAGAACTCCACGTACTGCAGCCGGTTGGTATGGACATACGCGCCCAGCAGATTGATGGCCAGGTTCAGCACATGGCCTATTACAAATACGATGATAAAGAAGATCGCGCCAAACACGCCGCCGCCCATCATGCTGCCCAGCTGGTTAAATACCGTGGCGATCACTCCGGTGGCAAGCCCCAGAGCCAGCAAACGGGAATAGGAAAGAATGTCGCTGAGATAGCTGGAAACGCCGTAGAGCCCATACAGCCCTTTCAGAAAGCGCTTGCCGATGCTTTTGGACTCCCTTCCGGCTGTGAGAACGATGCCCACAGCGCCAACGCCGGCAAAAACCGCAGCCAGGGTACTGACAAAGGGGGGCATGGCAAGGCTCAATCCCGCCATATCCTGGAACATCTCCGTGGACACCAGCAGCAGGATCAGGCCGCCTACCAGGAAATACCAGAACACCACATCGTATAGCGCGTCCGCGAATTTTTTGCGTCTTGCCAGCTGATAGAACTGTACGCCAAGCCCGGTAAACAGGTGAATGACGCCCAGCAGGAAAGAGAACATCAACAGCCGCATGGGGTCGTCCAGCGGCGCGAACCACAGGGGCGGGATCGTAAAATCAGAATGAAAAAACGTTTTGGCGATCACGGGAACAGCGTCTCCGAAATATCCGCCGAACATCACGCCCCAAAAGGTGGTGGAAATGCCGCAGTAGAAAAACATCTTCAGCGATTTTCTCAGCCCCGGTTCAATATTTCTGAATTTCCAAAGCACAAACCCGCAGCCCAGCACCATCAAAAGGCCGTAAGCCGCATCGGAAAGCATCATGCCAAACAACACATAATAGAAAAGCGACATGATAAAGGAAGGGTCGCATTCATGCTTCCCCGGCAGGCTGTATCCCTCTACCACGCCCTCCACGGGAGCAGCGAGAAAATTATTTTTCAGCTTTACCGGCACGTTTTCGTCCTCATCGGGGGTCTCCAGCTCCACGCAGGCCTGGAATTTGCTTTCCAGCTCCTGCTCCAGCGCGGACGCGTCCTCGGCGGGAATATAGCCTGTTACCTGGAACACATGGGGGCTTTGCCACAGCTCTCCCAGAACCCGGTATTTTTCGGCGCGCATCGTATAATAATCCGTGGTAAACAGCATTGCCTGCCGCTTGTCCGAAAAAGAAACGATCTCTTCCTTTGCCGCGTCAATTTCTGTCTGCGCCGTGTGGATCCTTTCCTGCAAGTCCTTTACCCGCTGGGCGGGAGGAAGCTTGGAGGGGGCGGCGGGGTAGGTAAAGCCCATCGCCCGTAAAGCCGCCTCCACCTGCATGCCGTATTTTCCGTGGCAAACCAGAAAAACACAGGTCTGCTGGGGCTGGCTGCTGACGATCTCAGCCTCCAGGGCGGAAACCTCCGGCAGGGCCTTGGCCAGCCGCGCCTTCAGTTCCTCTTCCGTCAACTCCTCCGGAAAGGAGCCGATAAAGACGCTGGAGGAATTGGTGCTGATGGTACGCATGGAAATATCCAGGTTCAGCCAGGGCTCTAAAGCGTCTATCTGTGCGCTGAGACGCAGGATCTCCGCCTCGCTGTCGGTGATCTTTTTACTGAGAGCCGTAATACGGGACGCAATTTTCGTGATGGCGGGAGCCTCCTGCGCGGTAGCGTCATAGTCCGCTACGGAAATGGGCGTTCGGCCGTTCAGCATGGAAAGAAATCCCTTCTCTGGCGGAGAAAAGCTATCCAGAATTGCCACGGCGCCGGTCAGAAGCTGAATGTTTTTTTCAAAGGTGAGCCGGGCGGAATCGGTATCGGTTTTTGAGAAGTATTCTTCGGCCTGCTCCGGCGTGTTCAGTTCCAGTACACCCCGGCGTTGAAGCAGCTCCAAAAGCTTCTTGCGGCTTTTTTTCAACGCGTAAATATTGATGCGCTTCATTTCAAGTACCGCCATATGAGCTACCTCCTTTCAGACTGACCCAGTACGATTTTTTTGATCTCCTCTTCTACCCGGAGCAGAGAAGCAGCGGCGGTTTCTTTCAAGCGCGCCTGTTCTTCCTCTGTCTCTTTGGCAGAACGCGCTTTTTGCTTTTCCGCGTCGGCACGGGCTACGCCGCAGAGCACATCGGCTCTTTTTTTGGCTTCCTTCTCCGCGTCAGCGATCAGCTTCTTTCCCTGTGCCTGAGCGTCCGCCAAAAGCCGTTCACTTTCCTCTTTGGCATGCGCTACCGTCTGATGAGCTGATTTTTCCGCCTCATTGACGGCTTGCATGGTTTCTTTTGCCAAATTCCTTTCACCTCCAGTCTTACCTGTATGATCCGCTGAAAGAACGAAAAACAGGGAATAGGGGCCTGTGTTTCAGGAAAGCGGAGAGACCGCCTTCTCATTCAGGTATAATGAATTATTATATCCCTTTTGGAAAGGAATGTCAAAAGGGAAACCCCTTTTTTTGGTATTTTTCAGACAGTGTCGTTTCTTTGTCTTTTTCTGTATTTTTCTACAGAAAAAAGGGGCGGTAAAAACCGCCCCTTAAAAGTCAGGTGATCAGGAATCAGAACCAGTGCTGGAAGCACTGCTTTCCACGGAAGAATTTTCATCAGAAGCTTCACTGGAAGAAGCGCTGGAGGTTCCGTTCTTATTGTTATCGTTTATCATAGAGCTGAGCTTGACGCTCTTGAGAGCAGCCTCATTGATCTCAATGCCCTCGGTGGACTTACCCTGCTCCAAAACATATTCGGAGAATTCTTTCCCCTTCATACTGGAGATCAGGCTGTTTCTGCCGCTCTCCTCAGCGATCATATCGGAAAAGCCATCGGCAATGGGAAGACGGAAAATTACCAAGTAAGAGGAAGAAGTCTCTACAAAAACGGCCTCGTTATCCTTTACACTTTCTATGCCGGTACGGATCGATTCGTTCAAATTGGTGATCTGGGTGGGGGAGGGAGCGGAATAGGTGGTTTTGTCGGCGCCGCCCAACTCTTTCTCAGCGTAATCCGTGGCAGCCTCTTCCAGCGTCATATCGCCTTTATTGATATCTCTTACATAGGCTTCCAGCTTGGTTTTGAGCGCGGTTTTTTCCTCATCGGTCAGATCCTGGGAATTCCCGTCGTCGTCCGTGGTAGAAAGGGAAGCGGAGAAATACTGGTAATTGTAATAATTCTCCGTCACATAAGCCTTCAGGTCATCATCGGAAAGCTCCAGCTCGCCGTCCTTGCCGTACATGGCGTACATAAGCTTTTCCTGCCGGGTGTTGTACAGGGTAAAAGCGGTGCGGAAAGATTCTTTCGCAATGCCCATTCCCTCAAAGCCGGTCTTATAATAGGACCAGAAGCTGTCTGTATTGCTGTCGATAGAGGCGATGTCGTCCTCCGTAAGCTCCAGACCCAGCTCGTCAAATTTTTCGTTGACGAAGTAGAAGGATCTCAAATAGCTTTCCGCCCGTTCTCTGATCCAGGTTTCCGCGTCCTTTTCCTCGATAGTGGCCTTCACTACCTCATCGCCGGAGGGCACCTTCGCCATGGCCTCGGAATAAGCGCTGTTCAAATAGTAGATATAGCTGCCAATGGGAAGAGTGGTGTCGCCTTTCTTGGCTGCCCAGGTCTTATTTTCGTCATAGCACCCTGCAAGGCTCAGGCACAGAGCCGCGGCCAAAAGGGCGGCAAATGCTTTTTTCAAAGTGTTTCTCATAAAATATCATGCCTTTCAAAAATGTGGAATTTGCAGCAAGCTGCACAGAACGAGAAATATTATATCGCATTTTCCCGAATTTGTCTACAGCAAATAAGGGAAAAAGTTTTAGAAGAAATTTCAGGGTTACAGATATTTAGATGCTGGGTGCTGGATGGTGGAGGCGCTGCTTCGCAGCGCAATCAAAAAAAGGGCAAATATCATGGGCAATGAGGAATGAGCAATTAGCAATGAAGGGCAAGGCAGGAGCGGGTAAATTATAGTTTAGCACTTACCCTTGGCTCCCCTGAAAGGGAGCAGTCACGGCAAAGCCGTGACTGAGGGGTTCTAGTTTAGGGGAGGCAAGAGCTTCCTGCTGTTTATCAGTAAGGCTTCAATTTACCGCTCTAACGCTTTCTTTAAGTCGCTGACAAATTGCATCTGCTGCTTCTTCAAAAATGCTTTTACAAACGGCTTCATGATCAGCTTTTTGGCGGTGACACATTCCGTGAAGTCAATTTGAGTTTCCTTTCCTTTGGAAGTGAAAGTACCGATCCAATGCCCATTCATATTGCTGTTTTCCATATCAAACTCCCATCGTTTATATGGTTCCACAGCGGTAATGGTAAACTTGGTGGGATATCCTTCCTTTGTGTACTCAATAAATTGATCCTGATTTATGACCTCGGTTTTACTGATATCGCTGCGCCATGTGCTATAGGCATCGACAGCCAGAACAGTTTCCCAAACCTTGTGAATATCGCTGCTGATCATTTCTTTTATATTTGAAATTGCCATTTTTATTTTCCTTTCAAATTCCAATTCAGCGGACGCGGTCCTTCTTCTAAACAACTAACAACTAACTGCCAAGCTCTGAAGCCTCCATGGCGCTGAGGATATCGGAAAGCGCGTCCAGGGGCGTTTGCGTGCCGATTTTTACACTGATATAGGGGCGGCTTCCCGCGCTGAGCATCACTCTGCCGTTCATGGCCCGGATCAGCTTGCCCACCTGCTCCAGGTCGAATTCCTTTTTATAAAGGAACAGGGCGTCTCCCTGCTGCTTGATTTCCGAAAGCCCCAGCTGAGAGGCGGTGTTTCGAAGCAGCGCTACGTCCAGCAGGCCCTTTACGGAAGCGGGCGGCTCTCCAAACCGGTCGATCAGCTCGTCCGTAACGTCCATAGCGTCCTCCGCGTTTCGGATCTCGGCAATGCGCCGGTATACATCCAGCCGCAGGTTGGTGCTGCTGATATAGTCCTCCGGAATATGGGCCTGTATCTGCATATCCACAAGGCAGCCCTCGTCCACCGGGCGAACGGCTTCCTCGCCTTTCATCAGGCTCACCGCTTCTCCCAGCAGCTTGATATACAGGTCATAGCCCACTGTTTCCATATGCCCGTGCTGTTCGCCGCCCAGAATATTTCCCGCGCCGCGAATTTCAAGATCCCGCATGGCGATCTTGAAGCCGGAGCCGAATTCCGTGAATTCCCGTATGGCGGAAAGCCGCTTCTGGGCGATCTCCGTCAGCACCTTATTGGGGGCATAGGTCAGGTAGGCATAGGCCCGGCGGTTGCTGCGCCCGACCCGGCCCCGCAGCTGGTGCAGCTGTGAAAGCCCCATGCGGTCGGCGTTTTCTATGATCAGCGTATTGGCCGAAGGCACGTCCACCCCTGTTTCAATGATGGTGGTACAGACCAGAATATCGATCTCGTGGTCCAAAAGCTGCCGCCAGATCTCTGAAAGCTCTTCCTCGTTCATTTTTCCGTGTCCAACGCCTACCCGGGCCTCGGGAATACTTTGCTGGATCCGGGCGGCCACCCGGGCGATGGAGGCCACATCATTGTGCAGGTAATATACCTGCCCGCCCCGGCGCAGCTCCCTCCGAATAGCGTCATACAGCACGCCGGTGTCGTATTCCAGCACATAGGTCTGTACCGGGTGCCGGTCTAAGGGCGCTTCTTCGATCACCGACATATCCCGAATGCCGGAGAGGGCCATGTTCAGCGTGCGGGGAATGGGGGTGGCGGAAAGGGTGAGCACATCGGCGCATTTGCACAGGGATTTCAGCCGCTCCTTCTGCGCCACGCCGAAGCGCTGCTCTTCATCGATAATGACCAGGCCCAAGTCGTGAAAGGCCACGTCCTTTGATACCAGCCGGTGGGTGCCCACAATGATATCGATGCCGCCTCGCTTTACCTTTTTCAGGATCTCCTCCTGCTGCTTGGGGGTGCGGAAACGGGAAAGCAGCTCCACGTCTACAGGGAAGCCCTCCATCCGCCGTAGAATGGTCTGATAATGCTGCCAGGCCAGAATGGTGGTGGGGACTAATATGGCGCACTGCTTTCCGGCGGCGATGCACTTGAAGGCTGCCCGCAGGGCAACCTCTGTTTTACCGAAGCCCACATCGCCGCAGAGCAGCCGATCCATGGGAACATTCCGTTCCATGTCGTCTTTGATCTCATTGACGCAGCGCAGCTGATCCTCCGTTTCCTCAAACTCGAAATGAGATTCAAAATCAAACTGCCATTCTCCGTCCGGCGGAAAGGCGTAGCCCTCCTGCTGCATGCGCTGGGCGTAAAGCTGGATCAGATCTTTGGCGATATCCTTTACGGCGGCCCGCACCTTCGTTTTCTGCCGCTGCCAATCAGTGCCGCCCAGTCTGCTCAGGCGGACATTTGCGTCCTCCCGGGGGCCAATATATTTGGAAACCATGTCCAGCTGGGTGACGGGAACATACAGGGTGTCGTTTTTCGCGTAGCGCACCTTGATATAGTCCTTGACGATCCCGTTCATTTCCAGCTTGTGGATCCCTTCAAACACGCCGATGCCGTGGGCGGAATGTACTACGTAATCTCCGGGAGAAAGCTCGGAGAGGTTGGAGATCTCCTTGCTGTTTTTTTCCCGTTTTGTCTTTTTGACCTTTGCCGCCATCAGCCTGCCATGGGTGATCAGGGCAAAAGCGCCGCCGGGCAGGTCAAAGCCTGCGGAAAGTGTTCCCTCCGTGACAGTGACGGTTCCCCTGGCGGCAGTGGAGGGGGCTTCCAGATAAGAGACGGGAAGCCCGGCCTGCTTCAGATCCTCCACCAGGGATTTTCCGGCTCTGGCGGTGCCGGCCAGCACCACGCAGGCCCGGCCTTGGGAAAGTAGGGAAGAGAGATCCTCCGCCAAAAGCTGCGTGCCGCCGCCCCAGACAGGAAGCTGACGGGCCGTCATGTTCAAAAGGGTCCTGGTGGGTACCTCATAGCTGCCCCTGGCAAAAAGATCCAGATATAGGGAAGGGATCTTCTGAGAAACAGATAAAGCGTCCTCCCAGGAACCGGTGTAGAGCTCCAGCCCCTTGCAGAGGATCCCCTCCGCCAGATACGCCTTCAGATCCTCCGCCCATTGCCACAAGACGGTGCGCATTCTCTCCTTCAGCTTGTTGCCCTCTGAAAAGAACAGAAGGCTGTCCTCCGGCGAAAAATAGGAAAAAAGGGTACAGGCTTCCGGATAGATGAGAGTGATAAATTTATCGAGGGAGCCCAGGTGCAGCCCGTTTCGCAGCTTTTCCGCCTCGCACTGTAAAATTTCTTTTGCTTTCGGCGCGGCTTTCCCCCGCAGAGAAGAAGCGAGCTTTTCAATTTTAGCGGCCAGCGCAGCCGGATCATCGGGGATCACCTCCACGCAGGGGGCCAGCGTTACCGTGTCCACCGGATCGGTGCGGCGCTGTGTTGCGGTGTCAAAATAGGAGATGGAGTCGATCTCGTCTCCCCAGAACTCCACCCGCACTGGGCTTTGACTGCCGGGAGAAAAAAAGTCCACAATGCCGCCCCGGCGGCTGAACTGGCCTGGGCCCTCGATCTGTTCCTCTCTGACGTAGCCGCAGGCGACCAAGGCGGACAACAGCTCTTCAATTTCAGTTTCCTTGCCCGCTTCCAGGTGAAACAGGCGCTTTTCTAGCTCCTCCGGACCCATGGTATACTGCAGCGCCGCGTCGATACAGGCCACTACGCAGTCGCAGGAGCCGCTCAGGAGCCTTGTCAACGCTTCCAGTCGCAGCCGTTCGTATTCGTGAGAGGTTCCGGCGGCGTCCCGAAAGCCGAAATCTCGGAACGGGAAAAAAACAGGGCTTCTTCCCAGTGCCTGCAAGTCCTCGCAGAAGCGCTGAGCTTCCGCCTCGTCGGCGGCCAAAATCAGGGCCTTTTTCCCGGTTTCCTCGCAAAGCGTGCTGATCACGCAGCATTTATGGATCCCGGAAAGCCCGGTAACGGCTCCGGGGAAAGCGTTTTCCTTTACCGCCCGGGACAGGGCGGCATATTCTGGCCATTGCTTCAGCCCATTGCTGATCAGTTTCATAGGCGATGGCAGTTCCTTTCAAAATTCAGGTATCTATGTTCGGCAGATCATAAAGAAGCTTCGGCTCTCAATTATAAAGGTTCATCGCCCGGTCCAGCTCGCCGTTTAAGATCAGCTCTGCCGCGGCCGCGGCGTTGTCCAGAGCGGGAGACAGCTCCTTCAGCTCCTGAGAGGTGAACCTGGAAAGCACCCAGTCCGCCAGATCATAATCGGGGTGCGGTTTTTGTCCCACTCCCAGCTTGATTCTGGGAAACTGATCAGAGCCGGAGAGATAAATGATATTCTTCATGCCGTTGTGCCCGCCGTCGCTGCCCTTCCTGCGGATCCGCAGCTTCCCGGGGGAAAGGTTGATATCGTCAAACAGGATCAGGACCTGCTCCGGTGTCAGCTTGTAAAAGCTCATGGCCTCCTGTACGGATTGCCCGCTGAGGTTCATAAAGGTAGTGGGCTTTAACAGCAGCACCCGTTTCCCGGAAAGGACGCCTTCCCCGATCAGCCCCTTATATTTGATACGCTTGATCTCAGTGTGAGCTTTCTCCGCAATGCGGTCCAAGGCCATAAAGCCGGCATTGTGCCTGGTGTTTTCATATTGCCTGCCGGGGTTTCCCAGACCGACGATCATAAATTCCACAGAGCCTCCCGAACGGGGACGATTTTTTTTTATAAAATCCAGCATAGCTTTTCCGCCTTCCCAAAACAAGTACGCTTACTCTTCAGAACACAAAGACAGGGCGGGAAGGAGGCTCCTGCCCGCCGGGGTTCTCAAGGAATGGTCTATATGTTATTATGCCAGCAGCGGTTTGTTTTTTCAAGCGGTATTTTGCCGGTTTTTGCGTGGGACGGGCAGAGAAACCGGGGATTCGCGATTTTTGCAAAAAAAATTTGAAAAATTCTTTGAATTCCCTATGGAATTTTTCGGAAGAGTTTGGTATAATTTTCTAAAGATACCGTGCGGACAAGCCGAAGAGCTTTCCGAACGGCATGTTTTGCTGTCACCCGGAGGCCAGTTCATCTGTCCGGTTGAACACTTTTAGGAGGTAGATACCAATGAGCCACAAGTACGTTTACCTGTTCAGCGAAGGCGATGCGTCCATGCGGGAGCTTCTTGGCGGCAAGGGCGCGAACCTTGCGGAAATGACCAAGATCGGCTTGCCCGTTCCCCAGGGCTTCACCATCAGCACCGAGGCCTGCACTCAGTACTATGAGGACGGCCGGAAGATCAACGACGAGATCCAGGCCCAGATCATGGAGTATGTGGGAAAAATGGAGGAGATCACCGGAAAGAAGTTCGGTGATAAGACCAATCCTCTGCTGGTTTCCGTTCGTTCCGGCGCCCGCGCTTCCATGCCCGGCATGATGGACACCATTCTGAACCTGGGCCTCAATGAGGAAGTGGTGCAGGTCATGGCGGAGCAGTCCAACAATCCCCGCTGGGCCTATGACTGCTACAGAAGATTTATCCAGATGTATTCCGATGTGGTTATGGAAGTGGGCAAGAAGTATTTTGAGCAGCTCATCGATGAGATGAAGGAAAAGAAGGGCGTCACTCAGGATACCGAGCTGACCGCCGAGGATCTGAAGGAGCTGGCAAACCAGTTCAAGGCCGAATACAAGAACAAGATCGGTGAGGATTTCCCCACGGATCCCGTAGAGCAGCTGATGGGCGCCGTCAAGGCCGTGTTCCGTTCCTGGGACAACCCCCGCGCCAACGTGTACCGCATGATGAACGAGATCCCCTATTCCTGGGGTACCGCCGTCAACGTGCAGATGATGGCGTTCGGCAACATGGGTGATGACTGCGGCACCGGCGTGGCCTTCACCCGCGATCCCGCCACCGGCGAAAAGAAGCTGATGGGCGAGTTCCTGACCAATGCCCAGGGCGAAGACGTTGTGGCCGGCGTGCGTACTCCTATGCCTATTGCACAGAT
The DNA here is from genome assembly GCA_910589395.1 of uncultured Oscillospiraceae bacterium. Lineage (GTDB taxonomy): Bacteria > Bacillota > Clostridia > Oscillospirales > Acutalibacteraceae > Acutalibacter > Acutalibacter caecimuris_A. The sequence continues at coordinate 78,197 of CAJUTL010000011.1, forward strand.
GGCCGAGAAGTTCCCGGAGGCGTTTGCTCAGTTCCAGGCCGTCTGCAAGACCCTGGAGGATCATTATCACGACATGCAGGATATGGAGTTTACCGTGGAGCACGGCAAGCTGTACATGCTGCAGACCAGAAACGGCAAGCGCACCGCCACCGCCGCCATCAAGATCGCCTGCGATCTGATCGACGAGGGCATGAAGACCGAGGAGGACGCGCTGCTGATGATCGATCCCAAGCAGCTGGACGCTTTGCTGCACCCGCAGTTTGATCCGGCCGCTTTGAAGGCCGCCACTCCCGTGGCCAGCGCTTTGGCCGCTTCTCCCGGAGCCGCCTGCGGCAAGATCGTCTTTACCGCAGAGGACGCCGTGGAGCAGGGCCAGAAGGGGGAGAAGGTCGTTCTGGTTCGCCTGGAGACCTCTCCCGAGGATATTGAGGGCATGCACTACTCTCAGGGTATTCTCACCGTGCGCGGCGGCATGACCAGCCACGCGGCTGTGGTTGCCCGCGGCATGGGCACCTGCTGTGTTTCCGGCTGCGGCGCCATCAAGATGGACGAAGCCAACAAGAAGTTCGAATTGAACGGCCGCACCTATCATGAGGGAGATTACATTTCTCTCGACGGCACCACCGGTAACATTTACGGCGAGGCGATCCCCACCGTGCCCGCTTCCACCACCGGCGGCTATTTCGGCCGGATCATGGAGCTCTCCGACAAGTACCGCCAGCTGGAGGTACGCACCAATGCCGATACCCCCAAGGACGCCCAGCAGGCTGTGACCTTCGGCGCTCAGGGCATTGGCTTGTGCCGTACCGAGCACATGTTCTTTGATCCCGACCGTATCGCCGCGATCCGCGAGATGATCTGCTCCGATACCGTGGAGCAGCGCAAGGCCGCTCTTGCCAAGCTGGAGCCCATGCAGCAGGGAGACTTTGAGAAGCTGTACGAGGCCCTGGAGGGCAAGCATGTCAATATCCGCTTCCTGGATCCGCCTCTGCATGAGTTCGTTCCCACCGAGGAAAAGGATATCGAGGCGCTGGCAAAAACTCAGGGCAAGACCGTGGAGGATATCAAGGCCATCATTTCCTCTCTCCATGAGTTCAATCCCATGATGGGCCATCGTGGCTGCCGTCTGGCCGTCACCTATCCTGAGATCGCGGAAATGCAGACCGAGGCCGTCATCAAGGCCGCCATCAATGTGAACAAGGCTCATCCCGATTGGCACATCGTGCCCGAGATCATGATCCCGCTGGTAGGTGAGGTCAAGGAGCTGAAGTTCGTTAAGAAGACAGTGGTTGAAACCGCCGACCGTATCATCGCCGAGGCCGGTTCCGACCTGAAGTACAAGGTAGGTACCATGATTGAGATCCCCCGCGCCGCTCTTACCGCCGACAAGATCGCGGAAGAGGCCGAGTTCTTCTCCTTCGGCACCAACGACCTGACCCAGATGACCTTCGGCT